>CAZYMU010000028.1:0-35845 GCA_964648465.1 uncultured Eubacteriales bacterium | reverse complement strand
GGCAAGCTGAATTACTCTAATTTACCCACACAAATGGGATAGGAGCCATAAATTTTAAAGAGATGTATTTGTCCTGCCTCTCTTTAGGTACTCATTATTGTGATAAGCCTAAAATAAAAATTTTAATCCAACTGAAATTTTGAAGAATGATGTATTAAGTTTGAATGGCCCGATCCCTTCTTGAAGAAGTTTGGCTCCTTCTTCAGATAAATTGAAAGTCCATCCTTCCCCAATATTGGATGTATACTCCCCCGTCTGAATTTCCCAATTCTCTTCCACTTCTTTTAAGACAAAATATCTCGCATCGATGGTTAAACCAACATTAGAAGAAAAAAGGATATCTATTCCTCCTTATTTATAAGAATTTCCTTTTTGTGCTTGCAGCAAATCTCTCACAATTTTCCTCAATTTCCACCCACTGACATCCTGGAATGAATATATCACTGGAGAAAAGATGATGTCAAGGACAAAACAAAGAAACAAAACGACAAAAAAAGCAAAAAAGTCAGCCATAAAATAGACTCCTCCTCTCAAATCGACAAAAAGCAGTCAAGAATGCTCTCAGAAATACTCGCCCTTCTCTTCGGCTGCCATCAAGAGTTCCTGCTGGACAATTTGAGGAGGGGGAGGCCGTTCAGCCATGAAGGTGAGTTTGAGGTGATTAATGATTTTGTCTGTAACGGTGTGGTCTTCGATGAAGGCGATGATTCTCATCCGGCCAGCACACGAAGGGCAGAGGAGAGGATCAACTTCATAGACTTTTCTTATCATCTCGGCCCAGCCTTTGGAGGGCACAAATCTCTCCTCTTCCTCAATGATAGGTGGATAGGAGGGCGAAACTCCTGCCTTGTTTATCTTTCCTCTGTGGGCATTTGCATACAGACCGTAATAACGGACCATGACCTGTCCTTTTTCAGGAATATGAGAGGTAACTCTGGCAATAAACTCCAGATAATCCATATGCTCTGACTCTGTACGGTGCTTTCCGTATTGATAGATTAACTGTCCTTGGGCCTCATCAAGGGAAAGCCGTTTGAGGGATAGGATTGGTCTTATCATGTATTTGCCGACTCTTTCCGCTTCCTGCTTACTTGTGGCCCTCACTTTGCTGTGGACATGGAAACCGGTATGTCTCCAGTGCAACATTTTCTGTATAAGTGTAAGGTTTTCATATTCAAGAACAAATTGCTCAAAGTAATGGAACAATACGCGGTAAAACACAGTGCGTTCCGGGTGACGTTTACGATAAATCCATGCCACAACATGGTTCTATAGTTCAAGTACTCAGTCTCGGGATCTGCGTTTCTTTGTTTAATCGAGGTGAGAAAATATAAAATGTCTAAAGGAGCGGAGATAAAGTAGCCTGCCGCAGGGCTTTTCTCCATCCGGCCAGCAAGGAATGCCTGGTGTCTTCATCCATAGACGGAGTGAATTCTTTTTCAATCGATCTGATCCGCTCCAGTTCTCTACTATCTTCCCAGAATCCGGATTTTAGCCCGGCCATATAAGCTGCTCCCAAGGAAGTTGATTCTATTATTTTATGGCCGAGGAGCAGCATGGTTCCTAAGCCCATGATAAGGGGTATTAAAACTTCTAATATACCGACAAAGACAGCAGTCTTGCCTATAGCAATAAAATCTTTTAAACCCACCTCCAGGCCGACGTTAAACATTAAAAAAATGACACCTATTTCTTCAAATGTCATCAATACATTGTTGGAGTGTCAATTATGCCCAAGACATAATTTCCCAGAAGGATACCGGCCATAAGCTCACCGACTATAGCCGGTATTTTTACCCAGATACATAGAGTCCCAAATATTTTTGCTGAAGCAAATATAATGAGAATATAAAAAAGGAGGTTTCCTTCGTCCAAGTTAAAATAAGAAGGAATATCCAACATCTCATTTGTGTTGAAATCCAGCCAATAAGATGAGGATGCCAACAAACCCAATAACCCAATGCGTAACTTCTCCCCTGGGTAAAGTTGGAAGTCGAAGTTGAGGTTGTGTTTTGAGAGTGCAGTCAGTGGCTGGTCATCGCTTTCGTTCCAATGGTCTAAGAATGTGTAGTTTAGAGTGAATGCCGTCCTTCGGAATGCTTTCTGAAATTGGAGTTCCAAGCCATTGCCGACTTTTTTTAACTATTATTGATTGGAGAAATTTGTCTTGATGAAAAACAACCCTTTAAGTAAGAATTATGGATTAGCATATTTGATTAAAATTCACTAAAATAAATAAAAAGACACGAAGGTAGCATGCGCAGAAACATAATAGCTATATGGTCTCTTTCTATCATAGTCATTTTATAGCCGTGTTTTTGAGCTCGGATTAGTAACTTTGAGATTAAGAACGAGATTATTGGAAGTTGACTCAAGTAGGACAAACAATAGAGGAGTTTGATCAAAATGAAGAGAATAACATACACATTTTTAATTATTTTTCTTTTTTCCATGATTTCATTCGCTCAATTTTTTCCAAAGATAGAGTTAATTTCATCTGAGGGAAAAAATATTCCCCTTGATGTTGAGAACCTTAGTGGAATCAAAAACCGTCCACTTCTTAAAACCAAGGAGCACTTTGACCAAAAATATTATGATGGATTTTTCCTCTTATACAAAGTCAAGGCAGAGGTGGGCAGCGATGTATTGGGGAAATACACTCTGGAAAGGGGACCTTTACGAATTACTGTTTATGAGATATCTAAGGAATTTGATTCTCTCCGGATGATTCGTGTGTTAGCAACGGGCTTCTACACAAAAGGAAGCGGTTTTGAATTTAGAACGAAAATTAGAGAACTGGAAGAGCATATCTTTTTTATAACTGCTGAAGCAGCAGATTCAGAAGCACAGCTTAATCCTTTGCTTGATTATTTGCACGAGCAGAGCGATGAAATAATTCTTCGAGGTTACAGTTCAAATTTGAGTCTCAGTAAACTGAAATTTAAACTATCTGGCAAAGATGAAATGAAAAGGGAGGTTGAATTCACAAAAAATTTTGATTGGCTGGTTAGTCAATTGAAGAATCCAGTGAGGATAATTTCAATCCGCGTCGAAGCGCAGTAAATGGTATTAAGCTATCGCATTTTACCAATCAAGGGACATGCTCAATTTTGTGATAAACTCAACCTTTTTGTTCGTTAGTAATTTACAGCTATGAAGAAATACTATAAAATCGAATGATATGTCAAAAGAGCCGTTATAAATAAAGAGGGATTAAATGAGTGAAGACATACAGGAAAAGCCCCCTTTGCAGTAGTTTACCGCGAAAATTTGGTGGCTGGTGCTGTTGCGGGATATCGCTCTCATTCTCTTGGGCATTCTTCTTCTCACGAAAACAGGACTGACGGTGCTCATTCTCGTGCAGTTCCTGGGCATTTATTTCTTTGTCGATGGGATCTTCACGATCGTGAAATCCATCATTGGCAGGAGGTCCATCAAAGGGTGTGGATGGGGGATCCTCATAGGTATACTGGAGGTTCTTGCCGGCATCATCGTGTTCTCCCATCCCGTGGCCAGTGCGATCCTCACCGTGACAGTCCTTGTATTCGTGCTTGCCTTCATGGCCATGATCTGGGGTTTCGTGAGCATCTTTACGGGAATCCGCTTAAGGAAAGAGATCAAGGGTGAGTGGACGATGATCCTGGTAGGTCTCTTTGGCGTGATTTTTGGGGTGCTCTTCCTTCTTTCACATCAGGTTTCGGCTGTGGCTCTCATGTGGATTTTCAGCATATTCGCCATCGTAGCTGGATTTGTCATGGTCGTGGCTTCCTTCAAACTGAAAAAATTCGGTAAGAAAGGATTTTCTTCTTAGAACAGAATCAGCCAATCTCACAGAAAGAAATATCTATCGAAACGAGTAAAACTCTTGCCGCATTCCTAAAGTTCCTGTCTCGGATGTAGTGAGAAGTCTAAAACCCACTTAATCCACCGCGTGAGCTTACAGAATCCTCGAAAGAGGCCACGTTGTCTGTTTCCGGGATGTAGAGCCAGTCGATTCTGTTCGGATTTTTATTAGTGGGCAATGCCTTTCTTGGCTTTTCGCCTGCGTTTTATGCGATAACAGACGGCGATGATGACGATGATCAGGGCGAGGAGGCCCCACCCGATATAGCCGAAAAAGTTGTCTATCGCTTCCCAGTTATCTCCGAAAATGTAACCCATGGTGCATAGTATCCCCAGGAAGAGAAGAAGGGCATAAAAAATCTCACTATTGCATCTGCGAACGAATCAGTCATAGAAACCAATTATAAGACCTTCATTTTGTATCAATCTTTAGTCAGTTCGATGGCGTGAAATAAAGTACCACTTTGTCAGTTCCACTAAAAACATAGATGTTATCCCGATCAAAATTAAAACCAGCCAGCTCAACACCCCCAAAGGAACAGTATGCAAGACCTTTTGCAGAGGCGGAAGATAAACAGCCAGAGCATACGTCACAAAGACGACAACGGATGCAATATTTAACCACTTGTTCGAAAAGAGATTTATCTTCCAGATGTTTTTTCTTAAGCTCTTGTAACAATAGACAACAAAAGCTGTATCGATGCAGATAGCTCCAAACACCATTGTTCGGGCATAATCCAAGTCTAAACCCAAATGTTTCCAGGTAAACCAGAACAAACCCAGAGCGAGAAATTGATCCAGCAAGCCGGTTCCGAAGATTAATACCTTCATTTCTCTATTTAAAAGAGGAGATTTCGATGGAGAGGGTTTCCTCTGCATCACATCTTCTTCTTCCGGCTCAAAAGAATAGGCAATGTTGGGAAGTGAATCTTCAACAAAATTATTCCATAAAATCTGGACCGGCAAAATTGGGAGAGGCCAGCCCATAATAATTGTGGCAACACCTACCAAAATGACAGAACAAAAGGAGTCCGCTAAAACATAGGCGATTGCTTTCCGTAAATTATCTAATATCACTCGCCCTTCTTCGATGGATTTCACGATGATGCCGAAACTGTCATTGAGTAAGACTAAGTCAGAGCTTTCTTTTGCTACCTCGGTTCCTGAACCCAAAGCAATTCCGATATCCGCTTTTTTTAGTGCCGGGGCATCATTGACTCCATCTCCTGTCATGCCCACAACCATGCCTTTTTTTTGCCAGGACTCGATGACCCTCATTTTGTGCTGGGGTTCAGATCTGGCATAGATTTTGATTTTTTCCAGTCTTTTTTCAAATTCTGCATCCGTTAGAGAATCTAGCTCGCTTCCTTCGATGATATTCTCTTCTCCAACTTCTATCCCGACTTCTCTTGCTATCACCCTTGCGGTTAATCTGTGGTCTCCCGTGATCATAATGGGTTTCATTCCAGCAAATTGACACACTTGAATGGCTTCCTTAACATCTTTCCTTATGGAGTCTCTCAAGCCAAAAAAACCAGCGAAAGTCAGCTCGTTTGCTAAATCATTTAGATTTAAATTATGAACGTCCTCATCCGAGATTTTTTTGTACCCGACACCTATTACTCGCAGACCTTTTTGTGTTAATACATTTAATTTTTTTTCATAATAATTTGAATTTATAGATTTGTTCAATAACCTTTCAGGAGCCCCAGAAATGTAAAGGACGGTTTCTTCTTTTTCTTTTCTCAAAGAAAGCATGTATTTATGGACTGCGTCAAACGGCTGTCTGGAAATTTCGGTTGATCTTTTTTCTAATTCTGCTCTCGAAATTCCTTTATTTCGGCCTGCAGCCAACAGCGCCTTATCTGTGGGTGAACCGATAATCTTCCAGGAATCGGGTGGATCTTCCGGGTTTTCGATAAATGCCTCATTACATAAAACAGCAATTTTTAAGGCTGTGTCTGTGTCTTGCGCCACAATCTTTGTAACCTCCATCTTGCCTTCGGTTAGAGTTTTTGTTTTATCAAAACAAATGATTTGAGCGGATCCTAAAGTCTCCACAGAGGATAATCTTCTGATTAAACCCTTTTTTCTTAGAATTCTTTCCATGCCTATTGTCAGGACAACTGTCATGACCACAGGGAGGGCTTCAGGAATTCCACCTACGGCTATCGCCACTGCCGTCTCAAACATTTCAAGAAGATCACCTCTTCTGAGAATTCCTCCGATAAAGATGAAGAGACAAATAACACTTATTGTTATTCCAATGACTCGACTGAATCCGACCAGTTTCTGCTGTAACGGAGTCTTTTCCTCTTTACTCTCTCTGACCAAAGCAGCAATCTTACCGGCTTCGGTTTCTATCCCGGTTCCCACAACAACTGCTTTTCCCTCTCCGTCCTCAACGAGGCATCCCATGTAAACCATGTTATCCCTGTCAGCAAGAGGGGTGGATTCTTGCAAGATATTTGGATGCTTGGCTGCAGGGATCCATTCTCCGGTTAGGATAGATTCGTCGATTTTTAAATTTTTGCCCTCTAATAATCTTGCATCAGCCGGGACTTTATCACCGGCTCTTAAAAGAATGATGTCCCCTGGCACCAATTCTTCTTGAAGAATTTCAAGCTTATGTCCGTCTCTTAGGACGATAGTCCTTGTTTCTAAAACTTTTTTTAGTTTTTCTAAAATATTTGATGTCTTGCTCTCCTCCCAAAAACCAAAAATGGCATTGATGAGGACAGCCATAAAAATAACTATAGAATCCGTCCATTTTCCCAGAATCAGGGTGATTATGCCTGCAATGACTAAGATATAAATCAAAGGACTTTTAAATTGACTGATGAATAATCCGATTTTGGAAGAAATCTTTTCTTCGGGCAGCGCATTCGGACCATATTTTTTCCGACGAGTTTCAACCTCTTCAGTTGTAAGGCCTTTTTCCAAATCTGCGTTTAGAGTTTTAACGACTTCTTCAGCAGAGTGGCTGTGCCAAAAACATCTATTCATCTTTGCCATAATTGCGCCTCCGCATTTCTTCGTCTTTTACAGAAGAGAGACATCTTTGTGAAAAAGAAGGACTTCTCATTAAACAAGATTTATAAGAATTTGGTTTTTGAGCTTGCTGTGGTTTACTCTCATTTTTATCCGATTTTCACCTGCTGACATTCATAGTCGTATAGATTATAGCGAAAATTTGTGAGAAATCAAAAAGAAATTGCTGGAAAGAGTAGAATCACAAAGAGATTCAGGAAAAGGGCTAGAAATGATATAGACTCCCCCTTCTCATATGGAATAATACGCGGTAAAACACAGTGCGTTCCGGGTGACGTTTACGATAAATCCATGCCACAACATGGTTCTATAGTTCAAGTACTCAGTCTCGGGATCTGCGTTTCTTTGTTTAATCGAGGTGAGAAAATATAAAATGTCTAAAGGAGCGGAGATAAAGTAGCCTGCCGCAGGGCTTTTCTCCATCCGGCCAGCAAGGAATGCCTGGTGTCTTCATCCATAGACGGAGTGAATTCTTTTTCAATCGATCTGATCCGCTCCAGTTCTTTACTGTCTTCCCAGAACCCAGATTTTAGCCCGGCCATATAAGCCGCTCCCAAGGAAGTTGATTCTATTATTTTCGGGCGAATCACAGACCTGACAAGGATATCAGCCTGAAACTGCATCAGAAAATCATTTGCTGGCAGCCCGGTCTTTTTTCGGAAGAGGCTCTCATATGATTTTAGTCTTTCACACTCTGCAGCTGTTCTCCGGCACTGCCATACAGACATTCATACAGTCGAATGAGAGCTCCCTGAGGCAGAGCTTCCCGTTTTTTTTAGTGCTTACTCAGGCAACTGTTGTTACTAAGCCGATCGTTGACTTGATATGTTTGTTCTGTGTAGTATTGTTAATGAAGCAGCTCAGAGAGTGAAAACTTGATGAAATTTAGAGAAAATCGTTATGAACAAAAAAAGAAATCACTATCTTTTCAACACTCCAACAGAAACCTACACCGTATAATTTTTACAGCTTTACTCCTCCTATCCATAACCCATGTTTGGGGTTCAAATTCTGAAATAAAATCGAAAATCAATTCAACTATGTTGATAAATCAGTATGGCAAGAGAGCCATGCTTGCAGTCCCGATTAAGGAGGAGGTAGTGATCGACGGCCGTCTGGATGATGCTGTATGGCAAACAGCCGCATTCCAGGGAGATTTCAAACAGCGTGAACCCGACGAAGGAGAACCGGCCAGTGAAAGGACCGAAGTAGCTGTGCTCTATGATAAAAAATATCTCTACTTTGGAATCAAATGCTTCGATAAAGAACCCGATAAAATCATCGCCCGGGAGATGCGGCGTGATGCCATTGTAGATGATGACGACTACTTTGAAATGATACTGGACACCTATCACGATAAGCGCAGCGGCTATTACTTTATCACCAATGCCTACGGTTCCAAAAGGGAGGCCGTACTGGCCAATGAAGGGCGTGATTATAATCCTGCATGGGACGGTGTATGGAAATGTAAAGCCCGTGTAACCGAAGAGGGCTGGTTTCTCGAAATTGCCATCCCCTGGAAAACCCTGCGGTTCAAAGAGCAGGATCTGTCTGTATGGGGCATTAACTTCGCGCGCATGATCCGCCGGAAGAATGAACATGTCTTCTGGCAGCTGATTCCCCGGGATCTGGGACACACCGGATTATTCCGCCTCTCCGAAGCAGGGACGCTGGAGAATCTGACCAACCTGAAAATGGGCGGAAATCTGGAACTCAGGCCCTATTTCTTGGGGGGTCTGGAAAATGACTCTGGTACTGATTTTAAAACCGACGGACTGATTGACCTCGGCCTGGATACCAAAATTGCCATCACACCCAATCTAGCTCTGGATCTCACGGTGAACACCGATTTCGCCCAGGTAGAGGCCGACCAGGAACAGGTCAATTTAACCCGGTTCTCTCTGTACTATCCTGAAAAGCGGGACTTCTTCCTTGAAGGTGCTGAAACTTTTGCATTCGGTGGAGGAGGAAGAGGACACTGGCATGGCGGCAGTTCGGATATGAATCTTTTTTACAGCCGCCGGCTGGGCCTGGTCGACGGTCATGAGGCACGTATACTAGGCGGAGCCAAGATGGTGGGCAAGATCGGCCAATACCGCATCGGTCTGATGCATATTTATACTGATGAGGTCTCTTACGAGGATGAAGAGGATACACTCCATGTCAATCCGATCCATTTTACTGTTTTCCGGTTCAGCAGAGACATTCTTTCACGGGGCAGTATCGGATTAATGCTATTGAACAAGGAAGAAACCAAATCGGTCCATTATAATCGTTCTGTGGGGTTGGACGGCTTGTTCCCATTGAGTGATTATTTTACCGTTTCCGGCTATCTCGCCAGTACCTTCGGACCAAGGAAGGCGGAGAATGGCAAGACTCTGAATATGAACCATCAGAACCTTGCCGGTAAACTCAGCCTGGACTACAACACCGATCAGTGGCAGTTTTCAACCTCACACCAGGATATAGGTGTATTATTCAATCCCGAGATGGGATTTAACCGCCGTACGGACTATCGTCTCACCAATGCCTCTCTGGAATATTCCCCACGGCCGGCTCAACCATCGGCTATCCGGAAGTTCGGGTATCAGATATCAGGTAATTACCGTTCCGATCATCACAGCAGAATGCTAGACAGTAAAATCGGGGCATCCTTTTCCATTGAATTTCAGAGCAGTGCCCGATATAGTTTCGATGTCAACAAAAACAATGAGTTTATTGATTACAACTGGGAAGTTCGGGATGGATTTCTCATCCCTGCTGGAACCTACTCGGGTTACGACTATTCCATGAGCATAGAAAGTGACAAGAGCCGTTCCATTGCCGGGGGAATCAATGTAAATTACGGGAATTACTACACGGGCCACAACACGAGTCTTGGTGTAGACGGCACCATCACCAAGATCCGTCGGCTCAGGATGGAGATTGACTACTCACACAATTATGTTAATCTTCCCGGAGGAACGTTTCATACCAATACCCTGGGACTCCGCACATTTTATTTCTTTTCCACGGAGCTCTATCTGAAAGCCTATATTCAGTTGAACGACGACAAATACTACAATGAAGGAAGAGAGAAGATTATCAGCAACATTCTATTAAGATGGATCTATTCACCTGAAAGCAATCTCTATTTTGTATACAACGACGGCCGTCTCATCGGCCCTGGGAACAATGAAATTATCAACAGGACATTCATGGTCAAAGCGACCTTCTTCTGGCGTAAGTAATATAATAAAGATAGAATTTATCCAAGAGATGACCGGGAAATACTGGTTGATTGGAGCAATTTATGTTCCTCTCGAGAAATTGGAGAAAAAAGGACTCCTGACTTCACATAACAGCAGTTTACATCTTCTAACTTCTGTCTAAAGCCTAACTCGGCAGCTTATAGGGTAAAATAAGGGCAGCTAATCCTTCTGGCGTGTTTCTTGAATCACAATCTCTGCCAGGGGCAAGGTATATCTTCAGCGTCATCCGGAGAGGACGGTTATGTATCGTTTGATTTTCCATGTCATTGACCGCTTCCTTTATTACGGGCTGTATACCAACGCCCACAGAGGGAAGAAGCGAAAAGCAGGAATTGATCCTTCCTGTCCCCCCATTATTGAAGATGAAACCTCATTCGTACCCTCCAGAGGATGGGCTGAGATGATACGCAAGGTCTATGAAATCGACCCTCTAATCTGTCCAAAATGCGGTGGGCAGATGAAAGGCAGAACGTCCTCCCCCTCCCAAAGCTCAGCTTAATATGGCAGCTGAGGAAAGAATAGAATATATATGAGAATCAAGATTTTCAGCAGTTAAGGGTGAAGTCTATTCAATATAGGCTTTTTACAGGCCAATTCTATGAGATTTTCTATTTCCTGCGGTCTTCTTGTTGACTGGATATGTTTTTTCTATGTATTATTGTTAATAAAGCAGCCCAAATGGTGATAATTTAATGAAATTGAGCGGAGATTGTCATGAACAAAAAAACCAAATTCCTATCTTTACCTCCGGAATATTGTGAAAAGGAGGGGAATCGTGTCACTCATACCAGCTTTTGAAATAGGAGTATGGAACGCCTGGATTTTTATGCTCTATAATTTTCTCTCTATGCCTATACTGATGCTAGTTCATAGGGAGGTAATGCGGGAGGAGATGAAGCCACATAGCGAGACCGAGAGGAAGCTCTACTCCCCAATGTGGATAATCTGGCTTGCTGCTGTCATATACTCTATTTTCCTCCCTATGCGCCTGGGCACGATGTGGTTCTACGTGGGTTTACCCATATCTGTGGTAGGATTGATTGCCTTTACTGCAGTTACCGTGAGCTTTATCACCAACCCGATTGATAAAGGCCCGCTTACCAAGGGACTGTATCGTTATTCAAGACACCCCATGTATATTACCCAGCCGGTGATGTTTATAGGGGTGGGCATAGCTTGCGCTTCGTGGGTTTTTCTTCTGTTCACCTTTGTATATACTATTCTTTCATTCGTCTTTGCGATTCCTGAAGAACACCGCTGCCTTGAGAGGTACGGCGATGCCTACCGGGAATACATGAATAAAACACCAAGATGGATAGGAATACCGAAATCCCAACCAGTTGCGAAAGGAAAATGAGGTGTAAAGATGAATGCACAAGAGACAAAACTCCCGCAACCAATGCTACCCAGAGGATTGGCCGGCCGTATTATAGCCTGGATGATGCCACTCGGCCATAACTCGATATGCAAACGTGTATCTAAGGTTTTGAATCTGCAACCTGAAGATGACCTTGCTGAGATCGCCTGCGGTGGTGGACATTTCCTTAAGAAATATGCATCTCATGTCCGTAGCGTTGCTGGCCTTGACCTCTCTGATGTCCAGGTCAAAATGGCCAATCGCAAGCTTAGAAGCCGTATTGCAACAGGAACCGCAGAAATCATACTGGGCGACGCATCGCAGTTGCCTTGGGAAGACAACAGATTCAGCGTAGTCACGACAATGGGAAGCATAATGGGTTTCCCCAAGCCTTTGGAGTCGCTGAAGGAAATACACCGCGTGCTCCGTTCCGGTGGAAGAGCTGTTGTTAGTATAGAGAACAATGCTGAAGATGGGAAAGATTATTCGAAGTATACCGAGAAATGGGGGATGTGGGTTTGGACAGAAGAAGAGGTACTGACAATTATGAAAGAAGCTGGATTTTCAGAGATTTCCATCATCTATGAAAAAGGGCTCGGGATGCCCAAAATGATGATTGTACGGGGTCTCAAACAATAGCAATCTCACTAAAGCCCTAAGAATTCAGCAATCGTAACAGTAGCTACAATTGAAATTTAAGCAAACGCTACGTATGTAAAAAGATTGCATTTGTATAATGTCACAATTACTCATTTTGTGACATGAATTACGAACGAAAAAACCTTTTCATACCCACATCCATGCAGACATCCCCATGTTTGCATAATTACAAGTTATTATTGACCAGCTTCTAACACGGGACTAAAATAGAGGGCAGTGATAAATTGGATGAATATTCTCTGGGGCACCCTCCTAACCATACTCGGTATTGTCTGTTTTCCAGCAAATCCCCTCGTCCTGACAGGCGTTATTGAAGTACAATCATACCTAGCGTTAGCCATCGTTGGTTTGGTGGTCTGGGTATTTGGTATGGTGCTTGTCATGGCTCCGATAATTATGTTCCCGAGACGGGGCGGTGTCAGCAAGGGGAAATCATTTGTCCATACAACTCAACTGGTGGATACAGGCATATATGCTATTGTCAGACACCCGCAATACACCGGTGGAATCTACGCACTTTTCCTGACTACTTTTTTATGGTATCCACACTGGCTATTCGGGGTGCTCGGGGTGATAGGCACGACAGTTATCTACCTGAGTTGTCGAGAGGAAGACAAATTACTGGTTGAAAAATTCGGGAACGATTATACAGAATATGCAAAAAGGGTTCCTGGCATGAATTTCGTTGTAGGTATTATTAGACTGCTTCGCAGCAGGAGAGATTCAAAACAAAAACCATAAATTCCTTACCTTCGTTGGCAGCGTATTATTTATTCTAAATAGCCTGACATCCTGATTATCACACAACGTTGTTTCTCACCCCACAAAAAAGTCAAAAGGTATCAAATATTTATACGCATCGCTGGACAGACATCCCGATATTTGTCTAATTATGATAGAATGCTAGGAAAAGTAAGTAAGGTTGTATAATGCTGAAACATATCGTGCGATGGCCTTTGTTCGGCTTTAAGAGGAGTCAGTATTCTTTCCTCTTAATCGGAAGCATGATTCTGCTCCTAACAATGCTGGTTGGATGCAGCCCCAGCACTGAGGACCTGGAAGCGGTTGAATACACGCCGCTACCCGGGGATGACTGGAAGGTGTCAACGCCCGAAGCAGAGGGGCTGGATCCGATGCTTGTGGCGGAGATGTATCACAATGCGGCTGAATTAGAGACCATCTATAGTCTGCTGGTTATCAAGAACGGCCATCTGATTGCCGAAAGGTACTTCAACGAAGGGTCTGTTGAGCAGAAAGACCGATTGCAATCGGCAACGAAGAGTTATACCTCGGCACTGGTCGGGATTGCGCTGGAGCAGGGTTACCTGTCAAGCGTGGACCAGAAGATGATGGATTTCTTCCCGGAAGTCGCCGGTCAAATAACTGACCCGAGGAAGGAACAGATCACCATCCGGCACCTGTTACAGATGCGCGCCGGATATCCTTGGGAAGAAACCGATCCAGTTCTTTGGGAGGGGCTTTTATCGGGTCACTATCCACCCCTTATAGAAGAATTTCCTCTCATCGCCGATCCGGGGACCGAGTTCCATTACAGCAATCTGACATCCAACTGGCTGGGGATTATCGTAGCCCGGGCGTGTGGTACGAATCTGAAGTCATATGCCGAGGAGCATCTTTTCCTGCCGATTGACGCGGAGGTGGGCGAATGGGGCCAGGATGCAGAAGGCCATAACAACGGCTGCGGGGATCTCCACTTTTCGGCTCGTGATGCGGCCAAATTCGGCCTGTTATATCTCAACGACGGTGAATACGAGGGAAACCAAATAATTCCCGTCGACTGGGTGCATGATTCCCTGCAGAGGTACTCGGAGAATATCAATGCGACTGGCGGATTTCCAGCAAACTGGGGCCTTTCCTTCAGCAATATCGGGTATGGCTATCAGTGGTGGTCCCCAAAAGCAGGCGACCATCACTTCGACTTCGCGTGGGGACACGGCGGACAGCTGATTGTCCTGGTGAGTGAGTTCGACATGGTTATTGTCGTTACCGCATATCCATTTTACCTGGAACATAATGCCGAGTCATGGAAGCACGAAAAGGCGAACATCAACCTGGTGAGTGAGTTTATCAACTCCTTACCGAATGAGTTATGAGAGAATTTGATGCCAGTCTCTTTACCAGAGAGATGATCTTACGTACAAGAAATTAGACATCTTAATATTTGCCCAGTGGGAAGTGAACTTTCACGAAATAATTGTTTACACGCTGTATACACATCGTTAAACAATAGTGAACACCTCACTTAGGGGGACGATACCTAGAACTCCCCGCCGGGATAAGAGTAGCTGGTCAGGGAGAGTCTTTTCAGAGGGAAAGGAATTTCTGGTAATGCTCTATGGCTTTGGCCTCTTGGTCTATCCTCTGAAAGTAAACCTCAGTTTACATCTTCTAACTTCTGCCTAAAGCCTAGCTTAGCAGCTTATAGGGTAAAATAAGGGCAGCTAATCCTTTTGGCACGTTTCTTGATTCACACAATCCCTGCCATGGGCATGGCAGAAGTCGGAGTAAAGGCCTGGCTGTTTATCGACGAGCTGATTGTTGAATGATTCTGGTTTTGATATAATATATTAATATTGGATGGCAATATTATAAAATAGGAGCATTGTTATGAAAAAATATGTTTTAAATGTTGTTTTCTTTTTGCTGGTGTTGGGTGTTGTCTGGCTTTTGGCGGAGACGATAACCCGGCCTGAAGCCACTTCCTCTGACGGGCTTAAAGTAAGCTATTTCAGTTTGAAGGGAGATCTGATTCCGAAGGGAAGATACTCTATGAAGTTCAGGCTGACTAATATGACGGATCACGACATAACTTTTCATCCGAACTATGGTGTTTTTGTTGGGGCACGCTGGAATGGCGCAAGCATTGATTTCGGTCATAGGGCCAAGGGACAGACCATCCCACCAGGTGGTTACATCAATATGAAGGTCACAAACCACTTCACCGGGGAGGGCACCTATGTCTTCTGGCCCGCCTACCATACCAACGGTCACTGGGGACCATATCAATGGAACGCCATCACAGTCAACATCATGGAATAAAGAATTTGAGGGGACGACAGACTGGAGGGATCTGTTGGCTGAAGTTGAGCTTTCCGGCTGGAAGGAAGTTCTGCTCTTAGGCAAAAAACTCTTTTCAGCTTTAATCTGAATCATTTGCAGGTCCTTTAGATAAAAATCTCTCTCTCCTTCGTATGATCATTAGAATTTAATCCTATGATTAACTCATGTTGAATATCACGCATGTCTAAATAAAAACGGGATAAAAGAATCAAAAGAGATAATAATGAACTGTGTAATCAAATACAGAATCCCCGAACCGGTCAGAATCGCCCATATCGAGGTGGGAAAATATAAAAATTATTTGCCTGTAAGCAAAAATATTAGCTAATAAATTTGCCTGTAAGCAAAAATATCTTGCTTTTTAACAAATTAATTATTAATATGTTAATAGAAAAAACATGCTAAAAATGACAGGACCCAACAATGATTAAAAAAAGATACCTAACTGAAAATATTTTACAAGACCTTTCAGAAAAAATGGTATTCCTTGGAGGAGCAAGACAAATTGGTAAAACCACGCTGGCAACAAAATTAATTGCCCCATATTTTAAAGAATTTGCTTATTATAATTGGGATGCTCGAAGTGACCGAAAAAATATCATGAGTTCAGAATTTCCAGGCTCTGCAGAACTTCTCATTTTTGATGAAATCCACAAATATCCAAAATGGAAAAACTTTATAAAAGGTGAATATGATACTCACAAAGAGCGATATAAATTTTTGATAACAGGCAGTGCACGACTCAATATTTATCGAAAAGGAGGAGACTCATTGCAGGGGAGGTATTTTTATTATACGCTGCATCCTTTTAGCCTGGCAGAAATTTTAAACATTAAAAATGATATCGAAGTTTTCCATGAACTCCCTATTACAAGCTCAGATCATTTTCATGATTTAGAAACATTAGAACATTTTGGGGGCTTCCCAGAAATATTTTTGAAGCAAAATAACCGATCGCTTCGCAGATGGCATAATGAGAAAGTTGAACGTCTGTTTCGCGAAGATATTAGGGATATTGAAGCGGTTAGAGATATTGGTAATATGCAATTATTAAGTGATATCTTACCATCTAAAGTTGGCTCACTGCTTTCTATAAATTCGATACGAGAAGATTTAGAAGTCAGCCATAGAGCTGTTTCAAATTGGCTGTCTATCTTGGAACAGTTTTACTACCATTTTCGAATTTATCCATTCCATAAAAAAAATATCCGTTCAATAAAAAAAGAGCCAAAACTCTACATGTTTGACTGGTCTGAAGTTGAAGATGAAGCAGCGCGATTTGAAAATTTAATCGCTTCTCATCTTTTAAAATTGACACAATATTTAAAGGAATATAAAGGACATAAAACTGCTCTCTATTATTTAAGAAACGTTGACAAAAAAGAGGTCGATTTTTTAGTCACGGTCAATGATGCCCCTTGGTTTTGTGTGGAAGCTAAATTAAATGAGTTAAACCCCTCGCCTTCAGTATGCTATTTCAAAGAACGGTTGGATATCCCCTATGTTTACCAGGTAGTCAGGAAACAAAATGTTGATATTCTAAAAAATGGTGTCAGGATAATTTCCGCAGATCGCTTTTTAGTGAGCCTTATTTGAATCCGGGACCACCCATAAGAAGGAAATTGTTAATAAAACGCCGTAATTTTTGATGTGTACTCGTTCAGATACATTAGTGACACATTGGAGGTACGATGCGTAATAGAATAGGAGTTACTATGAGTAAATAAGGATCAATTATTCCTGGGTTTAATTTTATAACCTCACTTCCAGACTCCAATAAATCATATTTTTTATAGAAACCGGAATGAATTTCAGGATATCCTTCTTTCTCTATCACAAAAAGCTTTTAACAAGAAAGCTCTGAGGGACAATCTCAAAAGTTGCTGGAAGCTTTCCTATAAGTTCCCCATCTGCTTCTATTAAGACATCTTTTTCACTGCTTTCAGGATTAATCTCTATCTTCTTCCCACGAATCAATGATACCTTAGGATGTGAAAGATGTGTTCCAGAATATATTTTCAAGATATTTCTACAAAATTCTAAAAACTTCATTGACTTTATCAGGACAACATCAAAAAGTCCATCATCCAACTTTGCATATGGAGCTATTTTCATGCCCTTGCCAAAAATCTTTCCATTTGAAATAGCTCCAATCAGATATTCGTCAAAAGGAATTTGCCTTCCATCGATTTTTATTCTGACTCTTTTACTTTTATAAGTAATAAAAGTAGTCACTGCACTTCTTAAGTAAGATGAAGTTTTTCGTTTTGCCATTTTTTGGTTCATTTTGTTTAAAACTTCACCGCCTATACCAAAATCAGCAATATTAAGAAAGAATCTTTCATGCTTTTTATTGAAATGATCCCTGAATCTTATTTTTCCTATATCTATCATAGAAGAAGAGGCTTGAGTAATAACTCTCAATGCATTTTTAAGCCCGGATGGTATATTAAGACTCCTGCTGAAATCACAACCTGTTCCAGAAGGCACAATCCCTAAAGCCACCTTCGGGTTTATGATATTTTTGTTTTCAAAGAAGCCGTTTGAAATCTCATTCATCGTCCCATCTCCACCGACTCCAACAATCAACTCTGAGCCTTCCTTTATCGCAGCTCTAGAAATTTCAGCAGCTTGAAAGGGTTTTTCAGTAAACTCGTATTTAAATTCTTTCAGGAAAAATTTTAAAGCCTCTTTTATATGTTCCCATCTTTTTTTAGTACGGCCTCGATCAGATTCAGGATTGACGATAACTTGTGTTTTTACGAACACCTATAACTCCTTAATTTTTTGATGTGGTATTTTAAATTGACAAGAATTTCGTTTTTTCGCTTGTTCTGACTTAGCACTAATTTCATCAAATATCATCTTTCTAACATCAATCATTGATTATAATATAGGAATAAACTCATTTTATCAATAAACCTGAATTATTCATAAATTATGCCGACACCAATATTTGTTTTCCATTATATCTGCCAGTTACGTTGATTTTTCCTCCAGTATAACATTAAACTCTTTTCCATGCACTTCTTTTTCTTTATAAAACATTATTCATTGGTAAAATGTGATTATATCCACATTTTAAGAACATTTCTTGACTTTTATTTCACAAAATTGTATGTTATAAACATGCAAAGAGATATTTATCAAAAACTATTGGAGTGGAAATCTTCTCCAAGAAGAAAACCGTTGTTAATCAAAGGTGCTCGTCAAGTAGGTAAAACCTATATATTACAAAAATTTGGCGAACAAGAGTATTCTCATGTTGCTTACCTTAATTTTGAAGAAGAGCCATTACTAGATGACTTCTTTAAATATAATCTTACACCTGAGAAAATCATAAGAAATCTCTCCTTATATATAAAACATAATATAGAAGTAGCAAAAGATTTAATCATCTTTGATGAAATTCAAGCATCTAATAATGCTCTTAATTCTCTAAAATATTTTAATGAAAAAGCAAATGAATATCATATAGCTGCTGCTGGTTCTTTATTAGGTATTAAATTATCAAAACCAAAATCTTTTCCAGTTGGCAAAGTTAATTTTCTGAATATGTATCCAATGACGTTTCTCGAATTTTTGGATGCTGTTAAACAAGGTGAACTTCGGAAATTGATTGAAAATACATCTGAATTTATTCCATACCATGAGCCATTTCATCGAGAATTAATCGATTTACTTCGAATCTATTACTACATTGGTGGTATGCCAGAATCTGTACAATTTTTTTCTGAAACAAATGATTTTTTTAAAGTTCGAGAAATCCAAAAAGAAATTATAAACTCTTATATCCTTGATTTCGCTAAACATGCACCAACACAAGACATGCCAAAAATTACTCTAATCTGGGAATCAATTCCAGCCCAGTTGGGAAAAGAAAATAAAAAATTTATATTTTCCGTACTTAAAAAAACAGCTCGTGCTCGAGAATATGAAAACGCCTTAAAATGGTTAGAAGATACAGGATTAATTCTTCGAGTTAACCTTATTAAAACTGGAAAAATACCGCTAAACACCTATTCTGATCGAAGCATTTTCAAAATTTATTCATTAGATGTCGGATTACTTGGAGCACTTGCAAAGATCCCTCCTGATATTCTTACTCATGGCGATCAATTGTATAAAGAATATAAAGGTGCATTCGTAGAAAACTATGTTGCACAACAATTAAAATCGCATAAAGAAACAGAGCTTTACTACTGGAAAAGTGCTGGCTCTGCAGAAATAGACTTTATTTGTGAATATGGAAATGACATATTTCCACTGGAAGCAAAAGCAGGCATTAATCCTCGAAGTAAAAGTCTCTCATTCTATGACCAGAAATATAATCCAAATATATTATCTCGGACTACATTATTAAATTTAAAACATGATGGTAAAATATGTAATTATCCTCTATATGCTATTTCCTTATTCCCTAAATTATCTAAATCTATAGTTAACCATCGTTGATTTTCTAAAAGCGGGAAAAGGGACTGACCATCAGAACTTGCTGTAAATAAAGTAAATAACTAGAATTCAAGGTGCTTATTTCTACTTAGGTTGCATTTTTTGGTTCATCACGATAATCCATACTTTAGGTTAACGAGAGAGGGAACATCGTATTAGATTCCTCAATAAGATTTTAGTTTAAAAAAAAGAGGGATAAGTGGCTGAAGGAAGAACATAAAAAGATGGGGGTATCTGCCGGATATTCTCCTGAAAAAGATTTTTTAAATCGCGAAATAAGAGAAAAGATCGAGGCATGTTTAAAGTATTTGAGCCCCAGGGAGAAGATGGTTTTTCTGCTGCGGGATGCAGAAGGGTTTTCCATTAAGGAAACAGCCAGGGTTATGGGAAGCTCTTCCCAGAGTGTGCGGGCCCATCTTTGCCGTGCCCGGCGTAAGCTTAGGCTGGAGTTTGAAAAAATCTATCCCAAAGGGAGGTGGAGTAATGAAGTGTAAGAAGATTAAGCGCTTGCTGCCTCTCTATGCAGGGAACGACTTGAGTTTGAGAATGGCAGCAGTCGGTGAAGAGAGCAGAGGGTAGGCAGTACCAATTATAATTTTAAGTTGCGATTAAATCCGCGTTACACTAAAGATGAAAATGTGGACATTATCCAGCTTGAGATTAAGTTGATTCATGATAGAGTTGTTAATATGGAGCCTTCATTAAAACGTGAAACAAATGTCCCCCTTATTGAAACGGTTCTGACTATAAAGATCGGAGACAAGTCTGTAGTGGGCGTTTCCAAGCTCAACGGGGGCGATAAAGCTCTGATCCTAATTATACAGGGCAAGGTAATAAAGTAATATAATTACTGGAGTTCCCCCAATTTTTTTCAAACTTCTGAGCCTTAAGCAAGAATCAGGTCAGTTGATACGAAAACACGCAGATTTTTCCCAGCGTGGAAAATCCGCTCGGATTCAGTCTTCGCTCTCTTGAAACATAGGAATTTGCGGGATTACTTTGATTTCTACTCATTTTCGTTCAATTTTCACCCTCTGAGCTGCTGTATCAACAACAATACACAGAACAAACATATACTATCAACAAAAAGTCCGCAGGAAACAGACAATCTCAGCGGTAGAGTCTATCTTTTTTATTATGAATAAAATAGCATGGCCCGTCTCCAGTCCTACCAGTCCAAGCCCGTCCTACTATTATGTGTTGTAATCCGGGTGTGAATAATTTTTATAAAGAATTTTAGATATTTTATGTGGTAGAATAAAGTTTCTAATTTTGTATCATTCGATTCGATTTCGTATTAGAATTCGGCGAATTGATACGTAATTTTACCTGGTACTGAATATTGTATCAGTTTTAGTACTCGTGTGACCAGGACACTCGGAATGACACATCAATTAAGAACTACTGCTGGTTCACATGAGAGGTTTTTAGTAATTGAAGTTTTTGGACGTTATGACATGCCAATGGCTTCCAGGGGTGAACATGGAAAAGGGCGGCTTAAAAAGTATAAAATTGTCAAATATTTTTGATATGAAGCGGAAGGCCCGAATTCTCCTTTCTATCCTGGCCCTTTTTTTTATTTCCACATACATTTCGTGTACGGAACACCAATCCTTTGCGCAGCAGGATCCCCTTTCCGAGCTATTTCGCAAGAAAAAAGTCACCATTGTGGTGACCGATTCGGGCCTGGGAGGGCTGTCCATATTGATGGACCTGTTGAGGAAACTCAAAGTCTCCCGGGCGTTTCAAAGTGTCAAACTGATCTTTGTCAATGCCCTGTTCTCCAACGAAGGGGGCTACAACAGCCTTAATACACGAGAGGAAAAAATCCTTGTCTTCGATTCGGCTCTCCACAGCATGGAAAAAAGATACAGGCCGGACTTGATTATGATCGGCTGCAACACACTCTCCGTCCTGTATAAAGACACCTCCTTCGTCAGTCAAACCCAGACCCCCGTTCTCGACATTGTAGGTTATGGCGTCGAACTCATATCAGGAAACCTGAAATCCCGCCCTGATGCCAAGGTTGTGATAATGGGGACTCAGACCACCATCGAAGAGGGCACATACAAGTCGATCCTCATCGACATGGGATTCCTGCCCGATCGCATCATTACCCAGGCCTGTCCTGAGCTTGTCACCTACATAGAAAAGGGATATGACAGCGATGAAACCGAGATGCTGATCTTCGCATATGTCGATGAAGTCCTCCAAAAGATCCCTCGGGATAAGGATTCCCTGTTGGTCAGTCTCAACTGCACGCACTACGGATACTCTGCTTCCCTCTGGGAGAAGGCCTTCGAAAATTTGGGGGTGACGCCCCTGGCCATCCTCAATCCCAACACGCGGATGAGCTCACTGTTTGAAACAGAGGAATACTTCGAACATTTCAAGACCACGGACATCGATGTCCGCGTTATCTCCATGGTGGATATCCCAGAGGATCGAATGGATTCCATCGGGAGGTGGCTCAGCCGGGAGTCCCCACAAGTCGCGAGGGCCTTGTCTGGTTATACAAAGGTACCGGATCTCTTTGAATGGAGACATCTGGTCAAAAGGGACTACTGAAAAATCCGGAAATACAGGTAACATCTTGACTTAACTTTATTTAGGAGGTTTTAAAAAGGCTCCGATTCCTTCCTTTTTAAGAGCGCTTATGTCCGGCAGCCCGTTGAATAAAATCAAGCTCTCAGAATGGAGTTCATTGTGGCTGGCAATGAGGGCTTTAACCGCCGCAATATGTCGGGCAGTTCTTACTTCCAGGGGGATCCCGTTTTCATCAAAAGGCACAAAAAGGCGGCCGAGCTGGCTGGCCTTTACGTAATTATGATCTTTTCCTTCAAGGATCAACGCGGTCGATGGTTTTCCCTTAAACCGGCCGTGCGAGGCATTGGCTGTTTCCAGCAGGAACGCTTCTATGCCGCCAAAATCTCCCCATTCACGGTGGCTGAGCCCACGCAAATTTTTTGGCGATTCTTCCAACCGGAGTTCTATGCCTTCCATTTGCAGTTCCATAAAAGCAATAGCTGCTAGTTCCGCACTGTTTTCATGAAAGACAATGGCATTGATGACCGGATATTCAGGAGCTGCTTCATGCAGATCTATGGCTATATTTACCTTTTCCAAGCGGATAAGCTCCATTATGCCGAATGCGATTTTTTCCGTGAGACCGCCATTTTTCCGACCTGGATAATTGCGGTTTAGATTCCGGTACTCCGTCCCTGCCAGTTTTTGCCCGGCGGGATTGCGGTAAAGAGCCGGGTCCGGCCACTGATGAACCGGATTGGTAAGACGTGAGCCATAACGAAACCAGCGCTCACCTCTAGGTGTGGAGATTGGAAATCGCTGAGGATTCCCTTCAAAAGGATCATTATGAGTAAATCCACTCAGGTTAGCCTGGGGGATGATCAAAACCTTTCCTTTTTGCACCCAGATGTTTTCAGCTACCAGCACAGCGGTAATGAATCCAGCAGGCTCATTGGGGTGGCATCCGCCCAGGATCAGCAGGTTTCCGCCTGCTTCCCCTCCGGAAAAAATATAGATATCAGTATCCCCGGGAGACCCTTTGAGACTTGGGAAATAGTGGCTGAGTTTTTGGACTTCGGTTAAGCCTGAACTGGGATAGATCTTGTCTTTTTTTAACATGGAGCGAAATTCTCTCCCGGACAAGAAACACAGGAGCAGAGAGAAAATCAGCAGAATCCCGCCGGTTATTAGTTTTGGCTGCTGGCGCTTCATTTTATCAGCAATAACCTCAATACGAATAGCACCAGCACAAAGGCTGTGCTCAACTGGCTTAAAAACTTTTTTTCGCGAAACAGATAAACGATTAGATTCAATGTCAGGTAAAGCGCGATCGCGTGATAGAGAATTTGCATATTAAAATCTCACCTATAATAATTTTTCAATTAAAGGGGAAAGGAGCAGAACTCCTATTCCCATGACCAATTCAAAAAAAGCCGGGATCATACAATAACGCAGGACCTTGAAATAATTTTTTTCACCCACTACTTGGGCGGCAAAGATTCCTGCTAGAGCTGTTGGCGGCATCAGATCCCCCAGGCCGGCAATAGCAGATAGGGCTGACGATGTGATGATAGCGTTTTTATTGATCATGGCCAGTATAAAAGGAACTCCCAAAATAGAGGCTGATCCATAGGCCGATACCGCCCCGAACAGAGGCATACTGGTGGCGATCCCTACATAGAGTAATGCCGGCGGCAGGGAAAGAAATGATAAGACTGTCCAACCCCTTCCGCCGGTCAGGGTCATTATCTGAATGAACATACCCACTCCGGCCAGGATACAGAGAATAGGCATGGCGGCCTGAAGAGCCTCCTGTGTTGCCGTGAAGAAATTAAAGCGGCGCCCGGAGAACATCCCGGCCAAACTTCCTACTAGGAAGATCGCTGGAATCCCGATATCGGGAATCGGGGGAAGCGATAGGCTCTGCGTCAGCATCAGAACGAATACGATCAGCAATGGAAGGTAAAGCCGCAGGCCGACCTTTTTTTCCAAAGATTCCGGGAGGATCTCCTGCATTCTCGCCTGATCAATGATGTGGATATCTCTATATCCCAGCCAGAGGGATATTACTATCGCCAAGGGAATGACAATGATCAAAAGCGGTATGGTCAGGCCGACATAGGGCATATCCACTCCGCCTCCCATGATCATGACCAGGATATTGACCGGCGGGGCGATCATTCCCAGGATCGCACCCATGGCGATCAAAGCGGCTGTTTTAACCTTGGGCAGGCCGAGTTTGATCAAAACCGGCGCTATCAGGGTCCCGGTACTAAGAACCGCCACGGTCGATGAACCAGTGATCATTCCTGGGAACATGATAATGACCATCACTGTCATCAATAGAGAGAATTTGCGTTTATAAAATGTTCTTAGCAGGAGGGAGGTGATGGTATCCAGAATACCGGAGACCTGAAGCACGCGCATGAAGATCATGGCGGTTACAATGATGAGGATGGTGTCAAAATATCCAAAACTGCCCTCTATCAGATGCCTGACCGGCACTCCCTGCCCGCCTAAAAGCGCACCGGCTACGGCTGATATCACCAGGGATATGCCGATCGGAAGTTTACATCCCATGGCCATGACGGCGAAAACCGCTATCATCAGAAAGAATACGAGATATTCCGGCACTTTATCTGTCCCTGGCTGTCTGGTTTGATGATTCGGCTTTATGACTATTTAAAAGCATCTTTTATAGGTTTTAAGGCGTCGACCACCCGGTTGACTCCGACCAGCGGGATATCATGTTCCTCACATAAGCGGGTGAAGATACCATCCTGGTTACCGGAATTGACAACGATGACCGCCTGGGATAGAGGAATCAACAGTGTGATTAATTCATCGGTCAATTGCCCTCGCCGGGTTTCTCCTCCGAGATGCAGGCAAAAAATCGGGATTTTTTTATCCTGGGCCGCTTTGACTAGGTCTGTGATCCTGGTTTTTTCCTGCTTGATATCCAAACCGGCGGCGCCCAAACCCTTCATGCTCGCTCCTATCGACAGCACCAAAGTTTTTTTGTCGGCCAGTTCGGCTGCCGTGGCTAATTTTGATAAGGTATAGGTGAGTCCGGCTCTTTTTGCCAGAACGGAAACCAGTTGCACTTCCGCATTTTGTCCGGCAGAAGTGAGCAATATGGGTTGTTCAAAAACCGGTTCTATAGCTTCCGGATTCTCCATTCCGATGCCTGGGATCAAAAACATCAGGTAAAATATAATCGCTGTCTTTTTCATTTTATTTCCCTCGCTTTTAATATCCGGCGCCCTGCCCATCCCGGCGGGAATCCGCGCCGCCGAATATGACCTTTTTCCCTGCCGGGATCATTATTCCCTGAGCGCCGCCGAAATATTTGTCATAGTCTTCTCTTATGGTTATTTTTTGGCCCATATTTTCCAATGCGGTGATTATGTCCAGAGGAATTCGCGCTTCGACCGAAAGGTTCCGCGCTCTTCCTTGGGATGAGTAGGAAAAAAACCGCGGGGCTTCGATGGCTTCATCCAAAGACATCCCAAATTCCGCTATGTTGATTATGATCTGGGTCAGGGAAGAGAAAATTCTGGTGCCCCCGGGTGAACCCAGCGCCAGCAGGGGTTTTCCCTGGCGGAATAAAATCAGCGGCCCCATATTGCTGACCGGGCGTTTTCCTGGGCCCGGTGCATTGGGGGACTCTGGATCAGGAGAAAAATCGGACATTTGATTATTCAGAATGAATCCGGTATTTTCCGGTACAATACCTGTTCCAAAGAACATGTTTATTGATTGGGTCAGGGAAACAATGTTCCCTGCCTTATCGATCACGCACAGATGAGTGGTGTTTTCTTTTTTATCAGCCAGCTTATCGAATTCTCCATAAGGATAATCGGATAAGAGCCGGTCCGGTTGGATTAAAGCGGCGATATCGGCGGCATAGGTTTTAGAGATCAAGTCTTCAATCGGAACTGATACAAAATCGGGATCCCCCAGATAACGGGCTTTATCAGCGAATACTATACGCAGAGCTTCACTGAAATGATGTATATAGGAAGCCGAGTTGTGTCCCCAATCTTTGACCGGCCAGTTCTCAATGATATTCAGCAACTGCTGGACAAACAAACCTCCGCAGCTGGGAGGGCGGGTGGTGAAGAGTTTGAAATCTTTATAAGAGCCTGTAAGAGGAGGGTGCTCGATCACCCTGTATTCCGCGAGATCTTCCGGGGTCATGACTCCCCCTTTGGCTTGAATCGCGGACGCGATCTTTTGAGCTGTGTCACCGCGGTAGAAATCATCCATTCCTTTTTCCGCCAGCCGGACAAAAAAAGCGGCCAGATCCGGGTTGCGAAAAGTATCGCCCGGTTCATAGGGAAATCCGTCATTCAGATAACACGAAGTTTCGCCGGCATTAAGCAACAATTTTTCATATTCATCTTTATTGATCTTGCTGAAGGTCTTGCTAACAATAAAGCCTTCTTCAGCTATCCGGATGGCCTCTTTGATGACTTCAGCGAGTTTCCAAGTGCCATATTTATTCAGTGCATAGGTCCATCCGGCCAATGCTCCCGGTACAGCTACGGCCAGACCATGATTCCTCCTCCAAGTGTTATTGACTTCGCCGTTTTCCAGGAACATATCTGCTGATGCGGCTGCCGGCGCTTTCTCCCGGTAATTGATCACGGTTGTCTTTTTGGATTCCGCCAGGTATATGACCATAAATCCACCGCCTCCGATTCCGGATGCAAATGGCTCTGCTGCATTGAGAGCAAAGACGGTGGCAACGGCGGCATCGATTGCATTTCCCCCATGTTGAAGGACATCCACACCGGCTTGAGCTGCCAGAGGATGGGCTGCGACCACCATACCGTTACGGGCGGAATAATTATAGGGTTTATGGGGATCGTCCGAGTGAGGCAGGGATTTTTCCGTAGCGCAGGAACTGATAATCACAAGTAATATAGCGAACAAATAGGAATATGGTTTTTGTACTTGCCGTGTTTTACTCACAATTCTAATTCCCGATTGTGATTATCCGTCCAGGAAGGCTCCCCGTAAATTTGCCTTCCTCGATCACCAATTCCCCATTGACAAGAAGATAGATGACGCCTTCGCTGTAGAGCTGAGGATTGGAAATGGAGCTTGGAGTCTTGAGGTTATTGAGATCAAAGATGACAATGTCCGCCTTATATCCCTCCTTGATCCATCCTCTGGTTTTCCAGTTCATGATCCGGGCGGGAAGCGAAGTCTGAGACCTGATCACGTGAGGAACGGACACGGCCTTCCTCTCCAGGGCGTATTTTTTGATCTTGTGCAGGAATGTGGAATAAGACCGGCTGTGGACAAGCCCTCCCCGATAGGATGGGGACGTTCCATCACTCCCTGTGCCTACATAATCCTTCTTCATGATGTATTCAATATCCGGCTCACACATCTGGAAGGGGATGCACTTGGCATCCATCAGCTCCAGTTCTACCGCAGCTTCCCCGATTGTTTTCCCCATGATTTTTGCCACCTGTGCCAAGCTCTTTCCCTCCAGGTTCCGCTCATGACAAACACCCACCATGATATTTTCCCCGCCATAATTATTCTCAATCACAGTTTCGACCATCTTAAAGATCAATTGGGCCGATTTGGGATCCTCTAACCTCTGAAGAAACAACATCCGTTCCCGCTCATTGTTCAATCCCCGGAAACTGGATAAATCGACAAGGCTTAGCGTCACTGCCCGCACAAGCTCTTCCCTGGTTAAGCCTTCCATGTACTTTTCATGACGGGGACTGAGAGGATAGTATGGAGTGATTTTCCTGTACAGATCCAGAAGCTGTTCGTCCCTCAAAAAGTCAAACACAGGAATGATATCGTCGCTTGTCAGACGATTTTGAAACGGCTTGCCCGCCCATATACCCGTCGGAAGCAGGGTCCGATAGGGATACCCGTTTGCATAGCGATATGGATACTGGTCAGCTGAGACGGCCAGCCCCTCTGCGCGGGCTTTCTCGATCAACACACAGGCCTCCTTGACCAAACCCCAATTCTTCGGCCCCATAACCTTAAAATGAGAAATGTGGGTGGGTACCCCCGTGGTCCGGCCTATCTCAATGGCCTCATTGATCGAATCGAGAAGCTTTCCTCTCTCGTTGCGGATATGGGTGTGGTAGATCCCATTATAAGGTTTTATCACTTTCACTAGCTCGATCACTTCATCGGTTTTGCTGAATGTCCCCGGCCGGTAGATCAATCCGGAGGAAATGCCCGAGGCTCCCTGATCCATAGCCCTCTTGACCATCTCCTTCATCTTTTCCAATTCTTCGGGAGAGGGATCGCGATCCTCCATGCCCATCACCCTCTGCCGGACTGTGCCATGACCAACAAGGAGAGCCGCATTCGGGCCAATCCCCTCCTCTGTCCAGCGATTGATTTGGTCTTCAGCCTCTTCAAAAAAGGGCCATGCACTCTGACCGCACTGCCCCACGACCATGGAAGTGACGCCCTGCTTGAGGTAGTTCAGGCTGGCCCTGTTCTCCGGGAAATACATCCCTCTATCCGCATGGGTATGGAGGTCGATAAATCCGGGGCTGAGATACAAACCCCTGGCATCGATAACCTTGTTGGCTGGAGCCTTGATCGACCTTGAAATTTTAATGATGGTATCGCCCCGAACAGCTACATCCGCACGAAAAGAATCTTTTCCGGATCCATTAAAAATGCGGGCATTTTTGATCAGCACATCAAAGGGAGACGACTCCGTCCCATCTCCCGCATCGGTCACAAGCACGATCGTACATTTGGTTATCGCATAGGTTGGCTTCAGGTCGGGTTGAAGTGACGTGGCAAAAACAGCCAGTACTAGAATAATCAGTATAGATAAGGTCCTTTGATTTTTCATGGCCCTCCTTTCAAAATTCCAATTCATTTATATTAATCCCAAAATCGCGAAAAAAACTCTATCATCGCTCCTATTAAAAGTCAAGAAGGAGCGTCATGGAGAGTCACGACTTGAATTGTAAGGTTGCCCCCACCTATGAACTGGTTAACCATGTATTGACACTTTGGTTGGATGTCACCTGGAGAAAAAGACACCCGAATTTTCATCAATAAATAGTTGGCTCAGGTCTTTATAAAAAGAGGCAAGAATCTGCAGGAGGGAGATTTGTTAAATAGGGTCACCCATTAGAAGGGGATTGTCAAGCATCCATCAGAATGGGAATGCAGTGGTTACCATGAACTCCAGAATATTCCGGAAAGAAAAAGGAAAAAACATATACAGGTATATAGCTTCTCCTTTAATTCGCATCCGTAAATGATGATAGCCATAAAGGCCTAAGGCATTGGTGATTTATTGCATTCTTCATAGAATCCACGTCAAGATAAAATTCATTTTCGGGAAATAAAGATTTGAATGCGTCAGCATGAGTCAAACTCATATCCACAACAATATCAATATCATTGGTGAATCTGGGTTCACCATACGCGATGGAAGCAATGGCTCCTGTGATTAAATACGGAATTTTGAGTTTTTCAAAACATGCGACGATAAACAATAATAATACACAGAACAAACATATCCTGTCAACGAGAAGCCCGCAGGAGACAGACGATCTCAGCGGTAGAGTCTATCTTTTTTATTATGAATAAAATAGCATGGCCCGTCCCCAGTCCTGCAAAATTCTTTTCTCACTATTATGTTTTGTAATCCGGGTGTGAATAATTTTTATAAAGAATTTTAGATATTTTATGTGGTAGAATAAAGTTTCTAATTTTGTATCATTCAATTCGATTTCGTATTGCAATTCGGCGAATTGATACATAATTTTACCTAGTAAAAATTAGCGAAAAAGGAGGTCAAAATGAGAATAGGAATTCTAACAGGTGGAGGCGATGTTCCCGGATTGAATCCTGCAATTCGTGCAATTACTATCAGGGCTATACATGAGGGGTATGAAATAATTGGAATTCGCCGTGGTTGGGCAGGCTTAATAGAAATGGTACGTGACAAAGATGCGGATAACAGAAATAACTATCAATTTTTAACTGAAGACATAGTAAACAAAGTTGGCAGAACCGGCGGAACTTTTTTGCATTCCTCACGCACTCGTCCAAGCCGCGTTCCACAAAGAAATGTTCCTGCGCATTTAAAAGATAAGTACACTGATGAAATAAATGATTTAACACCCGAAATATTAAAAAATCTGGATTTTTTAGGACTTGATTATCTTATTCCTATAGGGGGTGATGATACTCTTAGTTATGGGGTAAGACTGCACAAAGAGGGTTTTAAAATTGTTGCGATGCCTAAAACTATGGATAATGATGTACCTGGTACTGAGTATTGTATCGGTTTTAGTACTTGTGTGACCAGGACACTCCAAATGACACATCAATTAAGAACTACTGCTGGCTCGCATGAGAGGTTTTTAGTAATTGAAGTTTTTGGGCGTTATGCAGGTTTTACTGCATTATTACCCACAATGGCTGGTGCCGCTAACCGCTGTGTTATTCCTGAATATAAATTTGACATTGAACTCTTGACTGAGCTATTGACAGAGGACCGATATATCAATCCCAGTCACTATTCCGTAGTTATTGTTTCTGAGGGTGCAATGTTTCAAGGCGGTGAAATGGTCTTTAAGAATCAGGAAAAGGACGCGTACGGGCATAAAAAATTAGGCGACATCGGTGAGCTCATTGCTAAAAAATTAAAAGAATTGTCCACAAAATACAATCAGGGAAAACCGATTAATGTAATTAGTCAGAAATTAGGATATTTAGTGCGGTGTGGTGACCCCGATGCTATTGATTCTATTGCACCTATAGCTTATGGTAACATAGCGTTGGATTTGATTCTCAAAGGAGTTCATGGTCGTCTTGTCAATTTAGAAAACGGGAAATATGGCGATTGCCCTCTCGATGTCGTTACAAGCTATAAGAAAGTTGTTAATGTCGATGAGTACTATAATACCAAGCGATTAAGACCAAAATATAAGAGTTTTGAATCCAAGAACTTCTTTATCACAACTGACATTTAAAATAACTATTATGCCGATTTACGGGACAACGAATGATGAAAAACATCCCTGCAAATATCATTTAATTTCATTAAAACCGGTTTAGGGTGTATGACAGAATAAAATCATCATTCATGGTAATTCATAAAAAGAACATACCGGCACAAAAGACAGAAGGAATAATGATAATCAAAATGTCAAAAAATAGAACCGTCCCCTTTATCAGGCTAGCCTTAAAGGGTTATTATAGACGTCTTTTGGGATGAAATTCAGCTGAATAAATTCCTTTAAAAATTCATCTTATAAGACTATTTACATGTTATACCCCTTATCTTATTATTTTCATATAAAGAAAAATATTCTCAATATTTTAAAGGAAAGCAATGTCCAGTCAAGGTGAAAGGGCTGCTGTTAGAGAAGCAACTCATGTAAATGCGGTTCCTTACAATAAAGCAGCCTTTGATGAAGATCAGATGAAATATCTGACAATAATCGAAAATTCTCCTGACATAATTTTCGTCATCGACACAAAAGGCAATTTCTTATTCATTAACCAGGTTTCACAAAAAATAACAGGATATCCTCATTCTTTAGTAATGAAAAGCAATTTCAAAAAGTTTGTTGCTCCCGAATATCACGGCTTCATTGAGAAATTTTTCCGTGACCCACAAAAAATAATGGAAATCCCGATTTGGGCACTCGAAATCATATCTTCCAACGGAAACAGAATCCCCCTGGAAATACACATGAAACCTTTCAGCGGAAGAAAAGATAAGATCGTTGCATTTCTTGGAATCGCAAGAGATATCACTGAGAAGAAAAAATTTGAAGCATCCCTCAAGGAATCAGTAAGTAAGTATTCAGCTTTTATAGAAAACGCTGCGGACGGTGTAATAATTATCCAAGATGGAATATGCAAATTTGCCAATAAGGCTGTCGTGGAAATGTTCGGATATTCCAAGAAAGAATTTACGGAAGCATCTTTCTTTAAAAACCTGCCCTCCGAATATAAAGATCTACTTCTCCAAAGGTATAAGCTGCGTCAGGCAGACAAAGAACTCCCTTCTTTTTATAAAATCAAAGTTGTCTGCAAAGATAAAACAACAAAGCATATCGAAATATCCGCTTCAACTTTTCAACATGAAGGTCATCCAGCAGAGATGGGGATTATTCGAGATATTACTGACCATAAAAAAATTGAAGAAACCCTTCGGAAGTCAGAAGAAAATTTAAATCGAGCCTACAAGGAGATAGAAAACTCAAAGACAGAATTTAAAGCCATCATAGATAATGCGCCGAATGTCGCTATCCAGGGCTACAACAGAAAAGGTGAACTTATGTTCTGCAATCCATTCTCAGAAAAACTATTCGAAATCTCAGAGGAGGAGGTCAAAGGAAAGATACCAAAAGGGGTGTTTTTCCCAGAATCGAAGGAACAACAATTTAAAGAGGTTCTCGACGAAATCTTCCTCAGGAACAAACCTTCACACTTGCTAGAGTGGCCAATAATCATTAAATCAGGGAAGGAAAAAGTTATTCTTTGGTCGGTTTTTCCTATCAAAATTAAAGGAAAAGAACCAATCGCAATAGCCATGAACATCGATATTACAAGCAAGAATAAAACAGAAAAAAATATAAAAGAAATAAACCGGCAGCTCGAAAGATTCTCTAAAATATCAGGGGATATATTATTAATAGAAAATGAAAAAGTGCTCTTCGAATATATCACCAAATCAGTCATCGAAATTTCGGACTTCAACAGAGTTCTTATCTCTTATTTTGTAGATAAAGCTCCCTACAGAAAAATAATAGGATCAAAAGGCGTCAGTCCAGAAGACCTGGAGAGAATAAAAAAAGTTTATATGCCCAGAGAAAAATACCTGGAATCTTTTGAAAAGGGCTTAAAAATTGGAAACCAATCATGCTATATTCCTCACTATTTAAAACATATCCTCGAGCAAAAAGCAGTCCTCCCGGGAGAGAAAGAATATCCAAACGAGCCGGGCTATTGGAACAGGGAAGATAACCTCCTCATAGCTATTAAGGAAAAAAAAGGACAGGTTATTGGAATAATTTCAGTTGACGATTCCAAAAGCGGTTTAATTCCTACCGTCGATACAGTAAGGCCTCTTGAGATCTTCGCAAACTTAATCTCGGAAATAATCCAGAAAAAGATTCTTTCGAAAAAAATAGAGGAATCCGAAGAAAAATACCGTGAACTCATAAGCAACATTAAAATAGGAATCCTCAGGACAACCCCTGACGGGCATATTCTTGAAGCCAATCCCACGGTTGTAGAGATGTTCGCATATGAAAACAAGGACCAGTTTTTGAAGCTCAAAGCAGCCGATTTACACGGAGGACCCGATGGCCATGAAAATTTCGTTAAAGAAATCCAAGCAGACGGACCTGTTATAAACAAAGAAATATTAATGAAGAAAAAAGACGGGAAAACCTTCTGGGCATCCGTCACTTCAGCTGAGGTTACCGATAATTCCGGAAAGGTCATATATTACGACACGGTTATCGAAGACATCACAGAAAAAAAGAACCTCAAGGATCGGGTCGAGAGGCTCTCAATCACAGACGAGCTTACAGGCCTTTACAACAGGCGGTATTCTAACGAGCATCTGCATAAGGAAATATTTCTTACAGAAAGATATAAAAGCTCATTGTCTCTCGTAATGGTTGACATAGACGATCTTAAAAAATACAACGATTCTTATCTCCACTTGAAAGGAGATGTCCTTATAAAAGAAATCGCCCAGTCCATCTCCCATAATATCCGAAAAAATAGAGATCAAGAACTGGCTGTAAAATTCGGAGAAGATGAATTCGCCACTTCTGACTGGGCCGTAAGGTTTGGCGGAGATGAATTCATAATTGTTCTGCCCGGGACAGAGGCTTCTCAAGCAGCTAAAGTTGCAGAGAAAATCAGAAAAAGTATTGAGGAAATTACCCTCTATCCACAAGGCAAGGCTGTCCATCCGACAGTAAGTATAGGTCTCGCCCACTGCCATTATGCATACGACAAACCAAAAAGAGGTTGGACAAAGGAACTTCAACTATCCAACCATGAGAAACTTGCTGCAAATTTGATAAAGCTTGCTGATACAGCCCTGTACAAGGCAAAAAAATCCGGAAAAAATAAGATCGCTGTCTCGAAAAAATCTATAGAACTTTCAAGGCGGTTCACATAGCCTCCTGTACCATTTTCCCTTCCTGTTAACCAGAATTATTCTATATTCCGTTTTCTTAGTTATAATAACCTGGAGTTATAAAAATCGCGATCATTTGAAATTTTATAACCTGCAGTCATAAAAATAAATGATTCATAACTCCATTTTTTTGAGTTTGCTTTAAAAAGGAGCTATATCGATCTCACCACATCTGCTGAGTTAAAGCGAATTCGTGTTGTAAGCTGGATCGCTATTAGGCTGCACCGGGGCCAGGCTGGTTGGCTCGCGAATAATCCAGGTTAATTAAAATTGAACAAAATTTTGCTCTGTGTTATACACAATAGTATAAAATCTGCAGGAATTCCAAGAAAGGAGAAGAGAGTTGACCGCAAAACTGATCAAAGGGAAGGAGATCCGGCAGGAAATACTGGCCGAGATCGAGGCTGAGGTCAAAAAGATTAAGGAAGAATATGGAGTAGTTCCCGGGTTGGTGACCATTCTTGTCGGTGAAGATCCTGCTTCTGTATCTTACGTAACAGGAAAGATTAAAACAGCCAAGAGGCTTGGCTTCAAAGAGGTCCAAGTCAACATGCCAGAAAGCATTTCAGAACAAGACTTATTGGCCCTGGTTGACCAGTATAACAGGGACGATACGATCCATGGCGTTCTGGTCCAACTGCCACTTCCCAAACACATTGATGAGAACAGGGTTATCGATGCGATTGACCCCGACAAGGACGTCGACGGCTTTCACCCGGTGAATTTGGGGCGTCTGATGATCGGCGGTTCTGTGGTCAAGTTTCCGCCGTGTACTCCCTCAGGCATTCAGGAAATGATTCGACGGGCAGGCGTTGAAACAGAAGGCGCAGAAGTTGTTGTGGTGGGAAGGTCTAACATTGTCGGCAAACCGGTTGCCAATATGCTGCTGCAGAAAGAACCGGGCGCAAACTCCACTGTTACAGTAGTTCATACAAGAACCAAGGACCTGGCCTCCCACTGTAAGCGCGCTGACATCCTCATTGTCGCAGCCGGGGTTCCTGGCCTGGTCAAGCCGGAATGGATAAAACCCGATGCCTGTGTCATCGATGTTGGCGTCAACAGAGTCGGCAAAAAGATAAGCGAAAAGACAGGAAGAAAAGTAGCTATCCTGAAAGGTGATGTGGATTTTGATGCAGCCAAGGAAATCGCCGGCTGGATCACTCCCGTACCAGGCGGAGTTGGCCCTATGACCATAACCATGCTCATGAAGAATACACTCAATTCCTTGAAATTCAGGCTCGGAATCTCCTGATTCAAGAAAAGATTGACGCTTCTGATGGAACAGAGGAACAGGGTCAGACCTATGTATCTTACTGATATAGTTTAAATTAATTCTGATTCCCCCCCCTTTTTTAGCCCTTAATCCGGTAATTTTGGGTTCATCACGATAATCCGTACTTTTTAGTATGCAGGTTGTATATTTTCAGCATA
>CAZYMU010000027.1:0-36840 GCA_964648465.1 uncultured Eubacteriales bacterium | reverse complement strand
GTGCCTTTGAAAATTATCGCTATAAAGAGGACCTTTTTCCCACTATTCGTTTCAGAATGACTTATGATTATTTTAAAGAAACCATCCCAGCCAAGGCTAATAAGGAATATCTAAAGATATTAAACTTAGCAGCCAAAGAAACAGAGACTGGAGTGGATGAGGCATTAAGGACTCTTTTTGAAAATGAAAAGCCTTTGTCTGTGAATGCGGTAGAGGCGATTCTAAAGTCAGGAGAAGTTATGGTACCGCCTGAGGAAGTTAAAGTCGAGAAAATCAATCTTTTCCATTATGATCAGCTTTTAAAAAACACTGAGGCAGTTTATGAATAACGATAAAAAGACCTTAGAGAGCTGTCTTAAGCAACTGCGCCTCGCAGGGATACGCAACTACTATCAAGAGCTTACTCAAGTGGCTGAGAAAGAGACAATGCCTTATAAGGAGTATCTGCTGGAGCTTTTTGTGCGAGAATGCGAGGTTAGATATAACAACCGCATTGCAAGATTTTTAAGAGAGTCGAAGTTGCCGCTAGAGAAAAACTTTGATAACTTCAATCTCAAACGCCTCCCACCTAAATTACAGCATCAGGTAAAAGCTTTAATGGATGGTTCATTCGTAGAGAGAACGGAAAATGTTTTAGCTTTTGGTAATCCTGGCAGCGGAAAAACACACCTTCTATGTGCTTTAGGCCTTGAACTTGTTTATAAAAACCGCAGGGTGCTTTATACTACCTGCTCGCTTCTGGTACAAAAGTTATTAGTAGCAAAACGAGAGTTGGAACTTGAGAAAACTTTAAAAAAGCTTGCTCATTTTGATGTAACGATTATAGACGATTTTGGCTATGTTCAACAGCAAAGAGAAGAAATGGAAGTGCTTTTCACTTTCATGAATCACAGATATGAACAAGCCTCAATTATGATCACATCCAATCTGCCCTTTTCAAAATGGGAAACAATCTTCAAAGACCCTATGATGACAGCCGCTGCGATAGACCGCTTGGTTCATCACAGTGTCATCCTGGAGATGAATATCCCAAGTTACCGCATGCAAGAGGCTAAAAAAGGTAAAAATGACTAAGGTATAAATATGAATCAACATGAGAAAATGGATGACAGAGCATCTGAGAGCTTCGCTTTTGGAGGCTTAATGTTTAAAAATAAATTAAGATGTAAAAACCGGAATTTTAATTGCCGCCAGACCAAAATAATGCTTGACGTTGATCAGTCGCAGTTCAAAAAAATTTCTACTCTATTAAAAATAATTCATATATTGATGATTTAATAACAAAGGAGGAAAATAAGTTTTCAAACCTTGTTAAATATCTTCGATCATTAAAAAATAATTTTGATATTACTGTAGATTCGGAAATATTAAATATATCAGAATTAATCTCCCATTTAGAAATAAGGACTCGAAATCTTAGGGAAGCCCTACTTGATGGTTCAAATTTGTTTTTGGAAGAAATTTTAAAATTTTTTCAAAATTCTGAAAATAGAAAAAAATTTGTATCAATACAAATGGAAAAAGCAATTAATTTGCAATTATTAAAGCTATCCATTCCCTTATATAAAAGTGCAAATATAAAGGCTAAAATGAAAAAAGAATTGCAGCCGAAAACTGAGTTACAATCTATCTATTTCTTTAATAATGTCCTTCCAAGTTTATCAAATGAAATGACAAATATTGTGAAACAGGGGCATTTAAGAGCATTTAATAGAGAAATCTCACCTCAAATACGGCAGAAAGAGTATAAAGAATTAAAATGGAGATTGATATTCAATGAGAATGAAAATTTAATCATGGGTGATTGTGGTATTTTAACTGAAGTAGAATCTGTAAAAAGGTTTGTTTTACTATGGAATAAAGAAGAAAAAGTTAAGAATATATTGTTTCCAATTTCGAATCAGCATTTGTTAGTTGGAAGTAAATTGAATAGTACCTATCATTTAGATATTTATCATTTTAACGAAGAAATTTCGAAGCTATCTAGAGAATTTTTTATTTCTGCAAAAAATGAACCATCGCTAAGAACATTTGCAAATAATATTGGTCTTCATTCTCAATTAATTACTAAGAATGAAATGCTAGAAATATGTGATAAACTTTTTTCTTCATGCATTTAACAATTGAAGATGATTAATCTTTAAAGTCTCAGTTGGAAGTCAGATTTCTATTTCCACCTTTTCTGCCAAGTCAAATATAATATGTAATGTAAGTCTTTGACTATAATCCTGGAAAAGTATTGTAACATTTCTTATATCTTTACCTCTAAAAACTAATGAACTAGAATTGTTTACGAGAAAGTATGTTTACAAATTAGTTGAACTTATAATTTTTCCTCTCTAGGAAAAACTGCTAAATGTTTTACAAGTTTTTTATTTTTACCTGCGGATTTAATTTTTTTATACAAGATTATTTCTTTTTCAGTATTAAAAAACTTTTGGGAATTTGATTTGACTGAGAGTAATAATGGACATTTCGTTTTACTAGAAATTTTCAGCTTAGAAATACCACTTGATTTTAGTAGGTAAAAAATCCAGAGAATATCATATTGATAATCAGAATCGTTTTTTATAATATTTTTAAATTTTTCTATAAGAGAGTTTCTGATGTTTTCTATCAGTTCTTTTTCATTTTTAAATCTCTCTAAAAGTAATTCAATAATTGCTAAAATTTGTGGAAATGCTTTTGATCGTCTTTCTTTAAGTAAAAACAATAAACTGAATACTTTTAAGGCATCCTTAGTTTTTAAAGATAGTTTTAGATTATATTTTTTTGAAACCAATTCGCTTAAAAATTTATCGACTACACCTGTATCAGGAAATCTTTCATCAATTTTTAAAACAGCCAAAAGAGTAGTTTCAAATCTTTTATAGCTGATAGATGACTTAAACTTTAGTGAGTATTTTTGATATTCAGAGATCCATGGTCGAAATAAACCTTCTGGTAATTCTTTAAATTCTGTTTTTCCTTCAGTTAAACTCAAATTATATAATCGCATCTGGCTTTGAAGAGTCTTTATTATAAAATCTGCATCATTTTTTGAGTTGCATAGAAATATATAATCATCTTTAAATCGAACGGAAAGAAATTTTATTTTGCTTTTTATAAGTATATTTGAAAATTCACGATCAATAGAAGACAATAACATCTCGGATATGAGATCAGAAATCGCAGAGCCGATAGGAATTCCATTAGTGCATCGATCATTTGAGTTTTGAAAAAGTTTATCAAGCTTACTTCCCAATAATTTAAATTCCCCAATATCATTTCTTGCTGCTTTTTTCCCATGCAAAGCCCAGGCAAGACTATGTGTATAAATTGAGGGATAAAAATTTTTAATATCCGTTTTAACAATATATTTAAATTTATGTGCTTCAGCTACCAAATCATTTTCCGCCATTTCGATATATTCATATATCATACGGCCTGCTCTAAGACTGCCCAACTCTCCTTCACTCTTCTTTGTTAGTGGAATGGGGAAGCTATAGGAGTAAACTTTATTATTATCATTAAATATATGTGATAGTACGAAATCCCACTCACTCATTATATAAAATACAATATCATGGTATAACCTGGGATAAATAATCCCAAAAGTGCGATCCGTTAGTTGGGATTTAGGAAATGAAACAGTTATGAACTCAGAAATAGATGGTTTAAACTCCTTTCCTCCATCCTTTTTTGATTTCACTTTAAAATAAGGATGTTTCTTTAGTTTAAAACTTTTTATATGAAAGCAAGGAGGTAATACATACTGCTCTGGATAATAGCCTTCTTCTAGTAACCATTTTGCAACTTTTTTCTTTCCGACTTTTTTGATTAACTCGTAAGTATTATTGAAGTGTTTTTGAGGAAGTGACATTGTTTTAGAATAATTTTTTAATGCTTTTCTTCCAAATTTTCATAGATAGCTCGATTGATCTAAGGCTGACTCTAAATTTTCCGTGATTTCCAGTGCAAGGATATCAGGATCAGGCAGGTTATCCATATCTTCCAAGCTTTCATCTTTGAGCCAAAAGATATCCAGGCTCACTTTGTCCCTCTGCATCAATTCATCATATGTAAAGCGCTTAAACCTCTTCGTTTCCTCACGCTGATGTCGGTTGTCTGGATTGTAGCACTGAATAAAATCCTCCAAGTCTTCATACTTCAATGTATTGGTTTTCAGGGTAAAATGCTTGTTCGTACGAAGGTCATAGATCCAAAGATCTTTAGTCCATGGTGTTTCACTTGCAGGCTTGCGGTCAAAGAAAAGTACATTTGCCTTTACTCCCTGGGCGTAAAATACGCCTGTTGGAAGTCTCAAAATTGTATGTACATCACATTCATGCAGGAGTTTCCGCCGGATGGTCTCCCCTGCCCCATCAGGCGCTACTGTAGCTGCTTTTCCGTTGATTTTGAGTAGGCTCTTTATATGTTGGACAAAATTCAGTTGTTTATTGGATGTAGTGGCCCAGAAGTCGGTCCTCTCATACTCGATTTTCTCCCTGACGGCTTTCCCTACTTCATTAATAATAGTTATGCTGCTTTTCTTTCCAAAAGGCGGATTAGTTAGTACCTGGTCATAGCGATGACCTCTGTCAGATTCGAGTGAATCGTCTACATCAACCAAACTTTCATCACCTCCTATACCATGCAGGTAAAGATTCATCACACAGAGTCTGGCTACATTATCAGCTATTTCCACTCCTTTTAAGGCATGATATTTAAGATGCTTTTTCTGTTCTTTATCCAGTTGATAATGTTTGGCAATGTAATTGTGTGAAGACATAAGAAATCCCCCTGTCCCACAGGCAGGATCAATGATTTCCATTCCGGGATCAGGCTGCATAACATCCACAATCGCATCAATAAGAGGCCTGGGAGTAAAATACTGCCCAGCTCCTGTTTTAACATCTTCAGCATTTTTCTGCAATAAGCCTTCGTAAGTATCGCTCTTTACATCAACGCTCAAGCCAAGCCAGGTCTCCTTATCAATCATGTCAACCAGGCGTTTCAGCTTGGCGGGATCCTGAATCTTGTTCTGAGACTTACGAAAGATAACACCCATTATGCCAGACTCTTTGCCCAGATTTCCAAGGATGTGGCGATATTGGACTTCCAGTTCATCCCCGTCCTTGTCCAGCAAGCTGTTCCAATTGTATTCGGCAGGAATCTTTGATTCCCGGTTGAAAGGTGGTTTGGTCTGCTCATCATCCATCTTTAGGAAGAGCAGGTATGTCAGCTGCTCAACATAATCGCCGTAACTGACGCCATCATCCCGCAAGACGTGGCAGTAATTCCAAAGTTTCTGAACAAGTGTGGATGAATCATTTGACATTTATTATATCTCCATTTGTTTGGATTTTTTATACTTTGCCTTTTCTGATTTGATTCTCTCCAGCAGAACAGATGCAGGCTCACCTGCCTGCCGCAACCGACCTGCTTTAATTTCACGTTTGATCCATTTCCTGCCAAACCCAGTTTTAAGTTCTTTTTCCCTTTTTGCTGCATTAGCCCGCGAATTATATTCCTCCCAATGAACGAGTGCTACAGGTGGATATTTTCTTGTCCAATCTGCTCCTTTCCCACCAGTATGGGCACACCATCTCTTTTCGATATTTTCTGTTTGTCCGATGTAATAACTTCCATTAGAGCATTCAAGCACATAAATATAATATTTTCCCGGCTGCGGCGCAGGTAAATAATTTGGATCTTGCGGCACCAATTTACCTTCAAAGGCACGCTTTAGGATGGACTGTCGGAGGGATTGAGAACGTATCAATTCGATCTCAATGGTTTTTTCAACCTCATCAATTATTGAGTATTCTCTCATTATGTCCACAATTATCTGATTTTGTTCATCTAGCGAAGGGAGTGCAATTTGAAGAGGATTTAACAATGATTGAGATACATATGGTTGCCCTGAACCACCTGATATTTTATTGAGGTTCTTATTGCTTAAGGCCAATCCGACAAACTGAATATTTGAAAGCCTTGAAATCCATTTTGTATAAATAGCATTATCAGTAATCCAAGATTTATTTGGTGCTATGTGAATATTACCACAATGAGCACCAACTCTTCCCACAACGATGCATTCAGATTTACTTAAATAAGAATTGTGATAACCGTTAATACCATTGCCACCAAAAACAGGGTATTCTCCAGCCATAATTTGCTTTTTTGTTAATCCTTTTCCATTTGACCATTCTGATATCATCTCAACAGTTAACAACACCCATCCCTCTGGCAATTCGGGTAAATCTGTAGTATCAGGCGGAGTGGGTTCTTTGTATTTGTCTTGCCAGTTCTTAGGAGGTTTTTTACCCTTGGATTTGTACTTGGCTAGTTTTTCGGCTTCCCATTTATACCGCCGTTCTTGTAGGATTCGTTCCAGCAGTTTGTCAGCAGGTTCAAATTCGTCCTTTCCTAGTTCTCGCCATTTGGCTGTAAGCCGTCCTTCTACTGCTGCTTTAAGCACGGACTGGCGGTAGCGTTTAAGTTGTGCCTGTGCCTGCTTCAGTGATTCTATTCCTTTATCGAGCTTGGTGAACAACTCTTCAATCTTGCCTACAATGCGGTGTTGTTCAGGAAGGGGTGGCAATGATATTTGAAAGCCCTTTAATTTATCTCCAGTTATGGCGTTAAAAGTCGTTCCAGTCCCGATCTTCGCAAGATATCTTTCAACAGAACGGAAAAAATGCAGAATAAACTTATTGTCTATTCCATCTACTGGACGAATTGAAGCTAAACCACGACCTATGCAGCATTTTGTATTTGCGATATTTGTAGGCCCTACTGGTGCTCTGACAGATAATAAAATGTCTCCCTTTTGAGCGATTTTTTTTGGACTACCGCACCACTTTCTTGTAACAGGATACACGTCATCAAACTCTGCTTTTCCCTGGAAAAAAGGCAGCCCCTCACCATGGTCATTGTAAGTTGATGAAGGCGGAGATTGACCAAGTGTAACTATAAACACTTCTCCGATTGTCGTCTTGTACCAATTTCTTGGCAAATCAGTAATCACGCCGCTAGCACCTCATTCAATTCATCAAGAATATAATTAATTCTATCCCCAAATACATCATAAGCTTTCATCACTCCTCCTCTCTCATAGAAGGGCACATTATCGAAGTCATCAACAGTAATCTCCAAGCTGGTTGCGATATGGTCTTTTATCATGTTGAGCCATTCCAACTGCTCATCCGTATACATATTCCCCGCTTTTTCCTGGTTTACAAGCCAATCCGCAAACCTTAACTCAATTGTATCCTGGTACGGAGTAAGAATATTCTCCTTGTGCAAGCCAAACCTTACCAATGAGATAATATCAGCAAGTAAAAACTCGGGCCTGCGCTTTTTAACTTTATCCTTTTCAAGCTGCTCAAAAGCCCTCCATACATATTCAGTGGATAAGTTGTATGGTGGCTTTTTCATTACATTGGCCAGTTTCCTGATCATCTCATAAGTCAAATGCCTTTTGTCATAGGGTTGATTATAAATAATCTGTAATGCCAGGATCTCATCTTTATTGCCTTCCATAAACTCCTTGAAGGACTGCACTAACTTCTCTGCCTGGCCTGTATCAAATTTAGCAGCAATTATGGCATCCTGGCTTATTGTGTCAATTATCTGGTACTGCTGTTTTTTAATCTCAATCAGGCTTTTCCTGAAATCAGGATTATCAAATCCCAGGCAAGCTTCGGTTGTTAGTTTTTCTATGGCTTTTTCAATCTGATCATCCGAAGGTGTTTCCACATCAAACATTTCTCTTGCCTTTTCTACTTGTTTATCCGGATCCACTGAATCCAGCAGCTCGTTTATGATTTCTCTTAATACTTTTCCATTGGCTGCTTCCTTAAGTTCATTGCGCTGTTCTTCTTCTAATCGAACATTTAATTTTGCCAGTCGTCCAGCCATTGTCATCAATGTATCCTCATCTCTCTCCCCTATTGCTATGGACTGCACAAGTTTATCAAAGGGAACAGATTTTTTCCGTTCAAGGGGTCTGGAGTCGGTCTTGTCGCTCTCTGTAACACCAACAGCGTCTACGATTATGAAATGAGTCTTGTGCTCTTCATCAGGAGTTACAGCTTTAAGATCTGTTGAAGAGATCACACGAGTGCCGCGTCCTTTCATCTGCTCATAGTAAACACGAGACTTTACATCCCGCATGAATAAGAGGCATTCCAGTGGGCGGATATCCGTTCCAGTGGAGATCATGTCAACCGTCACAGCAATACGGGGATTATATGAATTGCGAAAGCTGGCGATGAGATTCTCCGGCTTATCTCCCGTTGTACGATAAGTGATCTTTTTACAGAATTTATTCCCTTTACCAAATTCTTCCCGAATAATTTGCACAATGTCTTCGGCATGAGAATCATCTTTTGAAAAAACCAGGGTCTTTGGGATTTCTGTGCGCCCGGGGAAAATCTCGGTAAATAACTTTTCCTTGAAAGTGCGGATTACTGTGCGGATCTGGTCGACAGCTACAACAGATTTATCAAGAGCTTTTTCGTCATATTCAAGGTCTTCATCAAGCTGTTCCCAGCGGATCTTACGGGTATGGCGGTCGCGTTTGTCAATATGATACCCTGCTTCAACTTTGCTGCCTTTTTCAGTAATTCTGGTACGGATACGATATACCTCATACCCAACATTGACTCTATCCGCAACAGCTCTTTCATGATTGTATTCCATAACAAGGTTCTGGTTGAAAAATCCAAAGGTCTGTTTAGAAGGAGTTGCAGTCAGGCCTATTATGAAAGCATCAAAATACTCCAAAACCTGGCGCCACTGGTTATATATAGAACGATGGCACTCATCAGTGATAATAAAGTCAAATGTTTCAATGGGTATATTTGGATTGTAAGTTGCTTTTTTAATCTGATCCGTAGTCAAATCCGCGAGGGATATTTCATCCTGTTCTGTATCGAATTCTTTGCCTTTAAGCATCGAATACAATCTCTGTATGGTTGTGATACATACTTTACTGACAGGATCAATGGTAGGTCCTGATAGAAGCTGCACATTATAGAGTTCGGTGAACTTTCTGTGATCATCAGGCGTGGTATATTGGGCGAATTCTCCCCTGGTTTGTCTTCCAAGGGTACGGCGATCGACCAGGAACAGGATGAGTTTGGCTTTGGCAAATTTAATGAGGCGATAAACAAAACTGACGGCTGTGTATGTCTTGCCGCTGCCACTGGCCATTTGGATCAATGCCCTGGGCCTGGCTTCTTTTAAGGAAATATCAAGATTTGTAATGGCTTCGATTTGACAGTCACGAAGACCGGCTGTTATGAGTGGAGGAAGCTGCTTGAGACGTGCTCTTAATGTTGCATTCTGTTTAGCCCATTTTAAAAGTGTTTCTGGTTTATGAAATGCAAAAATCAGGCGGGAAAGAGGATTTGGATCTCTATTATTTCTAAAGTATGTCTCACTACTTGTGCTTTCATAAGCAAAGGGTAAAGGTGATGATATATGGGGAATGTTTTTCGGAAAGTTTCGTATATATTTTGCAGTCTGCTCTGCAACTCCGCTTAATGTGCTGCCAGCAGGTTTGGCTTCTATAACACCGATCGCTTTTCTATTTGCAAATAAAGCATAATCAACAGGGCCAACTTTTGTCTGAAATTCCCGGATAGCAATTCCTGGCCCAGCACCCAAATTTAAATTTGAACGATCTTGTATAATCCAGTTTGCCTTTTTTAGTTTTTTATCAATATCTTTTCTGGCTCGTTCTTCTGGTTTCATTTAATTTTTATTATCGATTCCCAATAGAATTAGATTATAGAAATTATTAGCTTTTTTCAAGGGATTCTATAGCGATAAATTATGTTATAAAAATACCTTTTATCTTTCTAGGACCAGCAAGAATTCTTTTATTTACATAAAGATAAGGTTCCTGTTCTTTATTTAAGTTTACATCCACATACCATTTCACAAGTTGGATTTGACCTTCCTCGATCTCGATGCCGGTGATGCAACGGGGATGCACACAGCTTCCGTCGTTAAAGTAAGGGATTTCTCCTTTTTTGGGGAAAACGGGTTTGTGTGTGTGTCCGATAATGAGAGGAGTTTTTTTCTTTTCTATCCAGTTTTTGAACCGGTGGTTAATTTCTAGCGCCAGACGATAATTCCTTGCCGGACTTGTGGGATCCGGGAATCCGCTTATGGTTTGGAGATACTTCCAGATGCTTCGGACAATGAATCTTCCAAACCACCAGAATGTGTCGTTAAGACAATCTCCCTGGTGGCCGTGGATTAAAAGAATCTTATTTTTCTCATTTTTATACTGAAGGAGCAGTGATTCGTGGATGTTTAGGTCTTTAAAGAGAGGCCTCTTTTTCCCTGTTTTATCATCCACGATTTTGGAGAATTCTTTGTTGACCTTTTTCTGGTTCTTCCATCTCCGGTTGTGGTTTCCCCAAAGGAGATAAAGGCGGTTTTGGGAGTGAAGCTTTAAAAAGAGTTCAAAAAAAGTTCTATAGTTTTCCTTTATCCTTTCGAAATGTTTATTTTCCCATAACTCATCCCCGTCACCGAGTTCGATGTAGGTATATCCTCGTTTTTCATAGTATGTGAGGGCTCTGAGAAATAGCAGTTGGTTAGGGGCGAAGTCATCGGCATGGCCACCGTAACCGCGGTGGCAGTCGCTGAAAAAGATGATTTTGGAGTGTTCATCAATGGGAATGACTTGGGATTGGTCTTCCAGCTTCTGAAGTTTTTTAAAGAATGTTTTTTTCAATTTTCTTATCCTTTGTGATTAGACGAGGGGGGAGTTTCCAGGTTATTATGATGATTTTCACTAAGTTCATCAAGTTTCCACCCTCTAAGCTGCTATATTTCCATAATACATAGAAAAAACAAATGCTGTCAACAAAATATCCGGATGCTTATAACGCAGATAGTCTTCTGACCTCTTCCCTACCCATAAATTGACTTAGTATTCTATAATTATTTTTTTCAAACTGAATTCTCCCTGCAACAATTGCGGGATGAATCTTAAGTTGTTCTGATAAAATAAGCACTTCTTTTGCTAAATTTTTCGCATCAAGATTAACTTTCTTCCAATATTCTTCTGGGATTAGGGCATTTTTAGAAATTTTATCAGCTTCTTTTTCCTTTGAATCTTTATTTGCAATAACTGATTTATGAGGTTCTAGCTCGTCTATCATAATATTTGTTTTATCTGTTTGAAGATGATTTATAAGATGTACTAGTTCATGGAGAAGACAAAACCAAAAATTGTCTATCCGATTATATCTCAGAGTTAGTGCTATTACTGGTTTCTTTTTATCTAAAATCATTGCCGCCCCATCTAGAAATGTTTTTTTTAGATGTGGGACCACAAAAAATTGGATGCCTTGTTTTTCAAGATATTCTTTAGCAATTAGAGGACCATCTTTAAAATAACTGAATTTTGATAAATCTGATAAATTAATAGATCCAGGTTTATATTTTTTTTCTAAAGGATGTTTCTTAGATAGCTCCATGACTCTAAGGCACCAAGCCATAAGTACATATTTATCAGTTCTATATTTTTTTAATGGAGTTTTACTAGTGCGAAATAATAATTCGGAAAAACTATTCATCCCTCCGGCTTCCTGAATATATCCCCGTATAATTTCTTCTTCATTTCCTTTTATAGTTTTTTTAGAAGAAATCCAGCCTAAATTAACCATTTCGTGTATCGGAAAGCAGGTCCACTCTATACCTGGAATTTCTTTGGGAAAATCATTACCTTGTTCTTTTAACAAGATTTCTGCTGGGATTCCTAATCCTTTATGAAGTGATCGCATCATAGAGAGCGAAAGAGGTCTTTTTTTGTTAAGAACTTCAGACACTTTGCTTTTGCTTCCTATAAAGGGAACAAGAGACTGTTGGTTTAAACTTAATTGTTCCATTCTAAACTTAATTGCCTCGATAGGATCAGGCATATCTATTGGATATTTTTTATCTTCATACAGCTCGACAAGAGTTACTAGAAGCTCTAGTTCATCCCCTTCTGGAGTATTAGGTTTGGCATCCATAAGTACATCAATACGAGATAAAACTTTGTTATAGTCTTCTTCCGTTTTTATTATTTTATTTATCATCATATTTCCTCCGCATTGATTTTGTTATATTCTTTATGAGTTCCAATAAATCGAATATATATAATCTTCATTTCATAATTAATTTGAACAACCAATCTGTATTTGTTTCCTTTGATATTAAAAACAACTCTTTTTCCTCCAATTATACTTGCTGATCTATATTTTTCTTTAACATCTTGAGGATTATTCCATTCTGCTTTTTTTACATCATGATACCAAGCTTCTAATCGATTTTTTATTTCAATGTGCTTATTATAGTAATCAACCAGTTTTTTCTTCGATATAATATGCACATATATAATATAATAAGTTCCCAAATAATTGTCAAGTGAAAAGTTCCCAATATGGGAAGTAATATATTTGATTGCACAATTTGGTGAATATTGAAATGATAAACGTGATTGGGGCAAGGTTCAATATGCGATTCCAATGAACTTTGAACCCATACCCCGATAACAGTTTATTGTAAAAACATTGAATCCGGAAATAGCTTCATCGTTATCGCGAACAAACTCAATAAATCCTTCATCAAAACCGAAAATATTTTTTTCAAGATAGACTAAATTCATGCTCGATTGTACAAACTTTTCTGGCATAAAAAGGTTACAAAATTAAAGAAATTTCTTTTCCATAATCCACAATACAAACATCAGTCAATTGGGAATCTTTTATCCAATGAGAAGATACTTTACTCAACGTAATAGCCTATGGAGAAAAAGCTCACCCAGTGCCGGATTGAGAAGGGAGCTGTTGTCCCCATTCCCGTTTTCTTTAGCGGAAGGACACCCTCGTTGTAAGTATCGGAGAAACGGAAGAGCATGCCGTTGATCTTTTTTTCCATAGTGAGTGCCATAATTTTCTCTACTGTGAGGAGGCCAAAAGGAATAGAATACTTACCGCACCAATAGGTATTCCGGTAATCGAGATAGGTTTCACCCCAAAGTTCTTTGGTTAATCCTTTGATTTTGCCACTATCTATAATGCCGGTAAGATAAGTACGAATGAGGTGTTGGTCAAGTTTTAGGGCTGTTTCCCGGGCTTTTTCCCCTTCTCCGAAAGGCGAATTATTGAAGTCTTTCCCGTAATGGTTGCCGTCAGAAGAGATAAGAAAGAAAATATCCTTTCCAGCTGTAAGATGTTTTTTATTCATATAATCTGCGATAACTTTGGACAACTTCATTGAGACTTCCTCCATACGCGCAAAAGGCATGGGTGTGACCATGATGGGAGTGATCTTGATCCCAGAGTTAAAATACTGAAGGAAAGGGAGGAGAGCTTCGATTGAATGCTCGATCGCATGAGCCCTGTTACTTGTAATAAAAACACTCTGATCGAGCCGATCTTTAACATATTCCCGAAGTCCAGAGACAGAGATAGGCTCTTTCAAACCAGGCCAACACCCGAATTCATCCAGGATCAAGATGTTCTGGAGGCCGCTGATCTCATTCCGAACAGTGCCATGGGTGACACCAAAGATGACCACCTCTTTAGCCTTCAAAATTTTGAAGAGCGGATAATAGATTCTTCCAGCATAAAGATAATCGTCATGAGGAGAGATGGCTGCCACAAGCCCTTCGGCCTTAAAGGTCTCTTTTTCCTGACTCGCTAGATAATCCACAAGCTTATGCATGCTTGTCGGATTCCAACAGAAGCCAACCTCATCCCGGATGGACCGCTTTTCTTGAGCGATCAATGATAGGATGCACATTCCAACAATCAAAAGCTTGACGAATTTTCTCATATCGAGTCCCTCCTAAATATTATTTCTGACCTCTCCCCTATCCTGATATTAAGTTTCTTGTATAGACATCACTAATTTTTCTTTTCTTCCAAATCTTCATAAATCGCACGAAACTGTTCTAAGGCTGACTCTAAATTTTCCGCAATTTCCAGTGCAAGAACATCAGGATCCGGCAGGTTCTCCATATCCTCGTTTCAATATATTGGAGGTTCAATGCTGTATGACTTTCTAGTGACTGATATTCAATAATAATCTCTGAATTTAGTTCAAACCATAGTTTTATTTGTAAATAGTCAATTAGGCTATTTCCACTTGCTGCTTCGATAGACTTTTTTGTCTGGAAGATAGATATTAATAGATAAAAAAAATGCGGGCCCTGGAGCCGGCATATTTACAATATGCTTATGACACCTCAAGGGCATCACAGTAATTCCAGGATTTAGCCGCAACTATATAATAGGTTTTTTTATTAAAAAATCAAGAAAAACTTATTTTAGCAATTAATTTTTTATACTTTACCCTTATCACCATCCTCAGGCCACCAATCAATGATTGTACCACCGCTTTTAAAGTAATATGGGCTAACCAGCATATTCATCTTTCCTTCTCTGGTAACACAAAACTCCTTGACTTTAAATTTTTTATCTTCATGTATATCAGTCATTACATCTTCAAGAGAAGGAACAGGAATAAAAGGATAGATTTTTTTAAGCACTTCCCCTTTTTTTTCATCAGGTATGATATAAACCTCAACTTTACCACCTGAAGCTTTTACTAGTTTTGTTGGGAACGAAAGCCTTTCGTCATGAAAAATTTTATTGGTCATTTTTACCATCTAAGATAATAGACGAAGCATAGAAAACAAGATTCTCATTAAGATATATTTTCTTTTGTGATTCTTCTTCAGTCAGTCAAGTGACTTGAGCCATTTGATCGCTTCTGGATGTTTCTTCCAAGCTGGACCAATCTCCTTAAAACATTGGATCGCTTCACTTTCATCTCCTGGGGCGTAGTAGTATTGCTCGTATTTGAGCGGATACTTTTTTCTGCCTATAAGATAATCGAAAACATGAGGATTCTTGGAACTTGCTTTCTTGTAAAACTTAGCCGCCTCTTCAACTTCACCGGATAGATAGCGTTCCAGCACTTGCCCCCAGAGAAAGGTAGCCATGATTTCATTGGGATATCTTTTGATCAAATTTCTTGCACCCTTTAAGTTTCCAGTTTCAAGATACATCCCGAGCAGTGAATCCCGTATTCCTTGATTATCATTCGGGTTCAACTCAAGCATTTGTTCAGCCTGTTTAATGGCTTCTTTGAGGTGTCCGGCTGCCTTAAGAGAAGTCGTTAAAAATTCCTGGGCTCGCATGTAAGGCCGTGTTTCAACCAATCCCCAGAAATGGCCCTTGTTTTCTTCAAAGTATTTGCGGCCTAATTTTTGCTCTGCGCGGGCGATGATCTTTTTTAAACTGTCTATGACATCTGGTATGGAGCGTGCTGTGAACTCCACTTTTATCATAAGGGCATCAATACAATCTGGATCGAGCTGAAGTGCCTCATCAGCTAATTCCAAGGCTTCATCAGGATTTTCCGCCTCCATTGCCTTATAGGCCAGTTCCTGCGCTTCTTCTGGAGGCTCAAAGACAGTTAGAGCCTGAATTTCCTCTACAGACTTCCCCATAATTTGATTTTGAATGAACTGCTCTGCTTCTTTACTACTTTTAAAATCGTGCTGATCCATAAGCCTACCGATAGCCCGATGCATCCGTTCACTTTGGTATGGAGAGGGCAGAGTTTTCGGGAAGACATCTTTCTCTTTTTCTTTGCGCCTGGAATTATCTGGCGGCTTTAAGCTTGAAGGAATCTTAGCGTATTTCTTTTTTTTGCTTTTTTTTGATTTTTGTTTTTTCTTTGACATTTTTTCCTTTTTGCTTTCAAAATACGTGTATTCACAAGTTCAATATATATTATGAAGAAGCTGGTTCAACATAAAATTTTAGAATCAGGCTTTGGGAAATATCATTCTCTCTCATCGAATATTCTTACAAGTGGTTCTTCCCATTCAAAGCAGGTTTCTCTGCCGCAAAGTTTTTCAAATGTGTTTATGCATTGAGGATCAAGTTTTGCGTATTCCTGCAGCATTCCCACCACTTCATGAATGAATCCGCCGACTGTTCCATTAGAATCATCAACTCCACTCATACATAATTTTTTATCAAGTCTTAGAAGCAAATCCACTAAAAGCTTTGCGGTTTGTATATTTACTGGTAATTGAGAAACCAAATGTTTTAACCGAGCGCAGCCTTCGTTTAAGGAATCCTGATAGGAAAACCAAATTCGAGATGGACCTCTATAAGGTTTTACATACCTCATCGCTGATGTAATGGCTTTTTTAGTTTCAACCAACTCTTCTTTGCTTAATTCTCCCTTCTTGTTACTGCATTTTTGCTGGTTCACAGATTTTTTATCATCTTTACTTAATTTCTTTCCGCCCATAATCGCATAAATGGCTACCGCTGCTACGTGTTTGCAAAGGATATTTCTTTGGCCAAGATAGCACTCACATGTAGCCAGGCCGTAGCGACGAGCCTCAACTGAAACCCTATAAGGTTTGGTGCCAAGTACAACTGCTGAATAAGTACCAATTCCTTCTTTAAATTGTGTGACTTTTCCCTTCTCATACAAATCAACCGCCCGTTTAAAGGTTGGCCCATCTGTAGCAAACTTTATCTTGTCTAAATTATATTTCGGCTTCATGGTTTCTATGGGAACTCCTCTTTAATGTCCTATCATCAATAATATAAATAAAAAATATGTAAGGTCAACCAGCCGAATCATTAATTTTGAGTTTATATCTGATAACTTCTGCAGTTGTTATATCTCCTGTTTCTTTAAGGAAGAATAAATTTATAAAACTTATGACTTTTTCATCGGAAAAAAAATACTGAAAACCGGGCATGTATTTTGGAATGAAGATCTGTTAATACAATGAGGGCATACGGTCGAATACCTGCTCCAATTCTTGTTTGAGTTTCGCTGGCACAGGAAAAGGAAAGCTCCAGCAAATGCATTACAGATCTTTTATTTTTGACAGCTTTCCGTAAATTTACAGATAATATGTACTAGTTCGTGAGCTGCGGCAAAACGCATATGATCAGTAGATAAATCTTTATTGATGACTATGAAGCGAAGACCACTTATACAAGCTGAGAAGCCGTAATTTGATTCTTTTCTTAATTCAAATCTATTCTACGAGTCTTTGCTTATATTTATAAGCCTTTGCTCATAGCATCAAGGAAATCTTTGTTTGTTTTTGTCTTTGCTATCTTTTCCAGTAGCAATTCCATAGATTCTGTTTCGTTAAGCTGGCTTAAAACCTTTCTTAAAACCCATATTCTTTTTAAGTCATTCTCTTTTATTAACAGCTCTTCTTTTCTTGTTCCTGATCTATTAATATCTATAGCTGGAAACAATCTTTTATCTACTAATCTTCTGTCTAATTTTATCTCCATATTACCTGTTCCTTTAAACTCTTCGAATATCACATCATCCATACGGCTTCCTGTTTCTATAAGAGCACTAGCAACTATTGTTAAACTTCCACCTTCTTCAATTTTTCTAGCTGAACCGAAAAATTTCTTTGGTTTATTAAGAGCATTTGCATCTACTCCCCCTGAAAGAACTTTTCCTGAAGGAGGAATAATTGCATTGTGAGCTCTTGCTAATCTTGTTATGCTATCCATTAAAATAGCAACATCTTTTTTAAGTTCTACCAGCCTTTTTGCTTTTTCTAAAACGATATGTGCGACCTGTGCATTTCTTATTGGAGGCTCATCGAAAGTAGAAGCTATTACTTCTCCGTTTATACTTCTTTTAAAATCTGTAACTTCCTCAGGACGTTCCGCAATTAATAATACAATTAGAAATACTTCAGGATGATTTATCTCAATAGATTTTGCAATTGTCTTCAAAAGTGTTGTCTTTCCTGCTCTTGGTGGAGAAACTATTAATCCTCTTTGTCCTTTTCCAATAGGAGTTAATAGATCCATGACTCTTGCATTAAGATTCTTTGGATGAGTATCTTCCAAATTAAATTTTTCATAAGGATACAATGGAGTTAAATTATCAAAATCTATGTTTCTTCTCATTCCAAGAACTATATCAGGATGTCCAAAATTTATCGCTTCAATTTTAATAAGAGCGAAATACTTTTCTCCATTTTTTGGAGGTCTAACGATCCCAGATATAGCATCACCTGTTTTAAGCTTAAATTTTCTGATTTGAGAAGGAGACACATATATATCATCCTGACTGGGCAGGTAGCTGAATTCAGGAGACCTCAAAAATCCAAATCCATCATCAAGACATTCTAATACTCCCTCAGAAAAAAGCAGTCCATTTTTTTTGGCTTGTGCTTCTAATATTTTAAAAGTTAAATTTTGTTTGGTCGAGTCTTTAATATCATCATCAGCAAGTCCCAAGTCTCCGGAAATTTTTACTAATTTCTGAATATCTTTTTCTTCCAATTCTGCTAGATTAAACTCTTTCATTTTATTGCCTCTCTTTATTTTTATTTAGAAACAAATGCCCTTAGATAAGATCCTCACAACTTGTTTAATACCAATATGTTATAACAACTTGTTTAATATCAATATGTTACAGAAGTTTTTTGAGATTCTCTCTCATTTTCTTTGATTTTGGGTTCGTAAGAGCTAACTTGTACACTTCCTTTCATTAATTTATCAGGCAAGTCTTTTGTTAACGTGATTTTTAATACTTCATCCATATTTTCTACAAGATGAATATTCATATTATCTTTTATTTTTTTTGGTATATCTTTTAAATCTGCCTTATTATCTATCGGAATAATGACCTCCTTTATTCCCTCTCGATATGCAGCTAATAATTTTTCTTTTATACCTCCTACAGGAAGAACTCTTCCTTTTAGGGTGATTTCTCCGGTCATGGATACTTTTTTCGATACTGGAATTTCTGCAAGAAGAGATATCATTGATGTTGCAATAGTTATTCCTGCTGAAGGCCCTTCTTTTGGAGTTGCTCCCTCTGGAACATTAACATGAACATCGAAATTTTTATGTAAATCCTGGGCAATATCCAATTCAAACATCTTTCCCTTAACATAGCTAAAAGCTGTCTGGGCAGATTCCTGCATGATTTCTCCAAGCTGCCCTGTCAATGTAAAATTTCCTTTTCCATGAACCTTCGTTGCCTCAAAAACTAAAAGTTCTCCACCAAATTCTGTCCAAGCCATACCAATAGCGACTCCAATTTCGTCAATTTTATCTATCTCCGAATGCCTGAATCTCGGGATACCCAAGTACTTTTCTAAATTTTTTGGAGTTATTGTTTCTTTATAATCCCTTCCTTTTGAGACGACCTTTTTAACAATTTTACGGCATACAGAAGTTATCTCACGTTCCAAATTTCTTACTCCGGCTTCTCTGGTATATTCACGGATAAGTTTTCTAAATGTTCTGTCTGTAATATTTAGATTGTTGCGTATTCTAAGACCATGCGATTTTAGCTGTTTAGGCAATAAAAACTGTTTAGCAATTTGAAGCTTTTCCTCATCTGTATAGCCAGGAAGTCTTATAATTTCCATTCTGTCAATCAAGGCCCTTGGAACGGAATCTGTCGTATTTGCCGTTACAACAAACATTACCTGGGATAAATCAAACTCTGTATCAATATAGTGATCTAAAAAAGTACTATTTTGTTCAGGATCTAAAACTTCCATCAATGCCGAGGCCGGATCCCCCCTGAAATCAACACTCATCTTATCTACTTCGTCTAGTAAAAAAACAGGGTTTTTTGTCCCAGTCTTTTTGATCATCTGTATCACTCTTCCTGGATAAGCTCCAATATATGTCCTCCTATGTCCTCTGATTTCAGCCTCATCCCTGACCCCTCCCAATGAGAGACGTACGAACTTTCTATGTGTTGCACGTGCAATAGAACGAGCAAGTGAACTCTTCCCTACCCCAGGAGGACCAATGAATCCCAAAATAATACCTTTAGGATTCTTAACGAGCTGCCTAACAGAAAGATATTCTAAAATTCTTTCCTTAACTTTCTCTAGTCCATAATGATCTTCATTTAAAATTTTCTCCGCTTCTTTTATGTTTCTTTTTTCTCTTGATTTTTTATTCCAGGGTAAAGATATAAGCCAATCGAGATAATTACGGCATACAGTCGCTTCTGCAGAAATAGGCGGCATAGATTCTAAACGCTCCAGCTCTTTATAAGCCTTTTCTTCTGCATCCTTTGTCATTCTGGTTTCAGCAATTTTCTTTCTACGTTCTTCAATTTCGTTGGGTTTACTTTCTTTTTTAAAACTTATCCCTGTGGGGAAGATTTTTTGATTTGATTCACCGACAGACACTTTGTAGCGATTTTGTTTTTTCCCTTCTCCTCTTAATTTAGAATGAATCTTCAAAATCTCATTTTCTAAAATAAAATTAAGTCTTTGTAATCTTTCATATGGATTTATTATTTCCAAAAGATTCTGTTTCTCTTCCACGGGCAAGTATAAATGAGAAGATATAATATCAGAAATCCTTTCTGGGCTATTATCTTTTAAAGCAGGAATGATTGAATCTAAATTTGTGTGCTGGCTAATTTTTAAATAATCTTCAAAAAGAACAAGAAGTTTTTTTAATATTTCTCTTAATATCGCATTATCACATTCAATTTCTATGATATTTTTTATAAGAACTTGATAAAACGGATACAAACTTAAATATTCTATAATCCGGGCTCTTTTTTTCGTTTCTACAACTACTTTTATATTGCCATCATCCATTTTAACCATTCTGATTATTTTCGCAAGGAGACCCACTGAATAAATATCCGATGGACGAGGTGTATCTAAAGAAGCATCTATCTGAGCAGAAATAAAAATCATTTTGTCCTTTTTAAAAGCTCGTTCAAGCGCTTTCTTTGAAGAAGACCGCCCGATTATAAAAGGCACTAGTGTTGAAGGAAAAACAACAATATCCCTTAAAGGAATCAAGGGGAGATTCTTTATTGTTTCATTGTTTTCTTCGATTTTCATTATTTTACTCCAGCAATCCGCTATAAAAATTCAATATTATCTTTTTTACCTTGACTTTGTTTCATCTATATTTGGCAAATTGATTTTCACCCTTATCTCGTGGCTTAATTCTCATTATGCGGGGATTAAAATCATGGTATGACTAATCTTTTATTATAGCGTGTTGAAGTAAAAAGTCAAAGGTCTTTTTAAAAAGCAACTTTTCTTTTAATTCCTCCCTATTCCCCTCTTTATTAACTTTATCTATAATTTGAGCCAAAGGTACATTATTTGCTTTCGCTATAGACTTTAGCTCCTCAGACACTTCCGCATCAGAAACTTCAAGGTTTTCTTTTTCTGCAATCCTGGCAAGAATCAATTGATTTTTCAAATATTTCTCTGCATTTTTTTTCGCTTCGTCTTTAAGCTTTTCAAACTCTTCTTTGCTGGTTTTTTGTGATCGTGATGAAAGCATTTGCCTTACAATATTTAAAGATTCTTGTTCAATTACGCTATCTGGAAGTTCGAAACTCAATTTATCAGAGATCCTTTCAATAATTTCTTGTGCTAATTCTTGTTTCATCGCTCTTTCTTTTGCTGAAAGAAGCTCTTTTTTAATTTCTTTTCGTAACTCTTTCAAATTTTCAAATTCTCCAACTTCCTTTGCAAATTCGTCATCAATATCAGGGATTTTTCTTTCTTTAATAGAAATAATTCTAAGGCTATAAAAAATATCTTTTCCTGATAATTTTTTATTTTTATGACTTTTGTCATAGATAATTGTGAAATTTCTTTCTTCATTAGGTTTTAACCCTGTCAAATTCTGGTTTAAAACTTTTTCGTTTTCAGGGTGGCCTGCAAGAATAGTCACTTTCTCGGTTGGAAGGAACCTTTTTGTTTTTACATTTTTTCCTTTCAATTCTGCGATAACATAATCACCATCAAGCACTCCCCTACCCTCTATTGGAAGGTATTGTACATATCTAGCACTAAGATTTTGCAAAGATTGATTTATTTCTTGATCTGTTACAGAAACGCTTTTCTTTTTTACTTCTATGTTTTTATATTCAGGAAGATTAAATTCTGGCCATACTTCAAATTTAGCCTTTAAACGAATAGGTCCTCCTTCATTAAAAGATATATCACTGACTACTGGATGTCCAACAGGATTAAGATTATTTATTTTTATCTCATTTTTTATAGCCTCTGGAGCAAGGGAATTAATTATAGATTCTCTAATTTCAGCAGAATACATACGCTTAACAATATCCGCCGGGGCTTTACCAGGTCTAAAACCCCTAATTTTTACTCTGTTTGAAAATTTAGATACTGTCCTCTCAAATTCTTCCATTACCTCATTTGATGGGATCTCTAATTCGATCTCTCTTTTACATTCACTAACAATCTTTACAGAACTTTTTCTCTTGTCCATGAATTCTTCCTTAATTATTCAGGGTATTGTGAAATGGGCAGAGCGGGACTCGAACCCGCACTCCTTCAATAGGAACTAGGTCCTAAGCCTAGCGCGTATGCCAATTTCGCCACCTGCCCTTTCTACACAGAAACAAAAATAATGTGGTATTTTTAACGTAATAGTTTTTGCAGTTTACTGGCAAGATTCGGATCGACTGCCTTCAATTTTTCATGTATTTTTCTTGCGCTGTAATTATCATGAAGATTCAAATAGATAACAGCTAAGTTATAAAGTGAGACAGCATGGTCCGGCCTAAGTTCGACCGCTTTTTCGATAGGTTCGGCAGCAGATGAGAAATTTTTCAGGTACATATACCCAATACCAATATTAAGCCATCCATCAGCATCCTCAGGGTCTATTTCTACAAGTTTCTTGTATACTGCAATAAAATCTTTATATTTCTTTAATTTGCTATAGCAAAATCCTAGATTTGAATAAGCATACTTAAAATCGGGTCTTATTTCTATGGCTCTTTTGAATGGTTCTATCGCTTCACTATATTTATTAAGCTTGATGTACATATATCCAAGGTTATAAAGAGCATCACTATCCTCAGGATTGAGCTTAATCAATCTATTTGTGCTTTCAATTGCTTTATCAGGCATCTTGGCTTCATCATACATCTTGATAATATTGTTTAGATATATTTTTGTATTTTCAGGATTTATTTCGGAAAGATTTGTATAGATTCCAGCAGCCTTCTCATACTGGCCTGCATTCTTGCACGCCTGAGCCAATTTTTGATTGATTCCTAAATCATTAGGTTTTTCTTTTAAAACCTCTTGAAAAGATGCAATAGCTTCTGCAAATTGTTTAAGCTCTGTCTGACATATAGCAAGATTATAATACCCTGTTCCAGGATTTTTAGGCTCTGATTTAACATAATTTTTATATGCTTCGGCTGCCTTTTCAAAATCCCTTAGTGCTTCATAAGCACTCCCAATCTGAAAATAAGCCTCGCTATTGTTAAGATTGAGCTGGACTGCTTTTTCTAATTGTTGGATTGCATTTTCCCATTTCATCATCTTTATATACACTATACCAAGGCCAAAATAAGCACTGTCCATATTAGGGTCTAACTCAATTATTTTTTTATAGTTAGTGACTGCTGCAGAATAATACCTTTGCTTAACATTAATAGAAGCTAAAAGGATGTATATATTGATATCTTTAGGTTTTTGTTCTATGACTTTCTTCAAATATTTTTCAGACTTGCCAGTGTTGTCCAATGTATAATATATCTTTCCTGCAAAGGAAGCCCCTTCCAGAGTTGAAAAATAATCTTCTTGCTCCCAATTCTTAAACTTGGTCACTGTGCCGCTTTTCTGTAAACCCATCAATACTCTAATAGGAAAGACGAATTTTTCTACTCTATCCAGGAAAACAATCATACCTAAGGCCTGCCCGTTTGAATCAAGAACAGGACCTCCACTAAAACTATCTGGTGGATTTAAGGTTGTATCGATAATTTTTTGATTAGGAGCATATTCTAAAAGTCCTCCCATTGTACCATCAACAACTTTGATCTCTCCTGATTCGTTTCCTCCAATAGTAAAAATATTCTTTCCCGTTTCAAACTCATCTGACTCGCTAAAAGGGAGAGAAAGCGCCTTGCTTTTAATTTTTAAAAGCGCAATATCTAAATTTTTATCGACAGTGATAATCCCTTCAACTTTAACCTTTTTCCCTTTGAAATTTATCCCTTCAACGTTTTTGGCTTGACTGACTAAATGATAGTTTGTTGCCATAATCCCATTGCCTATAACAAATCCTGTCCCCCTGCATATTACTTCTTTATCTTCCCCCAAGGAAACAAAAGAAACTACACTATTTTTGTTTTTTTCTAAAACTTTCAAAGCTTCTTCGGATTGTGGAAATATTAATGAGAACGGAAGAAGCAATACAACAAGAAAAAAAATAACCCCAATTTTTTTGTTATTTTTCATTCTCATCTCCTCTTAATATATCTGTAGCTAATAACTAATTTTTCAGGGATAAATGTACACTTTGCTAACTATTCTGTCAACACTTCTCTTTTTGACAAAGTATATTGTATTGATTAGCCTAATACGGATATAAAATGAAAGCAATAAATAAAATAATTTTTGTATATTTTGGCACATTAGCTGGAATTTTACTATGGATAGCAGCAATATTTTTTGCTCCTTACCTTAAAAGTCAGACATCAGAATGGAATAGATTGATTTATGCTGTTTTTTCCCTTATTTGCCATCAAATCCCTTCTCGATGTTTTTATGTGTATGGATATCCTCTTGCTGTGTGTGCCCGTTGTCTTGGTGTATATTTCGGGTTTTTGACAGGCACTGTATTTTATCCTTTTTTGAAAGGTTTTTCTAAAATTTCATTACCTAGAATAAAAACATTTATACTAATGTCTCTGCCGATTGTTGCCGATAAAATAGGCAATGTTTTTCATTTATGGATGACTCCTGGCTGGCTGAGATTCATAACTGGATTAATTTGGGGAATTATTCTTCCTTTTTTCTTTATTGCTGGATTGTCTGACTATTTTATTAACAAAATGAAAAATCCGGAAATCTGATATCTTGCCTGTAAAAATATATCTTGAAATTCAAACACAAAACAAAATAAAATAGGAGAAACCACCTGAGAAGGAGGAACAATGATTGATCAAAAACCTAGAATGTTTATGCCAGCCCTGATAGGCGGAGCTGTAGCAGGAATCTTATCAGGTGTCCCTTTTATTAACTGTCTATGCTGCATATGGATCATTGGCGGAGCCATACTGTCCGCCTATTTACTATCTAAAGACTCTTCCGTTGCATTAAGTGCAGGGGACGGAGCTATAGTAGGTGTTTTTACTGGAATAATAGCAGCTGTTGTTGATTTTATTGTCAGCATTCCTTTCAGTGCTATGAGCAGTGAGTTTACTCGAAGCATCATGGAGAAACTTGCTGACTATGCTGAAGAAATGCCCAAAGGTTGGGAAAACTTACTTGAGAGAGGCGGAATTGAAAAATCAATTCCAATGTTAATGCTTGGATTCGTGATTTCTGTAGTTATTTTTTCAGTATTGGGAGCACTCGGAGGAATAATTGGGATCTCTGTTTTTAAGAAAAAAGCATCTCAAAACGATCAAGGAGTCATTGATGTTCCAAAAAACACAGATAATGCTGAACACAGATAATAGTCAATCCTAAATCCGAAAACATCGTTAGGAATTATTCCCTCTGGTTCTAATCATCTTTTTTGTTCATCAAATAGAGATACCGGTTGTTTGTAAAAACTGCCCTCCCTGATTTGTCATAATATGTATATATTTTTGTTCTGTGCCTTATAAATGATTTCCTGTATCCATAATTTTTCACTTTTTCAATATAATTTCTTGTCTCAGGATAGGGGGGAATGCCACCATACTTCTTTATAGCTTCCTGACCGGCATTATAAGCCGCAAGAACTAGTTCTGTCTTTCCTGAGTAGACTTTAATTAAATCCTTAAGATATTTTACTCCTCCTTCAATATTATCTTCGGGATTATATGGATTTGTTACTCCGTATTTCCGTGCAGTTTCAGGCATTAGCTGCATTAATCCAACCGCTCCTTTAGGAGATAATGCATTTGTGTTGTAATTTGATTCTGCTTTGATTATAGAATGAATCAGAGGTGCTTCTACACCATGTTTATCAGCTATTGTTTTTATGATTTCATTGTATCCACCATCTCTTTTAATCTGAGCTTTGGCTTCTATTCCTGAATAAAACAATATAAATAGAAATATAGCAATTATTACTTTAATTTTTTTAGTGATAATAAATCCCGATGCCATTGTTCTCTATTTTTTCTATTGTCCTCTATTTTTTCTACTGAAAATTAAATATATAATGCCAAATTTTTAAAATAAACACAATCCCCTTTAAGGGTGATTTTTATACCCTATTTTATCATTTCTTCCAGAATAGATGAACATTTTTTCAGTGTTTGATTCAAGCTTTTAATTTTTTCTCCTCCAGCCTGGGCAAAATCTGGTCTGCCTCCTCCTCCACCACCTACCATCGGTGCAATTCTCTTGATGATGTCATCTGCTTTTATACGCATAGTAAGATCTTTTGTAACTGCCGATACTAAAAATGCCTTTTCCCCTACAGCAGCTCCTAATATAATTATCCCCGAACCAATTTTTTGTTTAAGAGAATCAGCTAGTTCTCTGATATCTTTATCATTCAATCCTTCAACTTTTTGGATAATAACAGAAATTCCATTGATCTTCTGGATATGGCTGTCTTTTTTGCCATACTTGAAATTTGCAAGTTTTTGCCTGAGTGATTTGGACTCTTTTTCATTTTGTTTTAATGACTTCATCAATTTCCCAATTTGTATAATAAGATTTTCACGTGGGGAATTTAAAACATTTTGGATTTCTAACAACAGCTCATGGGTCTCTTGTATATACTTTAAGGCTTCTTCTCCTGTTACTGCTTCGATTCTTCTCATCCCTGCAGCTACACTTGTTTCAGATATGATTTTAAACAGGCCAATTTCTCCTGTATTATGTACATGGACTCCACCGCAAAGCTCTTTACTAAAGCCATCAATGGTAACCATTCTCACTTTTTCTTCATATTTTTCCTCAAAAATGGCAATAGCCCCTTCTTTAATCCCTTTTTCCAAGGAAACTATTCTGGTTTTTACTTTAATGTTCTCTCTTATTTTTTCATTGACCAGAAATTCAACCTGCCTCAATTCTGAATTGTTTAATGAGGAAAAATGGGTGAAATCGAATCTAAATCTTTCTGCAGATACAAGAGATCCTGCTTGTTTAATGTGATCACCTAGGATCTGTCTTAACGAAGCATGAAGAAGATGAGTAGCAGTATGATTCCTACTTATTGCCTTTTTCTTATGGACATCAACTAAAGCTTCAACAGCATCTTGGATTTTAAGCATTCCTGAGATAACCTTTACTTTATGAGAAATTATTTTTGGGATTGGATAATAGGTAGTTTCCACTAATGCAGAAAAATGCGGATTTTTTAAAATTCCTGAATCACCAACCTGGCCCCCAGCTTCTGCATAAAAAGGAGTTTTGTTTAGGAACACTTCCCCTGACTCTCCATTTTTAAGCTCATTTACATGTTTTCCTTCTTTTAACATGGCTAATACAGAAGCCTCATGCACCCTCACCTCTTCATATCCAAGATATCTAATAATAAGATTTTTTAATTCCCCATAAGTTTTTATCCCTTTCTGTTTAGTTTCTCCTTTCCAGGATAGACGCGCTCGCTGTCGTTGTTTATCCATCTCTTTAAAAAACCCTTCTCTATCCACCCCTATATTTTCCTCTTCTGCCAATTCCTGTGATAGGTCAAGAGGAAAGCCATAAGTATCATATAACTTAAACAATTTTGTTCCAGGAATGATCCGTTTATCAGATCCCTTAGCGTCTGCCATATATTTGTTAAAAGTAAGAATTCCAGAAGAAAGAGCAAGCGAAAAACGTTTTTCTTCAGAAAGGCAAATCTTAGAGACATAATTTGAAGAGGAAAGTAATTCAGGATAGGCATCCTTCATAATATCGCTCACTACACCAACCAGTTTGTATAGAAAAGGTTCGTGTATTCCTAATACATTCCCTTGCCGAAATGCACGACGGATAAGTCTTCTTAAAACATATCCGCGGCCATCATTTGATGGCATAATACCATCACTTAATAAAAAAGAAATTGCCCTTATGTGGTCAGCAATTATCCTCATGGATATATTATTATCATCATTTGAAGGATATTCGAGACTGCAAATATTGCTTATAGTTTCGATTAAAGGGAGAAATAAATCAGTATCATAATTATTTTTTTTGCCTTGAAGTATAGCAGCTACTCTTTCAAGTCCCATTCCTGTATCAATAGAGGGAGAAGGCAGAGAATGAATTTGTCCTTTTTCATCTTGATAATACTGCATGAACACCAGGTTCCACAATTCTAAGAATCTGTCACTTCCAGCTTCTATTAAGCTGTACGGATCTCCTTCTTGGATTTCTTGCCCAAGGTCGTAATGTATTTCGGAACATGGTCCGCATGGGCCTGTTTCTCCCATAGCCCAGTAATTGTCTTTCTTCCCGAATCGAAATATCCTGTCCTCGGAAATTCCTATACTCTCACTCCATATCTGGAAGGCTTCATCATCATCATTATAGACAGTAATATAAAGTGCATCTTTCTCCATTTTGAAAACTTCTGTAACAAGTTGCCATGCATATTCAATGGCTGCCTTTTTAAAATAATCTCCAAAAGAAAAATTTCCCAACATCTCAAAAAAAGTATGATGTTTATTAGTTTTTCCAACTTGTTCCAGGTCATTATGTTTTCCACTTACACGCAGACATTTTTGAACTGAAGCCGATCTTGTGTAACTTCTTTTTTCAAGTCCAAGAAAAATGTTTTTAAATTGATTCATCCCTGCATTCGTAAATAGAAGAGATTGGTCATCTTTTGGGTATAGAGAAGAACTTTTGACGATTTTATGATTTTTCTTTTCGAAAAAATCGAGAAATAATTCTCTGATTTTCTGGGCTTCCATCTATTCTTCTTCTTGTTCTTCTTCCTCGACTTTTTTCTTTCTCTTAGTACTACCCATCTCTTTTTCCATATCATCAATGGCAACATCCAATGTTGACCGAATTCCCATAACTCTCAATTTGAAATTATCAGGACTTGATGAATATCGCATCCCCTGTTCGTAAGAGATAAAACCTTCTTTATAAAGGTGATAAATTGATTGGTCAAAAGTCTGCATATGATACTGAGAAATACCTGATGCAATTGCATCCCTTATAAGGCTAGTCTTTTCTCTATCACGAATACATTCTGCGACATATGGCGTATTTATCATAATCTCAACAGCCGGTACTCTTCCTTGGCCGTCCTTTTTTGGAATGAGTCTCATGGAAATTACAGCCTTCATGATAGAAGAGAGCTGAAATCGAACCTGTCTCTGGTGATGAGGAGCAAAAACCGAGATAATACGGTTTATTGTTTCAGGTGCATCTAGTGTGTGAAGAGTACTCAAGACCAAATGCCCGGTCTCGGCTGCCAGAAGAGCTGTCTCAATCGTATCTCTGTCCCTCATTTCTCCAACTAGAATAATATCTGGATCTTCTCTTAAGGATGCTCTAAGACCTCTTGCAAAATCCGTTACATCAAGACCTACTTCCCTCTGGCTGATAGTGCTCTTTTTATCGCGGTGAAGATATTCTATTGGATCTTCAATAGTAATGATATTTTGCCTTTGATGAATATTGATGTGATCGATCATTGCTGCAAGAGTTGTTGTTTTACCTGAACCAGTTGTCCCCGTTACAACAACAAGGCCTCTCTGTTCCATCGCAATACTCTCCAGAACTTCAGGAAGTAGCAATTCTCTTATGGAAATCACTTCTAATGGAATAATTCTCAAAGATATGGCCAATGTTCCTCTCTGGTGATAAATACTTCCTCTGAATCTTCCGAAACCTGCAAGACTGTAAGCTAAATCTATATCGAGATCATTTCTTAATGTCTCCTTCTGGGAATCATTCGTAATCTGATCCGCCAATTCAAAAGTATCTTCTGTTGATAACCTTGGGAATGTGGTTAAAGGCTGCAGAGCTCCATGAACGCGAATTACAGGAAAATTTCCGGCTTTAAGATGTAAGTCGGAAGCTTCGCTTTCAATAGCTATTTTTAAAAGCTCATTTATTTCCATCTTGCCCCCTTTCAAATAAATTAAATTTGATTTTTTTAATTTTTATTTTATACATATGTCAACCAGTTATATTTATCTTCCTTATCACCATTAATATATCCAAAAAATTCATTCTGAAGCTTTTTTGTTATTGGTCCCCTCTTTCCATTTCCAATAGAAATTTTATCAACCGATCGAATAGGAGTAATCTCAGCCGCCGAACCTGTGAAAAACACTTCATCTACAATATAAAGCATTTCCCTTGGAATAGTCTCTTCAGATACAGGAATCCCTATATCTTTAGCTATCTGCATTACACAATTCCTTGTTATTCCTGGCAACACAGAAGAAGATAATGGTGGAGTATACAAGACATTATCGACTACTAGAAAAATATTCTCTCCGCTTCCTTCACTTATATGTCCTCTAACATTTAGAGCGATTCCCTCAATATATCCATCTAATATTGCCTCCATTTTAATAAGCTGAGAGTTCATATAATTAGCGCCTGACTTTGCTAATGCAGGAAAAGTATTTGGTGCCATCCTTTGCCAGGAAGATATTCTTACATCAACACCATTTTCCAATGCTTCATCGCCAAGATATTTCCCCCACTTCCAGGCTAAAATTGCACAGTCAACAGGATTTGGGAAAGGATCGACTCCCAATGTTCCATAGCCTCTGTATACTACAGGTCTGATATAGCAAGATTTGAGTTTATTCACTCTAATTGTATTTATAACAGCCTGATTGATTTCTTCCTCAGTGTAAGGAATTTCCATGCGATATATCTTACATGAATTAAATAACCTTTTTATATGTGTTTGAAGTCGAAGAATTGCTATCCCATGAGGATTTTCATACGCTCTGAATCCTTCAAAAATGGAACTTCCATAGTGGACAACATGAGAAGCAATATGAATATTAGCCTCTTTCCATGGTACTAATTTTCCATTCATCCAAACTTTACTATTTTCATTAAAAGTGCTCATTCAAAACTCCTATTTTTAATTATATTGCTTACTAAACCAGGATGATAAATTCCAATGTATTAATATTATCATTTTTCGAAGGTATTTTAATGCAGCAAGTAATCTTATCTAAATTGTTCATTGAAGTCAAATTACATCATTTTTGATTCCATTCCCTTATTGCTTTTATTTATTAGTATAGATTTTCTAAAATTGCATCATCACAATATAAATAGGTTATGATTTCAGATTATTGCTCCGCAGTGAGGACATTTCTTAGCTCTAATAGGCAAGGGCTTTCTACAGTTCCAACATAGCTTTTTATTTATTCTTTCCCTTGCTCTTATTCTTCCTAATATATCATCCAGTTCTGATTTATCAGCATCTTTACCTTTGAATTTTGTTAGTTCTTTCACGATTTCTGAGGCTTTCTGGTATCTTTCTTCAATTTTTGGAGAAAGACATTTCATTATAATTTTATTGATATCTTTAGGAATTTTATTGTTTTTCAAGCGGGGGGGTGTAATTTTCCCATCTTTTGCCTTCTCCAATATTTTAAATGGATCTGGGTCAAATATAGGAGGCCTTCCGATAATTAACTCGTAAAATATACACCCTATGGAATAGATGTCAGATTTAAATGTTGCTTTTCCTAAAAATTGTTCAGGCGCCATATACGGAGGAGATCCAATTCTAGTCGATGCATAAGGCATATTATTCAGCCAAACCGATGTCCCAAAATCAGTAATTTTAAGTATTCCCTCATTTGAGATAATTATATTAGACGGTCTTAAATCTCTATGGACAATCTTATTTTCATGAGCATGACTAACAGCACTGGCAATCTGTATAACATACTCAATTGAATTCTTACAATCCAATGCTTTCTCACGCTCTAAAATCTTTTCCAATGTTTCTCCCTTAACATATTCCATAACCATGAAAAAGATCTTGTTTACTTTCTCAGCAGAAATCATGCGGACAATATTTGGATGGTCCAAAGCTGCTTGAAGCCTCGGTTCTTTAAGAAGTTTAAAAAGCTCTGTTGACTGTTTGTGGGGTACTTTAATCGCTACTTGGACGTTAAGCCATGTATTTTTAGCCAAGAAAACAGAGCCAAAACCACCACTCCCAAGTAGTTGTAAAATATGATATTTACCGACCTTCTGGCCTTTGAGAAACATTAGCTGCGCTCCTCTCTAATGGAAAATATTTTTCACCTTGCTGACAATATTATGTTCTGCTCTTTCCAAATTTTCACCTCTGGACTTAGCAAACTGTTTAATAATTTCTTTTTGTTCTTTTGTTAAATTCTCTGGCGTCCTAACATCGACTTTAACAAATAAATCTCCCTTTCTATTGTTATGAAGGTTTTTCATCCCTTTCCCTTTTAAATTGTAAACTTTTCCCGTTTGAGTACTTGAAGCAATTTTCAAAGTTTCTTTTCCTTCAAAAGTTGGAATTTCCAAAGTTGTTCCCAAAATTGCCTTTGCAAAAGATATAGAAACCTGACAGAATAGATTACTATTTTCTCTTTCAAACAACTCGTGTTTTTTTACTCGAATAGAAATATAAAGATCGCCTCTTGATGCACCTCTATCTCCAGCTTCCCCTTCCCCTTCCATTCTAAGCCTAATACCATTATCAACTCCTGCTGGTATCTTAATCTTTAGTGTTTTCTTTTTTTTTATTTTACCGGAACCTTTGCATTCCTCACAGGGAGAAGTAATTATTTCTCCAGTTCCTCTACAATATGAACAAGTGCGAGAAACGGTAAAAAAGCCCTGTTGATATCGGACCTGTCCTCTTCCCTGGCATTGGCTACATACAGATTTCTGTGTGCCAGGCTGCATTTTTGAACCTTTACATACAGGGCACAGTTCAATCCGGTTAAGTTTGATTTCTTTTTCCACCCCAAAGGCTGCTTCTTCCAATGATACTTCAAGTTCTAAAGTGAGGTCTCTTCCTCTACTAGGATAATATGAATTTCTTTTCTGACGTGTTCCAAAGAAATTCCCGAATCCAAAATTAAAAAAATTTCCTAGGATATCTTCGAAATCTTCAAAAATTGATGAATTAAATCCAGAAAATCCGCTAAATCCTTCTCCTCGCAAACCTTCATAACCAAATTGGTCATAAATAGATCTTTTATTATGATCAATGAGAACGCTGTATGCTTCGGCCGCAATCTTAAATTTTTCTTCTGCATCTTTTTTACCTGGATTTTTATCAGGATGATATTTTAGAGCCATTTGACGATAGGCTCTTTTTATTTCTTCGGAAGAAGAATCACGAGATACACCTAAAACTTCATAATAGTCCTGTTTTGTCATCCTTCTCTACCCCAGATTCCTTCTTTTGTGTCTTTATAATATTATCTATTTCCTCTTTAGTAAGACCAGAAGAAGGTCTTACTTCAATTCCTTGTTCTCTACCAGTAGCGATATCTTTGGCTGAAACTTTAACTATTCCATCAGTATCTATTTCAAAAGTAACATCAATCTTTGGCATGCCGGCAGGAGCTGCTTCTATTCCTACAAGGCTAAATACCGCTAAGGATATGTTCTCGGCTGCTTTTTCACTTTCACCCTGGAGAACATGTATTCTCACTCTCCTTTGATCATTCTCAACTGTCGTAAATGCCATTGTTTTTTTTGTAGGAATAGTGCTATTTTTTTCAATAATTTTGACAAAGTTTTCATTTTCCGTTTCAATGCCCAAAGAAATAGAGGTTACATCAAGAAGAACAACAAGATCGGACATTTTACCTTGCAAAACGGCTGATTGAATAGAGGCTCCCATAGCCACAATCTCGTCAGGATTCAAATGCTCAACAGGTTCTTTCCTAAAAAAATCTGTTATCATCCTTTTTATCAAGGGCATACGAGTTTGTCCACCGACTAGAATTGTTTCATCGATTTGCGCAGGTTCTATTTTAGCATCGTATAGTGCTTGCTCAATGTAAGGTATAGTTTTTTCAACAAAATCTCCTGTTAATTCTTCGAGTAATCTTCTTGTCATCTTCTTTCTTATATGTTTTGAGCTGGATTTATAGGAACAAATAAAGGGAAGGTGAATTTCAGTTTCAAGAGTAAAAGAGAGTTCGCGTTTAGCCTTTTCTGCCGCTTCTTTTATTCTCTGTAGTGCTAATTTATCTTCTGAAAGGTCAACACCATTTTCCTTTTTAAATTCATCTATAAGCCACTCCACGATGCGTGTATCAAAATCATCCCCTCCAAGATAGGAATTACCATTCGTTGCTAGTACATTGAAAATGCCGCTATTTACTTCCATCAATGTTATATCAAAAGTTCCCCCTCCCATATCATATACAGCTACAATGCTGTTTTTTTTCTCATTAAAGCCATAAGCCAAGCTTGCAGCAGTTGGCTCGTTAATAACCCGCAATATTTCGAGGCCTGAAATTCTGGCAGCATCTTTTGTAGCTTGCCTCTGGTTGTCATTAAAATGTGCCGGAACTGTGATTACAGCTTTATTTACTTTTTCTCCAAAGTATGATTCAGCACATTTCTTCATATACCCAAGAATCATAGCAGAGATCTCTTGAGGAGTTATCACTTTAGAATCAATTTCAACTATTACATCACCATTAGGAGCCTCTTTTAACTTATAGGGAATTCTTTTTAATGATTCTTGAACATCTTTTGACAGGAATTTTTTCCCCATGAACCTTTTAATAGAAGTAATTGTATTTTCAGGATTTGTAATTGCTTGCCTTGAGGCTAAGTTGCCGATTAACCTTTCTCCCTTGCTTGTAAAACTTACAACAGATGGAGTTACCTGCATTCCTTCAATATTATGTATAACTCTTGGTTCTTTTCCTTCCAAATAGGCCATACAAGAATAAGTAGTTCCTAGATCAATACCAATAACATGCTTCATAATTATTTCTCTTTTTTTGGAATAATGACTTTAACCAGACTCGGACGTAAGAGCCTGTCATGTAGTGTATATCCCCGTTGAAGTTCTTCACTTATTTGGATCTCTTCAACATCCTCGGATTCTTCAGTAACAAAAGCTTGATGCAGATTCGGGTCAAATTTTTTATCTTTCGTATCTATATATGTTACTCCCTGTTTTATGAGTACATCTTGATACTGTTTATAGATCATCTTTATTCCTTCCTGGTAACTTTTACTATCATTTTGATCCTCAGTCTCCAAAGCTCTCTCAAAATTATCTAGCACAACAATAAGATCACTTAAAAATTCAGAAAGAGCATACTGGTAAAATTCATTTTTTTCTCTTTCAAGCCTCTTTCTAAGATTATCTTTCTCGGCTAATTGCCTTAAATATTCTTCTTTTAGTTCTGCATTTTCTTTTCTAAGATTTTTTATTTCTTTTTCCTTTTTTCTCAGTTTGATTCCATATGTTTTTATATCATCATGTTTATCTTTTATTTGCTTTTTTTTATTGATTATATATTCTATTTCTATTTTATGTTCTTGGTCATTTAATTCTGGCTCTGTTCCAATTTTTTTTGACATTTTCTCCTCCCTAGTTGTCATAACTGATAGCCTGGCTCAGTTTTTTTGCTACGAAATCCACTACAGGAATAATTTTTTTATAAGGAATTCTTTTTGGCCCTATTATACCTAAGGAACCTAATACCTGACGGTCATATCCATAATGAGAAAGAATAAGGGAACAGCTTGAAACATTGGGAAGATTCAATTCAGACCCTATGAGTACTTTTACCCTCTCAAGGCTTATAAAATCAGAAAGGAGCTTTGCAAGTTTAGCCTTTTCCTCCAGGCTTTGAAAAAGAAATTTCAACCTTTCCATATCAAATAAATCAGGTTTTTCTAACAGTTTTGCAGTACCCTGTAAAAATATTTTGTTTTCTCTCTTTTCCTGAAAAAAATAAGCTTTTAAAAGTATTGTCAATTTACTAATCAAATCTTCATATCTTATCTTGAATTTGGGGACTTCTTTAAGAATATAATCACGGATAAAAACAAGGTTTCTTCCTCCAAAATTTTCATTGATATAACGAGAAGCTCTATCAAGTTCAACTTGAGTGAAATATTCTTTCGTTTCAACAGATTCAGTTAATACGAAATTAGATAAAGCGACTAAAATGATAAGTATTTTCACTTCAGATATTTTTACAAACTTTATATGGCTAAAATTTATCTTGGAAATCCTTGGAGAAATTACAAATCCTATATTATCTGAATAATCTGATAGTACTTTTGAAAACTTTATAAGAAGAGAATTGAAGTCTCCTTTATCAAGACAAAAATCTTCTAAAGGAAGGTTTACATATTCACGACTGTAAAAGGCTTCTTTTAATAAACTGTTGACATAGAACCTTAAACCTTTATCAGTTGGGATACGGCCTGCAGATGTATGAGGTTGATAAAGGAAGCCGTGATTCTCTAACTTGGACATTATATTTCTTACTGTAGCAGATGAGATAGACATTTTGGTTTTTTTAACAATAAAACCTGAACTTATATGGCTTCCAATTTTCAGATAGTTCTCTACTAATAAATTCAGAATATTAGTATCTTTCTCTCTTAAAGATTCGGTTTTCAACTTTTTTCCTCTCAATGATTTATAGCATTAAATATTAAAAATTTCAATTATCTAATGGGAATATTGTCTGTTAAGGCTAAAATGTCTATGATAGATTATTAAGATAATATGAATTTGAGGGCATGTCTGTGCTCCACTAAGATTTTTAACGTCATTTTTATGAATAATTCAGGAGAACGTGGATTATTCACGAGCCAAGCTTGCCGCAGATGCAAGGCACAGCACATGAAGTTGTGGTCCTTCACCACGA
>CAZYMU010000026.1:0-38721 GCA_964648465.1 uncultured Eubacteriales bacterium | reverse complement strand
AGATCGACTCATAAAGGCTAAATCTTTTAATGTCGCTTCCTCCATCCCCTCAAATCCATTTGCTAGTTGGTATTATATTAATTCTATCAGCAATTTTTATGAATAACCTACGTTAAGTTAAGATTTGAATTAACTCAATATACGATGAAAAATCTTCAATCTTCGGTTTTAAAGCTTTTTCTAGAGGATAAACAACTATTTCCTCATTTACCCAGCCAACCGCATGAAGAGATCTCCCATGAATAAGTGCATCAACAGCTCTTTCCCCCATAAGAGCACCTAAAAACCTGTCAAAAGCACTTGGACTGCCTCCTCTTTGGATATGGCCGATTACTGTTGTCCTTACATCTTTCACGTAAGTTTTCAGTTCTTTTTCAATCTTTTTTACCAAACATGCACCTTCTGCAACAATAATGATCCAGCTCTTTTTCCCTGTTCTTCTACCTTCTTCGATTTTTTTCATTAGGCTTTTTATCTCTATTTTTTCACCAGGAATAAGAACATCCTCGGCACCTCCGGACAAAGCAGAATGCACAGCAATAGACCCAGAATTCCTTCCCATCACTTCTATTAGAAATATCCTGTCCATACTTGAGGAAGTATCCTTTATTTTATCAATAGCATCCATTGCAGTGTTTAAAGCAGTATCAAAACCCAATGTTCTCTGGGTACCATTGATATCATTATCAATTGTGGCTGGAATTCCAATGATAGGGACTCCGAATTCATTATGAAATACCAAAGCTCCCTGGAAAGACCCGTTTCCTCCAATTACAATAAGGCCATCGATCTCCTTACTACATAAATTTTTATATGCTATCTCTCTGTATTCTTTTTTTAAAAAAGCATCACAACGAGCTGTCTTCAACACAGTCCCACCCAGAGAAATTATATTGCTGACATCACGCGGCCCAAGGTTCTTAAATTTCTTTTCTATTAATCCCATGAATCCACAGACAACACCAATAACTGTAAGATCTTCATGATATCCGAATCTAACTACACTCCTTATGGCACAGTTCATTCCCGGAGCATCACCACCTGAAGTCAAAATAGCTATCTTTTTCATTTGTTTGCTTTAATTATTATTTCTTAACACTTATTAATTCCAAGATCTTTCCAATCGCTTTTTCCAACTGTGGATCCTGTCCATTGAGTTCATGGTTCAAATCATTTATGACAAAAACATCAGGCTTTACACCTCCACTGGTTTCAAGATCTTTTCCATCAAGTGTGAAACACCCCCACCAGGGAAGCCTGAAAGATCCTCCATTCATCAGCCTTACACTCGTTGTAAAAATCAACCATCCATATGTCGTATTGCCCACAATAGGACCTCTCTTTAAAGTTTTGAATCCATTCGCTGTCATTTCGCCATCACTCAATGTCACTTCATTAGTAATAAGAACAACTGGTTTGTCAGCAAAACCGAAAGTGGACTGAGGCGTCTCAGATAAACCCCGCATGCGCCATTTAGCATAAACAGGTTTTGTAAGGGCTTGGAGAACCCTGTCGTGAACATTTCCGCCAAAGTTAAAGCGCAAATCCAAGATTAATCCCCTGCGGGGAACAGCATCCCGCTCTAATTCTTTGAGAAAGCGCGCCAGGTCCCCGCGTCCCATGGCATGCATATAAATGTAAGCTACCTGGTCATCTGTCTTCTCTTTTACAATTTTTCTGCGGCTTTTTATCCATTCTTCCAGTAAAAGCCTGTTTTCTGCCCCGGATGATATAGGTTTGAGAAAAACTTCAAGATCTTCCTGCGATTTTATGTTTTTAAATGTTAACCTGATACGTTTTTCAAGCTTTCCATTCAGGGATTTCCAAATATTCTGGCCGGCATTGACTGCCTTTCCCTCAACGGCTATGAGCTCATCCCCTTTGTCAATTTTGTCGCGGTTATCATACAACGGCCCATTTTCAATAATTCTTTTGAGAATAATCTTTCCGTCCTTAAATTTCCATACAGCTCCTAAATGAGCACTTGGTTCTTCAATTTTCCCCGTCCTCGGCGGCCTCATGCCGGTATGGGAAGAATTCAGATAGCCAATCATCTCGTTTGCGTAATCATAAAAATCCTTATCTTCACGTACCTGCTGCAGAACAGGTCGGAACTTCTCATAAACGTCCTTCCAGCTAATATGATGGAAATCGGGATCGTAATAATAATGGAGCAAAGTGTAATAGAGCTCTCCAAGCATTTGTTCGTAATCTGCAGTTTTATCAATCTCGATTTTAGTCTTGAACGAAATATTTTTGTTCTTTTTATTATTTAGTGTAATACATCCGATCCTTCCCGAGCTTAGATAGTAAAGTGACTTACCCTTCTTGTCGCATTGAAGATCCCTGGGGTTTGTTATGTTAGGCATAAACGGTTCATATTTACCCTTCTTTTTCTTTTCCAAGCTTGTCTTCCAGAGATGATATTTACCATCAATGTTTGAAACAAAATAAATGGTGCTGTTATCTTCAGGCGAGAGGATATACTCACTATCGTTTCCCAGAGTGTTGGTTACTTTGCTTGTCTGACGGTCAAGATTTTCCAGTTTTAACTTGATTTCTACTGTTTTTGTATCATCCTTTTTCTTTTCCATCTTCTCTTTTTGATCCTGCTCTTTTGTATCAAACATCTTCTCGAATTCATCCTCGTCAAATTCCGGTTTTTCCGGCTCAAGATAAAGTTGATACAGGTCCCACTTGCCAGTAAATTCTGGAAAACTGTGCCCATATCGGTTAGAAGAAAAAAGCATAAATTTCCCGTCTGTAGACCAGAATGGGCCGCCTTCATCATAGGCTGTATTGGACATACAAAATTTCTTTTTGGAACCAATGTTAATACAAAAGATTTCCTGATTCCCGTTTCTTGGAGCCACAACTGCAAGATAACGGCTGTCAGGAGACCAGACAAAATTATCTGCAAACCGCCCGCCAAAATCATCTTCAATTAACAGAATGTCTTCTTTGTTTTCAACATTTATCAGGCGTATCTCACGTTTTCCACTGTAGTATGCAATCCACTTACCGTCCGGAGAAAATCTGGGGAATAATTCGTCATTTTCAGTCTCTGTCAGGCGTCTGGCTTTTTCATTCCCAAGAGCAGAAATCATGAATAAATCTGGATTCGCATTCACATCTGAAACATAAACAAGGGATATACTTTCCTTGTCCCAGTCGATGTCACGTTCACGCCATGGGCTGTTCGTTATATTACGTGCATATCCACCATCAACAGACATTACAAAGATATCTCCTCTTACAACTGCGGCAATTTTCTTTCCGTCAGGAGACAGGCGAAATTCGCTCACAAGGGCCCCTTCTATAAAAAATGACCTATTATCCTTGGTCTCTGCAGGCGCCTCTATAGTCACACAGTGAGAATCACCTGTATTTAGGTCTGTTATCCAGATACCAAATTCTCGCTCATAGACAGCAACAGATGACTTCGAAGCCACAGAAAGCCATTTGACATCACTCTGATTGAATTGCGTGACAGGTTTTAGATCTGATCCGTCTTTCGCCACAGACCAGATGTTTTTATTTTTAAACCTTCTGTCACTCACAAAATAGATCCTCTGCCCATCACTGCTCCAATCGGGCCAGAAACAATTGCTCGAATCCTCAACAATACATACTGCTTTTTCATCGGAGAATTTTTTAATCCAAATTTTCGCACTGTTGCTTCCTTGATAACCCCGCCGCCACCATGAGCCATTTTCCATCCCCAGAGAAAACAGAAAACTGCTGCCGGAGGGAGAAACTTTAGCATCATAAGGCCAGCTCCAGTAAGTATCCAGCACAGGAATTGCGTTTTCACCTTTAACGCTTATCTTAAAAACACTGCACATAGAATCCCTGTTGGATCGGAAAAGAACCCACTGGCCGTCTTGAGTGAAACCTGTAGCTACATCTTCCCCGCTATGATAGGTGAGCTGCTTCGGGTTCCCACCTTTGGCTTTGATGATATATACGTCATTGTTCCCTTTCCGGTTGGATGTAAATGCCAAGCATAACCCATCCTGTGACCATATTGGCTCCCGGTCATAGGCTACGTGATCGGTTAAACGTGTTGCCCATCCACCTTTTGAGGAGACTAACCAGAGGTCTCCCATATAAGAAAAAGCAATCTGATTGCCATCTGGAGAAATGGCGGGATATCGTGCTCCTATAAGTTCTCTTTTCTCTGCATTTATATGCTGAACAAAAACTCCACCAATAAATACCAAACAAAGTAAAACAAAACATGTCCGTTTCATGTTTCCTCCTATAATAAGTAGTTCTAATAACGCAAATTATATTTCAAGATTATTCAAGATTATATATTTTTTAATAAATAATTTTAAATACAGGCTTCATTTTAATGGATGTTCAATCAAAAGTTATAAGTGCATTAGGTTCTTTTAGTTGCCCATTCTTTATAAGAATCATCGCATCCTGTAATTGCTCGAAAGAAAAAACCTGTCTGCCCATTTTAATGTCTGTCCGTCCAGCGATTTCTAAGAACTCCTCTCCATCCGATTTATTCACATTGTAGAGTGTTCTAATATCTCTTCCCCATAAATTTTTAGAGTAATTCTTTATTTCAATTTTTGACATACTTACTGGAGCAAGCACAAGCACACCGCCTATTTCTATCTGGGAAAGCGCTGTTTCCACCATATGGCCTGCCGGTGGAAAAACAATTGCTGAGTCAAGTATACACGGCATCTCCTTTTTCAATGCATTACCAGCCCACACTGCCCCGTTTTTCTCTGCCTCCTTGATGTGATAGAGAGACCTTGTGCTGACATATATATCGATACCTATAGAAGCAGCAACTTTTAAGACATAAAAAGCCGTAGGGCCAAAACCATAAAGGCCAAGGCGGTCGCCTCTTTTTGCTCCTGTTAGTTTAAATGCGCAGTATCCAGCAATACCAGGACACATGAGAGGAGCAATATCTTCTGCTTCCATATCCATATCTTTCAAGGACAGAGCAAAATCCTCTTCAATAGTTATATATTCTGCAAACCCACCGTCTACATCCCATCCTGTGCATTTAAAATCGTGACAGTAATTTTCTCGCCCGGAAAGACAGTACTTACATTCTCCACATGTTTTATTTAGCCAAGATATACCAACCATATCTCCGGTTTTAAACCTTTTCACATTTCTACCAACTTCATCAACTATTCCCACGATCTCATGTCCTAAGACCAGAGGAGTCTTCTTTAAAGGTAAATCCCCTTCGGCAATATGGATATCTGTCCTGCATATACCACATGAGATAATTTTTAACCTTATCTGGCTGTTAATCGCATGTGGTTCCGGAATATTCACAAGTTTCAGAGGTCTTTCTTCAATCTTTGCCTGTTTCTCCAAAATCCATGCTTTCATCTTCTTATTCTTAACATAAATTATTCAAAAAAAATTGCAGATAAGATAAATTATATAAAATAAAACCAGCTATAATCATTCCCCAAAGGATACTAATAACTTCTTTGTCTTATGCTTTCTTTCTAACAATATCTAAATCTTCTATCTTCACTAAATGACAAAAATACCATTATAAAAATCTTTTACAATGTTATCATATTCTTCTCTATAGACTTTTAAAGCAGGAGGAAGAAAATCCATGATATTCTGTGCCGTTATGCCGTCTTCTCCTTTATCGATTGCTGCTAGGTCTCCGGAAAATCCATGAATGAACACGCCCGTTCTCACAGCATCTCCGAACGACAATCCCAGGCCAAACATAGCAGCTATCGCACCTGTAAGCACATCCCCGGAACCTGCTGTGGCCATACCTGGATTCCCACTCATATTGATAAAAATCCTTTCATCCGGATAACAGGTTAAAGAATGAGCTCCTTTTAACACAATAATCGAATTCAACTTTTTTGCTTGTTCCTGGAGTATATCAATCTTGTTTTCATCGATTTCTTCTACTGATAGACCTGTTATTCTGGACATCTCACCAAGATGGGGAGTAATTACTGTAGGTTTTTGTCTTTCCATCATTATTTCCGGAGTTCCGACTAGAGCTGTGATCCCGTCACCATCGATTAGAAGCGGCTTTTTTATATCTTTTGTCAGGCACCTTACAAGCTCCTGCGTCCCATCATTAAGCGATAGGCCTGGCCCCATTACAACCATATTCACTAGCTCAGAGAGTTCTAAAAGTCTGTCTATATTCTTTAAAGCAATACTACCGGAAGACGTTTCTTCCTGCGGGACAAAGACAATTTCGCTGGCTTTACTGGCTATATAAGGAGTGATAGAGGACGGAGCTGCAAGACGGGAATACCCACCACCTGCCTTTAAAAAAGACATTGCAGAGAAGTAAGGGGCTCCAAAATAACTCCTCGCTCCTGCGATAAAAAGCACATCCCCCAAATCCCCTTTGTGGGCATTTCTATCTCTTTCAGGAAGTCTGGCAGGAATGTTCATTTCTATCTTGATAGAATCCCTATTATAAAACGATGGAGGAAAAGAAATATGCGAGACATAAAGTTTCCCGCAGTTTTCGAATCCTGGGTAGAGCACATTTCCTATCTTCGGAAGACCAAAGGAAACCGTATAATCAGACCTAACTGCAACCCCCATCACTTTTCCTGTGTTTCCATTTATTCCAGATGGAATATCTATGCTCAGGACTTTCTTGCCGCTCTGATTAATCAACTTAATAACATCCTTATGAAGTCCTTCTACCTTCCTTTTTAAACCTGTTCCAAATATCGCATCCACAATAACATCGCAATGCAAAATTTCACTCTTCAAAGATTCTAAGGACTCGACATTTCTTATCCCTATGGGCAGCATAGATACAATTTTATAGTTTTGCTTAGCCGCACCACGAAAATTTTTGACATCACCCAAAATATAAACTACAACCTCTCCTCCCATAGAATATATCTTGCGAGCTACAACAAAACCATCACCTCCGTTGTTTCCTGTTCCACAAAACACGACAAATTTTCTATGTTTCACACCCAGCTCTTTTAACGTGACAAAATAGGCAGCCTGACCAGCATTCTCCATAAGCAATTCCTGAGTAATTCCGAAATTTTCTATTGCACTATTATCAAGATTTCTCATCTCTTCAACTCTGCTTATTTTCATACTTCCCTCCTCTGATGCGTTTATCTAGTCTTCAAATTATCTCAGAATGCATGACAGCGTCAAGCAAAACCCGAAGAAAATTTCGCTTGAAACAAAACAAGAAGCAGGTTTTTCTTAAAATTCCATATATTATGCAGGAAAATTTAATTGTATGGATTATTAGTTTTCAATTAAAAAATGGCAGAAAAGTACCCGGGATATTTTTTCGGATAAAAAGACACCCTGTGCCTTTTTTTTGGGAACTTCCCGATGCGTTAGAATTTCAAAATAAACAAAGGTTCTAATATACCTTGTATTATTCTCGAAAAACCGTTAAGAAAGAGGATATTCCTTATATTAACTCACAGGACATCCAATTACATTGCAAGCGAATAAAACTTTCTATGCTTTAACTACATTCTTGGCGACAGGGCCTCTCTCTCCATCTTCAACATCATACGTTACCTGGTCGCCTTCAGAAAGCGTCTTAAATCCAGCCGAATTGATAGATGAATAATGAACAAAGATATCTTTACCATCTTCCTGTTCAATAAAACCATATCCTTTCTGCTCACTAAACCATTTTACTGTTCCTTTAGCCAAAACACTAACCTCCTATAAAACTTTCCCTGGCCCAGGTTTCTGGCCGGCGCTCAAACAAAAGGTACAATTCTTCAGATTGAAAACCGAAAATACATCCAGGCCATTCTTTACAATAAAACTCCATTCTTGGAATATATACATAAAAATCCTTAATAATCTATCAAACTTTTTGATTCTGTTCATGGCGGGTATTAATATTTCTGAGTTAACACTTGATAGATACTAAATTGTTCTCGTTGGGTTATAAATAATATTGGAAGGAAAATATTTCTTACACACTTATTCTTTCTCCAAATCTCACTATGATTATTTATAGCACAGTAAAAACCTAATGTCAAAACAAAATTTATGCTTTTTTTTAGCTATTTTCCAGAAGAATTTTATAATACAATAGAAATGTATCATGAAAAAATCGCAGATCCTGGATCAAATCAAAGAATCGATAGATAAAGAAATCGGAACATCAGAATGGATGAAAATTACCCAGGACAGAATAAATGCCTTTGCCGAGTGCACAGAAGACAGGCAGTGGATTCACATCAATGAGGAAATGGCAAAGAAAAGCCCTTTCAAAAAAACGCTAGCTCATGGCTACCTGATTCTTTCTCTACTGTCCCATTTTAACTTCCAGAACAAGTTTCTTCCCGATGGGATCAAGATGGCATTTAATTACGGTCTAAATCGTGTGAGGTTTATAAATCCAGTACCAGTGGGATCAAAAATCAGGAACAGGGCTGTACTCAAAGATGTCATCAAAAAAAGTAGGCACAAAATCCTGATAGTCCTTGAGAATACAGTCGAAATAAAAGGGCAGAAAAAACCGGCAATGATTGCCGAGAGCCTTGCCCTCATTATCATTTAATGATGGTTTTTATCCGTAAGGATTATCAGTTACACGAAACATTTTGAAAAAACCTTTATGGTTTTCATTTTGGATAACAGTTCTATTTTAAGGCTTCCTGAGCCTTGAACTCACGTAAAGGGGATAGAATGTCCAACACTTCCTGATCCTCCCGGGAAAGACTCTCTTGTGTGATCATTCTGGCTAGAAGCTCTCCAAGTGCCAGGCCAAGCATGAATCCCTGGCCACACATCCCAACCGCAGACAAAAACCCCTTGATTTCAGCTGACCATCCAACAACAGGAGATCCGTCAGGCGTCATCGGGTATAGGCCCCGCCATGTTCGCCTCACTCTGATATTTGCCAGCCTCGGCATTAAACCAACCATCCGACGCGCTATCATAGGCAGAAAAATGCTTGTCTCACGGGAGTCAAAACCCGGGATGCTTGGAGATGGCGTAATACAAAATGCAACCTGCCCAGTGGCTGACTGAAAATAGTAATAGTTCTCTGACCCAGGAGCAGGACGGATATCCACCACCATAGGGTCAAGAAAGTGTGCAACCGGCTCTGTAATCCCTCCTTCGTGAGATTCCGGGTTTACAGGAAGGTCCATCCCAACAAGAGCTCCAACTTCTTTGGCCCATGCGCCAGCAGCATTAACTACTACATCAGTATAATATTCCCCTTTATTTGTTTTTACAGCCTGGACGGCACCGTTTTTAAGCTTAATCTGGGTCACCTTTTCGTTATAACGAAACACTGCTCCAGCACGCTTGGCTTCATCACAGAATGCATGTCCTGCCAGTATTGTTGAACAGTGACCATCATCAGGTGAAAACGTGCCTCCTATTAGATCTTTTGTATTGAGATCAGGGATTATCCTTAACATATCATCCTTGTCATACCAGTCAATATTAAGGCCGTAAGAATGCTGGATCTGAAGTAATTCCTTGAGGATATCTTCTTCACTCTTACGGTAAGCAACAAATGCATAGCCACCTTTTTGCCATTCAATATCATGACCGTATTCCTCTTTCCAACTAGAGACGATTTCCAGAGTGCGCAAACCGAGACGAATCTTCGCAGGATCAGAATGTGTAGCACGGATGCCTCCAATAGCTGCCTTATTTGATCCCTGCCCCTGGCTTGGGAACTGATCCAAGATCAAAACTTTTACACCGGCCTCAGCCATTGCTAGAGCTGCCGGCACACCAACACTTCCTGCACCAATAATAACTACGTCATATCGCGAGATGTCACTCATCTTCCTTCTCCTCAATACCAGCAAAAATCCCCAGTGGTACTTCCATAAAAAGGGGACGTTTGACATTCTCTGTAACTTTCTCCAACGGCACTCCTTCCTCTTGAAAGAGGCGCAGAATCAACGGGCTGCACGTCTTGCCGCCGCAGGCACCCATCCCTGCACGTGTCACAGCTTTAATCTCGTTCAAATCACGGTAACCCTTGTGTATAAGCTCTCTTATTTCACCTGCAGTCACCCTTTCACAACGGCAGATAATAGTATCATCCGATATGCGATCCTCAACTTCAGCCATAGGCCTGGTCACTTCAGGCTTCTGCACACGTATACCTGCAATACGTCTTGCATACTTCTCTGGTGCCTTTACTTTAACCAACACAGTTCGGTCATTTCGTAAAATAGCCCGCACCTTGATGACTTCTACTTTGCCCAGTGCTTCACCTTCACAATCAAGAACAATCACTTCATTCCCTTCATTAATGCTTTCTTTTAAAAATTCATACGCTATCGTCACAGTAGGCATCTCCCTATCTTTACGGTAATCTACAAGAGTGATCGCCAGTCCCGGACAGATTGCCACGCATTTCTCGCATCCTATGCAGTGTTTGCCATCTCTTTGCCCAATAAATACAGGAAGACGGCGGATGTCTTTCTCATCAATATGAATCAGGTTCATTGGGCATACAGATACACAGGGGTTGCAGGGAATCTCCTGCGTGCAATGCAAAACAGGAAATACATCGCCCTCCGGCGGAAGATCCGGTCCTTTCAAAGTTTTTCCAGGCTTTGATTTAAGAATCTCTGCCGTGTGGTACCATTCTTTTGGGATTTCTCTAACATCAACACCCAGAGCACGTGCAACTTCCAGACCCTTGATCTTTCCTGAAAATATCGCAGCCGACGCTTCTGCAATCTCTTCTGCATCCCCTACTGCAAAAGATATCATCCCATACTCCTGAGCCTTCTGATAAAACTCGTCAACCGGATCTAGTCCAACAGCAATAAGCACGGTATCACATTTAAAAGACTTTTCTGTGCCTGGGATAGGCTTAAAATTCTTATCGATTTTTGAAACAGTTGCTGATTCAACCTGTTCATCCCCATTTGCACTAATTATTGTATGTGATGTATAGATAGAAACACCCATGCGGGCAAGCTTATCCTTATGAACCTTATATCCGCTGCACTCAGGCATTGCCTCAACAAGGCCCACTACTTCTATGCCAGCCTGGAGTGCATGGTATCCAGCAATGAGACCAACATTCCCTCCTCCTACAATAAATAATCTCTCAGAAGCCATTATAAGATCCCGGTTAACCAGAGTCTGAAAGGCTCCAGCCCCATATACTCCCGGTAAAGTATTCCCTTTAAAGACCAGAGATTTTTCACGTGCTCCAGCTGCAACCAAAAGTATATCTGGCTTTACTATTTTATACGTATCATTGTTATATAAAACACCTACGGTCTGATCACTGAAAACAGCGAGGACCGAGCTGTTAATCCAAGTTTTAATACAGCTGTACTCCTGGATTTTTTTCTCAAGTTTTGTTGCTATATCAATTCCACGTGTTCCTGCGTAGACAGCATCAATAGATCCAAAAAACCGATGTGTTTGAAGAACAAGCTTTCCTCCAAGACGGTGCTTGTCATCAACAAGCAGAGTCTCTATGCTACGTTCTCCAAGCTCGATCGCTGCCGACATTCCCGATGGCCCTCCTCCGATGATGAGCACAGGCACATCAATTGTCTCAATTTCAGACATTGACGGTATTTTGTTTACAGCCTGCAGTTCAGGCAGCCCGTTTAAAGGTTCCACCTTCATGCCTGACTTTACGGGAATCATGCATGACTTCACCGGTCTGCCATCAGCTAACACAAGGCACTGGGCGCACTGCCCGTTGGCACAGAAAATCCCCTGAGGAGCATTGTCTTTTATGTGATGTCCGAAGATACGGATACCATTTGCAAAAAGAGCAGACGCAAGCATCTCACCTTTCTTTGCTTTGAGCTTCTTTCCCTTCCATGTAAACTCGATTTCTTTACTGGGCTCAACTGATAAAATCGGATGCTTATGAATACGATATTCAGACATTACCTCTCCTTTGATATATAGACGAGGTGGCTAGATTTTTAAAACTGAAGCAAAAATTCTTTCCGCAGAAATGCGCACGTTGTAGATCGAAAATAAATAATTTTAGCATATTTCATTATATACAAAAGTCTAATGAATTTGAACAGAAATCATTCCAAATTTTATGACTTTTATGCTCTTAAGATCTATTCAGTGAATCCCAAGTCTCAAATACAGAAAATACATTTTCGGGCCTGGGCGTATTCACACTGAGAACAAAGCTGAACCTTCCTCCCATTCCCACAGCAAGACCGGATCAAATTGGGCATTACATTGCAGACACAGATTTTTAGAACGCATCTTTCTTTTATTATCCAAGATAAAATACAATTGCGCAGAGAGCTTATTACAAATAAAAATTAGGGTCAAATGACCTGGATTATTCATAAAAATTACTGATAATAAATTCTTCAAAAAAAGAAGTATTTCCGAAAGGAAATTCTTAGTGTAAAATAGGCCATAACATGACATTCGAAATAAACATGAATGTCCGTTATTATATTTCATCCATAGGAGATTGACATGGCAGGGAAAAAATCAATCACCAGGCGTGATTTTATCAAGCACACAATTGCTGCTTCCGCTGCATTTACAATCGTACCGCGTTACGTGCTCGGGGGCTCAGGCTATACAGCACCAAGCGATCAACTTACAAAAGCCGTCATAGGAGTTGGCAGTATGGGAAAGGGACATCTCCAGTATCCAGGAGCAAAACTCCTTGCAGTATGTGATGTTGATGAGAATCATTTAAATACAGCGCTTGAAATCACCGGACCTGGAGTCAGAGGATACAAAGACTTCCGAGAAGTCCTTGAACGCTCGGACATCGATATTGTACACATTCCTACACCTCCCCACTGGCACGCGTTAATCTCAATCGCTGCAGCTGAAGCAGGCAAGGATATCTGGTGCGAAAAGCCAATGACCCGGACAATCGGAGAAGGGCAAAAAGTTGTTGAGGCAGTGCAGAAGAACGGAAGAATGTTCAGGCTCAATACGTGGTTCAGATTTAAAGACCAATATTACGGTTTTGGAACAACAGTCAAACCGATCAAAAAGTTGGTCCAAAGCAATATGCTGGGATGGCCTTTAAAAGTGACGGTCAGCGGAATAACGGGTTTTGACTGGAAATTTTACTGGAGTGGAAAAACAAACATAAAACCAGAACCTGTACCTAAAGAACTGGACTACAACATGTGGCTTGGACCTGCGCCCTATAAGCCTTATAATCCCCATCGAGTACACGGCACATTTCGAGGATACTGGGATTATGACGGAGGCGGACTCGGAGACATGGGGATGCATTACCTTGACCCTGTACAATATATCCTTGATAAAGACAGCACAAGCCCTGTCGAAATAGAAGCCGCCTGTCCGCAGCAACATCCTGATGCATGTGGAAGCTGGCGGCGCATTCAACTGAAATATGCGGATGGCTGCAAAATCATTCTGGACGGTGAGAATAAAGATAAAAATGCCGCATTTATTGAAGGCCCAAACGGGAAATTATTCAAAGGTTTTGAATCTGACATTCCCAATTTAAAAGAAAAATTAGCTGCTTTGCCAGATCCTGAACCGCATGTGACAGATTTTGAAGAGGCAGTCCGAACACGGAAAAAGTTTGCACTAAACGAAGAAAATGGGCATCGTTCCTGTACCATTGTAAATCTGAGCAAGATTGCAGTCCGCTTAGGAAGACCGCTTCGTTTTGACCCGAATAAACAGCGCTTTATCGGTGATGAAGAGGCAAACCGTCTTGTCCATCAACCAATGCGCGCACCATGGCATCTATAAATCAGATTTTATTTGGAGCAACAAAAATGAAAATTAACAAAAAGTCAATAATAATAATAATTTTAGGGTTACTGTTTATCGCTTCTTCAGTCACAGCTTCAGACGATGTAAGAACACTTAAGACAAAAGTTGTGGACACCCTGGCCAAATTTCCTGCCAGTAATACTCCCGAAAGAGACAAATACGCTTCTGAACTCATCCAGCTTGGACCGGCAGGAATTCTTGAAATCTGCAGGATGCTGACTCCGCCAGTGACAGGTGACGATACCAGAGTCCGCTTTGCCCTTAATGGCCTGGCAACTTATGTAAATAGAACAGGGGCTGAAAAAGAGCGTGAAATGTATGCCAAAGCAGTCATCAAGGCACTAGAATCAGCCACGAACAGCGAGGTTAAGGCATTTTTGATCCGTCAACTTCAACTTGCTGGCAAAAAAGAATCTGTAAAACCCTTAAGCAGATTTCTCCCGAATAACAGGCTGTGCGAACCAGCAGTCCAGGCACTACTTGCAATCCGTACACCTGAAGCAGAAAAAACACTCTTAAAATCAATTGATTATTCCACAGGTGCAAAAAAGAATACAGTTATCAAATCTCTCGGGGAACTTCGAAGTAAAAGGGCAGCAAAAAAAATCATGAAATATGCTGCCAGTAGAGATAAAAACCTCAGGAATGTAACATTATACGCTCTCGCTAATATAGGTGATCCCTCATCTGAGAAAGTATTGAATAAAGTTTCAGTATCAGCATCTCCATACGAAAGAGCAAAAGCTCCTTCCCTGTACTTACTATATGCGCAGCGTCTAGCAGAATCAGGGAGAAAAGGGCAGGCGGCAAGGATCTGCCGCAGCCTTATTAAAAACTACACAGCACCCCATGAGACTAATATCCCTTGCAGTGCTTTAAGTGTGCTGGCGGCAAATCTAGGCGAGAATGTCTTCGAAGACCTCCTGGCATGCATGGAGAGTCATAACAAAGAACTTCGCTGGCGAGCTCTCGCACTTGCCAGCACTGTGCAGGGTGAAAAAGCAACAGCAAGATGGATCGAAAAAATGGCCGATGTTCCGCCAGAAACCCGGGCCGAAATAATAGCCATGTTAGGACGACGAAAAGATGAATCAGCACTTCCTGTCATTCTTGAGTCATTAAAGTGCGGAGAAAAATCTGTCCGGATGGCTGCAATCCAAGCAGCAGCACGACTCGGAGGTGATAAGGTAATTTCTGATTTATTTGCACTTATGCAGACAGGCAAGGAAGATGAAATTGCGGTCTTGAAACAAATCCTCATGTGTTTGCCCGGCCCCCAGGTAGTTTCCAAAGCAGCAGAATCATTGGAATCCTACCCGCTTTCAGCCCGTGCTGCTTTGATAGAAATACTATCTGAGCGGCATGCAAAAGAACATTTGGATATCGTCTTTGCCCAGACAAAAAGCGAAGATGACACAGTCCGACTTGTTGCTCTTTCCGGACTCGAAAATCTTGTAAGCGAAAGAGACTTACCGCGTTTAATCGATATTCTGCTATCAGTTACAGACAGCTCAGAAATAGCAGCCACACAAAATGCCGTTATAGCAAGTGCAAATCTAATCCCAGATCAGGAAAAACGTGCTGAACTGCTGCTTGCTGCGATGGAAAAAACAGAGGGCAAAAAACGGGTCGACCTGCTGATTCCGCTTTCAAAAATAGGCGGAGAGCATGCGCTTCAAACCATAGCTGCAGAGACAAAAAACGAAGACCCGGCAATTAAAAATGCGGCTGTCTTTACTCTGGCGGATTGGCCAGAACTCAGAGCTGTGGATACACTGCTCAATATTTGCCGAAGTACTGAGAACAAAGAACATAAACTGGTCACTCTCAAAGGATACGTACGCCTCGTGAAAAAGGCTGAACTGCCTCCCGAAGAAAAATTGAGCATGTTAAAGGATGCCCTGGATATTAAGACAGAAGCTGAAGCTATAAATATCGTGCTCTCCGGACTTGCAGATATAAAAACAATGGATTCGCTTAAACTTGCAGTATCTTATATGGACAACGAGAATTCTCAATCTACTGCCGCATGGACTGCAGCAAGAATTGCAATGCCTAAAACTGGAGATGAGACAGGGCTCAGTGGGCCTGAGGTAATATCAGCACTAAAGAAATCAACCAGCCTCATCGAAGACAGCTATGAACAAGAAAGGATTGAGAAATATATCGGAACTATTCTGGAACAGGAAGAATTTCATCCTCTCTTTAACGGCAAAGATCTGTCAGGCTGGAAAGGCCTTGTGGGAGACCCTGTGAGCCGGGCAAAAATGACACCTGAAGAATTGAATAAAGCTCAAGCAGAGGCTGATTCGCTCATGAATGAACATTGGAAGGTCGTTGACGGGACCCTTGTTTTTGACGGCAAAGGACACAGCCTTTGTACTTCAAGAGACTATACTGATTTCGAGCTTCTGGTGGACTGGAAAATCGAAAAGCATGGTGACAGCGGCATTTATCTCCGCGGATCGCCTCAAGTACAAATCTGGGATCCAGAACAATGGCCTGAAGGCTCTGGCGGACTGTATAATAATAAGAAAAATCCTAGCAAGCCGCTGAAATGTGTAGATAATCCCATAGGAGAATGGAACACTTTCCGAATCAAGATGATAGGCGATCGGGTAACTGTTCACTTAAACGATGTTCTGGTAGTTAATAATGTAGTAATGGAAAATTACTGGGAAAGAGACAAGCCGATTTATCCGACCGGACAGATAGAACTCCAGTCGCATAACAGTCCACTTTATTTCCGTAATATCTTTATACGTGAGATTATCCCCGAGAAATATCACACTGGGCTGACAGAGAATGAAATCACCGGCGGTTTCGAACAATTATTCAACGGCAAAGACCTCACTGGCTGGACAGGTGATACAGATGGTTATGTAGCGGAAGAAGGCAAGATTGTCATATATCCAAAGCGCAGCAGCGGGAACCTGTACACGGAAGAAGAGTACAGTGATTTCATCCTGCGATTTGAGTTCAAGCTTACTCCTGGCGCAAATAACGGTCTGGGGATTCGCAGTCCCCTGACTGGAGACGCTGCATATGTTGGAATAGAACTCCAGATACTGGACAATACTGCCCATATCTATAAAGACCTAAAACCCTATCAGTACCATGGTTCTATTTACGGAGTTGTTCCAGCAAAACGCGGTCATCTCAAGCCAGTTGGCGAGTGGAACTATGAAGAAGTAACTGCCAGGGGCAGAAGAATTACGGTAAATCTCAATGGTGTCACAATCGTTGATGCCGACATCGATCAAGCAAGCATATCAGGAACCATAGATGGACGGGATCATCCGGGTCTTAAGCGAGATAAAGGCCATATTGGTTTTCTCGGCCACGGTTCCCGCATAGAGTTCCGCAACATCCGGATCAAAGAGCTGAAATAGGAGATAAATACTATAATAAAAAACGCAATTCTCACTTCCGCCGGCTTTTATGCAGCGTTTTATACACGCGTTTTCTTTATTTTTCATAAGAAGGAGGTGGTTCTGTAATGAAAGCTAAAATGAATTACCTGCAATTTGTCTTTCTTGTAATGATAGCTGCTGGTTCCATCTTTAGATGCGGCATTATCTCAAAACCGGCTTTAAAAATAAAGAAAGAGGCCGTAAAAGAGATAAAAATTATTCCGAAACCTGTAAGAGTAGTTCACAAAAAGGGGAACTTTATTATTGACGACAAAACAAGAATTCTTTTTGAGGGTGGGGAAAATACAGAATCTGTCGGTGAATATTTTGGAGAAATAATAAAAAAGGCCAGCGGAATGAATCTACTGGTCACTGAATCTTCCGGTACTGTCCAAGACAGCAATTTCATACTGCTTTCCTCAAACCTTTCAAAAGGCAAACTCGGTGAAGAAGGCTACGAGCTAAAATCAACAAGCAAATCAGTCACGGTTAAAGCCAATCATGCAAAGGGATTATTTTATGCTGTCCAAACCATCCGTCAAATGCTTCCGCCAGAAATCGAGCGCAGTGCCAATGAAAACTCAGATATCGTCTGGACAATTCCAGCTGCCGTCATCAAAGATTTCCCAAGATTTCCTTTCAGGGGGATGCACCTGGATGTCTGCCGACATTTTTTCCCTGTATCATTCATCAAGAAGTACATCGACTATCTTGCCATGCATAAGATAAATACTTTTCACTGGCACCTTACCGAAGATCAGGGCTGGAGAATTGAAATCAAAAAATATCCAAAACTAACTGAGGTAGGTTCGATACGCAAGGAAACGATCATTGGAAAAACCGACGAATACGATGGCATAGAGTACGGCGGTTATTACACACAGGAAGAAATCAAAGAAATAGTGGAGTATGCCGGAAAACGTTTTATAACGATCATTCCTGAAATAGAAATGCCGGGCCATTCTGTAGCAGCACTGACAGCTTACCCTGAATATTCATGCACCGGAGGACCTTTTGAACTCAGGACAAAATGGGGCGTTTCCAAGGATATATTTTGTGCAGGAAATGATGAAACATTTAAGTTCCTGGAAGATATTCTGACAGAAGTCATGGATTTGTTCCCATCAAAATATATCCATATAGGAGGCGATGAAGCCCCCAAAGACCGCTGGCAAGAATGCCCTAAATGTCAGCAGCGCATAAAAGATGAAGGGTTCAAAGACGAACATGAACTGCAGAGTTATTTCATTAAGCGAATCGAAAAATTTTTCAATTCTAAAGGCCGAAAACTTATCGGTTGGGATGAAATTCTTGAAGGTGGTCTGTCACCTGATGCCACTGTCATGTCGTGGAGAGGTATCGAAGGCGGTATCGATGCTGCAACACAAGGCCATGATGTGATCATGGTCCCCTACTCCCATCTATACTTTGACGGTTATCAAGCCGATATTGAGATAGAACCACTTGCTATTGGATACTGGGCTCCGATCGAAAAAGTATATGAGTTTGAACCCATTCCTGAAGTTTTAACAAAAAAGCAGAAAAAACATATTATCGGAGCCGAGGCAACTCTCTGGACCGAGTATATTGCTACCGAGGAATATGCCGAATACATGCTCATGCCTAGAATCAGTGCTCTTGCAGAAATTGTATGGTCTACTAAACGAACACGAGACTGGGATGATTTTGCCATCCGCTTGCAGCAGCAATATGAAAGATATATGAATATGGAGGCCAACTTTCGTATTCCGACTCCGCTGGTTGACAATGTGGTCAACCTGAATAAGACCGATGCTCTCGAGATAAAAAGCCAGATCGATATCGGCGAAATACGCTTTACAACAGACGGCAGTAATCCGACTCCTGAATCCCCTTTTTATACTAAGCCCCTTGTTTTCAACAAGAACACAACCTTAAAATCAAGGTCATTCATCCCCAGCGGAAGAGGGAGCAGTATTATTACAACCTATGTATTGATCAAAGACCTTGCACCATAGGGCAAACGATAAGGCTTTTAAAGAGGAACAAAGCTTTTATTTTGGTGGGCTTTCTTCCAAAACAAAGTCATTATCCGGCGATATCGCTGACAAGAGTTGGCTAAATTTTTCAACGGTTGGAATTGATTTGCCTTGCTCATATCGGGCGTATGTATTATGTGATTTTGCTCCCAATCGCTTAGAAACTTCCATTAAAGTAAGACCTTGCTTCATTCTTTGTCGACGGAGCAACAACGCAATCAAAGTTGCCAAGTCAGGAGAACCGAGCACAAAATAATTACCCTTTCTTGGAAACACTTCAACCTTAAATCCTTTCTTATTCACAAGTGATTCGATGGCATCTATAATCATTTCATAAGCTTCTTTTTTTGTGCGCCCTTGAGTCACTACTCCGAGAATAGGTGCTTCAATGGCCCAATATTTGCCGACTTTAAACACATGTCCTGCTAAGCGCATCATATGCCTCCTTCTGCTTCCTTAAGAATAGCTTTGGCAGTGTATTCATTGATCTCATTGTGCCTTGGTACGACTAACTCATACTCACCATTTGTCCAAATATCATGTTTACGTCCATGTCGATCAAGATTCCAACCAAGCTTTTGTAATCTCATTTCTAGTTCTCTCCTTTTCATTGCGTTTATTTTACACATATACGTGTAAATTGTCAATAGCAAACATCCTGGATTCCAAAGTGATTTATAAAAGCAGCCCCATTCAGCTTCAGCGCAATCAAGGCCGAAGAAGAAGGCATCAGCGCATTAGAGCGTTGAAGAGCAGCTTGAAAGTGCCGTGCGTCTGGCAGCGGTTCTGGGTCCGGAATCCGATAAGAACCACCTGTCCTTTGCCGTGTTTGACATTGACCATCGCTGCCAGGTTGGCTAGATGCTTTTCCCCGATGAGCCAGCCGCTCTGCAAGAGATCCCTGTCTTGGTAGCGTACAATGGTTTCATACCGTTCATTGTGGTCGTTTGGGGTGATCACGAACGCCTGGCTTGACCAGAAAAGAACCAGGCCTTCTGAAGGCATCCCATAAGCCAGCGGATAAGAGTTGTCGAAGTTAACTTTAAGAGTCGAACCAGGACAGAAAAATTCTTTCGTACTGAGATTGTCCACGACATTCGAAACGCTCAATCCGAACTTTTCTATCGCAAAGCCGCATGCCTCTCCGAGCGTTACCAGTGTTCCTCCATTTTTCACAAATGCTTTCAGCGCTTCGAGGCCATCTTTACCTATGCCGCTTCGATATTCTGGAGGAACTGACGATAAATAGCGGCGGTATCTGCCGCTTATATCGCCCATGATCATACCCGTCGAATCATTCGGCAGTATGATAACGTCATACTTCTCGTTTAGTTTTCCTTTCTTAACCTCAGTATCCATCAAGGAATTATACGGAAATGCGAACTGCTCGAGAAGAAATCGAGTCCAGCCCTCGTCCATGTTGCCGCCCCAGTAGCGCTGATACATACCTACGCGCGGCCTCTTAACATTATGAGTAGTTTCTTTCATCTCACTTTTCAGTGCTTTGAAATCAACGCCTGTCTGCTCAGCCACATCCCTGAGGAAAGACTCCTTTCCTTGGGATACGATGAAGTCGCCGGGACGGAGTCCTGAGAATTCCTTGTCAACCCGCTGAACCGCGATCCCTTTCTTTAGAAGGAGATTTACTGCTTTGAAGCTGGCGTTCAGCCTGCCGTCAAGCACATAACCCAATCCACCTACTTCGACCTTCCCTGATAACGGCACCTGGCCGGCGAGTATCTGAAGGTCGCCTTTAACCACCTCATTAATAGGGTCGACACGAACACCCATGAACTCGCACATGGTATGTGTTGCCAAGTCATAAGGTCTCACCGGAGAACCGTCATCGTTCCGGGTCCAATCATTGTCAGGATAAAATGTCCGTCCGAGTAAGTTTCGTATCAAACCCATCTTGGGCTGCGCCAGCGAGATGACAAAGGAGTCTTCCGGATAGATAACACCGCAGACGTTGAATGCTTCTTTTGCTTGCTTAATCTCGACACCGGACATCAAAAGGGTATTTATCATTTTTACAGCGGTCAAAACATCATGCTGATTTTTCGGGATGACATAAGCTTTAGGTTTACCTTGAGCACCCCGCTCTGTCTGCCGTTTGGCTTTCAAGTAGGCATTCCAGAGCACTGTTTCTTTATTCCGGGCGGCCAGGTCCAGCAACGCCCATGACGCGATCTTCTTCTGTTCTACAATATCCTGAAGTCTCCACCAACCGCCGAGCCATGGATGGGGGAAGGTAGTCTGGGCTTCATATTCTGGAAACTGACGGCCCCCGCCGCGCAGCTGCTCAGGATGGATATAGATGGGTGTTGCCAGTTTCGCACTGGCGGACTCAGTAAGCATCCCTGCAATATTGTGGAAAGGAGTGATCCAGTGCCATCCGAAATGACCCCAACCGGAAAATTGGGCTGCGTTGATGATGCCGGTTTTACCATTTTCCTCCAGCTTGTATGCGATGTGAGCACCGTACCAACTGTGCTCCCGCCAGATAAGAGGATCGGCATAAGGCCGAATAGGCTCGCAGTAAGGAGGAACATAGAGCCGAGCACCATAGCTTCCCATTTGGTGATGGTCGATGTAAGCCTGGGGAACCCAGTCACGGAACAATATCTTGGCTGCATATACCGACTCGATCATGTTGAGAAAGTCGCCGTCCCTGTTGTTGTCGTGACCGACGTATTTGTGGTAAAGCCAGGGAAGACCGGCACCCTCGTACTCAGTGCCAAGGGTCTTTCTATACCAGTCGGTGACCATAATCTCACCGTCCGGGTTGAAACAGGGTATCATAAAGAAGACTACGTTGTTCAGGATACGCTGTGCCTCCTCATCGTCCCGGGTTAAAAGGTCATATGTCAGCTCAGGTGCCATTTGTGTGCCTCCGATCTCGGTGGCATGGAGGCTCATCGACTGGCACATGACTGCCTTGCCCTCCTTGACCAACTTTTTAATCTCTGCCTCTGCGATACCACGCGGGTCGCTGATCCTAGCATTTACTTCCTGCAGCCGGTCCAGATTTGCCAGGTTATCCGGAGCAGAGATGATCACCAGAAGAAAGGGATTGCCCTCGGTTGATGGGCCCATATTGATTACCTTTATCTTCCTGCTTTCGCTCTCCAGAAGTTTGAAATAGTCAACGATTTTATCCCAGCGTGCCATCTTTTTATCACTGCCGAGTTCGAATCCAAAGAAATCGTTTGGAGATGTGATCTTTTTTTGTGCCTCTGCGGCCCCGGTTATAAATCCTATAACAAAAATTACCAGCGCAAGTATTTGAATAGATCGAAAAAATTTGGCTTTTTTTCTCATAAATTCCCTCCTTTATTTAAGACCTTTCCTCTTCAGCATAGCATCAATCTTGGGTTCAGCTCCTCTGAAACGCTTATAAAGCGTCATGGGATCCTCTGTCCCACCCTTTTCAAGAATATTTTTCCTGAACGCCAGGGCTGTTTTCTGATCAAAGAGGCTCGTCTCCTTAAAAGCCTGATAAGCATCGGCATCTAAAACTTCTGCCCATATATAGCTGTAATATCCGGAAGAATAACCGCCGCTGAAGATATGGCCGAAATATGGACTCTTGTAACGTACAACAATTTCGGGAATCAGGCCTATCTTCTTCATGGATTCCGCTTCGAACTTTTCGACATCAGGCTCTTTGGCTTCTGTCAATGTATGCCAGTCCATATCGAGGTAGCAAGCTGCCACATATTCAACCGTTGCAAAGCCCTGATTGAAATGGCCGCTCTTTTTGATTTTATCGATCAAACCTTGCGGAATGACTTCACCGGTTTCATAATGTTTCGCATAGTCCTTGATAACCTCAGGGTCACCTGCCCAGTTTTCCATAATCTGGGAAGGCAATTCAACAAAATCCCTGGGAACAGCCGTTCCTGACAGTGTTTCATATGTACAATTTGAAAGCAGCCCATGAAGACCGTGCCCAAATTCGTGAAATAATGTCAACGCCTCTTCAAAACTCAATAAAGCCGGTTTGTTTCCTGTCGGTTTTGAAAAGTTGAATACGTTTGCAATCACAGGATGTATATCGTTGCCGTCCCTTCTTGACTGCTTTCTGAAGCTGTTCATCCAAGCACCGCCACGCTTGCTTGCCCTGGGGAAATAATCCTGATAAAGGATGCCGATATGTGAGCCATCGCCTTCCAGAACTTCAAACACTTTTACATCTTCATGATACTTAGGTATATCGGTCATCTCTTTCAATGTAATTCCGTAGAGTTTATTCGCCACAGCAAATGCGCCGTCCCGGACATTCTCAAGCTTAAAATACGGCCGCAAAGCTTTGTCATCCAGGTCATATTTTGCCTTCTTCAGCTTTTCCGCATAGTACCACCAGTCCCAGGGTTCAAGTTTGAAATCATTCCCCTCCTGTTTAATCATTGCCTGAAGATCCCTGGCTTCCTCTTTAGCCTTGGCCAAGGAAGGCTTCCAGACTTGATCCAAAAATTTGTAAACGTTTTCTGGTTTTTTCGCCATATTCTTTTCAAGTACGAAATCAGCATGTGTTTCATACCCAAGCAAATGTGCTTTTTCTACACGAAGCGCTGCCATATTGGATAAGACTGCCTTGTTGTCCAGCTCGTTATCATTATTTCCCCGGTTGATGTAAGCCTTAAATGTCTTCTCCCTGAGTTCACGTCTTTCTGAATACTGAAGGAAAGGAATCATGCTCGGTTTGTGTAAAGTAAATACCCATTTGCCTTCATGCCCTCTTTCTTTCGCAGATTCAGCGGCTCCTGCCACGACTGACTCAGGAAGGCCGGCAAGTTCCTCCTCCTCCTCGATTACCAATTCAAAAGCGTTGTTCTCTTTCAGAACATTCTCACCAAACTTCAGCGAGAGCAGGGAAAGTTCTTCGTTTATTTCTCTTAACCTGGCTTGCTTTTCCGGGTTCAGGTTTGCACCACCCCTGACGAATTCTTTATAAATCCGTTCAAGAAGCTTGTTTTGCTCCACTGAAAGTTCCAGCTTTTCTTTTTGATCATACACAGCCTTTACTCTTTCAAACAAAGCTGCGTTCAGTTTGATATCATCCTCATGTTTAGATAAAAGAGGAGCTGCATCTTTTGCAATTTTTTGCATCTCAGCATTTGTATTTGCACCATTCAGGTTATCAAAAACATTTCCGACCTTTGTCAATAAGCTTCCACTTTTTTCTAGTGCTTCAATAGTGTTTTCAAATGTAGGGGACTCAGCACTGCTAACAATTGCTTGGATTTCATGCTGATGCTGTTTCATGCCTTCTCTAAAGGCCGGTAAATAATGCTCTTCCTTAATTTTATTAAATGGAGGCACATTAAATGGAGTATTAAATTCTGAAAAAAATGGATTTTCTTCAGCTGCTTTTTTATGCGTTTGATTCGCACACGAGAAAAGCAGTAAACTCATCATTGACAAAAATATAATCATTTCTTTCATTTCAAATCTCCCCTCGATTTTTTGATTTGCAATACACTTACCATAATAATAACAAAAATTATAAACTAAATTTCTATAAACTCAATGAAATTTTTCAACTATTTATATATATCTCTACTGAATTATTCCCACTGCCAGAAGCACAAACATTGTTATACCAAGCGCAAACATGATAAAGCCAGTAATAAAATGCAACCTGCAGTTATAAAATTTATAATCTTATATGTTTTTTATAACTTCCAGTTATAAACAGCTTTCCGTACCTACCATCAGCTTATAAAGCACTCAGTACAAAATATATGGGGCAATAACTAACGCTTCTGGAAAAAGCACTGATCTTAATGGTTTAAAATAACACTTTCCAATTGACAGTTTTTTGATCATTAGATTCAAAATCGCCGGTAAATTTAACTTCGAGAATCCCATCTGTTATCTTATGAAAAAGAACTTCCGTATCTGCATCTACATCTGATATAACAAAACCTTCTGGTACGTGGATAAACAATGAATACTGTGCGCCCTTTACGATTTCCGAGCATCCGCTAAGAATAGATTTAGAAGAATCCCACTCAAGGTTTTTTATGCTTACGGCCCCGGTTACATGCCTCGACGACGCTAAGAACTGCGGCCTTTCGAGCACAGGTCTTATCACATAGACACAAGTACCGTGTGCAGGGATTAAAGATGTTATTTCATCATTCGAGAGTTCTTTTATTTTCTGGTTCCAGAAATCGAAAATCAAATATTCCTTTGCTGTATTTAGACCTAAATCCTCTCCCAGAAAAACGGTTTTGGTCTCTTCTTCATTTGCCCAGTTGTAAACGGCCACGACATCATAGACCCCGGATTCAGCATTCACTTTGAGGTCTATTGCTATGGGATATTCTTTAACATAGGGGCAGGACCAGACTACACCATTTTTCTTGTTGGATTTTATTTTATAAGGATAAAGGTCTATGGGCACAACGCGGGTTGAAGGCATTGTCTTTCTGTAGAGGTCCAATCTCTTCTCAGGGAGTTTTGCCATGAAATCACTTGCCATATAGAGCTCCCCTGTCAGAGCAATAGTCGTTACAATTGTCCTAGCCTCTTCCATGGTTAAAGGGTTTCTAACCATAACTGTATCCGGGTCGGAGTGCCATGTAATATTGTTTAGATAATTCCCGCCAAAGATGGAATTAAAATATATCTGCATGGACATGCCACCTTCTTTTTCCGGATACCATACGGCCCTATCATCGCCTCCGATACGCGAGCCGTCAAAAACACCAAAGCCCAATCCAACTTCATGCATTGCACATCCGGTAATATAAACATTAGGTCCCAGCGTCTCCCTCAATGCATCCTGAACTTCACGATAAACTTCTCTGCTTCCCCTTGCCGGATCAAAGGCATTTTCCTTGTTTTTCTCGTAATAATCCATCCATGTTCCCCATCCTGCATCTTTAAGATATTCAAGCCCCCAATCTTCTTTAAGAATCTTAAACATCGGTTTCAGATGCTTTTCAATCACTTCAGGATTTGTATAGTCTAGTCTTACAACGGTATTATCAGCAGTACAGCAGGCTCCGGAGAGATTGCCTTCTTTATCGCGCAGGAAATAGTTCTCAGGGTATTTTTCCGCACACTCCGGATGTGCATAATTCGAGCCGTATACATTAACCCAGAGCCCGGGTTTTAATCCTTTTTCCTTGATATATTGAAGAATCCATTTTCCGCCTTTTGGGAATGTCTTTTTCGTCCAATCAAGATAGTTGGCTTCTTCACCCCTCGTAAAACAAGCGTCGAGCTGGACATATTCAAGGCCGTAAGGTTTCAAATAATGCGCAAGTGCATCCGTTTCTTTCACCATATCTTCTTCGGTTGTTCCCATATAATAACAGTACCAGCTGCACCATCCTACAGGCGCTTTCTCGAAACGTTCAGGAGCCGGCTTGTAATATTTCAGTCCTAGAACATCGATGTAATAATCAGGGATCAGGGAAATATCCGTATCGGCATCAACAGGAAAAGTCACATCCATCAACTTTTGGTCAGAAACACTGCGTCTAAAATCACTTCCTTCTGGAAACCGGATCATAATGTCTGTCTCACGGTCAAACAGGCTGTAAATGTTTTTAGAAGAGACGAATCCAAGTGAAGTATACATTATTCCATTATCCTGACTCTCTACTCTGGCCGGTATCCTTCCTTCTGATGCCGGCGCCAGGCCATATAAAACTGCATTATCAGTTGAACAGCTAATATCCAACGCCTTATCTGAAGTTTTGAATATCCATTCAGTATTACTCGGCTCTTCGGTAGAAATGACCATTCCATCTTTTCCCTTTTTTACAGTCCATTTCGATAGGATATCAATGCTTTTGTCACCTTTTAAAGCTAACTGGACATCTCTAACAATTACTCCCAGTTTCTCATGGCTTATGGTGAGGAGTTCTTTTTCAACATCAGGCACAACTTCCCAACCATCATGGCTCAGATTAAAAGTGGAACAACTCCAGAACAATCCCATTAATAGAACCGCCACACACATACCATGCATAATATTTTTTACCCTGGATTTTCCTTTCATTTTATCCCCCTTAACCTATTATCATAAGATTACTTCATTACTTAATAACATTAATCCAATTGAGACAAGATGTAAATACCCTATAAGAGCAGAATTATCCCTGAAAATGGAGGATTTTAAAAGAGTTTTAGTTTTATGCTACAGAACCGTAGTTTCAGTAGTTTTAAGTCGATATTTCAGACTATTTAAGAAACGATCGACATACAAGAAGAAATGGCAAATATTATTTTGATAGATAATGTTATTGCCCCCATGGTATCAACTCATATAAACAGGGTATTGGTTTTTAGCCCTTGTCAGAAGATTCCTCAAATAATCCGAAGGAACCCAGTAAAACCTTATCTTCTTAGTACAGCAAATAAGGTTAAACAGATACATGCTAGTTAGGTACTCACCTGAGAACCATTGTTAGATGCCAGCACACAAGGTTCTCTACCGGTATTTACCTGGTATATCAGCCAGTAAAACCACTTAGATAATATAGCTTAGAAAGTTTTATCATATGGCGTAGAGAGTATAGATCCCTAAGGATGAAGAGCGTTTGATGGCAGAAGCGAGGAGAAATAATATTTATTGACCTATGTCAGAGAAAGTGATAACAATTAGATGAAGTTATAAAAAAAGGGAGGGAAATCGATTATAACGTCAATACTTAAAATTCTTGTTTGTTTAGTTATAGGGACAATAGTAAATAGAAGAATCCTTCGAGCCTTTGTATTTGGCACCGGGATTATTATTCCTGTAGACGGATTCTTGTTACAATTCATTGCCCTGACAATAATAAGTGCAATTATAGTTCTCATCTTTAAATGGGGTTGGTATTGGTCATTTGCTCCAGGTGAAGGATTGCTTATTGTCGTTGCTGTTGTGGGATTTATTCGACAAGGAATACTAGGCAAAAAACCACTCGGTTTGGATTAAATATGACAACAAGATACTACATGCTCTGTCAAATCATTTAAAAATTTAACAATATTGAAAAAGAGATAAAAAAGCCAGAGCCGAGTGGAATCCGGAGACCTTAAGGCCTTGGCTTCTTGATGATTGAAAAAGACAGCTGGTCGGATAAGCACCTCAATAGGAGGCAAAAAATGGGTAAAGAATCTATTCCAATGAAATACGAAGGGGTAGGTCTTGTAGCTGACTGCATCTATAAATATATAAGTATTACCCAATCCTATGGCCGAAATCAAAAAACAAAATGTACAGAAGAAAATCTTATTGATACAGAATGGGTCCAACGCTTAAAGAGGATACACCAGTTACAAAGCATTTGGTGGGTATATCCCAGTGGGGAGCATAGTCGCTTTCAACATGCTTTAGGAACTATGTTCCTCGCCGGAAAATTTACGAGGCATCTATACCCCTCCCTTAAGAAAAATCATGGAAAAATTCCCTCTCTTGAGTATGTAGTTGAATTGGCAAGAATTGCGGGATTACTGCATGATGTAGGGCATGGTCCATTCGGTCACTTTTTTGATTCTAATTTTTTAAATGAATATGGCATAACGCATGAAGACATAGGTCGGGAGATAATAGTCAAGAAATTGGGAAAAATTATAAGAAATATTAGGCGAAGCCCTGCCGGAAGTTTTAGGAAAGAGATCCACCCTGAGGATGTGGCCTTTCTAATCAAGAAGCCTTCAGATAGTGAAACTCCCAAATTCCCACAATGGTTAAGAGATTTACGTTTATTATTTTGCGGTATCTATTCAGTAGATAACATGGACTATGTTAATCGTGACGCTTATATGACAGGAATATCTCAAAATTTAGTTGATATTGATCGATTATTACATTATTCGTTTTTCTCCGATAAGGGCCTTACCTTGCATGCAGCTGCTAAGAGTGCATTAGTAAGATTTCTTCAGGAACGATTATACCTTTATTCAAATGTCTATTATCATAGGACTACCCGAGGAATAGATCTCCATCTGAAAGAAATTTTCAATGAAACTATGAAGATAATACTTCCTTCTAATCCTATCGAACATTTGGACAAATATTTAAGAATAACAGATTGGTACTTGATTGAAGAGGTTACTTCTTGGATTCGTGAACAAAATACTCAAAAAAAGAGTCTTGCTAAAGAATGGCAAAAGATATTGCAACGTGATTTGAAGTGGAAGATGACTTGCGAAGAAGTCTTTGAGCTAGAAAAGCTTCATCTCGGCACAACGATATGGACTACAGAAGAATTAGAGAAAAAAGTAAGACAAAATCTCCCTCTTAACCTTAAAAGGTTACCCTTTAAGGTAGAGATGGCTTCCCAAGATCCTCGGCCAATAAATCCTATTGAGTTAGGCAAACAACAATTCTTTATTTATGAACCAGACACGAAGCAAGCTAGCACACAGATTATAGGTAAAATCTTTAAGAATATTCCATTTAAAGTAATTCAATGTCGGATTTATTATCGAAATCATAATTATGATTATCAATTTAAAAAAGCGCTTGGAAAAGCTCTTAGCTCAATCTCAAATTCATTGGAAACAAATGTCTAGATGAGCTACTTCCTATCATTCTGGATCTTAAAATAGATTTAGAAGTACTGGGCCGTGTGAAAACCAGACGGGCCTGACATCCCGGGAATGATATGATAGCTTAGCGTTAATCGCTTCATCAGAGAAGACATGTGAGAGGAAACTAAAATTCTCAATATATAAAAAGTAGTCCGAATAAATTATAAAATGGAGGATAAGTTTGAGCAAATATTATCCACTTGAGAATTATTTGAAAAAGAGTCAAAAACAGAAAGAGACTTTAACGTATGAAGAAATAGAGAAAATTTTAGGATTTACACTACCAAAATTTGCATATCAATATAGACAATGGTGGGAAAATGGCGGAGGACATACTCAGGCTAATTCTTGGCTAAATGCTGGTTGGAAAGTGGATGTTGTAGATATGGGGGAAGTTGTGAAGTTTATAAAATTATAAAAAAAGTATAAAAATAGATTAAAAAGGGAGATAAAATGACTTGTGAAATTTTTATACAAATTCTAACACTTATAATTTTATTTTTAACATGTTTGGCTGGCTTTAGGTATGTGCGAGCAACAAAAGACTTATGGGAAGAGACTGCTAAACAAACTAAAGAAACGGTAAAACAAACAAGGCTGAGCATGAGACCGATTGTGGTAGTTACTTATGATGAAAGAGAAGATAAATTCATGTTTATAAACTATGGGAATACACCTGCTTTCCATGTCAAGATTGATGATGTTCTTATTCTTAACACAGAAGGCCCAAAATCTTACTATGTTTTCCCTGAGGAATATTGTCTGCCTCAGTCAAAAAAAATTATTATTGAGAATATTGTGATAAAAACAAATGGTAAAATTTCATATACGGATACATTTTTCTTAGGTGCTATAACTCCTTCTTCAGCTGGCAAACCATACGATATAAAAATAAAATATAAAAATGCTGAAAGTGAAAAATATATAACTGAAGGGAAAGTAGGAAAAGATATGTTTGATACTACAAAGATAGAAAAAATTTCTTAATATTTGTGAAGTTACAACTGAGAGTAGATGAAGTCTCATTAGAGAGAAGGATAAAATAAATAAAATTTCTCATTTAGAGAGATAAAAAGGAGGGATAATGAAAATTAAAATTTTAGCTTTAGGATTAGCAATTCTTTATTTTTCAAGTTGTGCCACGATGTTTAAAGGTACTTCAGAAGAAGTAAACTTCAATAGCGATCCACAAAAAGCAGGAATATGGATTGATGGGAAGAAAATGGGGGCGACTCCATTTTCTTTAAAACTTGAATCGAAAAAAAATTATACTATTGAGTTTAAAAAAGATGGATATACAACGAAGACCTTTAATATCACAAATCATATTGGGGCTGGCTGGATTATATTAGATGTTTTGGGTGGATTAATCCCTGTTATAATTGATGCTGCTACAGGTGCCTGGTATTCTTTTGATCAAAAAAATATTAATATGATATTAGAAAAACAGCAACCAAATAATTTTGACAATTCTGTCGAAAAAAATTAATTACTTAATCCTTTCCAGTCTCAGACTTTCTTGACACCGCACCTGCCATTTGATATTTCTAACCCGCGGCAAAACTTTTGAGAATTCAGAAGGAATCCTATATTATAGACTTCATGATATAATGTTAGAAAATTATTAGCAAAATGATTATAAAAAAATTCCAAATCTTTTGTCAAAATTTACATACATCGAATCCACTTCTCTAGGAGGCAATAATGAATGAACTTTTTTCAGTAAGTCCGGAGGGCTTTGAGTATCCTTTACCGAATAAAGAAGACTACGCTAAAGAATATGAAGAAATAAAAAAACTGGCAGACAAGGCCAGAAACGAGGGCAAAGAGATTGTTGTTGTCATGGGGGTGGGATTTGTCGGGGCCGTGATGGCTGCCATTGTTGCAGATACTGTAGATGAACACGGAGATCCTTCGAAATTTGTCATCGGAATGCAGCGGCCAAGTGTTAGAAGCTACTGGAAGATCCCAACATTAAACCTGGGCAAATCTCCCGTTAAGGCAGAAGACCCTGAAGTCGCTCCGTTGATCCGTCGGTGTGTCCTTGAAAAGAAAACGCTCAGGGCATCTTTCAGCTATGATGTACTCTCGCTAGCAGATGTTGTTATCGTCGATGTTCAGTGCGATTATGCAAAAAATGCGCTCGGGAATGTCCGTACAGGCGAAGTGGAAATGAGCGCTCTTGAAGAGTCATTTGAAATCATTGCACAGCATATCCAACCGGAAGCACTGGTCATCATAGAAACGACCGTTCCTCCAGGCACTACAGAACAGGTTGCAGGACCTGTATTTAAAAAGATTTTCCGTTCCAGAGGCATACAATCAGACCCTCTTCTCGCTCACAGTTACGAGCGCGTCATGCCCGGCAGGGATTACATTGCAAGTATTCGGGATTTTTGGAGAGTGTGCAGCGGAATTAATGAAAAAGCAAAAGAGAAAGTTGTAAAATTTCTAAATGAAGTCTTGAATACAGATGAATATCCACTTACAGTTCTCGACCGTCCGATTGAATCCGAAACAGCAAAAATTGTCGAAAATAGTTACCGCGCATCAATTCTTGCTTTTATGGATGAATGGAGTCTATTTGCCGAAAGAAACGGGGTGGACCTGATAAAAGTGATAAAAGCCATAAAGGTGCGCCCCACACACAGCAACATGATCTTTCCAGGCCCTGGAATTGGTGGCTACTGCCTCCCAAAGGACGGCGGACTGGGGTTATGGGCTTATAAACATATCCTTGGTTTTAACGATGATATCTTTAAGATTACACCTTCTGCGATAGATATTAACGATACAAGGGGGCTGCGCGCTGCTCAACTTGTAAGAGATGCACTTCGCAACATGAATATTCCAATAGCCGCCACCGAAGTACTTGTGCTGGGAGCCTCTTACAGGCAAGACGTTGGGGATACACGTTACAGTGGTTCAGAAGTACTCATCCGGAGACTGGCAGAGATGGGTGCAGAAATCCGGGTTCATGATCCCTATGTGGACCATTGGTGGGAATTTGAAAACCAGGACGTTTATCCCAAAAACAGCAAAGTACGCTTTTTCCGCAATCAAAATAAACTATCTAGATTGAAAGTACAGAAAGAGCTTGAGAAAGCTTTGTTTGGGGCTGACGTAGTTGTATTTGCAGTAAAACACAAAGAATATCTCGATTTAGAGCCTGATAAGGTAATTCAAGCAACAGGAAAACCCATTGCAGTGATCGACTGTTTTGGTATTTTGGATGACACGAAAATCAAACGCTACCTCGAGCTTGGATGTGAAGTCAAAGGCCTGGGCAGAGGGCATATCCGGAGGCTGAAGGAACTTATTAAGCTGGATCATTCATAAAAACTGCATACTGAAAAAGCTACCTGGTACCTTTTGTTCGACTCCGGATTTCGTGAAAAAGTGGCCAGTTTTAATCGGAATCGATTTAAATTCCCCGGTAAAAAGCAGCTATTGGAATGATGTTGATTCCATCAATTTCCTTATATTCAGTTCCTGTATAAAACAGGTATCCCACAGTGGTTTTTTGACTGTCTCTTATAAATTCCTTCAAATTTTTAAGATCTCTTTTTCCTATTGCAGAGGAGGCTTTTATCTCAATTGCATTAACTGTTCTATTTGATTCAAAAATACAGTCGATTTCATTTCCTCCTGTACTTTTATAATAATAAAATTGATCGGCCTCTATGAATCCTAATTTACGCCTTTTTTCCAATTCTGCAATAACAAAATTTTCAATCCACTGACCAATGTTTAACTGCACATTTAAACTATAAATTATGCCATTATCTGAAAAATAGTTTTTTGCAGATTTAATAAATCGTTTAGCAGGACCATACTGATATCCATATAGTCTAAAAATCAATTGAGACTGGCGAAGAGAATTCAGGTATTTTTTAGCTGTTGGATAACTTAACCCTGCTTCCCTGGCATAATTGGATACCTCTAAATGAGAGCCGATTGATCGGGCAAAATGATGCAATATGGCCATTAATCCTTCTGCATTCTCAAGGTTTGCCAATTGCATGATATCACGGATAAAATAGGTACTTTTATAATTCTTAAGGATTTCTTTTTTTTGTTCATTTGTTTTTTGAGATACTACTTCAGGGAATTGGCCATAGTATAGTGCATCATTGAAGGATCTCTGAGCTTGACTAATTTTAGCAGGGTTAACTCTTTTTTTAAAAATCGAATGTTCAGGTTCACCATCAGGTTCTCCCCAGCAAGCTGTAGGAAGTGAAATAATATTAATACGGCCTGCCATTGAATCAGCAGTAGTATCCAGCAGCCCCTGACTACTTGAACCGCTCATCATAAATTGTGCATTATTATTGTCTATTGCATACTTCACAGCAATAGTTAATTTCGGACAACGCTGGATCTCATCTATAATTGCCTGTTTTCCAAGATGACTTATAAAGCCCTTTGGATCATTGTTTGCCCAACTTAAGAAATCGTAATCATCCAGTGTCGAATATTTATAATCGGGGAAATTCTTTTTCAGATAAGTAGTTTTTCCTGATCTGCGTGGCCCTATTAACAATACACTCTTTTTTGGATTTGTTTTCAGCCATCTTTTAAACATGGTTTCATTTTATCATGGATAATTTAAAAGTCAAGTTTAAAAATAACCATGTTTAAACATGGACCAATAGGGTGGCAGCAGTTGACTTATTCGGCAGTTGTTGCTTTGCTGCAGCTGCATTCGGTATTAATCCGTGCTGCGGTTGTCTATGCGATGGAAGTGCTCCTTCATCCGCTCTCTTGCATACGGGCTTAGCGAATAGTTCATGTCATACTGACTATGCATCCACGTGTCATCAAGATTCATCTCTGCAACTAGTCCATATCGGCTGACTGCTTTGTCGCGTCTTCCCAATAGATCGAGCATATGACCTTGCCAAATCCAGGCTACCGCCTCATAAGTATTTTCTTTCTGTTTTGCGGCCAGCCACTGCATCCTTTCGAACACAAACAGCGCTTCCTCGTAATTCTCAACATCATACAGAGCAAAACCTATTCTCAGATAACTTGTGAACGTTTCAAACATCTCAAGCCATTCCCTCGAATATTTTTTTGCCAGCTTCTGACTGGAATTCCATCCCCACCCAAACGATCCGAGGGTTCTATCCTCTGATGACTCCTGTCCTTCCTTCCAGGTTCCAAGAGTCACATTATATGCGGAAATCTCATCTTCCGAGACATCAGGCAGGTTCTTGATAAAATCCTTAAGGACAGAAAAGAACTTTTCCGGCTCTTCATCATAAATCCCATGTCCTGCGTTCTCGAACATGACCATTTTTGCATTGGGATGATTCTTTTGGAGCACTTCGGGCTTTATCTCGCCCCATGTCAGATCATATTTTGCTTCCAAGATGAGTGTCGGGATCGGATTGCCTTTAAACGTTCCTGTGAGATCCACGGTTTCCTGGCTTCTGTTCATGATTCCGTTAAAATTCATGTCTTGGTCCCATTCATATAGGGCGATCTCAGACAAACGCTCCTTAGAAGGTTTGTAGAAATTCTGCCGCTTCCAGTCGCCATTGAGAAAATTATTGTACAAAAGCAGCTGGATATATTTTTTTCGCGGCATATCTTTCCCTTCTTCTTCCACATACAATTCCGCATCACCCACGTTGATACGGTATTTCTTCAAGTCCAGCCTATCGCACCATCTCTCAACAAAAGGAATCTATGTGATTAGCTTCGTCTCGATATAAACCACTCTGTCTAGAATGGATTCCCGTTTTTCCAAATCTATCTCTGGGAAGTTCTCCTCTAAGCTCGCCAGTAAGAGCTCTTACATTCTTATTTAGAAAAGGATTCTCTTCTTTTTCTAGTTGAATTAAAGATTCTTTTATACGTTTCCTGGTTTTTTTGTCTAACTTACGATATTGCTTTTCTGCATTAGGTTTAATTTCAATCTTCCAGTTCATCTAAAGATTTCCCTTTTAGGCCTTCCTTTATTTCTTTCTTACCACTTCTTATAATATCTACCCATTCAGGTTTTGATAACAAATCCAAAGTTTCCTTATGTCTTTCAATATATTCATCAATAAGTTCGGATAAAATATCTTTTAGATCTCTCCGTTCCACACTGGAGATGATCTTCAATATATCTCTTTTATCTTTTGGAATTCTTACTGTGGCAGTTTCCATTTTTACCTCTCTATTGAGCTTTCTACTAATAGATTAGTATGCTAATCGCTTTGTGTCAATATAAAATTATTGGAAATAAGAAAATAAAAAAGTCAAATAGAACCGTCCACACACATGCAATTTTAGGAATTATAAACCAATATTGCTTTGATCTTTAACTATTTTGTATGAGTAATCAAGACTAACATCTGCTTTTGTAAGCATTGCAGAAATAGGACAATATTTATCCTGAGAAAGATCAATAGCTCTTTCAACAGATTTTTCATCAATATCATTACCGTAGAATATATATTCTAAATGAACTTTTATAAAAACCCGCGGGTGAGTTTTTTGTCTTTCACCCTCAATATTAATCTCAAATTTATCAGGTTTTACACGTTTTTTCTGAAGAATAGAAGCAACATCACTGCCTGTGCAAGTACCAAGTGCAATTAAAAACAGCTCCATAGACCGATTTGCTGCCTCTGAACCATAAAACTCTTTAGGCCCATCAGCAATAACCCAATGATTACTATCAGCCTTTCCAACAAATGTTAAACCTTCAACTTGTTTAATTTTAACTTTCATAATAATCTCACAATAAAATCCTATATTTCAATTTTTCTTCCTAAAATTCAATATTTATACTTTGCCAATTTTTCAAATAGTTTAAATCTCATTGGCAACGTTTTCCGCCGTATCCTTAAGTGAACCACAATGTTTTGACAGGTTTTAATGTATTCTAATGTGATATTATTATGCTAATCATTATGAAAATTCAAGTGGAAAAGCATTTGATGGCCGCCAAGTCCAATACCTAATATTTTTCATTATCTTCTCTTTACACAGGAAGAGAGTCTGGGCAATTTTGGGTTCTTTCGGTGTCGCAAGAAACTCCAGGAGCGCACTGCCGCGCTTCATGTCGTTCTTGACATCCTTTAAGCGCAGATTTATAATTCTCCACGATGATTAGGTGGGAAAATCGACACAGAGAGGCGCAGCCAAAAAGCAATTTCTAGAATTGGCTCAACCCTTGAGAAAGAGTGATTACGAACAATATCTGAAAAGATTAGTAAAATAATAAATGAAATCCCTTCCTGAATTAAAATTACTTATTGAGAAGGAGTTGGAAAAAATTCAATACCCAACGAATCCTTCTCAACTTTATCAGCCTATTGACTATGTTTTAGGCATAGGCGGTAAACGCATACGCCCTGTTTTATTATTAATGGCACATCAATTGTTTGATAATAATATTGAGAATGCAATCCCTCCTGCATTGGGAATAGAGGTGTTTCATAATTTTACGCTACTACATGACGACATTATGGACAATGCACCACTCAGAAGAGGAAAACCAACCGTTCACAAGAAGTGGAATCCCAATGTAGCAATCTTATCTGGTGATATCATGTTAGTACAGGCTTATCAGTTGATAGGGAATGTGGATAAAAGTATTGTTAAACAAGTACTGGAGGTTTTTTGTAAAGCTGCAATTCAGGTATGCGAAGGGCAGCAATGGGACATGGATTTTGATATAAAGGAGGATGTTAGTATTACAGATTATCTGAAAATGGTCGAATACAAAACGTCTATTTTATTAGCAGCAGCATTAAAAATCGGAGCTATTACTGGAGGAGCAACTGATGAAGACACTCACCATCTTTATGAGTTTGGTAGAAATATTGGAATAGCCTTTCAGTTGCAGGATGATTTGCTAGATGCTTACGGAAACCCTGATTTATTTGGCAAACAAGTAGGAGGAGATATTCTAGCCAACAAGAAAACTTATCTTTATTTAAAAGCATTAGAATTGGCAAATGAGAATCAAAAGGATAAACTGAGACACTATTTCTCAGATAATAATTTTGAGGCGACTGAGAAAATAGATGGTGTAAAAGCGATATTTGATAAACTCAGCATTTATAATCACACAAAAGAATTAATGATGCAGTATCATAAGCAAGCTATGGATCATCTCAATCAAGTACAATCTGATAAAAAGAGGTTGTTAATAAACTTTGCTAAAATTCTTTTCGACAGGGAAATCTAATGGAATTAATTATCTTAGAGAACCACATACAATCCAATAATTTTTTACAAGAAACCGTACAACAACTGGAGAAGGATTTTTTGGTGGTCGGTATTGACTTTCATATAGACTGAAGAGTGGGGGGAATGAATACGGGAGGAGTCTGTGCTTGAATCTTTTGAGAAATACAGCAAAGAATATGATGAATGGTTCATCAGAAACAAGAATATTTACCTAGCAGAACTTAATGCCATAAAAAGTTTTATTCCTTCCGGTAAATCCGGTGTTGAAATTGGTGTTGGTTCAGGTAGATTTGCTTTACCACTTGGAATAAAAGTTGGTGTAGAACCTTCTAAAAAAATGGCAGAAATATCAAGAAATCGTGGTGTACAAGTCTATGAGGCAGTAGCAGAAAAATTACCTTTCAATGATAATAATTTTGATTTTGTTCTTATGGTCACAACAATTTGCTTTGTAGACGATCTGGCGAAATCATTTCAAGAAGCATATAGGATTCTAAAAAATGAAGGTTTCATCGTTATAGGATTTATAGATAAAGAAAGTAAATTAGGAAAACAATACCAGTTAAAAAAGAACGAAAGCAAGTTCTATAGAAATGCTACTTTTTATTCAGTGGAGGAGACAATAAGTTTGTTAAGAGAAACCAATTTTACAGATATTGTAATCAAACAAACTGTCTTCTCTGGTCGACCCGACAAAATAGATCTAGCGAAAAACGGCTATGGTGTTGGTAGTTTTATTATAATAAAAGCAATAAAAGCATCTGGTATGAAGCCACACCCCGGGCTAAAGCCCGGGGTTTCGGCTCTCTGGCATAATCTGG
>CAZYMU010000025.1:0-42547 GCA_964648465.1 uncultured Eubacteriales bacterium | reverse complement strand
TCTTGGGATGATGATTGGTGCGGGAGTTTTTCTTGGAATAGGAAATGCGGTTTATGTTGCAGGTCCGGGCGGGGTTCTCCTTACATTTACTCTAAATGGAGTAATCGCTTTATTCACAGCTTTATCTTACGCTGAATTGAGTTCAGCAATTCCTCGTGCAGGTGGTGCATATAATTTTGCCCGTTTGGCTTTTGGACGTGGTGCAAGTTTTACAGCAGGATGGATGGAGTGGTTCGCATCGAGTGTGGCTGGAAGTCTATATGCGGTGACTTTTGCAATTTACACTGTAAGATATTTCGAAGGCCTGGGATTATTGAGCTGGCTCCCTTTTTCAACAAACATAACAGAAAAAATCGTTGCGTTTCTTATTGCAATATTCTTCCTTTATATAAATTATAGCGGAGTTTCGAAAACTGGTAAAATTGGAGCATTTTTTACGCTTGGTCAAACCCTTTTTCTCATTCTCATCGGAGGTGTAGGTATTATTGTAGCAATGATAGATCCCTCAAGGCTTCAGAACATCTCACCGTTTCTTCCTTATGGCTGGTCAAAGGTTCTTATAACAATGGGGTTTACATATGTTGCTTTTGAAGGCTATGAGGTAATTGCTCAAGCAGGAGATGAAACAATTGACCCCAAACGAAATCTTCCAAAGGCGATGATTTATTCTGTTTCTATAGCAACATTCACTTATGTGGCAGTTTCTTTTGCTGCAATTGTTGCAGTAAAAGCAGGATCTCCTGGAGTTGAAGGAGTTCCATGGGAGTGGATTGGAAGTTTTAAAGAAAGAGGATTCGGGGAAGCTGTTTCGCGTCTTATGCCGTTCGGTAATTTTCTCCTAACTTTGGCGGTAATATTCGCTTCTCTTTCTGCCTTGAATGCAACTATATATTCTGCTACGAGGGTATCATATGCGCTTGGTCGTGATCGTATGTTGCCTAAATTCTTTGCAAGTATTTCACACATACGAAAGACACCATGGGTTGCACTTATGTTTTCTGGATGTATTGTCATAACAGTGGCAATACTGCTTCCAACTATGGATGTAGCTTCTAGTGCAAGTATCATGTTTCTTTTCCTTTTTTTTCTTGTAAATATGTGTGTAATCAGAATCCGCCTGAATATGGGTGACGAATTGAGTTATGGATTTATTATGCCTTTCTTTCCATGGCTGCCAATTATTGCTTTTGTCTGTCAGGCTATAATTGCTGTTTCGCTTGTAAAAATGAGCTGGATATCCTGGACTATAGGCCCAGCCTGGATTATTTCAGGAATTGCTATATATTATTTATATTCGAAATCACATGCCATCTCCACCGAAGATGAAATTAGGGTCATTGAAGAAGAGAAAGTCCCTGAAAGCGACCAATACCATATCATGGTTTCTGTAGCAAATCCTGATAATGCGCTCCAGATGATTCGTGCTACTTACGTACTCAGTGAAGCCAAAAATGCCAGAGTTAATCTGCTTCACATGGTGCCTGTTCCGAAGCAGGTTCCTTTAGCCGATGCTGAAAAATTCATGATGGAAGGAAAAGAAGGAATTGTGGAGGCGATGCTCTATCTTGTTATCAAATTTCCTATCACTACAACCATAAGGTATTGTAGAAATATCGCCCGTGGTATCCTAAGTGCTGTAAGGGAAAAGAAAATCGACATGCTAATTATGGGTTGGCATGGTCAACCTAAAAGCTCCGTATTCAGACTGGGCAGCACTGTAGATATTATTATTGAACGGGCCCCATGCAATGTCATTGTTTTAAAAGACCTTGGAAATCGTGAGTTTAAACGAATATTAGTGCCTCTGGCAGGAGGACCAAATGGAGTTTTTGCTCTTGAAATTGCAAGCATACTGGCAGAGAGAGACAATGCGGAAATAATTGCTTTTAGTGTGAATGATCACAAAAACAAAATTGATTCGGTACAGTATCCCAGATCATACAGAGCACGGAATCATAACCGAAGTCATATAAATTTCAATCGAATTAAAATCAAAAAAGTGGATTCCCAAAATATAATAGAAGCCATTCTTGATGAATCTGAAAATTATGATTTGGTCGTCCTTGGTACAACCAGAGATCCATTGATTTATCAGATCACAAGGGATTCTGTTTCCCATGCTGTAGCACAGAAATGCAGGAAACCCATGGTTATAGTTAAAGCATCCGGAGGCATCAGGTCCTGGATCAGACGGTGGTTGTAAAAGCGAAGCCTGAACAACTACTCCTTTATTTTATTTTTTTTTAGGTAAGCTCTCCATGTAATTGCCCATTTTTCGGGGTTATCCAATGTGCTGTTATCAATCTTGTGCACGACACTGTTATGAGGTGAATTTTTAACTTTTTCAGGATTTTCATATGCTTCTTTTGCGACTTCATTCAATGCAGAAATGTATTCATCAATTTCATCTTTTGAGTATGACTCTGTTGGCTCAATTGTGAACGGTTGGGGAACAATGAATGGATGATGACTAGACCATAAATGGAAGCCAAAATCAGCCATTCTGCAACTTATTTCTTCTGTTGAAATTCCTGTTTCTTCTGTGAGCTTCTCCCAACTATACCTCACCTGTTCAATTCTGTGTCTCCCTTTTGCATAAGGGGCACTTGCACCGTGAATTTGTTTCACTTTATTTAAAATGTAGTTATTGTTTAAAACAGCGATACTTGCTGCTTCCTTGAGTCCTAAAGCCCCTAGACTCATTATCCATGCATAAGCCCTTAAAATGACTGGAAAAACCCCAAGAAATCCTCTCACCTTGCCGATACTTCCTGGAAGATTGTAATTCAAAAAATATTTTTCGCCGTCAAACCCAACTATTGGAACAGGAAGATAGTTTATCAACCTTTCGGTCACTCCAAGTGCTCCAACCGCTGGGCCCCCACACCCATGTGGAGATGAAAATGTTTTGTGAAGGTTAAAGAAGCATAGATCAAAATCAGCTTCTTTAGCACGAGTAATCCCTAATATTCCATTGGCATTGGCCTGGTCATATCCACAGAGGCCTCCTGCATCGTGAATAATTCTTGTGAATTCTGTTATTATAGGATTGAAAATTCCTGTATCTTCAGGATTTGTAATCAACAATCCTGCAGTCTTATTGGAAACTGCATTTTTAAGAGCTTCAACATCGGGCAGTCCATCTTTATCTTGAAAGATTGTACTTATTCTATAACCTTTTGAAGCTGCTGCAGCTGCATCAGATGGATGTGAGAATATGGTTGTAATTATTTCATCTCTTTGTTCTGCTTCTCCATTCGCTTCATGATAAGCTCGAATGATGGAAGCCATGGCAAAAATAGCTGATGAGCCTCCTCCTGGTTGGAGGGAAAATTGGCTTAGTCCTGAAATTTCCCTCAGGAATGTATCCAGTTTATATATAATTTCCAGCGCCCCCTGGACTGTGCTTTCATCCTGAAGTGGGTGGAGCTCTGTTACTTTAGGTGAACGGATAAAAATCTCGTTAATTTTTGGACTGTATTTCATTGTACAAGTCCCTTGTCCTATATCCACGTTTAAATCTGCCCCCAAACATTGCTGCGATAAGCGAAGGTAATGTTTTAATACTCTCATTTGTGATATCTCAGGAAGCCCTGGGGCTTCCTTTCTTTTCATATTTTCCGGCAAAGCAGAGATCCCATCTCCAATAGACTCTTCAATTTCTTTCTCTGCTTCAGGTATTAAAAGTCCTCTCTCTCCTTTTTTACTTAACTCAAAAATGATGGGCTCATCCCATTTTGCCTGATGAAATTTTCTCAATCTAGTTGTTTTCATTTAAATATCATCCTTTTTTATATTTCCGTTCTATTCAGGACATCACTCAATACCTGAACCAATCTATCGATTTCTTTTTTTGTATGGATTTCTGTTACACAATACAGAGCGCAATTTCCCAATTGTGGGAAATCATCAGATAAGTCTTTTCCTCCGAAAATAGCATGTTTTAGTAATGATTTATTTATTTCCTTGACTGGAACTTTGGTATCATTGAAATCCACTATAAATTCTTTAAAATGAGGCGCATTGAACAAGGGGGCTTTAACTCCTTTGATTTCTGATATTTTCTTCATTGCATATTGAGATTTTTGCATAATGGTCTTACCAAGTTTTTGTATTCCCTCAGGACCCATAAGCGATAGATAAACGCCTGCTGTAATTCCCCATAATGCTGAACATGTCCCTATAAATTCTTTGCCTTTCTCCCTAAGGCCAAATGATGTCCTGTCATAAGCAACATCACCGAAGCCATATTCCCCTTCCACAGCAGTTTTTGTGATGCCGAAGAGTCGTGAAGGGTATTCCATTACAAATTTTTCTTCATCATGCGTTGCGATGAATCCTGCAAGCCCACCACCGTAATTCATATGCACTCCAAGACCCTGAATGTCACCACAAACAATATCTGCCCCATAATAGCTTGGGGGTACAATAACACCCAATGAGATTGGATCAACACCAACAATACTCAAAGCGCCATTTTTGTGGGCAATATCTGATAGGGCATTTCCTTGACTTTCAAGGAATCCCATGTAGGATGGATTCTCAAAATAAACTCCGGCTGTACGTGGAGATATTTTTGATTTTAGGTCATTAAGGTCAATAGCCCCGGTTTTCGGGCAATGCTTCAATGTTTTAATATCAACAATTGGCCTGCAATAATTATTGATCACTAAAAGTCTGTCAGGAGATACGGTATCAGAGATTAGTATTTCATTTCGTCCAGTAATCCTGCATGCCATTCTTATTGAAGTGCTGGCAGCCTGGCACCAATCATATGTCGGCACATTGACTACATCCATATCTAAAAGTTCTGCCATCAGGCTTTCATATTCAAAAAGAGCCTGGAATCTTCCATGGTCTTCGTATGGTTCGCCTCCATATGCTGTTAAAAATTCTGACCGCTGATTTATTTCATCACATATGGCAGGAACGTAATGCTGCCAGCATCCGCCCCCTAAAAAACTGAGATTATCCTCACAATTTTGATTTTTGGAGAGGATTTCCTCAACATGGCGCTTTAACGCATATTCAGAAGGCAAAGCCTGAGGCAAGTTTATATTCCCTTTAAACTTCAGAGTTTCGGGGATATCACTGTATAATTCATCGATATCATTCACGCCTATCTCTTTTAACATTTTTGCTTTAACTTCGGGTGCGGAATTAGGGATATACGGATGTGCGCTTCCCTTTTTACTGTTCATAGCTAACCTCCTTTATATGTTTTTTGGCAGATAACTATCCAGCCAATCCTCCTCCGTCAACAACTAAAATAGAGCCTGTTACCCAGGCAGACATATTACTTGCAAAAAAGAGGACAGCATTCGCAATATCTTCAGGGGTTCCCAGACGGGAAATGGGCCGATCTGCGGCTTTTTTCATAAAATCATCATCGGCTTCTCCTAATTGTAGTGCTTCAGCATGCAGCAGCGGAGTGTCCACATCACCTGGACAGACACAATTTACTCTTATGTTGTGTTTCCCATGGTCAATAGCCATGGCACGTGTAAGATTTATAACACCACCTTTTGCTGCACAATATGATACAGCCTTAGGACCGCCTCTTAGTGACCATCCTGAACCTGTGTTTATTATGTTTCCCCCTCCGTTCTTTATCATATGAGGAATCACATGATGTGAAAGCAAGTATATTCCTTTAAGGTTCACTCCTGTTACTAAATCCCATTCAAATTCATTTAATTCGACAATATCCTTGCGTCTCGTAATCCCCGCATTATTGAACAGGATATCTATTTTTCCAAATTCCCTGATAACATTTTCTGTGGTTTCTTTACAATCAGAATTTAAAGTAACATCACATCGAAAAAACTCAGCCTTCTGTCCAATTTTTTTTATCTTTTCTGCTGCTTCTTTTCCTTTTGATTCATCAATATCAAGCAAAGCGATATATGCACCCACTTCCGCAAGTCTTATTGCTGTTCCAAAGCCTATTCCTGAGGCTGCTCCTGAGATCATAGCAACTTTTCCTTCTAAATATAGAAGATCTTTGATTTTGTTATATATATTCATATCAATTCCCTCCTGGATAATCAATGTCCTCCTGAATTATTCATAAATCATGCTGATACCAATATTTTATTAAGATATTTACTCTAGGTCCTTTAAGTATTTACCTGCTGTTTCACCGCCATCGATTGATATAGCCTGTCCTGTGATAAAGGATGCTTCATTTGATGCTAAAAAAGCAAACAATGCGGCAATTTCTTCAGGTTTTGCATGTCGCTTTAAAGGAATCTCTGAATTTATATTTTTCAGCATTTCTGGTAAATATTCTGATTTTTGCATAGGAGTAAGAACATAACCCGGGCAAACAGCATTTACTCTCAACCAGGGACCAAATTCCAGGGCAAGAGTTTTTGCAAGCATGATAACTCCTGCTTTGGATGCATTATAATCAGAATAAAGCGGATGACCCTCAATTCCATTTGTAGAAGCAGTAAACAATATAACGCCTGGAAACTGGTCACGCATTCTATTAATAGCCTCTTTTGCACATAGAAACATGCTATCTAGATTAATTCTGAGAACTTTTGACCATTGTTCATATTCGGTTTCCAGAAATGATTTTCGCACGCTTATCCCGGCATTAGAGATTAAGATATCGATTCCACTCAGAACATCATACGCTTTCCTGAATGCTGATTTCATGTCTTCAGGAATGCTAACATCCCCATGGAACCCGCCACAGATATTTGTATTTTTAACTAATGTTTTTTCCAGAGCTTCTTTATTACAATCAATTATAAAAACTCTTGATTCTTCAGAGATAAATCTCTTTGTAGTTGCAAGCCCTATTCCACTTGCTGCTCCGGTGATGACAGCTCTTTTATCCCTAAGATCTTTATAAATTCCCATTATATTCTCCTTAGAAAAGATATGTAGTCAGATAATAATATTAACACAGATATATATGAGATAGAAATAATCCAGGTTAAATGTGATATACTAAAAAAAGAAAAGAATAGATTCAAACACCAATAAGGAGAAAATGAATGGATTCTTCGGTTCTTGATTTGATCAACGAGAGGATCCTTCTGCTTGATGGAGGCATGGGCACAGAGCTTATAAGACATGGTTTTCCTCAGGGAGCATGCCCTGAATCGTGGAATTTAGAAAGGCCGAAATTGATAATTAAGATTTATAAGAGCTATTTTGATGCTGGTTCAGATGCAGTCTTAACTAACAGTTTTGGTGGGAACAAAATAAAACTTTCATCTTACGATCTGGATGACAAGTGTTATGAAATAAACTCTACAGCAGCCTATCTGGCGCAAGAGTGTCGACCTGAGGGCAAATTCATTGGTGGAAGTATGGGGCCAACAGGCCAATTTCTTAAACCTCAAGGCAACTTTACAGAAAACGATTTTGAAGATGCATATGCAGAGCAGGCAATGGCTTTGAGTAAAGGGAAAGTGGATTTTCTTTTAATCGAGACTCAGTATGACTTAAGAGAAGCCCTTTGTGCTCTTAAAGCAGCAAGAAAATCATGTGATCTTCCTGTCTTTGTTACTTTGACATTCAATAAAAATCCAAGAGGTTATTTCACCATTATGGGTGATAGTGTTTCTAAATGCATAAAAGAATTGGAATCAAACAGTGTGCCTGCCCTTGGAGCAAACTGCACTCTCGACAGCGAACAAATGGTAGGATTAGTTAAAGATATGAGAAAATACACTTCCCTACCACTTATTGCTCAAGCAAATGCCGGTCAGCCTTCTCTGTCTTCAGATGGTAAAGTAATTTACTCTCAACCACTAGAAGATTATATCCGTTTTATACCAGCAATGATTGAAAATGGTGCAAATATTATTGGTGGATGCTGCGGAACAAATCCTGATTACATCCGGCAAATGGCATCAATTATTAAGAATATTCCTTGAAAAACCAGTGCATTTTATTATGACTGGAAGAAAACAATCAAACCGGCTATAATATATAATCCAAACTGAAATGAGGGAAAATAAAAACATTATTATAATAAATATTAAGCGGTTCAATGATTGAGCTGCATGACTTAAAAGAAATTTAATGCAAACGAGGATAACAAAGTGACAAAAACATATAATCTCAAACAAATCAAAGAAGCCCTGGAAAAAATTGATGCTGTAAAAATTATCGAGGAAGGCTTTGTTGCATATTCTCAGGGAAGAGTTGTCGTACCACCTGTAGGAGAGATGATCTTTGAGAATCCGCCAGGAGAAACCCATATAAAATATGGTTTTATAAAGAACGACGACTACTATGTAATAAAAATTGCCAGTGGTTTTTACGAGAATTACAAAATCAATATGCCTGCAAATTCCGGTCTTATGCTGTTGTTCAACCAGAAAAACGGGAATCTATCCTGCATCTTGTTTGATGAAGGTTGGCTCACTGCTGTTAGAACAGCTGCAGCCGGGGCAGTAGTTGCCAAATATATGGCTCCTAAAAATGTCCATTGTATCGGTATCTTCGGTGCGGGAGTTCAAGGGAGATTGCAGTTGCAGTATTTAGAGTCAATTATTAACTGCAATCAGATCATTGTGTGGGGTGTAAACCAGGCGGAACTCGATGCATATAGGAAGGACATGGAACCTTACGGTTATAATATTGAAACAACACTTGAACCAGACTACATCACCTCAAACTGTAACTTTATAGTTACAGCAACCCCTTCAAAAACTCCTCTGGTAAAATCTGACTTAGTTCTTAAAGGAACTCATATCACAGCAATGGGCTCAGATACAGCTGAGAAACAGGAATTGGATTCAATGATTCTAAAAAATGCCGACATTGTTGTTGCCGACAGCATCAGTCAATGTAAATTGAGGGGCGAAATATATAAAGCTTTAAAGGCAGGTGTTTTGAAAGAAAATGATCCTGTTGAATTGGGCAATGTGATTGTAAACAAAGAACTTCAAAGGACATCGGACAACCAGACCACTGTGGCAGATCTAACTGGTGTTGCAGTCCAGGATTATCAAATCTCAAAAGCTGTGTATGAAGCCCTGAATTCTTAAAAGAGAATCACTTCGGAACTACGGAAAGTGAAGAAATCATGGAGGCTCTTGGTCTGTATATCACTTTTTGAGGAAACTGCTTTCGTGTTTTAACAGCCACTCTTTTCTCCATAATCCGGCCCCGAAACCGACCAGCTTCCCATCGATGCCAATAACACGATGACAAGGAATAATGATGACTATCCTGTTTTTTCCGTTTGCGTTTCCAACTGCACGAACAGCATTCTTATTTCCAACAGATAAAGCAATATCCTTGTAAGATACAGTCTTTCCAAATGGAATCTTCATCAACTGCTTCCAGACTTTTTTTTGAAAATCTGTACCTTCTAGCTGAATTTTTACACTAAATTTTTTACGATTCCCCTTAAAATACTCATCAATTTGTGAATGACACTCCTTAAGACAATAAGGAATTTTACCGTGAGTTACAGATTTTTCTTCCAAAAAACTAACAGATAATATCCCTTTTTGTGTCCCAGTTATTTCTAAAATACCGATATTGGAATTATAATATGTCTTATACTCCTTAAACATTTGACTCTAATCCTCATACATAGAATAGATTAAATCACCGTATTTTTCCTCAACAATTTCCCTTTTTATTTTTAATGTGGGAGTTAACTCTCCTTTATCTTCTTCAAATTCTCTGTCTAAGAGGGCAATTTTCTTAACTTTTTCATAAGGAGCAAGGGTTGGAGTACATTTATTGATTTCTGCAAGTACAAAACTCACGATTTCTTCATTTCTTAACAATTCGATCTTTTCATTGTAAGTAATATTCAATGATCGGGCATATTCTTCCAGCTTTTCAAAATCAGGCACAATCAGAGCTGATATGAATTTTCTCGTTGACCCTATTACAACTACATTAGAAACATAAGGACTTGTTTTTATAAGGTTTTCTATTTGTTGAGGGGCCACATTCTTTCCGCCAGAAGTAACGATAATATCCTTTTTTCTATCAGTAATAACCAGGAATCCATCTTCATCAAGATGCCCAATATCTCCCGTGTGGAACCATCCTCCTTCAAAAGCTTCTTTTGTTTCGACATCTTTCTTGTAATATCCTTTCATCACATTCGGACCTTTGGTAAGAATCTCCCCGTCTTCAGCAATTTTTACATCTATCCCAGGAATCGGGTGCCCTACAGTTCCAAATTTCAGGTTCTCAAAAGTATTGACTGCAATAACAGGAGAAGTCTCGGTCAATCCGTAGCCTTCCAAAACAACAAGACCCAATGCATAGAAAAAATCTGCGATTTCTTTGGGAAGAGGTGCACCTCCAGAGACAAAAAAGCGCACTCTTCCACCTGTCTTTTCAATGATTTTTGAAAAAACAAGCTTATCAGCCAAATTCCTCTTCAATCTAAGAATTCCAGTTATAGATTGCTTTTGAAGTTTTCTTTTCCCATACTCCTTTCCTGTTTTAACTGCCCAGAAAAAGATTTTCCTTTTTAAAGGGGGGCTTTCAAGCACATTGTCCATAACTACTGCATAGATTTTTTCAAATAGACGAGGAACACTGACCATTATATGAGGATGGACTTCTATCAAATTATCTGCGACAGTCTCTACACTCTCAGCATATGCGATAGAGCATCCTTTATACAAAAACGCAAAGGTGCACATTCTCTCAAGGACATGCGATAAAGGCAAAAACGAAAGAACCATATCTTTATGTGTAAATTCAACGAGAGCAGCTAAGGTTTTAATATTGCTTATAAAATTGTCATGAGTAAGTATCACTCCTTTGGGAATCCCGGTAGTTCCAGATGTATAAATAATAGAAGCAACATCGTCAGGTTTAACTTCTAGTGCTGTCTTTTCGAAAAGATCCGTTTTTTCATCCGCAATCCGTTTACCTTTTCTCATCACATCATTTAAACTCAGGACACCTTCAGGAATTTCGGATTGGAAGCTAATAAAATGAGTAACCTTTGTCAGTTCATTTTTAACTGTTTTTACCTTTTCCCAGAGTTCTTGACTCGAACACACAACAATTTTTGCATCAGAGTCGTCAATAATATATTTTATTTGTTCTGGTACTAAAGAAGGATAAATGGGAACGGTTATTCCCCCCGAACAAAGATTGGCAAAATCAGTCATAATCCATTTAGGACCATTTTCAGCAAGTATAATAAGTTTATCTCCAGTCTGATGTCCTAAATCTTTCAATCCAAGGGATAAATATTTTATGTTATTTCCAAAATCTTGTGTTGATATCGGAACATAAGCAACTTCCTTTTTAAAAAGCATCAAGTCTTCTTTCGGATATGACCTGACAGTATTGAGAATAATTTGACTTATTGTATCAACCATTTTCCCTCCTTCTCATATGAATAACATAGATAATATGATGATGTGATGTACTTCCTGCCGGAGTAGATTGTATGATAGACTACCCGCAAGGTCAAATCTAAAAAATGGATGTACACAAAGGAATTTGGCTTTTTGGGTTGCTTTTATTTCTGCTCATTTTCGTCCAATTTCAGGATTAATGTGGTTAAATTAAATACCTGTCTTTTCCTTCTCTTTTTCCTCTTCTTTTTCCCAGGCTTTTATTCCATTAGTCATCCAGGCCGGAGAAGGGGCTCTTTTTAAATGGTGGTTAAAAAATTCTGCCATACGGCATGTCCAATCTTTTTGATTTACTCTTTTACGAAGCCCATGAGCTTCACCGTTGTAGTTGAACATATAGGCTTCTTTTCCTAGACGTCTAAGAGCCATTATATACTCGATTCCTTGGTACCATGGAACCGCGCCATCTTCATCATTATGCATCATCATGACAGGAGTCTGGACTTTATCGGCCCAGAAAATGGGCGAATTTTCAATATAGCGCATAGGTACTTCCCAGGGGCTTCCGCCAATCCGGCTCTGTGTACGTTCATATTGAAACTGGCGGACCAGACCACTTCCCCACCTTATCCCCCCATAAGCGCTTATCATGTTTGAAACCGGGGCTCCTGCTTCTGCAGCGGCAAATATATTAGTCTGAGTAATCATGTATGCAATTTGGTAACCTCCCCAAGAATGGCCTTGGATACCAATAGATTCAGGATCAATAAAACCTTCCCGGGCCAACATCTGAATTCCTGGTAGAACACATTTCAAAGCGTCTTTGCCCGGATAACCTGTATCGTATTCGATGTCAGGCATCCACATCACATATCCATTACTGACATAATAAGGAAAGTTTACAGAGGAGCCTGGAGAAGGATGGCGGAAAGAATGGAACCTTTGGTGAAGAGTTTCGTAAATATACACAATTAAAGGATATTTCTTATTAGAATCAAAGTTATCAGGTTTTATCAGGATTCCCTTCAAAGGTTTCCCGTCTGAACTAAAGAAATCGCGAAGCTCAGCTTTTCCCCATATAAATGGCTCCATTTGCCTTCCCAGGTTAGTTATTTTGTGTTGATTTGCAAAATCAATATCAGAAGCCCAAAGATCAGGATATTCGTCAAAGTTCGAGCGGGAAAAGATCATTATATCCGCTTCTTCTGCCTTTTTCACTTGAATAAATGCTCTGTCAGCCGTTATAAGTTTCTTTGGAGGCTTTTTTCCTTTAATAAGGTCCTGGAAGAATCCCTGAGCCATTGTTTTTTCATTTGTTACTCGAAGTAAAATTGGTTTACTTGGGCTGATTGTAATCTCTTCTGGATCAAGTTTTACATATCTAAACGAAAGATCATTTTTTCTGCCGAATCCTTCTGTAATCATTCTTGCATTTGAGGCGTCAGGCAAGATCTCCCATATGTCATAGCGGTCATAAATCAATAAAGATGCATCACCGTAAGTCCAGCCTGCTGTGCCGTAACTCCCAGGAGGATTCGGCCTGTCCCAATCATACTGCTTGAAGGATACATCAAGCGAAGCAGTTAAATTTGCTGTTGTTTTTGTGTTTATATCATAAACATACCAGTCTTTATCATGAAACCAGTATATATACTTTCCGTTTGGAGAGAGTCTTGCACCTCCATAAAGTTCTTTTTTTACAAGAGTCCTTTCTGAAGTTTCCGGCTTTATCGCATATATATCATAATAAGAACCGTCATATGAGACACGCTTTGTATAGGGCCAGATATTTTGAGCAAAGGCAATCTTCCCGGTTCTGGACAAACTAACATCAGGGATCTCTTCATCAGCAAGTTTAATAAAATTCTTGCTCTCAGTGTAGTAAACAGACTCCCACGTGTTATTACGTATTCTTTTTGCTATCTTTTTCTGTTGGGGTTGTGGGTATGGGTCATTCCAGTGCCATAGATCAAATTTTGCTTTTTCTTCTTCCTCCTTCTTTTTTAATTGAGAAATTTCCTTAATTCCAAACATAACAACATGGCCGTCATCGCTGAAATTTATTTCAGATTTATCGCTTACAGCCATACCTTCAGGGAATCCTGGTGTAGAAGAGTGAGAGATCCATAAGACAGCCTTCTCCTCACCTGCTTTCCATCCGTATAAGTTAAATGAAGGCGCTTCAGCTTGCTGATCATCACGGTCAGTATAAAAGGCCATACATGTTTCTTCCTTATTCATTGTTAATCCATTGTATTTCCCTTTTCCGGATAAAAGGGATAGTTTAGAACCGCTTCCTGGGATTTTACAATAGACACCATCGGTTTCCGGTTCTTTTTTGCTTGAAACAGTGAAAATAAGGAATTTTCCGTTCTTAGTGAATAGATAATCCAATACTGACTCAAACAGTGTCTCGCTACTATCCTTAAGGGATCTTAAAACCAAAGGAGTACCATACTTCTTTTCCTTCTCTTTTTTTTCTTCTTCTTCCTTATTTTTTTCCTCCTTCTTCTCTAATTTTGGAGGGGATTCTTTGAGATAGACAACCCAACCTCCAACTTTTTTAGGCAGCTTAAAACTTTTCACGTTTTCGACTAAAGTCACTTTTCCATTAGAAAGGTCCATAATTCCAAGCTTATTATTTGGCTTTTCGCTGTCTTTTTTCTTTTTATTTTTCTTAAACTTCTTTGATTCAACCTTTGAAGGAGAAATAATGAATATTATATGAGTTGTGTCATAGCTGAACTTAGGTTTTGCAGACTTTTCAGAATCTGTTCCCTCACCTGAATAACCAATTGTATGGCGGTATTCCTTATCTGTCTTCAAATTTTTAACTACGAGATCTGCTTCTCCGTCCTGCGGTGTTTCAAGATACAAAACCCAGTGCCCATTGCTTGAAATCTCTGCTCCTACTATCGATTTCCATGAATCGTAATCATTATGACTCAAAGCACGTTTAGCTTGAATGCCGCTTAAGGCTGGAGACAGTATGAGTAAAACAGAAATGAACAGACATATAAAACTTAATTTTGAATTTTTAAACATGAAACCTCCTAATATATTGAAAAAACTTATTGTACAGGCTTCCCTTTTTCGTTCCATCCACGAACTTTATAGTATTTCTGGATAAGTGATCTGAAAAAATCCTTATCAAGTTTTTTCCCTTTCATAAAGCCTGCCAAAGATTCTTCCTTGAAAAACCTTTCAGGCAGGATGTCATCTGTATGTTTTCTTCCGTTTCTGAGGTTATATATCCTGGCCAAATTTGTAATCCTTGCACCTGTTTCCATCAGTGATTTTTCTGTATGATTTGAACCTGTAAGAGCATTTAAAATTGGAGCAAGTCTTTCAAATCCATAAGGAAGAAAATCGCATACAACAAGGCTGTTGCGAGTATTTATTTCGTCCAATCCATTTGCTACAGCCTCTGGGATGTCTTCGATCTTAAAGTCAGCCCCCATTTCAGCCTCTGTGCACCAGAGCCTTGTATGGCTGGCAAAATCAGCAACTGACAGGACAACTCCCATTGTAAGGCAGCCTTTCGGGTTAACACCAGAAAGTTCCATTCCGAATATATTTATCGCAAATTCTTTGCTGCCCTTCCCTATTTTTTGGGAAGCAATTCTTGTTCCATCTGCAAATATTTCTCCAACACTTTCTCGTTTTGCCATGAGGCGTAAAAGTTCTCTCTGGGCCTGCGCATTTCCCCAAGTCAATTCCAAGCCGCCCCAATCCTTAATCAGTCCTTTCTCAAAGCATTCCATTGCAAATGAGCATGTTACTCCAGCACTAATAGTATCAATACCAAAATCGTCGCAAATTTCATTGGCCAAGGCTATGTCTCTACAATCCGATATTTCACATCCAGAACCCAGGAAAGCAGCGGTTTCATATTCAGGACCTTCTACTTCGTGCCCGTCCCATTTTGCAATTTTCGCGCACTTTATGACGCAGTTGAAACATCCACTGTCCTTCCAGTTTAATTCTTTGCGGCATGTTTCAGAAGAAATTCCTTCAAAGCCTTTAAACTGGCATTTCTGGAAGTTCCTGGTAGGAAGAAACTCGTATTCCTGTCCCATGCGGACCCACTTCATTGTGCCTTTTTCACGACGGAATATTACAGCAGCATTGTTCATAACATCTTTTGTTAGCTGTGTATTAAGTTTGTTGAATTTTTTTTCGTCATTATATTTAACAGGCATGTTACCATCGAGAATAACAGCCTTTAGATTCTTCGACCCCATGACTGCACCAACTCCTCCCCTTCCGAACTGACGGTATTTATCCACACCAATACATGCAATTTTTAAAAGGTTTTCTCCTGCGGGCCCAATGCATGCCACTCTGGGATTTCGCCCGGGGTGACGTCTTTTTAGTTCATCGTTTGTGAAAAATATCCCTTTCCCCCATAAATCAGAGGCATCTTTTATTTCTATTTTTTTGTTTGTGATATATAGATAAACAGGTTTTTGGGCTTTTCCTGTTACTATAATGTAATCAAATCCAGCAGCTTTTAAACGTGGGCCGAAATGTCCACCACAATGCGAATCATGAATTGACCCTGTAAGAGGAGATCGGGTTACAAGAGAGGTACGGGCGCTTGTCTGGATTCTTGTGCCTGTAAAGGGACCATTTACAAAAATCATCGGATTTTCAGGGCCAAGAGGATCCGGATTTGGAGACAATTTTTCAAGTAGGGCAAAACCCAATCCTTTTCCACCAATGAATTTTTCAAGAAGATTTTTATCTGTCTCTCCTATTTCATGTTTCTCAGTGGATAAGTCAATTTTAGTCCATTTTCCTGTATACGACATTATTATCTCCTGATAAATTATCAATATCTCCAGGTCTTTAGGTCTGCTCCAGAAGGTGCGCTTTTTAGAATGCGTTCTACAATTTTTGGAAAAAACATCTGATGATATCTTAAGCGTGAGATTGCATTCGGACGGGTATGGTCTCCATTCCAACAGTGTTCGTCCCTGTCTCCATAGTCAACTTCGCCATCATAATATGGATTTTTTGTGTTTTCTAAAAATTCTTCTATTAAATATACAGCGTTATTCAAATAATAATTATCCATGTCTCCACAGTAAATATGAATTTTTCCTCTAAGTTTGCGGCCAAGAGTTTTCCAGTCTTTTTTTAGTATATAACTTAGGTCATAGTTTTCCTTCCAGTATTCAGCTACCTTATGATCGATTTTCCCTGTTATTTTATCCCAGATAGGTTTGGGATATCCATCCTCACCCACAGGAGAATATACGGCCTGCCAGATGTCCCACTGATCTCCTGAACGGGAGTTTGTCCCCAGAACTAGTTCACGATGGTTGGTTTCCTCAAGAGTACAACTTATATGTCCCAGGTAATTCCGGTGCCCTGGCCTTGGAGTGTGTTTAAAGTTGCTTTTAGGATAGTAGGCATTCTCATCTTCATAAATATTAACAACAGTATATGCCCTAAAATCTATAGGATCCGGGCATGCTGCAAAGCAGCCGTTATACTCTTCAGGATAAAAAACTTGAACGCCAAGGGCTTCCCATCCCCCTGTTGAGCCTCCATAGAGAAACCGCGCCCAGCCTTTTCCGATTCCCCTGAATTTCTTTTCAATGTATGGGATTAACTCGTATGTTATTGCATCTCCATAAGGTCCTAAATTTGCAGAGTTCACAGCGTAAGAATCATCATAGAAGGGATTTGCGTGCTGGATTTCTATGATAAGCATTCTTGGAGTATCTGGTGCTGTCCAGTATTCATAGAATTTATATGAATATTCTTGAACTGTCTTATTGTATCCTTTCCAATCAAATCTGGCGCTGTACTCAGGCTTAATGTATGGATCTGGTGGAATCTCACGAAACCCTCCAAATGTATAAGGAAAATGCCCATGATTAATTACAAGAGGGAAATGGGCCTCAGGATGCTTCTCAAATCCTTCAGGCAAAAGCACGTGAGCACCAAGATACATGGGACGCCCCCAGAATTTTGTAAGCAGTTTACTCTGAATTTTGACATGTTTTATATATTTTGTTTCTTCAGGCTCAGGGATTGGGGGGATTTCCTTATCAAGACAGACATTAATCAGTTTATCCAGGGACGGATCTATTTGTATCTTATTAGGAGTGCTGTAAAGGTTGCCTGGAGCACTGTTCCAGTGCTGTCCTTCTCCCCTATCCATTGGCAGCTTTACCGTATGGCCATCAGAACGGTGAAATGTCTCGTATCTATGCAGAAGAGCCTGGACCCAGTACTCCCCTGGAGTAATTTCTGACAGACTTTTCAGAGGATAGCCAAAAACGATGCTGTCAATGACTGCCTCTTCTCCGGGGTTTAATCCATCCACATTGATGCCGAAGATAAGCTGTGTTTCAGGGCCATCACTTATCTGAAACCTAGGTTCCTGGTTATTATTTGTGGAGATCATCAATAGCATCCGTCCGTCAAGAGTTTCTTCGCAAACATCTTTTGAAAAAGAAATTCCAAAACGAAGACTGGACAATTCTGTTTTTCCATGATTCTGGCAAGCGGAGAACATAAATAAAATGACAATTATTCCTGAAAGCAGTAAAGCGGATTTCCTAAGATATTTTTGTTTCATTACATATTCCTCCTTCTTAAAAGTAAAAATCTAATACGTAGAAAGCAAAGGGTCTTTTCTTATTGTAATTGTACTTGTGTATGTTTTGCCATTAAATGCCATACTCACCCTGTATTCTCCCGGCCCTGCATGATTTCCTTGAAGAAGGCCTCGGCCTCTAAACCAGCGCGGCATCCCTCCGTAGAAGAACTTCATCATTTTCTCCTGGAAATCTAACAGAAGTTTAACATCTGTACCGGCTTTATCAAGCTGTTCCTGCAGGTTCTGCAGCTTCTTTCGATTGGCAGGAGTGGCTGTTTTTAGTGCTTTTTCTATTCTTTTCTTTGATTGAGTGATAAACAGTTTGCGTTTTTTGATTGTAGGGTCAAAGTACATATCCCATCCAAGCTTATGTATTCCAGGCTTACAATGAAAAGAATAAGTACGAACAGAAGAACCTTTAATATCGGATATTTCAATCTTAAATTTCTCATCAGGAGTGTTTTTAATGAAATAACTGACAACTGCTTCATCCGGAGGATTTGGAGCCTCGAAATAAAAATGTCCTCGATTGCCGCCTCGTCTTATTTTTAACCACTGTGTAGCTGTTCGGTTTTTGAAAAGAAAGGCATCTGAGCTAAGTACTTTTTTAGTAGCCTGTTGAAGAGGAGAAATATCGTCAAGTATCCAGATTCCTCTGCCATGTGTCGCAGCAATAAGGTCATTTTCCCCTGGATGAATAACCAGGTCATGTACTGCTACTGTGGGCATATTATTATTCATTTTTGTCCAGATTTTCCCACTGTCAATAGAAAAATACAGCGCAAATTCTGTTCCTAAAAAGAGAAGATTCTGGTTTTTTAAATCTTCTTTAATTACATAAACAGGCTGTCCGTCCGGAATGTTGCTGCTTATGCTGGTCCAAGTCTTTCCAAAATCTATTGTCTTAAAAACCCAGGGTTTGAAATTGTCACTACGATGGCCGTCAAACGAAAGATAAGCGGTTCCTTCTTTAAAATGAGATGCTTCCACACGGCTTACCCAGAGATCTTCAGGAACATCAGACATATTGAAGCGGACATTTTTCCAGCTGTTCCCGTTATCCCTTGTAATTTGAACATTTCCGTCATCTGTCCCGACCCAAATTAATCCAGGAGTAATAGGAGATTCCGAAATTGTGATTATGGTTCCATAGTTTTCTGCTCCTGTGATATCAGGTGTAAGTCCCCCAGAATTCCTGCGTGTTTTCTCAGGGTCATTTTTTGACAAATCAGGGCTAATAATTTGCCAGCGATCTCCCCTGTTAACACTTTTAAACAGGAAATTACAGCCTAAATATATTGTACGCGGATTATGCGGTGAAATGACAATGGGCGTGTTCCAGTTAAACCTGAATGGATTGCCACCCCAACCCTTGTCTTTCTGCTGTTTCAATATTTCTTTTGTGATGTATTCTTTATAGTTAACAATATTATTCTTTCGCGGGTATATACTGACTGCCTGGCGTGTTTCAACATTCATGCGGGAAATTGAACCATTCTGACTCTCGAAATAAAGAGTACGCCAATCTGTTGGGTCAACCTGAGCATGAAAACCATCCCCTCCAAAAATACGGAACCAGTGATCAGTAAGAATACCTCTGTCTCTAACTCGGGATGGTCCTCCCCATGTGGCATGATCCTGCAGCCCCCCGTAAATCCAATAAGGGTCCCTCATGTCCACACCTATAGCATAGAATTGGCTTATCACGAAATTATCAAAAAAGATATAACTCCCATGATCATGAGTCAGAGCTATTCCGCCATCATCGCCTACATAAAAACGGTTCTTATTTGTGGGATCAAGCCACATGGCATGACTGTCGCCGTGAATTCCCACCGGAGTATTTCCTCTAAGATAAGCGCATGTTCCAAAATCCTCCAAAGTTTTTCCTCCATCATGGGAGATTTTAAAGTCTGAATCTAAGACATACACAATCTGATCGTCTAGAGGATTTATATAAATATGGCTGTAATAAAAAGGACGCATGTTATGCCTGTTTAAAAATTCCCAGCTCTCGCCTCCATCTTCTGAGCGATATATGCCCGAACCTAGCTTTGACATATCAGTGTATTCAGGATTAAGAGAGCCATTTTTAAGATTTTCTTTTGGCTGATATCCATGTTCAATTATAGCCATTATGATTTTTGGATTGCTTCGATAGATTGAAAACCCGATTTTTCCGGTATCTCCTTTAGGTAGTCCGTTTATGAGTTTTTTCCATGTTCTTCCGCCGTCTATCGTTTTAAAAATGCCACCGTTAGGTCCGCCGCTATCAAAACGGAAAGGCTTCCGAAGACGCTGCCATAAACCGGTATAAAGAATATTCGGATTATCAGGATCCATCGCTAATTCTATGGCACCTGTTTTTCCATCGTTAAAAAGTCCATTTGTAAGCTTGATCCATGTTTTTCCACCATTTGTCGTCTTAAACAGACCTCGATCGCCTGTATAACCCCAGAGATGTCCGGCAGCAGCAGCGTATACTATATCCGGATTACCCGGATGTGTTATGACCTTGGCAATACAATGTGTGTCCTTCAGGCCCATATTTACGAATGTCTTACCGCCGTCAGTTGATTTGTAAATGCCGTCCCCCCATGCAACGCTGTTACGGCAGTTCTTTTCACCCGTACCAACCCATATAATATTCGGATCTTTCTGAAAGAATGCAACATCTCCTATCGAAGCAGAACCATACTTGTCAAAAATTGGCTCCCAGGTTGTTCCTGCGTTTATAGATTTCCAAACTCCTCCTGAAGCAGAACCGACCAGTACAGAGGTAAAATCATTATCCAAAGCATCAATGGCTGAGATACGTCCGTTTGTGTTTGCAGGACCGATGTTACGCCATTTCATTTCTTTAATAAGACTTTCCTCAAAGGTCTCAGTAAATAAAGTGTTTGTAAAAACAAAAGCACCCAAGACAGCACACAATCCAATTAATAAAAATGTTTTTCCCTGTTTCATGCTTTTCTCCTCTTTAAATGAGAAGATTGAATTATTAGATTAGAACTCTGTTAATTTGCCCAAAATATAGTCTTTAGTTTCCTGTTTAATTCTTTAGCCTTCTCTAAAGCGAGCAGAGCCCTGGAGTGCGTATATTCTGTTAAAAATGATTTAGCTAAGGATTTATTTTCTTTAAAGAGCTCAAGAGCGATTTTTTCAATATTTTGCTGGTTTTCAAACTGAGTTTTTTCAAAGGGAGCCCAAACAGATCTCACGATTTTTATTGCTCTTTTATAATTGATATCTGTCTGATTTTCAAGTTCATTAAAGATATCAAATGCGAAATTTGGGTCAAAAGCAAAATTTTCAGGAGGATAATTAAAATGATTTGAAATATCCAATTGGTCATTAATATTTCCTGCTTTATAATAAACCTTTGGTGTTTCTGTAATTCCAATATACCAAGGAGTCAGAACTCCTGAACAAGGCGCAGCGGTTGTCCGCCAAACAAGGCAGCCAATCTCCACAGGCATCCAGTTCCTCAACTGATATACAGCTCCTTCCTGAGTGCTTTTACTGCAAATACTTACACCAATTCCTCTCATCAAATGAGGACTGCTGTATTTTGCTGATATGTCAAATTTTGTTCCCTCAAGATGGCTTCTTAAAATATTAGCCACATCACTTACTGTCATTTTATGGGCAGGCTTGACTGAGAAAGAAAGCTGTTCTTTAACCGGCAAATCAATAGATTTTCCGATTACTAGAGATTGAGCATACCACTGCCGCGGGTCAATACTATATTTTTCCATAAAACTTCTTTTCCTGGGAGCTCTGTTGAACGCCTCTCTGAAATTGAAAGGCTTTCCAGTAGAAGGATCATACCAATCTCTATTTATTGCATATTCAACAAGACCAGGTGATGCTATCACATTATCCGAATCACTTAAATTTGCTTCAGAACCTATGATGTGTATATTCGGAAGCAGCACAACTTCATCATCGGGACACCGCTGTGCTATCCAGTGCTTACCTCTGGCTATTGATATTACCCATGCTTCATTTGGATCTGCTATAACCAAGGACCGGCCTGAAGATATGTAGCCGAAACGGTTGAGTAAATCTCCTGCAATTTCCACTCCTTCCCTTGCGGTTTTAGCCCTTTGAGCAACCAGACGTCTCAGCATATATCCGATACCGCCATCTGAAATATCTCCTCGTTCGATGAGTTCCTCGTATGAATCTTCACGTGTACCACATCCATCCGATGCTACTGCGACTCCCCATTCATTAAAATATGAATCTCCGAATTCAACGCCAGGGTTTTGCTGCCAGAGCATAGCATATGTTTCTTCAACTTCTGGTAGCATTCCACCATTCTTGAGTATAACCATTGTACCGGGTTTGTGTTTAATCCTTGGAATATAGCGGTAATTCACTATCCTACGGCCACCATTCTGCTCGTTATGACCGAATAATACAGAACCGTCAGAAGAAGCTTTTTTTCCAACCAATACGGTGAAACAGTCGGCAAATAGGATTGAAGTAGTAGATAAGGATATAATCAACCATAAGATAACAGTTTGTAATATGTTTTTATTTTTCATCATTTTTCCTCGTTCGTTAAATTCTTTTTTTACTTTATCAACATAAATAATATTTTTCAATAATGCAGACTAGAAGATAATTACATAAAAAGCTTGCCTTTGTAAAAATATATTTTATAATTGTATTTCATTTCATGGAATTTTCATGTTCAAATCCTTCTACAACATCAACATTAAAAAAAATAGTGTTTCTCAATGTATTTAATCAAGAAAACATGTTGAAGACGCCTTTTTATAGTGTTTATAAATCTACTTAAAAATGAGGTGAAGATGAAACAAAAAGATTGCTTTGTATTAATTTGTATTCTAAGTATTGCTTTGTTAGGATGGTCATCCAAACCTGAATTCAGTTTTGACCGCTACCACTCTCCTGATGAAATTAGCATGGCTATTGAAAACTTTGCACAGTTAAATCCGAAGATTGCAAAACTACATAAGATTTCAATAAGTCCTGGCAAAAAAGAAGTGAATCTCCTAGAAATCGGGCCGGAAACAGAAAAAAGAATTAAAGTGCTACCTGCTATTTTCGTGGCTGCAAACATGGAAGGGACGGTTCCAATTTCAAGTGAAGCTGCAATATTACTTATTCAGTCTATTCTCGAGAAACCCCAGGTCAGAAAAGATAAAACATGGTATATCCTTCCTTGTGGGAATCCCGATGCTGCAGCAAAGTATTTTTTGAAACCAAAAGTATTGGATTCAAGGAATGCACGTCCTTATAATGATGATATGGATGACAGAACGGATGAAGATGGGACAGAAGATCTTGACGGAAATGGAATTATCACAACAATGCGGGTCAAAGATCCACAAGGAGAGTGGATTCCTATACCGGCTGATCCAAGAATGATGAAAAGAATGGACTGGGCTAAAGGCGAGAAAGGAATTTACAAGCTTTATACAGAAGGAACTGATAATGACGGGGATGGAAAATATAATGAAGACGGTCCTGGAGGAGTCAACATTGGCATTAATTTTCCACATCTTTTTAAGTTATTTACAAAAACAGGGGGATCCTGGGCAGGAAGCGAGAATGAAAGTCATAACCTAATAAAATTCATATGTGAACACAGGGAAATTGCTATGACTTTTACTTTCGGAGAAACTAATTTCTGTTTAACACCGCCAAAAGGAGGTAGAAAGGGGGCAGTAGATACAACAAAACTAAAGATCCCAAAACGCCTTGGGGAAGCATTTAATGTGGATACAGAAAAAACTTACACCATGAAGGAAGTCATGGAGATGGTTCAGCAGTTTGTTCCAGAAGGTATGGAAGTTACAGAATCCATGATTGCGAGTTTCCTGGGACTTGGAGCTGTTGTAAATCCTCTGCCAGAAGACCTAAAATTTTATAAAGAACTTTCAGAAAAATATAAAGAGTTTCTAAAAAAGAACAAGCTTGATGGTAAACGTCTGGAGACACCACGAGCAAAAGACGGGTCTTTTGAATTATGGGCTTATTATCACATGGGGCTGCCTTCTTTCAGTATGGATTTCTGGACACTTCCCGAAGTTAAGGAAGAAAAAAAAGACAAGGATGCAATAACGACCGAAAAATTGGAAAAAATGAGTAATGACGAATTCCTTGCTCTTGGAGAAGAAAAAATAGAAGCATTCATGAAATCAGTAGGGGCTCCTCCAAATTATAAAGCAAAGATGGTCATGGATGCTATAAAAAACGGAATGATGACAACTGAGAAGATGGCAGCAATGATGAAAAAGATGCCTAAGCCAAAAAGCAAGGAAGGGGCAAATCCAAAGGAAAAGGCCCTGCTTGCTTTTAGTGATAAAGAACTGGGCGGAAAAGGTTTTGTCGATTGGAAACCTTACAAACATCCAACACTTGGTGATGTTGAAATCGGAGGCGCTGTTCCTTATGTATCCAATACGCCACCACCCAAAATGATAGATAAGCTCTTGAATGGGCAAGTTCCATGGGTTTTTCAGATTGCTGACAAGATGGCAAGTGTAAAAATAGACAAGACGGAAGTCAAGCCTTTAGGATCCGGATTTTATCAGGTAAAAGTTTGGATTGAAAATACTGAGTACCTTCCCTATCCTACTGCCATGGCGAAAAGAAACAATCGTATACTTCCTGTCATAGTCACTATTGAAGGAAAAGGCTGTAAAATCGTAGAGGGTAAGGAAAGATCCTTGATTAAAGCCATTGGCGGCCATCAAACAAAAATGCTTAACTGGATCATTTATTCTGAGAAACCAGTGAAATTAAACATTAAATTAACAACAAATATTGCACGGAAGGATACAAAACAACTAGAGTTAGGAGGTGCAAAATGAAACGGATCTTTATATTATCAGTAATATTCCTCTTAGGTTTTACCACTGCTTATTCTGTTACAGCCCCAGAACATAAGGTAACAGTTCCCCTTAGCTTCGATTACTACTATAGTTATGAAATGGTTGTGGAAGCTGTTAAAGCACTTCATAAAGCCTTCCCTGACCTTACTAAACTGGATGAGGTGGGGAAAAGCGAAGAGGGGCGTACAATCTATTGCCTGACAGTGAATAATCCTGAAACAGGTCCCGAACTGGATAAACCTGCTATATATGTCGATGGCAATATTCATGGAAACGAAATCCAGGCTGGAGAAGTCGCACTCTATTTACTTAACTATTTATTAACAAATTATGGAAACAATAATGAAATCACAAAGCTTGTGGATAAAAAATGTTTCTATGTGGTTCCGGTTGTAAATGTAGACGGTCGTTACCACTTTTTTGCAGATGCCAATGACCCAAACAGCAACCGCGGCCTGCGAATCCCCAAAGATGATGACCGTGACGGCCTTATAGACGAAGATTTTCCTGATGACCTGGATAGTGACGGAAACATATGCACGATGAGAAAACATGATTCTTTCGGGAAGTTCAAGACTGACCCCGAAGATTCAAGGTTGATGATAAGGATTAAACCTGGTGAAAAAGGAGAATGGAAAATCCTCGGAGAAGAAGGGATAGATAATGATAATGATGGAAGGATTAATGAAGATTCTGAAGGCTATGTAGATCCAAATAGAAATTGGGGATTTGACTGGATGCCTGAGTACGTTCAAAATGGTGCAGGAGATTATCCTTTCTCAGGTGTAGGAATGAAAGTTCTTGCTAAATATATTAGAAAAAGACCTAATATATGTGTGGCCTGGTCTTTTCATAATTCCGGCGGGATGTATTTGCGAGGTCCAAGCAGCAAAGCATTAGGGGAATATCAGCGCGGAGATGTTGCTGTATATGATTATCTTGGAAATCAAGCCGAGCGCATTACTCCAGGGTATCGCTATCTCATCAGTTGGAAGGACCTCTATCCAACTTATGGAGACTCTTGTGAATGGCTTGTAAGGAGCATCGGTGCTTACGGATTTGTTGGAGAGCTGTTTATGTCGTCTACAGAAACTTTTAAAAGCAGAAAAGAAGAAAAGATTACTAAGCCTGGGGAAGGAAGTAGTGAGATGTTTTTTGGAGACAGTAATTCTAGGAATAGAGAAAGATTAAAGTTTAATGACCATCTGGTTCAGGGAGAACTTTACAAGGAGTGGAAACCATATAAACATCCCACATATGGTGATATTGAGATCGGAGGCTGGGTTAAAATGAGTTCCAGGCTGCCGGCTCCATTCATGTTAAAAGACCTTGTTCACCGTAATGCTTCTGCAATTATTTTTTCTGCAAAGAATACACCTGAAGTTAGCCTGGATGTCTTCGAGACAAAGAAAATAGGAAGGAACCTCTTCAGAATCCGGGTAAGGCTGACAAATAGCAGAGCAATTCCAACGATGAGTTATCAAGCACAAAAAGATAAACTTTACCCTCAGGATATACTGATTCTTTCGGGAGAAAACTCAAAGATCGTTGCTGGCGGCAGGTTGACAGATATTTACAGAAATCAGGCATCATATAAAAAATTTAGGCCGGAACTTCAATTCTTAATTGTCCCTGGATTCGGGAAGATAGAACATCAATTCCTGGTTTCTGGTAAAGGAAAAATTACTGTAAAATATCAATCAGTGCACGCAGGCAAAATTGTTAAAACAATGATTTTGAAATAAAAGGAGGGGTTTTAAAATGGCAAAAAAACTCATAATATTTTCTTCGGTTTTATGTTTATTATTCATTATTACAGGATGCAGCCAAAAATATACAGGAGAACCTGCTGACCTGGTAATTAAAAACGCAAAGATCGTTACAATTGATAATGAAAATCCTAGAGCAGAAGCCGTTGCTATGAAAGGAGAATTTATCCTCGCCGTTACTTCAAACAAAAAAATAGAGCAGTATATTGAAGATGGAACAACAGAAATGATCGATGCTAAAGGCCGCCTGGTTATCCCTGGTTTAAATGATGCCCATATCCATTTCACAAGCGGCGGACAGTCGATGATGAATCTGGATTTCCGTTATGTTCATGACGTGAAAACCATACAGAAGATGGTAGCTGAAAAGGTTGCAAAGTCAAAAGCAGGAGAGTTAATATCAGGAAGGGGCTGGGAACATGAGACATTTCCCGATAAAAAATGGCCTACTAAAGAGATTCTGGATGCTGTAGCACCTGATAATCCCGTACGGCTCAGCCGTGCAGATGGCCATTCTGTATGGGTAAACAGCTACGTTATAAAAAGATCAGGCATAACAAAAGATACTCCTGATCCTCCAAATGGTACAATCGTTAAAGACCCGGTTACAGGAGAACCTACCGGTATTTTTAAAGAGGGTGCCAGCCGTCTGCTAAAAATCGAAAGCGCTGTAAAATTAACTCCGCAAGAACAGCAGGAGAGGAATGACAGGGCTTTGGAGCTTGCTCTCGATGCAGCACGGCGTACAGGTGTAACGAGTATTCAGCAGTTAAATGGAGAATATAATCGTTTTCAAAGGTTTCAAGATGAAGGCAAACTCACTTTACGGGTTACTTTTAATATGGCTATGCCTTCGGATGAAGAAGCTCTTAAAAAACTATACAAACTCCGCCAACTATTCCCGAAGGAAAACAACTGGATAAGGTTCGGATATTTAAAATCTTTTATTGATGGAACTCTTGGCTCAGGCACAGCTTTGATGTTCAAACCTTTTGAAGACGATCCCTCGACAAGCGGTCTCTCTATGATGCCTTACGAAGAATTTGAACGCAGGATTGTTGCTGCCGATGCAATGGGATTTCAGACAGGAACCCATGCCATCGGCACTAAAGGAAACAATTGGGTGCTTAATGCCATAGAAAAAGCACAGCAGATAAACGGAAAGCGTGACAGCCGCCACCGCAGCGAACATGCACAGATTCTAATAGATTCGGATATACCTCGTTTCGTAGAGCTTGGGGTGATTGCTTCTATGCAGCCGACTCACTGTATAACGGATAAGCGATTCGCAGAGAAACGGATCGGTCTGGAACGCTGTAAAGGCGCATATGCATGGCAGCGGTTGCTTGATGCTGGAGTGCATATTTCATTTGGAACAGACTGGCCGGTCGAGCCGATTAATCCTCTGGAAGGTCTGTATGTTGCAGTAACTAGAAAAGACCGTGCTGGAGAGGATGGTGAAGGTTGGTTCCCAGATCAAAAACTCAGCATGGAAAAAGCCATTGAACTCTATACTGTTGGGTCTGCTTATGGTGAATTTATGGAAGGCCGTAAGGGCATGATAAAGGAAGGCTATCTTGGTGATATAATAATTTTTAATAATGACCTTATGACAATTCCTCATGACCAGATAATGTCATCCAAAGTTGACTATACAATAGTCGGTGGAAAAATAGTCTATAAAAGAGACGAAGCAATTTTAAAATTGCTATAAGAAATATCATAAAACATAAAAGCTTTTCCTTTATTAATATCCTTGGTCTTGCCATATGAATAGCATGTAGTATTCTCATTTTACTTTTTGTGACTAACGAATTAAGTATGATGTCCCAAGAATTCGAATTAAGAGTTATTCATACCGAAGCGAATCTACAGGATTGGCCAAGGCAGCTTTGATCGCCTGATAACTTACAGTCAACAAGGCAATAAAAAGCACTCCTGTTCCTGCAGCGAGAAATGGCCATATTCCTATGTTTACCTGGTATGCATAGTTCTGCAGCCATCTGTTCATAGCATAATAAGCCAAAGGCCAGGATAAGAGGTTAGCAATTAACACATTTTTAATGAAATCTTTGGAGAAGAACAACACAATCTTAGGCATATCTGCACCCAAAACTTTTCTTATGCCAATTTCCTTATGACGCTGCTCAACCATAAAGGAAGCAAGCCCGAATAAACCGAGACAGGCAACAAAGATAGCAAGACCTGAAAATAGAGTGAGGAGTTGACTAACTTTTTCTTCAGGAGCATACAGCCGTTTATAGGAATCCTCAAGAAAGCTGTAATTAAATGGGCTGTCTGGAAAGATATTTTTCCATGTATTTTCCAAATAGGCAATGGTCCTCTGGCTGTTCTCCGGTCGGATTCGTACTGCAATGGTATAGAAATAGTCTGGATTGATGTAAAGCATAAGCGGTTCGATTTTCTGCTTTAAAGAATATACATTAAAATCTTTGACTATACCCAAGACAGTCATTTCTCTAATTCCTCCAGAACCGGGCACCTGGAATTTTTCTCCGACAGGATCGCTCATATTAAATTCTTTCACCGCCTCTTCATTGAGCAACATACCGGATCTTTCATCAGTGATCATACCCCTCGAGAAATTTCGTCCTTCAACAATTTCCATCCCCATTGTGTTAACATAATCAAAATCCACGGATATAGCCTGAATCGAGAAATTTTGGATAGAAGTTCCTGCTTTTCTCTTAATGGTTTTAGTCTCTTTGCTAATTAGTCCTGGAACAGTGTAAGCTCCTGCAAATCTGGTAACCTGGGGATACTGCTGGAATTCATTCTTCAGAACAGAATATTTGCCTTTAAATTCGGGATTTCGAGGTCTGAAATTGATTAAAACGACATTTTCTTTTTTAAATCCAAGGTCGCTGTTTTTCATGAAATCCAACTGTTTGATGATCACGATTGTGCCGATGATAAGGATGACTGCCATAGCAAACTGAGTAATGACCAAGCTTTTTCTGAAAAAAGATCTTCTTGAGATAGGCACATAACGGTTTGTTAGGGCATGAATCGGACTATATCTTGATATAAAAAACGATGGATAACTTCCAGCCAGGATGCCGACTATGATGATAATCAGAGGAATCATTCCAAAAAGATACCTGAAATTTTGATGTTCAATAGGCAGCCTGTTTTCCAAGAACGAGTTTAGAACAGGATAGAACAATTCGAAAATGGCTAAAGCCAGAACACCGGCAAACAAAGTGATAACTAAAGATTCGCCTAGGAACTGCTTGACAATCTGAAAGCGTCTGGCTCCAAGGGTCTTTCTCATACCGACCTCTTTCATCCGTTTTAATGAGCGTGCTGTGGACAGGTTCATAAAATTAAAACATGCAATGAGAAGAATGAGAAAAGCAACAGAGGAAAAAACATATACATAGGTCATGTTGCCTCTCGGAGCCAGATCCACAATGGCCTTTGATTTCATGTGTAAATCCGTTAGCTTCAGCAGTCCGAAATCAATCATTCTGGAAAAAAATTCACTAGTGTTGTTTTCAAGCAAGATTTGCATCTTGGCTTTGAGCGCGCTTACGGATGTATTTTCTTTCAGTAAAAGATATGTATAAGTGTCTCCAAAAACATTCCATGGCTTCTCTGGAATTTTACCGAGTGAGTCCAGACTCGAATAAGATACAAGGAAATTACATTTCAGGTGTGTATTGACTGGTATATTCTTGATGACTCCAGTAACCTGCATTGGGTGTTTGGCGTTGTATAACACCGTCTTTCCGATCGGATCTTCCTCGCCAAAGAATTTCCCTGCCATCTCCTCTGTAATAACCATCGAAAATGGATTCCGTAATGCCGATTCTTTATTCCCTTTCACTAAAAAAAAGGAAAAAATGTCAAAAACGGACGGGTCTGCAAAGAAAAAATTCTGTTCATGAAATTTCTTTTCTCCATACTCAAGCACTGGATGAGCATCTTGCACAAAGCGGACAGTATTCAAGACTTCAGGCATTTCATCAATAAGTGCAGGTCCGAGGGCGGGCATAGCTCCGGCAAACCGCATCTTGTTGTTTTTATCTCCGAACTCCACCGAAACCCTATATGTCTGTTTCCGGTTTTTGTGGAAGTTCTCATAGCTCAATTCATTGGATACATACATCAGAATCGTAAGCGTTGCAGCCATACCGATCGCCAGCCCTGTAATATTGATAAGGGAAAATAATTTTGTTCTCATGATATTCCGAAAAGCCACTTTGATATAGTTTTTAAACATGATCTCCTCCCAGAAGACAAATGCAAAAACTATGCCAACAATTATTAACTATACTCAGGAGTAAGATATAAGAACATATAAATAGGCTGTCCGCTACCGGACAAAAAGTGTCCGATAAAGTACATCGACTACCCTGAATATTTATTATAGAAAGCGATCTTATATACTCAGGTTAGAAAAGCTTTAGAATTTATGTAATTTTGTATTTTCTCTTAACTGTAAATACGCTTTGTATAGGGATTTTGTCAATCTACCTGTTTCACTTGAAAAAAATCAGGATGCTAAAAGGAGAATCATTATTAATCGTACCAGTGGTCTCTGAGAATCGATGCATACTTTACAAATTCTTGTCCGCCAGCACTGAGAACAATCTTATATTCTCCTGATTGTGCAGGAATATGTGCATAGTTAATATCCATCTGCATGCGGTATCCATAAGAAGCATATCGTTTCATCCTTTCCCGGATCGTTTCTTTCTCTTTTTCTGTGCGCTTTCTTCGTTCGGTCATGTTCCATAATACCCTGTTTATGCCTGTTTTATTTTTACCTTTTATCTCATTGACTACTTTGCTACCTTTATATATTGTGACCTTTACATCTTCACTGATTTTATTTTTTAAATAGTAATATATAACAATGCCGTTGGGCTCGCTTTTCCCTGCAAAGTTGGACGAGCTGGATGCATTCATTTTATTATTTACCCATCTGACATTAGATTCCGGGTTAAATAGATATATATCCTTAGAAAGTACCTCTGGATTCAGTTCCTCCAGAGGGCTGATGTCTGCGATAAATATTCCCCTGCCGTGTGTTGCAACGACAAGGTCATTCTCTCTGGGATGAATCACTAGGTCATGAACAGGTTGTGTAGGCATATTAAGCTTCATTTTCGTCCAGTTTTCACCTGCATCTATGGATACATATACGGCAAATTCTGTTCCTACGAAAAGAAGGCTCGGATTCTTATGATCTTCCCTGATTACATTGACAGGTTCGTCAGGTAGATTTCCTGCAATTGAAGTCCAGGTCTGTCCGTAATCAGTGGTTTTGTAAACAAACGGCCTTAAATCATCTCTCCTGTATCCAGTATAAGAAACATAAGCTGTGCCTGGATTATTAGGTGAGGCTACTACCCTACTCACCCAATATTCAGGATTTCTTGTGATCATTTCATTGAGCTTTGTCCAGGTTTTGCCTCTATCTCTTGTAAGCTGAACATTGCCATCGTCTGTACCAACCCATATTACTCCCTCTTCAAGAGGTGACTCATCAATCGTTGTTATGGTGCAATATTGAATATTACCATCTCCTCCTTTCCCGGTTGTGAGTTTCTTTGGATCGTTTGTTGTAAGGTCAGGACTGATCTCCTCCCAGTACTCACCGCGATAAGGAGATTTTACGAGTATATTACCGCCATGATAAATAACATCACTGTTATGTGGAGAAACCAATATCGGAGAATTCCAGTTCCAGCGGAGTTTACTGTTTATTCTTTGATAGGCTATATTTTTTCTCTCGCCGGTTCTTAAATCCAACCTTGATAAAGGGCCAAACTGGGATTCATTATAGATATAGCGGTTGTTACTTGTGTCGAATACATTATACATTCCGTCGCCGCCACCTACACTCTGCCAGTCCTCGAGTCTAATAGGACCACCTCCCCTTTTAGTGCTTGGGCCAAGATGGGAACCATTGTCCTGAAGGCCTCCTGCTACGTTATACGGATAAGACATATCCACGCCAACAGCATAGAACTGAGCCAGAGACAGAAAGTCTGGATGATACCAGTTTTTACCACCGTCATAAGTTATTCCCATACCGTGGTCATAACCAAGCATCATATGTTTTGAATCTTTTGGATCTATCCACAGAGCATGGTCATCACCGCCGAATCTCAATGGGCGCCGATCCCATTTCTTTCCTTCATCTCTTGTTCCCCATGAGGCAGCACTTAATACATGAACGACTTTATCATCATTAGGATCAATAATAATCTGACCGTAATAATAGGCAGGTGCTCCACCGATACTTTGTTTATCAGGGCTTACCTTTTTCCATGTACTGCCGGCATCATCAGAGCGGTAGACTTCACCTCCAATCATGTCTTTACTGGACTTGCTGTCGAGTAATTCCTGTTCTCTATCTTCATCAGACATGCCGGGTTTATTTGCGTTTTCAATGGTTGCATAAAGGATATTAGGGTTTTTCTTATATACATCTATGCCAATACGTCCTAGCATTCCACCAGGCAGTCCTCCTCCAAGTTTTTTCCAGGATTTCCCGGCATCTATGGTTTTATAAATAGCGCTTCCAGGTCCTCCCAGATTAAATGTCCAAGGCTTTCGGACTTTATCATATGTCGAGGCGTAGAGAATATCATAGTTTTTTGGATCCATTACAACATCGACAACACCGATGTTTTTGTTACGCACTATTATATCAAGGACTTTCTTCCATGTTTTACCGCCGTCTGTTGATTTATATAATCCGCGCTCAACATTCTCTGAATAAAGGTGGCCTAATGCAGCTACATATACAATCTCAGGATTCTCTGGATGAATTATAATACGGCCAATGTGATGGGATTCTTTCAATCCCATGTTTCTCCAGGTTTTTCCTGCATCAGTTGATTTATATATTCCGTCTCCCCAGTAGGAGCTTCTTGAATTATTTGCTTCACCAGTACCTACCCACAGGTTATTAGGATCAGATGGAGCAACAGCTATATCTCCTATAGAAATAACCTTTTCATGGTCAAAAATAGGTTCAAATGTCTGTCCATTATTTGTTGTTTTCCATAGTCCTCCAGAAGCTGTTGCCGCATAAAAGGTGTATGATTCCTGTTCCGGGACAGCAAAATCCACAAACCTACCGCTTTGCCGTGTAGGACCGATTGAACGGTAAGTGATATTTTTCAATAAGTTCTCGTTGATCGTCTGGCATATAACTTGGGGTGGAAAGATTAGAGCAAAGCAGAACACGAAAATAAAATAAAACTTATGAGATTTCATAAAATCCTCCTTCTGTATTTTGATTGTTTATAAGAAAAACTAGCATATTAAATCTTGTAGAAAAAATAAAGGAAATGTATGCTGCCATCTTAATGATTTTAATCTTTGATTATGGATGTTCCTGCTTCAATATTAGTAACATAAACTTTTAGATTTTTCCCCCACTTTAATTTATACATTCTTTGAATTTCTTTTACTATCTCGTCTAAATCTTTCTGCTTTATTAAATTAATAGTGCAACCTCCAAAGCCACCTCCCATCATTCTAGATCCCAGTACATCATCAATATTCAATGTAAGATCTACCAAAAAGTCCAGCTCAGGACAGCTAACTTCATAGTTATCCCGTAAACCATTATGCGTCATGTACATTTTTTCGCCGAATGCCTTTATATCGCCCTTTTTTAAATCATCACATGCTGCGATAAGACGATTATTTTCGCAAATTACATAAAAACAGCGTATATAACTTATAGGGTTTATTATATCCTTATGTGATTCTAACATCTCAACAGTAACATCGCGCAGGCTGCCTATATTTGGATTTGTTTCTTGTAAGACCCTTACACCTCTTTCACACTGGTGTCTTCTAATGTTGTACTCTGAAGATGCAAGAGAATGTGATACCTGAGTATCGCATAATACAATGGAGACATCATCAAGCACAAATGGATAATACTCATAAGCAAGTGAACGGCAGTCCAATTTCAATACACTATTTTTGGCTCCAAAAATATTAATAAATTGATCCATGATACCGCACTGCACCCCAACAAATTCATTCTCTGCCTTTTGGGCCATCTTAACCAAATTTAATTTATTAATTCCAAGCCTAAATGTTTCATTAAGTGCAAATGCCAGTCCAGCTTCAATAGCTGCTGAAGAGGACATCCCGGCACCAACAGGAATATCACCACCGAATACACAATTAAATCCTTCAATTTTATAGCCTTGTTTTTGGAACTGATCTACAACACCTAACAGATAGTTAGGCCATCCTTTATCAGATTTTTTTATTGAATCGATTTGAAATTCAAATGAGTCATTTAAATCTGAAGCATACAAGCTGTTTTTCGATTTTCCTGATGGTGCTAGAGCAAGGATAATCTCTTTGTCTATGGCAGCAGGAAGCACAAAACCTTCATTATAATCTGTATGTTCACCTATGAGATTGACTCTTCCTGGTGAGCGTATCAATAAAGGCTCTTCATGAAAAATATCCCTAAATTTGCTTTGTATAGCTTTAACTTTCATTGTCTCTACCAGAAAATTATATATAAGACAGCTAGAATAGCGCAGATTCCAATCGCTGCAGTATTGAATGCGCCATCTGTTTTAAAGAGTCCTTTTTCTATATAAATAGCCTTTGGATGATTTTCTTTCGACTCAAAAAGGCTTACGGCTATTATGACTACACTCAAAACTATAAACACAATACCCATTCGATCCATGAAGGCCATTCCAGGCGTGAAGTATTTAAAGCCGGCTGATAAAGGAATAGTCAGAATCGCTGCAAATAAAGCTGAATTTGTAGTAGTCCTTTTCCAGAAAAGCCCGAATATAAATATTGCAAGTATTCCAGGGCTGACAAAACCAGTAAACTCCTGAATGAACTGAAATGCCTGCTCCAGAGTCGTAAGTGTAGGGGCTATCAAAACCGCTATAAGCAATGCAACTGCACTTCCAATCCGGCCAGTCTTAACAAGTTGAGATTCTGAAGCGTCTTTTTTAATAATTTGTTTATAGATGTCTATTGAAAATATTGTGGCAGTACTGTTAACCATAGAACTCAAGGAAGATACTATGGCAGCAATTAAGGCAGCAAATGCCAATCCTTTAAAACCTATAGGGATAAAATTATTTAACAACCATGGATATGATTGATCAGGTGCAATATTTGCTCCGAGCACAAAAGCAGCAATCCCAGGTATGACCACGATTAAAGGCATTAGAAGTTTCAAATAGCCGGCAAATGCCAGACCGTGTTGTGCCTGCTTCAGATTCTTCGAAGCTAATGCACGCTGTGTAATATATTGATTGCATCCCCAGTAAAAAAGGTTGGCAATCCACATCCCCCCTATGAGTATGCCAATCCCGGGCAATTCTTTATAATGCGGATTGGAAGTGCTTAAAATCATATCAAATTTTTCAGGTGCTTGTTTAATGAGTTCACTCATTCCGGCAATTATGCCTCCACCTCCGCTAACCGCGTTTAGTGCAAGATAAGTTGTAACCAATCCACCGCCGACTAGAAAAATGACCTGCACAACATCTGTCCAGGCAACTGCTTTCAAGCCTCCGTATATCGTGTAAAAGGATGAGAAGAGAGCCAAACCAATGACACCATAAATAAGCGGTATTCCCATTATAGTTTTAAGGCTTAGAGCACCGAGATATAATACAGAGGTTAAATTTACAAAAATGTAAACCAGCAGCCAGAAAACAGCTAGGCTTGTTCTCACTCGTTTATCAAACCGGATTTCTAAGAATTGAGGCATGGTATAAATGCCTTTTTTTAAATAAATTGGCAGAAAGTATTTTGCAACAAGGATCAATGTAAGTGCAGACATCCATTCATAAGAAGCAATCGCAAGGCCGATGACATACCCAGAACCGGACATTCCTATCACCTGTTCTGCCGAGATATTCGAAGCAATCAACGAAGCACCAACAGCCCACCATGGTAAGGCCTTGCTGGCTAAGAAATAATCCTTGGAGTCTTTCTTGTGTCCTTTTTTTTCTTTTGACACCCATAAACCCAAAGTAACTATAAAAATTATGTATCCTATGAAAACAGTATAGTCGACTAGCGAGAAATTCATGCTTGAGCTCCTTCAACCTGAATTATTCAGGTTATTTCTGGTCAGGCATAATAGATTTAATTTAAGCTGGCTGTATTTCATGCAGAGAAACATGTTCTTTACTTTAAAGACAATAATCTAATCTTAATAATTTTTTTTCTTCCCTAATACCTTGCAAGATTTCTTTTAGTAAGTATTTTATCTCATTATCTTTATAGTCGCTTTTTTCAATTTTTATCTTATCTTCCTCAATAAAACACGAAATGTTCATTGTATCTTTAGCAATATTTATCAAGCGGTCTTTTCTTGTGGGCTTAAAATAAGTCACCTGGACTATCATTTTTTCCCTGTCGTCAACCTTATAGATTAAAACAACAAGATGTTCTTCTCGATTCGCAGGACAATGGTCCAGGTCTAGAAAAAACTCCCTTTTTAGGAATTCTTTATCATTGCTGTCTCCAAGTTCTTTTACTTCTTTGTAAATTTCCTTCAAGACTTCAACAGGATTTTTCTCAATACATGATGTTTTTTCAAATTCATTCTTAATTATTGATCCAGCACAGACGGAAACTGAAATAAATCCTATGATAATCCTTTTAAATATGTTTTCCAGAAATCTTTTTCTATCCATATTATGTTTTCTTCTTAATGACTTCCAGAACTTCATCCTAATTTTGCTGGATTACTTTTCCTTCTACATAAAAGTATGCATTCCCATCATTTGGCTCTTTTGGGTCATAAACCGGTTCCCAGACAATATATACAGAGTTATCATTCCGCAATAAATCTATAACTGTTGTATATTGGTCGGCTTGTGCAAAATAATAAATTTTCCCTTCCGAAAAATAAGGTTCTGGCGCAGTTGTGCCTTTCCTTGCAAAAACAGCGCTTGCGACATGTCTTTCATCAGAATAAATTTCAATCACTTTATCTCCCCATCTGGTTCTGGATCCTTTCCTGTCATTCGCATAAAGTTTTATTGAATATTTATCTACTTTAAATCTTTTAATTTTCATTAGCTTGCCTCAACATAATTATTTTTCCCTATTAATTTTGGCTCTTATAAAAATACAAAATCTTTCATCCTTTGTCCAATAAACTGAAAATTATTACTTGAATTTTTCTGCATCTATCAGAATAATATTAAGGAGATATAATTGAGTACAAAATTTAAGGAGTAAAAATGAATAAAGAAGAACTGCTATCCAGAATAAAAAAAGCAATTGTAGAAGGGGATAAAAATATGGCTGAGGACCTTGCAAGAGATGCCATTGAAAAACAGATGGACCTCAATGAAATCATAGAAAAAGGTTATGTCCCTGGAATTCAGGAAGCCGGAAGACTTTGGGAAGAGGGAGAATATTTTCTACCTGAACTTATTATAAGTGCAGAAAGCATGAAAGCAGCGATGAGAATCCTTCAACCTGAATTAGAGAAAGCAAATGTCAAAGTAAAATCCAAAGGGAAAATCGTTATTGGTACGATTGAAGGTGATATTCATGATATAGGTAAAAACCTTGTTGTCTCAATGCTTTCGTCTTACGGTTTCGAAGTTACGGATTTAGGAAGTGATGTGAAATTAGAAAAATTTATAATAAAAGCAGATGAAGTCAATGCAGATCTAATCTGCCTTTCTTCATTACTGACAACAACCATGTTAGGGCAGAAAAAGTTTATTGAAATGCTAAAAGAAAAAAATCTAAAAGCACGGTTTAAAGTTATGGTAGGAGGGGCTCCAGTCAACCAGAAATGGGCAGATGATATTGGCGCTGATGGCTATGCAGAAAACGCAATGTCGGCAATTCAGGCCGTAGAAAATATTATTAAAAAATAAGGAAAAAACCATGATTGAAACAATAAGACCAAAAATTAAGCTTTTAAATAATGAATTTATACAAAAAATTATTGATGAGGCATTAGTAATCCTGGAAAAACAAGGGGTTTTCGTTGAAAACAAAGAAGCTATGAAGCTCTTTCATGAAGCAGGCATGAAACTCGATGAGACAGCAAAAAGAATTTATATCACACCAAAACTCGTAGAGGAATCTCTATCTTCAACTCCCTCTGTCATTACAATGTACGATAGGGCTGGGGAAAGAGAGTTTATGGTTGGCGGTGACAAAGTTCACTTTGATCCAGGTTCAGCTGCTGTTACAATCTTTGACCACAAAGAACAAAAGCAACGAACAGCAGTTACAGAAGACCTTATAAAATTCTGCCGATTAACTGACTGCCTGGACAATATTCATTTCCAAAGCACCGGGATTGTAAGCCGCGACGTGCCTGACATAATTTCTGACAGCTACCGTATGTTCATTGCTCTTCAATTCTCAACAAAGCCAATTGTAACAGGCACTTTCAGGGTTGAAGGCTTTAAACCCATGCATGATATGCTCATTGCAGTTAGAGGAAGTGAAAAGAAACTTGCCGACAAACCACTCGCTATTTTTGACGCCTGCCCCTCCCCTCCTTTGAAATGGAGCAATCTTACAACACAGAGCTTAATCGATAGTGCAAGAGCTGGAATTCCATCGGAGCTCATATCGATGGGAATGACAGGAGCCACTTCACCAGTTACTATTGCAGGCACTCTTGTTCAGCATGTGGCCGAAAATCTTTCTGGGCTTGTTATTTGTCAACTTGCAAAAAAGGGATCTCCTGTTATTTTTGGCGGTTCCCCTACGAGTTTTGATATGAGAAAAGGCACAACACCAATGGGAGCAATAGAAACTATGATGATAGACTCAGCCTATGCTCAGATTGCAAAACATTTCAACCTGCCCACACATGCCTATATGGGATTGAGTGACTCAAAAATAAATGATAATCAGTCTGGTTTCGAAACTGGTATTGGAGCTGTAATTGCAGCTCTTTCTGGAATAAATGTTATTTCAGGCCCAGGAATGATGGATTTTGAAAGCAGCCAGAGTCTGGAGAAACTTGTCATAGACAATGAAATATGCGGGATGGCTTACCGTTTAATCGATGGGATTTCACAGCGTGATGAACCTATTGCTCTAAGTTTATTTGATAAATTTACACCAGAAACTCAATTTTTATCGATGTCTCATACACGCAAATGGTATCGTAAAGAACATATCTTCCCTAAGATAGTAGACAGAGATACTTATGATTACTGGGTTTCACTCGGAGAGAAGTCCATTGCTGACAGAGCTTATGAAGAGATAGAACATCTTCTTGATGAGAATCCTAAATGCCCGCTAGAAACGGATGTACTTCAGGAACTTCAAAGAATAATGTCTGCGGATGCTCATAAGAACGGGGTTTCATCTTTGCCAAAAATATACAAATCCTAGATTTATTTTTCAAATCGCTGTAATTTTCTAAGCCGCTTGGCTGCTTCTTTTAGAGTGCTTTCTTTTTTGGCAAAATTAATACGGACCTTATATATCCCCTTATTTTTTCTTGTATAGAAACTTGATCCCGGCACTACAGCTACTCCAATATCACGGGCCATAAACTCTGCAAAAGTTCTATCGGGAGTCCAATCATTAAGCGAATATTTTTGCTGTTCCCATTTTATATTTTTATAATCAAGCATCACATAATATGCCCCTTCTGGTTTAAAATAATCTACCCCAACAAAATCAAGAACATCTGTTAATATTGATCGGCAACAGCTATATTTACGTCTTATCTCTTCATAATATTCTTTCCCAAGTTTAAGGGCTATAACTCCAGCGGCTTGAAATGGTGCTGGTGCACATACTGTAAAATAATCGTGAACTTTCCTGATAACCGAAGTTAATGGAGAAACTGCCACAATCCATCCCACTCGCCAGCCAGTTACAGAATAACTTTTGCTCATGCCGCTTATTGTGACAGTGCGATTGTGCATCCCTTCAAGACTTCCTATACTTGTATGTTTATGCCCATCATAAAATATGTGCTCATACGTTTCATCGCTAACAACAATCACATTAAATTCCTGGCATAATTCAGCAACAGCGGATAGTTCCTCGAAACTATATACTCTCCCCGTAGGGTTATGAGGAGTGTTCAATAATATCAATCTAGTACGTTTGTTAAAAGCTGCCCTCAACTTTTCTGTATCGATTTTATATCCAGGCTCAGAAAGTTCTACGAATCGTGGTGTTACTCCTGCCATGAGACAATCAGGGACATAGTTTTCATACCATGGCTCGAGAATAATCACTTCGTCGCCTGGGTCGGTTAGTCCCATAACTGCATCCATGATGGCTTCACTAACACCGCATGTTATGGTTATTTCTTTTTTAGGATCAGCATGAATGTGATTGTATTGAGCGTATTTATCTGCTACAGCTTCCCGAAATAGGAAAGAGCCAAAGGGGAAAGTGTACTGGTTCTCTCCTTTTTTTATTGCAGTAATGGCAGCCTCTAGTATTTCAGTAGGAGGATTAAAATCAGGCAATCCCTGGGAAAGATTGACAGCTTTAGTCTCATTACCTAATCTGGTCATCTCACGTATTACAGACTCTTGAAATGGGTAAGTACGAACTGCAATTTCTGGATTTTTTATTTTAATTCCTCCTCTCCAATTTTCATGCAGACAATTTTATTTTAATATGATATTCTTTTGCCTCAATGATTACAAATTTTGCAGAAAAAATCGATATTTTTCAATTTAAATTGGATGAAAGAAATATCCTTATGCGTATCGGACATAAAAACAAATCAAATGAAATATACGATACATTAATAGACATCATTCATGAGGAAAAAGAAAAACTGAAGTTTCTTCTTCATGCTGGGGCTGTCTATAAGATTCTTGATTATAGTGAAACAAACCAGCATCCTATTTTTAAAAATGCAGATAGAGTTGCCTTAAGTATATGTACAATCGGCCCTGGCTTAGAGAGTGAAAGTACAAGACTTATGAAAAAAAACGAGATCCTGAGAGGATTGGCCGTGGATGCGTTGGGCTCAGAAGCCGCCGAAGAAGCTGCCGAACAGGTTGATAAAATACTATATAAAAAAGCAAGAAAAATGGACCTCTGGCCAAGCAGAAGATTCAGTCCTGGCTATAAAAACTGGGATATTAAAGAGCAAAAATATATATTCCAGAATCTTCCAGCAGAAAAAATTGGCGTCAAACTTACCAAATCTTATATGATGGTCCCCCGCAAATCTGTATCATTTCGCATAAATTTCTACAGAGATAAGAAACTGTCAAAAAGAAAAATAAACATTTAGCCTGCTTTATATTTTTTAGCTTCTACCCCTACTGTATATTTTATTCAATCTGTTTTATTCATATAGATCATCAGAGTTTGATCTGTTTAGGTATTTTAAGAGGCTTAATATCATGTTTTTCTAAAGTTTTGTTCAGTCCTGCCAAATTATACTCAATGAGTTTATTCAAACGTTCAACAAGCAAGTCAACCGCTTTTTTGAACTCATCTAGCTGAAACAGATCCCTCTCGGTCGGAGCGTGAGGATACCCCCCAATAGACATTCCTAAAAACATAATCATCTGGGAGAGAGAACCTCCTCTTAAGGCCATTTCCATAGATCCTCTGTATCCAAATCCTTTTGGTGTAATCTCTTCTTCCAGTTTACTGAATTTCTCATCAAAGTTTTTTAAAGCATTCTGCACTATCTCATCAATATCCTCTTGCTTTACAAAATCTTTATTTAATTTTTTAAGCTGTCGTCTTATGTTTTTAACAGATGTTACAGATAAAGCCATTTTTTTTGAAATTGCCAATATTTCCGCAAGAGTTTCAGTCTGTACAGTCTTGCTTTTTTCATCAATCTGAATTCTTGGGTCAGGGCAAACGATTCCTTTTTTCAATAGTTTATTATTACCTGCAACAAATTCTACCGAATATTCGCCTGCTGGAGCATAAGGCAGGCCAATAAATCCGCTCATTCCAGGTTTTATCTCTTTTCCTTCTTTTGTTTTTGGAACATAC
>CAZYMU010000024.1:0-48157 GCA_964648465.1 uncultured Eubacteriales bacterium | reverse complement strand
TGTATTATCGGGGTCTCCCACTGGTTTACGATGCTTTTCATATCCTGGCTGACTATTCCAGGAAATTAAATGAGATCCGGGTCGAGGAATATAAAAAACTAGAAGGGCAAGCCCAGGGAAGAATCATTAAAGGTTCCCGCTACCTGCTGCTGCGAGGGCAGGAAAAACTGTCTCTATCCGCTCAGGAGAAGCTCTCGCAACTCCTGAACATAAACCGCCCCCTGTATATCGCCTATGTGCTTAAAGAGGATCTTCGAAGACTCTGGAAACTACCTACCAGAAGCCAGGCTGAGAGGTTCCTCAATGACTGGATCCATAAAGCTCTCAGCTCAGGGATAATACAGCTGGCCCGTTTCGCCAGAAAGATGCGCAGGCATATAGCTGGTATACTTAACTATTTCTACTTCCCCATCTCCACTGCCAAGGTCGAGGGAATTAATAACCACATCAAGGTTATCAAACGCAGGGCCTATGGATACCGTGACCTGGATTACTTTATGCTAAAAATATACAACCTGCATACTAAAAAGTACGGATTATCGTGATGAACCTCTTAATTAGACGTTTTGGCGGCCCAAAATCCTCAATTAAGGCCATATTTCTGGAAAAATAATGAGTGATCTCATTTGTTTAGAGTCAGCTGCGTAGGTCTGACTCTATTTAACTGATAATTTAAATTTAACCACTATTTAACCAATGACTCAAAAGGAGAGCCATTGTTATTGATTAGGTGTCGTATTTTCATCTATCTATTGTTTGAATTTTCTACTACGCCAATTTCCTCCGGCGTAAGGCCGTAAGTTTATAGACTAGAATACAAAACATTTCGATTGTCTATATGTCTCAAAAATTCTTCAATGGTTTTGGGCAGAATGAAAAGATTGTCTTTTTCTTTGACATATTTAATTTGTCTCTGGGAATCTTTAAATATGCTAGGCGCAACAAAATAGCACATTGAATTCTCGCTACTCCTACTAAACTCTTCCAAATGCCTAGCTATAGGCCAAACCTCCATAACTGTTTGCATTCTTCCTTCGGACATAGTTACTTCAATTAAAATTCCGTTAATATCCTCGTAGCACTCAATATCTCCCTTGTTTCCAACACCGCCAGCAGTTGAGGTCGGCAATCCTTCATCGTCATAAGGATAATTGGGCACAACTTTTATATCTGGGAATTTTGATTTAACTGCTAAAGCAACAAGAAACTCCAGTCTTATCGGACTTGAAAGATATTTTAAAATATCATCTTTGCTTAATCTTTTTTGGGATAGGTTAATCATTTCTTCTTTAATATTATCCCAAGAATAAATACCAATCCATTTAGCCAAGAACTTATCGCGTTCATCGGCACTTATTGGCTTACTTTCATATAAAATAAGATTCTCATCAATTTCCGCCATGTACGCAAAGTATTCTTTTTCTGTTTTGTATTTTTCGTATTTAGAATAATTTCTAAGGGCATAATCAACCTTTTTCTGGTCATTTTTATTAATATCAATAAAACGACCACCGCCCCTTAAAGAAATTAACCCAGTTAGCCTCATTTTTCTTATAAACTCGTCGGGGTAATCAACCATGATCGATTTTGGATTGAATTTCTTAAATTTCCCTTCCATGATTTGATTAACACAAATATCAACAATTACTTCCCAGCTTGGATTATACCCATACTTTTTGCGTATCTTTTTGATTAACTGATATAATTTTCCCGAATCATTATTTTTCCAAAAAATAACCAATGGCAACTCTAATTTTGAAATGCCGTTTCCATTAAAATCTTTATCTTTATTTAATCTTGAAATCACTTCAAGCAAAAGTATCAACGGAACATTTTCATTTAACACTTTTCTAAACGGGCTGTTGCTTTGATATTTAACAAAAGCATTGAGGAATGCTTGTTGTTCAAATTCCGGATGCTCGTTATCAACAAGTTTTAGACCGACTTCCGAAAACTTAATTTTTTCTCCAATTTTGTAATAAATGAAGCCTAATTCTTTTGCTATCTTAAACCACGTATCAAACCTAGAAGGCCAGCCTTTATCAAAACCCGCTTCTTTATGATTTTGAGGGTTATCATTGAGAATTTTTATAACATCATTATTGGACAATGGTTCTTTAGCCTTTATTTTATTTTGCACCGATGCACTCAACTTTGTTGGCTTATATAATCCAATTCTTATTATTTCTCCGGCTATTTCTTTAGCTAAATTATTAGTAAGGGTTTGACCTCCATAATTTTTTAGAACTCCTAAAAACCACTTCAATCGTTCTGGACTTCTAAGTGTTGTTGTAAATAATAGAGGTTTGTATTCTGGTTTGCGCTTCTTCATAGTTCTAATAATTAGTAACCACAACCTCTTGGATTTTCTTTTTTTTGTTATCGTGGTAATTAATATAATTGCTTTTTATATTATGCACTTTGTATTTTTTTATCCAATTAATAAGCAAATCGTTTTTATTTCCGTGGTAATGAGTTACGTTTGATAACGCGAATTTAACACCTTTTTTATTTAAGTTATCAATCATACTTAACAAATCGGATTCAAATTTCTGATTCCAAAATTTAGTATATTCGCTTGCGGTTATTAGGTAAGGAGGATCTAAATAAACAAAATCATCTTTAAAATATTCTTTTTCGGAAACAAATTTCCCAAAATCTTTTGGAGTAAATGATATTTTTTTACCCCTCACAAAATCAAAATAGCTATTTAAGGCGTTGACAACATTTTTGTTAAAATCGACATTACCCACAGGAAGATTAAATTTACCTTCACTATTAAATCTCAGCATTCTATTAAAGCCGTAGATAAGCAAAACATACAAAATTAAGGGATGTTTTTTTTTATTTTTATTGATGTTTCCTCTCAATTTTTCATAGCCCTCTTTATTGAATCTAGCAAAATAAGTTTTTTTCCATTTCTTCTTTAGCAAATCTGAAATAATATCTTCTTTATAAGACCTAGATAATTTATATTTGTATATTATCTTTTCAACACTTCTAAAAAACTCACTTGGATTATTTGAACTTTTAACTAAAAACTTATGTATATTGATAAGATTTTTATTTATATCATTTAAATGATATTTTCTTGCCTCAATATTTAGAAATACAGTACCGCCGCCAACAAAAGGCTCGTAAAAGTTATTTATTTCTTTAGGAAATAAATTTTTTATTTGCTTCATTATCTTGTATTTATCCCCGACATAAAACAACGGAGATCTCTTGATTTTGCTATTCATGGTTAAACCTTGGTTACAAACAAATATTCTTTGTGGTTATTAAAATTTGTGTTTCCGGCGTTGAAGTGTCTGTAGTCTTTTTCAAAAACTTTAGTTTTACCTTTCCTTTGTAAGATTTTTTTAATCTCTTGAAGCGTAATTTTATTTCTTGATGAATTGCTTTTGGAATCGTATGTATTGTTATATGAAACAACCAAATACCGAGAATCAATATCTATTACAAGTTCCGCAAGCCTATTCTTTGCATTGCTTCTGCAATAATCACTCATATTTTCTGGATCTGGTTTTAATGCAACTCCATGTAATTTTGGTTTATCCCATTTAGTAAGTGTTTCAAGTACATGATAAAATCGATTATATTGTCTGGAGTTATAGGGCGGATCAATATAAACTACATCTGCCTTTATTTTTTTTACCAAAAGATTGGCATCTTCTCTGAAAATAGATACTTCCTCAACGCTAATAGGATCAATGGGCTTCATGAAAAAATCATCGTTTATATGCTCTTTTTTAAAGTATGCGTCGTAATGTCCAACGGTGTTAGCAATTTTGTCAACAGCATAAAGTAGCGACGCGATAAGCATATAATATTCTCGGTTCGTTAAATTGTTTTTATTTTCCTCAATATTTTCTCTGATAAAACCGATAATTTTTGATGAATTATGACCAAAATATTTACCGCCAAAATAGTCAGAAAAATAGTTGTCTTCTAAATCCTCGCAAGAAATATTGTTATAGTCTTTGATAATGTTATCTGTTTTATTTTTATCCCATACGCTATTGCCAAAAAAAGCCTGGTATATTGCATAATTAGAATAAAGAAAATCGTTTAGTATAATTTTTTTAAAGTGTTTTGCGGCTATGGCTGATACAACGCCAGTTCCCGCAAAAATATCAGCGAAAGAATTTCCTTCACACTCCTTGTTAACAATGGAAAAAATCCATTCAATCAACTTGTGTTTACTTCCGATATATCTGCGGTTGTGTAATTGAAAATGATTTTTTTTTATTTGCGGAATGTAAAAATAACTCTCTTTAATTTTTTCCGCACTTATCTCATAAGCCGGTCTTTCAGTTTCTAGTAAATCAAAAAGGGATTTTTGGACACCGTCAGAAACATAAAGTATTGTTTTACTGTCTGATGTTTGTATGTCTATAAAAATACTGTGTATATCGCTTTCGCTAACAATAATAAAGTCAATGACATTCACACCCATTATTTTTCCCGCTTCAAGAATTTTATTTATAACTTCTATGTCTTGCTTACTTGGGGTAACATCTCCCGAGGGGTGGTTGTGAAGCAAAACAATACTAGCTGCACGCAACTCAACAGCAGGTCCAAAAATCTCTCTTGGATGAATTATGTTTTTATCTAATATGCCTATTGAGATGACTTCCTTTTTTAATACGGAATTTCTTGCGTTGAGATAAAGACATACTAAATACTCTTTCTTTTTATCCCTAATTTCAGAAGTTAGATAAACAGCATCTTGTGCAGATAAAACGATGTTATCTTTTGGCCCTAATTCTTCATGAAATCTTTTGACTAATGCCAGAGCAGAAACAATCTGCAGAGCTTTGGCTTTTCCAATTCCGGGTATTTCCAAAAGATCATCAACTGTTATATCTAAAAACTTATTTCCAAACTTTCTGATTATCTGTTCAGAAAGTTGTTTAACGTTCTTTCCTTTAATCCCACTACCAATCAAAATAGCCAAAAGCTCGCTTTTTGATAGCGCGTCTGACCCTTTTTCTAAAAACCTTTCACGAGGTCTATCAATTTTTGGAATGTCTTTTAGCTTCCCCATAGTTATTTAATTAAATCATCAACGCCAACTTCTAACGCTTTGGCGATTTTAGTTAATGCTTCTATTGTCGGTTTTTTGTTAACACCATTTTCTATTTTTACAATGGTATTAAGCGATAAGTCAGCAAGCCGAGCCACTTTTTCAAGAGAATATCCTTTTTTTAGTCCTTACCTTTTTTAGATTATCTGAAATTTTATTTAACATTTCTATAGTTATTGTTTAACATTATAGTATATAGATTATATCCCAAGCTTTCTTGTTTTTCTATTATAATGATAAATAATTATTCAAGAAAAGTAAAGATAAATCCTCGAGGGAGTCCCTTTTTGTTGCCCGCGCACGGGAATGGCGGGGCAATGACAACTAAAAATAATAATAGCCCGTCGCCTTCTGAAAAAATTTTGCAAGGGGACAATTAAAAAAAAGTTTATAAAATTTTTCTGTTTTGCTCGCATGAGCGAAGCAGAGTCGGGCGGAAACGCTCGGCGGAACATTCCTCAAATTCATTATGGTGGAGCTGAGGGGATTCGAACCCCCGACCTCTTGACTGCCAGTCAAGCACTCTCCCAACTGAGCTACAGCCCCACATCAGGGCTTTTCATATTACAAAAAGATGTAATTACAGTCAAGAACATAAATTGTCTACAGCATATATTCTATCTGAATTTTATTATACTGTTTTCAAATAAAAATTTAACACACATATTTAAAAGAGTATGTGTACTCGTTCAGATAGATTAGTGACACATTGGAGGCACGAAGCGTGGTAGAATAGGAGTTATTATGAGTAGATACGGATCAATTATTCCTGGGTCTAATTTTATAACCTCACTTTCGAGACAAAGTAAGATATCAAAAGATGCGAAGAAGCGATTACGTTGGTTTGATCATTACCGTAAATACGGCAATGCCAGAATGACCTGTCGCTATTTTGGCATTTCTGCCCAAACTTTCTATCGATGGAAGAGACGTTTTGACAAATATGATTTAACGACATTGGAGGAGCTCTCATGCAGGCCTCATCGGGTAAGGAGGCCTCAGATATCTTCCCATGTTGTAGAGAGGATTAGAGAGTTAAGAGAGCAATATCCGCGTTGGGGAAGGGATAAGCTGGCAGTACTTCTTCACAGAGAAGGCATAGAGATCTCTTCATCGACTGTAGGGAGAGTAATCAATCGGCTGAAGGCGAGAGGAGTTCTTCGAGAGCCTATTAATACTAGAATAGCCAAACTTGCCCGGAAGAGAAAGAGGAAGCCAAGATATGCCACCCGTATTCCTAAGGATTATAGAGTTGAAGCGCCTGGTGATTTAGTAGAGGTAGACACCCTGAGGGTGAAGCTTCTGCCTGATCTGGTACGTTATCAATTCAGTGCCAGAGATGTCATATCCCGATGTGATGGACTCAAAGCTTATTGCAGATAGAGTAGTTTTGCCGGTTCTTTGTTTCTGGAATATCTGGAGAGAAAATTTCCTTTTAAAATCAAGGCCATTCAGATAGACGGGGGTTCAGAGTTTAAAAAACACTTTGAGAAAGCCTGTCAAGAGAGAGGAATACTTCTTTTTCTTCTTCCTCCCAGTTCACCGAAACTGAATGGTCATGTAGAGAGAGCTAATCGAACACATAGGGAAGAATTTTATGAGGTTGAAGAAATAGAGCTTAAATTAGAGGATCACAATAAGCAGTTGGAGGAATGGGAATATGTTTATAATCACATCAGACCACATCAATCACTTGATTATTTAACTCCCTATGAATATTATCAACAATGGTTATTAAATCACAGAGACAATGTGTCACTAACGTACTGAACGAGTACAGTATGTTAACAATCAAAGCAAAACGTGTTAAAATGCTTTATATAAAAGGAATATATTATGAACAGACCTAAAAAGCAGGCAAAACCTTTAAAAAACCTTCTTTTCTGGATCGCGGCTGGAATTCTCATTATCATTCTCTGGAGCGTGGTTCAATCTCAAGGAAAAAATGAAACAGAAATCAATTTCAGCCAGTTCATGGACCAGGTCGAAAATGCTGAGATCGAAGAGGTAACAATAACAGGAACCCAGGTAAAAGGAAAATATAACAACGGAACCAAATTCAAAACAATATCTCCTACACAATATGACGAGCTCGTAAAAATCCTTCGCGAACACAATGTAAGCATAACCGTAAAAGATACTTCTCGCAGTCCCTGGTTTTCCTACCTTTTCACATGGTTTCCTATTATTCTACTAATCCTTTTCTGGGTGTTTTTCATGCGGCAGATGCAAGCGGGAGGAAACAAAGCTCTTTCTTTCGGCAAAAGTCGGGCTAAACTTTTTTCGGGCATACAAAAGAAAGTCACTTTTAAAGATGTAGCTGGAGTAAAAGAAGCTAAAGAGGAACTTCAGGAAATAATCGAATTCCTAAAAGACCCCAAAAAATTTCAGAAACTTGGAGGCCGCATTCCCAAAGGTGTCATCCTTGTAGGAGCCCCAGGAACAGGCAAAACTCTCCTTGCCCGTGCTGTTGCAGGTGAAGCAGGTGTGCCTTTCTTTTCAATCAGTGGGTCTGATTTTGTCGAAATGTTTGTTGGGGTGGGAGCTTCCAGAGTAAGAGACCTCTTTGACCAAGGAAAAAAGCAGGCTCCCTGCCTTATTTTTATCGATGAAATCGACGCTGTAGGAAGACAGCGTGGTGCCGGTCTCGGCGGCGGGCACGATGAAAGGGAACAAACTCTTAATCAACTACTTGTGGAGATGGACGGTTTTGATTCCAATGAAGGAGTCATCCTCATAGCAGCTACAAACAGGCCTGATATTTTAGATAGTGCACTGCTCAGGCCAGGAAGATTTGACCGCAGAGTCGTGGTTAACATGCCAGATAAAAAGGGAAGGGAAGCCATTTTAAGAGTACATGTAAAAAATATTCCCTTACATAAACATGTGGATTTAAAAGTATTGGCACGTTCCACACCAGGCTTTTCCGGAGCTGACCTTGCAAATCTTGTCAACGAAGCAGCGCTTCTTGGCGCACGTCATGGACAATCTAAAGTTACCATGAAGGACATGGAAAACTCCAAAGACAAGATCCTTATGGGAGTAGAAAGAAAAAGCATGATTATAAGCAATGAAGAGAAAAAGAGTACGGCATATCACGAAGCCGGCCATGCCCTTGTTGCTTCTCTAATCCCTCAAGCAGACCCTATCCACAAAGTCACTATTATTCCAAGAGGATTGGCTCTAGGTATAACCCAGCAATTACCCCTTGACGACCGCTATACTTATTCCAAAGAGTATCTTGAAGCTCAACTATCTGTGCTCATGGCAGGACGAGTTGCTGAAAATCTGTGCCTTAATATAACAACAACCGGTGCTGCTAATGACTTCGAAAAAGCCACTGAAATTGCTCGAAAAATGGTCTGCCAGTACGGCATGTCTGATTTGGGGACTCTATCATTCGGAGAAAGAGATGACCTTATTTTTCTAGGCAGAGATTTGACAACACATAGGAACTTCAGTGAAAAGACATCTGAACTAATTGATGAAGAAGTGAAAAAATTCGTAAATAATAATTTAACTAGGGCAAAAAAGCTTTTGGAACAAAATAAGAAAAAGTTGATAGCAATTGCAGAAGCTCTACTTGAAAAGGAAGTATTAACATCTAAAGAAATAGAAGACATCCTAAAGGAAAAAAAGCTGCCCAAACGGAAAAAAAGTACTCCAAAAGCAAAAACCAAGAATGAAAAAACCAAAAAGGTTATAAAAAAAGCAAAACCTTTAAATAAAACAGTTTCAGCAAAAGAATAGAAGTGAGAAAAAAGTGTATTCTCCAGATTAAAGGCAGGAACTTTTTATTGGGCCAAAGAACATGGATAATGGGCATTCTGAATGTCACCCCGGATTCATTTTCAGACGGGGGGCTATATCTTGACAAGAATAAAGCTGTAAAAAGAGGATTAGAACTTGCTGAAGAAGGTGCAGACATCATTGATATCGGAGGAGAAAGTACACGCCCGGGCTCAAACTCCATTTCCACTGAGGAAGAGTTAAAACGGATTATTCCTGTTCTTTCTGATTTAAGGGAAAAAACCGATGCCCTCATTTCTGTGGACACTACAAAATCGGAAGTAGCAAGAGCAGCATTAGATCACGGTGCTAACATAATAAATGATATCAGTGCACTCCGCTTCGATCCTCAGATGACTCCACTTGCAGTCAATAAAGATGTTCCTGTTGTTCTGATGCACATGAAAGGAACACCCAAAAACATGCAGACAAATCCCAACTATGAAGACCTTTTGGCTGAAGTAAAATCTTTTTTTAAAGAAAGACTTGAAACCGCCAAAACGCTGGGGATAAAAAGGGAAAAAATCATCATTGACCCCGGGATTGGATTTGGAAAAAGGCATAATGATAATCTTCTTTTGATCAAAAATCTCCGGGCATTAGAAGAATTTGAACGCCCTATTATGATTGGAATTTCTCGAAAATCCTTTATCGGAAAGATATTAAACCTTCCTGTACTGGAAAGAATCGATGGGACTATTGCTTCGGCCGTAATAAGTATTATTCACGGAGCCCATATCTTAAGAGTTCATGATGTTGCTCCTATAAAAAGAGCCGTCCTTGTCGCTGAAGCTATCATGGAGGAGAATCGTAATCCTGATTCCTCAATAAACAATATGGAGAAGAACTACAACTATGTTTGCTAACATCATTACTGCATTATCCAGTTTCACCCTTGGAGACTTGATAGATATTATCCTTGTAACTTTCATCGTGTACTCTTTTTTCCGTTTAATAAAAGACACTAAAGCCTACCAGATGGCTGTTGGCTTGGGAATAGTCGGTATTATGTTTATTATAACTCAATGGGGAAGACTGGTTGTTTCTCACTGGATAATTAAAATTTTTATACCTTATCTGATTATTGCCATCATTATTCTCTTTCAGGATGAGATAAGAAGATTTTTAACATCTATCGGGTCACGCTCTCTTAAAAAGCCTGTCTTGTTAAAATCATTCACAGAAAAATTACAGGATGTCTTTCTGGCTGTAGAAGTTCTCTCCTCAAAGAAAATAGGAGCTCTGATCGCAATCGAAAAGGAAATAATATTAAAGGGCTACGCAGACCGAGGCACAAAAATAGATGCTGTGCTTTCAAAAGACCTTTTAGTCAGCATATTTTTCCCTCATTCCCCACTTCATGACGGAGCTGTTATTATCAGAGGAAATAAAATCTTAGCTGCAGGCTGTCTTCTTCCCCTACCTGCTTACCATGAACTGGGAGAAGAGTTTTTAACAAGAACAAGGCACCTGGCTGCTATAGGCCTTTCCCAGGAAACAGATGCTGCTGTAATCGTTGTTTCCGAAGAAAACGGAAGTATTTGTCTTGCTGTAAAAGGTCATTTGAAAAGAAACCTTAACAAGGAAGAACTTAAGGAAAATTTACTCAACTATTTAAGATAAAAATGAAAAGAATAATAAGAAATATCTTTTTAAAAAATTGGGGGATTAAACTCTTCTCTTTTATTTTGGCTCTTATTCTATGGCTTATTTTGATTCCGGAAGAAAGGGTTTTTTCTGAGAAAAATCTGACAGTTCCTCTGGAAATTCATAATATCCCTTCGATAATGGAGCTTGTAGAAAAGCCGCTCTCAACTGTGGACATCAAGATCAGAGCTTCCAACCGATTGATCAACGAGATTTCCTCAGCCAATGTCCATGCAGTATTAGATCTTAAGGACGCATTCGTGGGCCGAAATGACATTCCTTTGAAAAAAGAGATGATTAGCATTCCAGTAGGAGTTGAAGTTAACGACATCAATCCAAGCCAGGTCAAGCTGAGGCTTGAACGGACCAAAGAAATCATGCTTGATGTAGAAATAAACCTTATCGGAAAAATGCAGGAAGGCTTCACGCTAGAAAAAATTGAAGTTATTCCTGCCCAAGTTGCTGTTAAAGGCCCGGAAAGTAAGATAAATAAAAAATACAAGCTAAGAACAAGTCCAATTGACCTGTCTTTACTGACTCAGTCTTCAGAACTTGAGACAGATCTCATCCTTCCAAGTCCTGACCTGAAATTGTCATCCCCAGAATCAAAAGTCAAAGTAAGGATAATCATTCAAGGGCAAGAAAAAGAAAATCCTCAAGAAAAAAATAATAAAAAGTAAAGAGTTTCTACATCAGAAATATTACAGAAAAGACGGATATTTGTCTCTTTACTGAGAAAAAAGGAGGGAAAAGTGAGACTTGCAGTAAATGTGGACCATATTGCAACCTTAAGAGAAGCGAGGCGAAGTGATGAACCAGATCCTGTCTTTGCCGCGCTCCTCGCAGAACAGGCAGGAGCCGCAGGAATTGTCTGCCATATAAGAGGAGACGGACGCCACATCAAGCAAAGAGATTTGCAATTGCTTCGCAAAACCGTAAAAACCAAGCTCATCTTAGAAATGGCTGCTGCAGAGGATAGAAAAAAACTCGCCATAGAAATAAAACCCGATATTGTCTCTCTGGTTCCAGAACAACCAGGAGAACTAACTACCGAGGGAGGCCTTGATGTTATCTCTCAAGAAGAGCACCTGAAACCCTTCATCCAAGACCTGAAAAACGCAGGAATAAATGTCAGTATTTTTGTCGATCCTAATTTGATGCAAATAGACGCTTGCATTAGAGCTGGAGTCAATATGATTGAAATAAATACCGGTATATATTCAGACCTTAAGCCTGGCAAGGAGCGCACAAAAGCTCTCGATGAAATAATAATGGCAGCTAAATACGGGCACAAATCAGGCCTCAAAATACATGCCGGCCATGGACTCGATTATAGAAATATCGGACCTGTCGCTAAAATCCCTGAAATAATTGAGTTTAGCATCGGTTTCTCCATCATTGCTAAAGCTGCAATTGTAGGCATAGAAAAGGCCGTTAGAGAAATGATAAACATGATTGAAAAAAATTCCAGGCCTCCAACCAGCAAATAATTCAGTTATTCAAATTTGAAAGTAAAAGGAGAAAAAGAATGGACGTTCGGATAAATATTGACAGGTTGAAAACAGATATACTTGAACTTTCTAAAATTGGTCTTGACGCGAACGGAGGTGTCAGCCGCCCATCCTTCAGCAAAGCAGACCTCGAGGCTCGTGAATGGCTCAAGGACAGGATCAAAAGCGCTGGCCTTGTTGTACGCCAGGATGGTGCAGGTAATATCTTTGGCCGTATAGAAGGCCAGGGAAAAACAATTATGGCTGGCTCTCATATCGATACAGTAGTTAATGGAGGAAAGTTCGACGGTTCAATCGGTGTTCTCACGGCCCTGGAATGTTTGAGAAGAATAAAAGAAGAAAATATTCAACTATCAAAGCCAGTGGAAGCAGCTTCTTTCACAGACGAGGAAGGAAATCTTGTTGGTGACTTTCTTGGAAGCAGGGCTTTCATCGGCCTATTAAACCGGGAAACCCTGGAAAAAGGACAAACTCAATTTGGCCACCCTTTCGATGAAATTTTAAAAAACACAGAATTCACAATCACCAGCATTATGGAAGCACATAAACAAAGACCCGAGATAGAAGCTTTCCTGGAAATTCATATTGAACAGGGTTCTGTCCTGGAAACAGATGGCATTCCCATTGGAATCGTCGATTGCATCGCCGGGAAGAATTACTGGTTGTGTTCTTTTCTTGGGGAAGCAAGCCATGCAGGGACAACTCCATTTGAACTTCGCCATGATGCGTTTTTAGGCCTGGCAGACTTTGCTTTAAAGATTACACAATATGTAGCAACCACCCACTATGGAAGCCTGGCAACAATTGGAAAGATTCATATCCACCCAGGAGCTTTCAGCATTATCCCCGGCCAGGCAGACTTTTCCCTTGACTTCAGGAGCACATCAAAAGAGACCCTGCAGGATTTGGAGAAATCATTCCTATCTTTTGCTGAAAATATTGCCTTAACACGAGGGCTTAAATTTGGTTCAAAAATTGTGGATAAAACAGAACCCGTAAACATCTCCTCTCGAATTATCAATGTCTTAAAAGAAAAATGCCAGAATCTTCAATATCCGTACATGACCCTCCCAAGCGGTGCCGGCCATGACGCTCAGATCATCGCAGGTATCGCAGAATCAGGAATGATCTTCATCCCCTGTGAGGACGGAATCAGCCACTCCCCTAAAGAAAATATTCGATGGGAAGATTTAGAAAAGGGTGCTAATCTGCTTCTTCATGCAATCCTGCACCTTGCATCTGAATAATTCAGGAGGACGTGAATAATTCAGGATAAATCTTCAGGGCCTGGACGGAACCTCCGGTCAGCTTTTATGCGTGAATGTTTCTTTTTCTCCTCTAACATTTTCAGCTTGGCTCTTTTAGAACGCTTCCTTTTCTGCCGCCTGATTTTTTCAACCCTTTGCTGCTCTTCGCTTTCTTTCCCGAGCATTATTGCTTCAATTTTATCTACCAAGATCTTTCTTGCTATATACCTGTTTAAAGCTTGAAATCTTTCTCTCTGACATTTAACTTCAATTCTTGTGGGGATATGTTTTAAATAGACACACGTCGAGGTTTTATTAACATTCTGACCACCTTTCCCGCTTGAGCGGACAAATTTTTCAACGATATCTTTCTCGTAAATGCCCAGCCGTTCCATCTTATCAAGCAGGGCTTTTTCTTTTTTTTCACTTACATTATAAGTAATCATATCAACAAGTTAGGATCGTTATCTATGAAGTTCTAAGAGAGGACTACATATAATAGTTAAGATTGGGTTCCCTTTGATGCGACCAAAAATTTGCCGCAGTTCTCGCATACGTAAATATCATTGCTGCCTTCAATGGCTGAGCTCATTTGAGTTGATACATTAACATAGCAGCCCTGACAGACACCATCAATAACCTCAGCCACAGCAAATCCATATCTCTCCATGAGCCTGTCAAATCTGTCCAGGAGCGCCTCATCAAGTTCTTCCCGGATCAGGTCAGCCTGTTTTTTCAATTCTGCACGTTTCGTTTTTTTTGCTTTTTTCTTCTTAATCTCGATTTCCTGTAGTTTCCATAGTAAGCTTGCCCTGTGAATGATTTTATCCTCCATCCGAGGAAATTTCAGTTCGATTTCAGAGAAGATCCTAAATAGTTCTGACGAGGTTTTAGATTCAAAAACTCTCTCTCTAAACCTTGCTCTCATTAAAAACTTGGCAAGACCTGCAAAAAGATGGTTAAAAAGGCCTGGAATAGAAGGGTTCCACACAACTAGAATAATCAGATGAACTTTCTTTTTATCCAAGGAATCAAAATCTATGCCTTCTTTAGACCTTCCTATGGCAACTGCAATGTTTTGGCCTGTATTCATCCGGGCATGAGGAAGCGCCAGTCCATATCCTATAGCAGTCGATTCAAGCCGTTCTCTGTCAATAATCCGTGTCAATATAGGCTTTTTGTTCTCAATAAGATTATCCCTGACTAAAATATCCAGGAGTTCTTCCAGGGCTTGAACTCTATCTTTGGCTTTCAAGTTAAAAATAATATGGGAAGGCGATATGTAATCTGAAAAATAGGAACTTCTAAAAAGATTTTTATTCTCCATAGGTTTATATTTTAACATAAAATCCATAGTTCAAAAAGATAATTTATCTTAAAATCAAAAAAATATCGCTAGATTTCTAAAATATTTCATTCTTCATTTCTTTCAAACAATAAGCCTTGTCATTACTCCATTTAATTTTGTTAAATAAAAATTCTAATGTCAACAGTTGGGGACTGTTTCTGTTTATGATATTATAAAAAGATGAAAGAACTAAAAACTAAAGCAAAAAAATTTATCAATGAATTTAAAGGGGAAAATTATGCTTATGGTATTGGATGCCTGAGAAAAGTCGGCTCTATTACAAGGCCTCTGGGTCCAAAAGTTCTTTTTATAACCAGCCTCAATAAACGGGATCCTGAACATTACAACAATATTCTAAATTCCTTTACGGATTCCAGCCTGGAAATAACCGCACAGACCCCAAGTTCTCGACCTAATTCGCCCAAGGAAGACGTATTCAGGATGAAGGAAGCCATTCTTGCTGCAAAACCTGATTGTATTGTCACTGCTTCAGGAGGATCAGGAATCGATGCTGCAAAAGCAGCCATTGTTCTGGCATGTCTTGGAGACGATATCGAAAGATATTTTGGTGTCGGCAAAGTGAGCAAAAGACTGGAGACTCTTAAAGGAACCCTACTCCCTCATATTGCTGTCCAGACCGCCTCCGGCTCCTCTGCCCATCTGACAAAATACTCTAATATTACAGATTTCAAAACGCTCCAAAAAAAGCTTATCATCGATGAAGCCGTTGTCCCCTCGCGGTGTGTTTTTGACTACAGCCTTACAAAATCTATGTCCAAGGCTTTCACATGTGATGGCGCTTTTGACGGCCTTGCACACTGTCTCGAAGTCTATTATGGTGCAAACGATGAGTCTTTTAATAAAATAGAAGAAATCTCCCTTACAGGGATTGAACTTATAATTGCTTCTTTAGAAAAAGTCATAGACAAACCTTACGATATAGAAGCAAGAGAAGCTATCGGTCTCGGAACAGACCTCGGCGGATATGCCATCATGATCGGTGGAACAAACGGCGCCCACCTTACAAGCTTTTCCCTGGTAGATGTTCTCAGCCACGGAAGGGCGTGCGCTATATTAAATCCCTACTATACGGTCTTCTTTGCACCTGCCATCCAAAGGCAGCTCAAACAACTTGCCGGACTTTTTGCTAAATACGATCTGATGAAGAAAGATCCCTCGGTTCTTAAAGAAAAAGAATTGGGGCTTGCTGTAGCAGAAGGGATGATCGCTCTTGGCAGACGTGTAGGTTTCCCGGCAACACTCTCAGAAATCGAGGGAATCAGCAATGCTCACATCAAGAGAGCTCTTGAGGGCGCAAAAAATCCTCAGCTTGAGTCAAAACTTAAAAACATGCCGGTACCTCTAACAGCTCACATGGTAGACGAATACATGGGCCCCATTCTGGAAGCAGCCATGACCGGAGATTTCAGCCTTATAAAGACGTTCACGCATTGATACTATTCTGAGGTTAGTCATATTAAAAACTAGCTTAAATTATTCTGTCTTTTTGTATCCTTCCGGAAGATCATCACGATAGAAATATATTTTTTTAATTCACGAATGTCAGAGGCTGGAAATCGCGTGAAATTGGACTTAATTCGTGTAGAATCCAAAAATGAAATTCTTGTTAGATATGAAGTCATTCAACAATAAAATCTATTTCTGAGGTGGTGGTAAACCTATGTCCTGAAACTATTGTAGTTACAGTTATCGGGCCAGTAACTGCACTTTTAGGAACCTTTACTCGAATCTCGGTATCTCCCAAATATGCAGCAGGATCAACCTCTATTTGCCGTCCTGAAGTCGAAATAAAAGATACCAGAGTACCATTCCCACTCCTGTTAGGAACAAACTCAGTACCTCTGATTGTTATATAGCTTCCAATCGGGGCAGCTCCAGGAGAGATTCCTGTAACTGTAGGCTGACCGAATATAAGAACGGAAGCACCTCCAGAAGCATCTATACCATAGGTCGAAAGGGTTACCTTGCCGGATGTTGCCCCTTCGGGAACTTTTACAATTAATTCAAAGTACTTACCTCTACCAATTATCTCTTTAACTTCTCCACTAACTCCGTTAAAGTATACACTTATTACACCCACTTCAGGATTGGGAAGTTTGATTACCTTCAGAATTACAGAATCTCCAGAAGTAATCATAGAAGGGCTGAGACTCTCGATTTGAGGGCGACTCAAAAGCATTCCCTCTGGTGTAAGCTCAAAGTCCACTTTGTTTGACCAGAACCCTGGAGGAATTTTAACGCTGATTTTTGAATCACCAGGATGATTGATTCCTGATGGGATACGAACCTGCGCTCGGTTCCTTGTAGGTATTCCCACAACCTCCAAACTGGAACCTGTATTTGAGCTTGGAATACTGATGGTGCCTTGATTAACAAGATCCATATCATTCCCCTCAATTGTAATCACAGTCCCCTCTGGTCCTTTTAAAGGAGAGATGGAGTTTATTGTTGGACTGGCAAAGACCCTGAAATCTTCTTCGCTCGTAGCAACCCCTTCATCGGTGATGATCTCAATCTTACCTGTAGATGCATCCTCAGGAACAATGACCTCCAAAGTGTTTCCAGAGATTTTTTTTATTTCAGTCTCAACACCGTTAAATTTAACTCGAGGATTTCTTTCAAAGTCAACACTTGTCCCGCCGATCCAAACTTGTTTTCCTACATAACCATATTTAGGACTGAAACCTGTAATCCTTGGGAGGATCTGAAAAGATGTTTCACTGGTTGTGCTAAATTGTCTGCTTCCAACTATAGTATATACACTTAGAGGGCCGCTCTTGGCTTCATCTGGGACTTTTACCCGGATCTCATTTTCACTGATCCATGTCACTCCCACCTGTTTTTCGCCACTTACTATTCTATCTGTTGGAAAACCCACCAATGTACGTTCTTCTTCCGAAAAATTGGCAAAGTAGGTTCCCTTGATAGTTATTATTCTCTTAACCGATGCTGCTTGAGGAGAAATCTCAGTGATTGTAGGAGGACCAAAGATGATGATATTATCCTTACTCCGTCCGGTCACCCCATAACCGGAGACTAAAATTGGACCAGAGGTTGCTCCTTCAGGCACAACTACTGATAGGGTATATTCCCTCCAAGTCTTTTTCCCGGTATTATCAATAGTCCCTTCCACATCATTGAACTTTACACTCAGAGAAACAGGATGTTCTGGATCCTTAAGATCTTTTCCTGTGCTAATTTCCAGTAGGATTTTTTGCCCCCATGCAGCCCGTTTAGGGAAACTCTTCACCAAAATAGATGAAGGCGCAATCGTAATCTCCTTTTCCATTATATTATTTTGGAAGTTTTTATCTTTAAGTTGCTCATGTTCGTCAACGATACCACGAATAAGGTAATTACCTGAAGGTAAAGAGTTATTGGCATCTTTTTGAAAAGTATAGGTTTGGGTCTTTCCTGGTTTTATATTTATCATACCTGTATGGGGAAACTGAAATTGCCTCCAATCGCTATCTCTTGGTCCTTTGTACCAGAGCCCAACTCTTATGGATATCGGCGAAACATCAGGAATTAACTTTTCTGGAAAGGCATCACCAGAATTTCTTACAATCATGGAGAAAGATTGTCTTTCTCCCTCGGATAATGGATCTTGGTAACTGATACTCTCTATCTCTAAATCTGCCATTGTAGTATAAGTATAAACAGTAATTTTAAGCTCTGAACCTTGAGGCATTTGTGTGTCAGCTTCTGGGGACTGTGATACTACCCTGCCTTCCTGTCCTTGATACTCTTTTTTATAAGATTCATGGAATTCCACTTTGGGTAGATAACCACTCTTTTCAATCAGCTCTTCAGCCCTTTTCTGGAATTTGCCAACAACACTCGGTATTAAAGTCGAAGGATTATAAACTGTAATAGTAATACTTGAACCTTGATATCTTTCTGTTCCAGCTTCTGGTCTCTGTAATACTACCTTGCCTTCCTGTCCTTGATACTGTGTTACATAATTAGTCTGGAATTCCACCTCGGGCTGATAACCAGCCTGTTTAATGATTTCTTCAGCTTCTCTCTGTAATTTACCGACTACATTTGGAATTGAAGGGGGATTATAAACTGTAATGTTAACCTCTGAACCTTTAGGCTTTTGTTTTCTTGCCTCTGGGAACTGGAGTACAATTCTACCTTCTTGTCCTTTATACTCCTCTTTATAAGAAGAATAAAATTTCATTTTAGGTAGAAAACCGCTCTTTTCAATAAGCTCTTCCGCCTCTTTTTGGGGTTTGCCGACAACGTTCGGTATAAAAGGTAGTAGCGTAAATGTTTGGGGTTTTATAACGTATATATCTGTATTTGTATATTTCACACCATTAACTTCTTCGGCTGCCTTTTTTAAATGTGAAGTCACTTTTGCTTCATCCTGTATACCCTTAATCCGCCCGGACATAGTGACCGTATCCCTATAAGCTAAAATACTAATAGCGTTATTTTTTGAAATATTTGAACGAATTGATTTTTCATCTAACAAATTTTTCTCAATTATCTTTTGAATGAGATGCTCTTTTACCTCATAAGCTAGTTTAATATCCTTACGTTTAGTTGCAGGGCTAATCTTTATTATTTTAGAAAGGAGATTATATTTCTGCTTTTTATCAATCTCGCTCTCTTCTATAAGTTCTCCCCCTCCTCCTATTTTAATCACACGAGCACTGACATTGGAAACCTGTACCTGTCCCATTCGACCAGTGAACCTTACTGCTATGGTTCCAGGGAGAGGTTGGTTATAAATGAAGCGAATGGACTTCTTTACTCCCTTCAGCATAGGAGTATGTCCTATAACATGTCCATTGTAGAGCCAATCTGCCTCTAAATTGGAACGAATCATATTATACCTGACTGTTACTTCTTTTATAGTCCCTTTTTCCATAGAGCTTAGGGCTAATACTTTACTGACATCTAACACAGTGCCGCTACGGTAAAATCTTAAATGGTCTTGCTCTATGTCTTTTGCTTGTGCTTCACATATAGCTGGTATTATAAACAATCCCAGCAACGAAAAAATTAAAATCCTATGGAGAAAACGTCCAAAAACCTTTTGATAATACATCTGCCCATCCTCCTGAATATTTTGTCTTAAAATAAAGAATTTATAGTTAATATATTATTAAAAAAAATGACTGTCAACAAGAAGTCCTCAAGAAATTGAGAATTCCTTATTGACAGGAAATGTTTGTCTCTCCATAATCATGCTTTAGTTTTTCAAGTTTATATTTTCCATAATCTGGATAAAGTTTCGACACTATTTTTGATATTTTTTCTCGGTCAATTATACTTGAAAAGTCAGATAAGTATTTAGGGAAATCCCGCTTGCCTGACCAAACAAGCAAATTATAAAGAAACATGCTATAGCAAGAGAGCCAAAGAGATAAGATGAGCTGAGTATCTTTCATGACTCGCTTTCTCTATTCATACCTCATAGATTCCACTGGATTTTTAGTTGCTGCCCTTAATGCTTGAAATCCTACCGTCAGCAACGCAAGCACACAGACAAACATGCTTGTCGCCAGAAATATCCAAATACTCAGACTAATTCTGCTTGTTAAAAACTGAAGCATTTTATTTAAAGCCAGATAAGCAATCGGGCACGCAATTAGATTGGCTATAACAAGTAATTTGAAATATTCTTTAGAAAGAAGCTGTATGATCTTTTTTACTGAGGCTCCCAGTACCTTACGGATACCGATTTCCTTGGTTCTCTGCTCGGTCATGAAAGAAGATAACCCGAATAGCCCAAGGCAGGATATAAATATTGAAAGAATTGTGAGGGAGGTAATTATTTGAATTACTGTTAGAAAGGCCTTCCCCTCTTTGTCGATATACTCGTCCAGGAAATTAAATTCAAACGGATAATCGAGATTATATTTATTAAATATTCCTCCTAAATCACGGACAGTGTTGGAAATTACACGTCCTGAATCATCCTGCCCTGATTTTATGGGATCGGGATTTTTCACTCTGATTTTAACAAACATAAATTTGTTTACCGGATTCAAACGCATGACCAGAGCTTCAGACCCTCCTAAGGCAAGTGGAAAGGAATGAAAATCTTTAACAACACCGATAATTGTGTAATATTTACCTAAAAACCATAAACGTTTCCCAATCGGAGATTCAAACTCTAGGGTTTTAATGGCTTTATCATTAACAACTACTGACTGTGTCCCATCAGTTGGAAATTCTTTGGAAAAAAACCTGCCTTGAATCATTTCCATATTAAATAGCTTTATATAGTCATAGCCAACCTTCGTATGCCAGACAATGATACTTCTATCATTTTCTCGGGTTCCCCAATCCAATTCACCATCATTGATTAAAAATGGCATATGAGAAGAAGTTGTTACTTGTGTAACATTGGGATTGTGTAACAACTCATTCTTTATAGATTCATATTTATTCCAGATATCTCCTTTCACAGGAATATAAATTATATTTTCCCGTTTGAATCCCAAATCCCCTCTCTTTATGTGATTCATCTGCATAATTAAAACAGTTGATCCAACTATGAAGAAAATGGCAAATGAAAACTGGACTACAACAAGTACTTTCCTTAATCTTCCTCCTTTTTCCCCTCCTTTCAGGCTTTCTTTTAAGACTTTTACAGGCTGAAAAGAAGACAGAAAGAATGCCGGATAAGTGCCGGCTACTATGCCCGTAAAAAGGATTATCCCCAGGGAACCAAATATAAATTGAATATCTATATAATTGGTTGTTACATGCTTTCCTGTAAGAAGACTAAAGGCAGGTAAAAAGCACTCTATAAGAACAATTGCAATGAAAAATGAAATAACTGTTAAAAGAATTGCTTCACCAATAAACTGTTTAACAAGCTGAATCCGAGAGGCGCCAATTACTTTTCTTATACCGACTTCTTTGGCACGATGCACTGAACGGGCAGTAGAAAGATTCATAAAATTAATACATGCCGTAATTATAATTATAAATGCAAGAAATGAAAAAATAGTCAACAATCCATAACCAATTCCATCATGCTCTTCTAAATGAACCTTAACAAAGGGCATGAGAGAGAGTTCGGCTTTATATTCAACAACATCATCCAGATAATGAGATATTTTTCGGCTGACTTCCTGATAGGGCGTGTCTCTAGGAAGCATAACATATGTAAAAAATGAATTATTCCCATATGACTCAATATTTTCTCCCATTTCCCTTTGAATTATGAAAGGGAGCAGAAATTGAAATCTCCGGTGTGAATTAAAAGGGATATCTTTTATTACCCCTGTGACCACAAGATCGAACCGATTCCTAATCCTAATGACTCTACCTAAAGGCTCTTCATTACCGAAGATTTTCTCCGCTATTGTCTTGGTTAAAAAGATAGAATGTGGCTCACCAAGCGCTGTCTTGGGATTCCCTTTTATAAATGGAAAGCTAAATATCTCAAAAATTGAAGGATCAGCATACATACCTTCCGTCTCAAGAAAAGGCTTCACATTGTTGTCCTCACCTAAAGGAATGAATTTCAGAAGCACTTCTCCGATCTTTCCCATCCTTGATGTATTGATGATTTCAGGAAATTTTTTCTGAAGTCCCCGAGCGAGAGGACCGGGGGTGCCCTCAGAAGTATGAGTACCTTTTTCAAGAAGATAGGTTTGAAATACCTGGCATATCTGGTCTGCTTTTTCGTGATATCGGTCATAACTCAATTCATACTGCACCCACAGAAAAATCAGCATGGCACAGGTCATCCCTATGGCCAAGCCAATTATATTAATGAATTAATAAGCTTTGTGACGTTTTAGATTTCTTAATGCAATTTTTAGATAATTTTTTAGCATGACACTTTCTTCTCTACTTATCTATACTCATGAGCAATAAACATGCCAATACTATCCATTAGAGGAATCAGCGCAAGATGTTAATAAAAAAGTGCCCGCTAGTGGAACACTTTGTGTGCGCTAACGAACAATACTTGCTTTTTAAGAACTGTTTAACAGAAGATGTTGACGGAACCTGGAGGGATTTAAGCGGCTTGTAGCCCGGTTATATCTTTTCTTTTTCCCGTTGGATCTTTCGTCTTAACCTCTCCAGCCTGTGAGCAAAGTCTTTCTCATAATAAGAAGATATCCCCAGGGAGAGACCAAAGCCTTCTTCTATTCGTTTCTTCTCAAGACTACTTGATTCTTTCTCTTTTATTGGGCTTCCAATAATTGCAGTAATGTTTTTCATAGTAACTCATGAAACGCTAAGAAACTTTACAGTTGTTTTTTTACAACCGTTCCCATCTTCTTTCCACTATGTCTTTTTTGGACATTTCAACGAGTTCATTAATTACATCTTTCTCTAACAGTTCATTCATAGAAACCTTTTTAGATACCTTAATTTGATGTCTGAATCCATTAGCAGGATAATCATTGTAGAAAGCAACAACATTTATTAATATGTCACTGTAATAAACTCTTATTTCATACTCCTTCTCTTCAAAGGAAAATTGAATTGTTTTAAATAATATCATTCTTGCTTCCTTAAATATTGAAAATCATTAGCTTAATGCTTTACCTTAAAATCTAAATTCATCAGGTTCTGATTCTTCAAAACTCTCTCTACAAGATTTTAGAGCTCTTTCAATTGCATTCCAAATTTTCTTAAGTTGCTCCTCATACCAGTTATACATTCTCTTATTCGAGCATTGTGATAAACTTCTTAAGCTATCTAGAACCCGCTGGACACGTTTTTCGGCAATCCGCTTAAATCGTTCTTCTTTTGTTTCGCCTTTCATAAGTACCTCCATGATTATTTTAATAGCTTTATTTATTAAATAATGTATTGTTAATTAAGCACTATTATATCTATATTGTACTATTATAAATCTACTTGTCAAGCATTATTTTATTATTAATGATTGACTTTATATAAATATTACTTATTCTATATTTCCCAAATGGGCATAAATCAATATAGAAGCAGGTATAAGGCGAACTTCTCCCCATGTGCTTATTCCGATGGAATCAACAATGCTTAAATTATTCTGTCTTTTTGTATCCTTCCGGCAGGTTATAAATACCTTTTGGGGCTTTTCTATCTTTGGCCTCGATCAGTTCTTCTGTTCTCTTCATTTCTGATCCCATGACTGATGAAGTTGATGAGGACAACACGGTTATGCCTTTAACTTTTTTCATCTCTTCAAACACTTCTTTAAATCCGGGTTGTCCGCCCATCATTGCTGAACCGAGTGTTCTGTAAAACTCATAATTTATTTTAATATCTTCTGTCGTCCATATCTCTGAGGTGGTAGTTGCCATCATTATTGTCATTTTCATTATGTACTTACTGCAGTTCCAGCCTTTTATCTTTTTCTTTTCGCCCGTATCAGTAATTTCAATTTTTGGCTTCATCATTGAAGAGAAGCCCTTCATGAATTTCTTTGCCTGGGCTTTTTCTTCATCAGATGCATCTATCCCTTCAATACCCTGTGATATTATGTCGCCAATTTCTCCAACAGGTATTTCTGCATAAGTCATCTTGGCATGGTCTATCATATACATTACATTCTTATCCAGCCTGATTATGGTCGATCTTTCTTCGCCTTGGTCAATCCGTGCCTTATCATCTGCCATCCACATAATAGTTATTTCATCTTTTGCCGGCTCACTCTTTCCCATGATCGTATAAGCATCTGCATGGCTTTTCTGCTTAATATAAACATCTGCCTGGAGCACAAGAGGAAGGGCAACACACGTCAAAATAAAAAATAAACTTAATCCCTTAAGAACGTCTTTCAATTTCATGATTAAACCTCCTGTTAAAAATATATTCTATTTATCAATGTTCTGTCAATTTTCGCCAGATCTTACATGACAGATTCTTTTCAGAAATATACACATACAATTTTTCATTACTGTATCTACCTGATAATTTCTACCGCCTTTATATAATATACAAATATGGAGTATTTTATTCAATAAATACCTAGGATATCAAGACTTTATATTACTAAGGACATGAGCAGCTTGATATCAGGAATATATCCAGCTCGTAGGGCAGCCCGAGTTAATCCAATTCAGTCCCTCTGACACGATTAAAAAAGCAAAAACCCATTTACGTATGGGGACTGGATACCAAAGTTCTTGTTAAATTTCAAAGAGGGCATCTCTGGCGTGTTGATTTAGAAACAGAAGATTGGAAGAAAATAGATTAGTCATTCATCTTTCCCCTCCGTCAAAGCCAGAAAAAGTCATCGTTACACATTCTTATTTTACAAAACAGGTTCTTCGGCTGCTGAAACAACTCAACTGCAAAATCACTGTGGGGGATGATATTCAATCAAAAAGCAAAGATGGATTTTTGATTTCCTGATACCACAAAGTTTGTGACGAACTGGAGGTGCATCATATCATCATTTTACATATAAATGTATCAACTGATCCTGGTTTTCAGATAATAAAGTAAATACAATATGTTACCGATATTCATTTAAAAATTCCCTGATATTATAATGATTAATTCCTTTATACTGTTTTCCGGTCATCTCGTCCATTGAAACGACAATCTTAGGGAAGTTGTCTTTAATCTCTAACAAATTACCAAATTCTCTTTCCCAAGTATTTTCATCGGGAATAAGGTAAGCCACCTGAACATATAATTTTTCACCGTTTTTTTTGCCAATGAAATCAATTTCCTTACTTCCTACTTTTCCCACCGTAACGTCATATCCTGAGACAATTAAATGTGAGAGAACTAAATTTTCCAGCACCTTATTAATATCCCGTTGCTGATAGCTGATAATGACATGTCGCAAACCCAGGTCTTCAAAGTAATATTTCTCGCCAATCTCAAATATTTTTCTGCCTGATATCTCTGAACGCTGTATTTTGAAAATGAAATATGCTGAAACAAGGTAATTAAGATAATTCAACACAATATTAGGCGAGATGTTGATTTTTTGGGATTTCAAGAAATCACTGATTCGTTTCGCCGATAGAAGGCTGCCAGTGTTATAGGCCAGAAATTTGACCAAATTCTCTAAAAAAGAAACATTGCGAACCTGGTACCTTGAGACGACATCCTTCAGCAGAATGGTACTAGATACATTTCGTAAATAATCATAAACGACACTATCCTCTAAACTTAAATGAATCAGGTATGGAAGCCCGCCATATTTTATGTACGTAAATAAATTGTCCTGGGTATTTTTCAGCTTATGAAATTTCAAGAATTCAGGATAAGAAAGACTCAAAAGTTTTAATTCAATATACCTGCCGCTAAGAAAAGTTGCCAGATCCCCTGAAAGCAGGTTAGCATTGCTTCCAGTACAATAGATATCGTATCTATCTTCTGCTTGGAAGCTTCTCAATGCCTTTTCAAATTGAATAATGTCTTGAATTTCATCGACAAAAATGTAATTTTTTGAATTTGATAATTTTTGTATTTGGACATAGCTAATCAAATCATGATAATTTCTGATATGATCAAATTCATAAAGTTCTTTATTGATATAAATAATTTTTGCGTCGGGGTTTTTTTCTTTCAATTGATCTATTATTTGGTATAAAAAGTAACTTTTTCCAACTCGTCGCTGTCCAGTGATGACTTTTATTACATTTTTATCAATAAATGGAATAATTTTATTGAGGTAATGCGGACGTTTTATGTATTTTTTCATCTTTATTCTTCTCTTTATACTTAAATGTTTGTTTTATTATTTGTTAATTTTTAAATATACATAAAACATTTTATTAATGCAAGCAATCTTATAAGTATACTTAAAATATATTGTATTTCATTACTGTATCACCCTGATAATTTCTACCGCCTTTATATAATATACAAATATGGAGTATTTTATTCAATAAATACCTGGGATATCAAGATTTTATATTTCTAAGGACATGAGCAGCTTGATATCAGGAATATATCCAACTCACAGGGCAGCCCGTATTAATCCAATTCAGGCCCTCCGACACGATTAAAAAAGCAAAAACCCATTCATATATGGGGACTGGATAACAAAGTTCTTGTTAAATTTCAAAGAGGGCATCTCTGGCGTGTAGATTTAGAAACAGAAGATTGGAAGAAAACAGATTAGTCATTTTACCCACTTGTTGATATAATTCTAATTGCTTAAAGGCATCAGCAGTTTTTTAAATAATTCAATGGTAATATGGAAAAGCCTAAGGTATCTATCGTAAAGGTTGCAGACTACGGAAGCGAAAAACTTTACGAAAGCATAAAGAAAGGCCTCGCTTATCTCGGTGGCCTGGAAACTATTATAAGGCCCGGAAGCAAAGTCTTCGTGAAAATCAACCATCTTTCTCCTCCTTCACCACCAGAAAAAGTCATCGTTACGCATCCTTATTTTACAAAACAGGTTCTCCGGCTGCTGAAACAACTCAACTGCAAAATCACTGTGGGTGATGATATTCAATCAAAAAGCAAAGATGGCTTTTTGATTTCAGGATACCGCAAAGTTTGTGATGAACTGGGAGTTCACCTTGTTAACCTGAAAGAATCAGGATTTAAAGAAGTCACATGCCGCGGTCAAGTTCTGAAAAAAGTCTATATTTCACCTGTGGTGCTCGAATCAGATTTTATTGTTAACCTTCCTAAGCTAAAGACTCACTCTCTTACTGTGTTCACAGGATCAATAAAAAACATGTTCGGCATAATCCCTCTTGGACTTCGCATACATTATCACCGCCAGTATTTCCAAAATGATATCTTCAGTCAGATGCTTGTGGATATATATTCTTCTGCCATTCCCCATTTAACAATCATGGATGGTATAAAAGCAATGGAAGGAGAAGGGCCATCGGCAGGAAAACCAAGAGACGTAGGAGTTATTCTCGCAAGCCGGGACGGAGTAGCAGTAGATGCCGTAGCTTCAAAAATAATCGGCTTTAACACCATGGATATCTACACAACACGAAATGCTCACGAGCGAGGTCTTGGAATCGGAAAGATTGAAGAGATTGAAATCCTGGGTGAAAAAATCAGTAATGTTGAGGTCAAAGATTTTAGACATTCAGCCATTGCCATTGGTTTTCTTCAGAGAAAGATCCCTCAATTTCTTTATGCGTGTATTCAAAATCAAATTACTCTCACACCTGAAGTACGTAAGGATAAATGCACAGGCTGTATGGAGTGCATAAAAATCTGCCCTACTGGAGCGGCAAAACTCACAGGGAAAGTTGCATGGATAGACAAGAGCATCTGTATACACTGCATGTGCTGCCATGAGGTCTGCCGATATCAGGCTATAAAGCTTAATCAAAAACCAATAGGAATGATTCTGAACATAGCAAGAACAACATACCAGAAAGTGAAAGTTTTCTTCACCTGATCAGCACTGAATTACTTATAAAATGAATTTAAGATTGTTCAACCAAAAATCCCTAATATAAACAAGTTGTCCTAAGAAGAAAAATACACTATAATTGCTATCTTCTTAATAAGCTAATTCAGCTAACTATACATTTAAGCATAGTCATTCAAGCTTATCTTTAAAAGGAGCTTTATGGATGAGAAAATTGATTTGGCTTTTAATTCCATTTGTTCTGTTATTCTCCCTATGCAGTAAAGGGGAAAAAGCAGCCACCACAGGCACTGATTATACTAAGGCCCCGGATTTTACTCTCAAAGATCTCGCTGGAAATACAATGTCGCTCTCTGACTTCAGAGGCAAAGTGCTCTTTATAAATTACTGGGCAACCTGGTGCCCTCCCTGCCGTACCGAAATACCAGGCTTTATAGAAATGTACGGCCAGTACAAAGATAAGGGAATGGAGGTCATTGGGATTTCTCTGGACAGATTGAACCCGAATGAAATAATGGAATTTAAAGAAGAATTCAAAATAAACTATCCCATTGCAATGGCCACACAAGAAATCATAAATGACTACAGCCCCGGCAATGCTATTCCCGCAACCATAATCATTGACAAAAAAGGAAGAATAAGACACAAGCATATTGGCTATTTAGAAAAAACAATACTTGAAAACTATTTCCTTAAACTTATTGAGGAAAAGCAGCCTTAATCTTTCACCGGATATTTCTCTTCAATCTCAGCTTATTTGTTATAAGACTTTCGGCTTTAGAATATAATAATGTCACAGAAAAGAGAAAAAGTACGATATCCTCAACCATAAGCTTAAAATCTGCCTTACGGCTGAAATTCCCGAAACAGCCGCAGTCAACACTTATGCCCCGGGCAATCGTCACAACAATTAAGATTATAAATCCGAAGAGAAGTACAGAGATTATGAAAGCGCTTGCACGGCGGAAAACTCCAATTATTAGAAATGCACCACTGATCATTTCAATCCATGGAAGAATTACAGCCAGAAGGAACGCTATCTGCATGGGAAAGACCCTGTAATTCATTATACTCTGTGCAAACTCCAGAGGAGCTTCTATTTTTAAATACCCTGCCCATATGAACAAGCCTCCAACAGACGCACTTAAAACAAAAATCAAGTATTTATTCCGGGTACTTAGCTTACTTTCATAATCCTCACCTTTAAGGTTTTATGTTAGCACTTATTCTGAATTTAAAGCAAACAGCATCAGGAAAGCAAAGTGAACTATTCAAAAAATCAACAGCAAAAAGATATCTCCATAAGAATGCAGGTTGGTTAGTTATCAACGACTGGTCACCGTCTTGTCAATTTAATTCCAAACACTACAATTCCAACCAGGAGTCCGATTAGAAGTAGAACCAAGAGAGTTATTCCCAGAATATTCGTTTTGGCACTGATGTGAACCCGAACAATTTTGTCCTCTGATTCTACTCTCCTGTTGTCGGCAATACATTCGCTTTTAATCTTCGGCTCATAGTCACCAACAGAGACACCCTCTGGTGGAATGAAGTCAATATTTACGATCTCTTCCTTGTTCTGTGCAAGAGAAGCAATCAAATCAGGCTTTATTTCGGCACGCCAGTTCAAAGGCAAATCTACATATATTCTGATATTATTCAGCAATCTTGTCCCTGTGTTTTTAACTCTTACCTCCATCTTTACATTTTCACCAACTCTTATCTCGTGATATAGATTCAGGGCCTGGATTTCTATCTTTCCCACTCCTCTTGGAACAAGTTCCAGTTTAACATTCCCAGCTCTCAATTTTTCAAGTTCTTTAACATCGACGAACCTATCGCCCGAACGTATTTCTTCAAGCTTTGCATATTGATCACTGTCAAGTGCAAGAGCAATAAACTCAATAGGCTTGTCAATAACTACCTGTTCATCTGCATTCTTGGGAACATAGAGTCTCAAAGAAAGTTTCATAGAGGTTACCCCTTCTGTGAATTTTATCTGCGAAAGACGCGCCTGTGTCTTGGGATCGACAAATTCATAGGTAATTTGCCTGGGTAGATTGAGGACCTGAAGCCTAAAAATATTTGCCTCGCCGCTGAATTTTTCTAATGACAAATCATAAGTTGCCTGGCTTTCTAAATCCGCTTCCTGGGAGAACTGAGCGGAATTCACTGTGACAATGTTTGCGCTTAATCCCTTCTGCAAGTATACCGAAGTCGTCTCACTCTTTGCTGCATAAAAAACATTCACATCCAGGTTCTCTACATCTTTCAATAACTTAAAAGTTACCTGCCTCTCCTCTTCTAGTGGCAAAGATGAGATTCGCTTCTCGTAAGGATCTGAGATGATTTTTCCTTCCGATCTTAAAGAAACATAAACATCTTTTACCTCTTTAAGAAAGTCCAATGGAAACAAATCTTCTGCTCTAATATTTAATTTAGAAAGTTCTTTGAGTTCTTTGGAAGAATACCGAAGAGTGACTCGAACATATTTTTTACCGGCTTTATCCTGGTACTTCACGGCACTTGCAACGGAAATCCTTGCCTCACTTCCCATAAAATTTATCAAAGCTTCTTGATAGCTTACCTGAGCTTGAAGATAGGACGTCCGAGTCCGTGCAAAATCCTCCTCTGAAATCAAGCCTTCTTCCTTAAGCTTCAATGCCCTATCAAACTCCCCTTTCATCTGTTCCAAATTAAGCTGTGCTTTTTTCAGTGTTAAAAGTTTCACCGTCTGCGATTCCTGGGAGTGAAGAAAATTAAAACAGAAGAATAACGATAGAATAATAGCAAAGATTTTTATATCTCTTCTCATTTTCATGCCTCCTCAAAAAAGAGCAGTCTTTTACATTTTTCAGGAAACTTCTATATAGCAAATATCATACAAATCATGGCTATTCATCAGTCCCAATCAGGAATTTGTTCCTAGTATAATTTATTAGTATCTGAAGTGTATGTAAAGCTTTATACAAAAATAAACGTTCTGCCACAATAGAGTTGACGGCTATATTCGATTCGATTAATATAGTTATTAACACAAAGGAGTATTCAATGAAAAAAATCTATATTTCATTAATCATATTGATAACGTTTATCTCATTGTTAGGAATATCCTATTCCTTTTCAGTATATCAGCCCGAAACTCCAAGAGCCGAACTGCCGGTTTTAATAACTTCCTGCGGACAGAGTCCTGGAGCTACTATGTTCAAAGTCTTCTTCATGAAACTGAAATTTGAATGCAAGCCTAAAGCCTATGAAGTTAATATGCTGGCCAGTGCTGAAGATTTAAAAAGCCAGGAAGAATCGGGCTTTCCATATAAATCACTGATTATCGTTATGGGATCAAGCCTTAAAGGAATGGGGGCTGCCGGCATATCTATTGACAACGAACTGGACAGGATCGCTGAGTTAATCGAAGAAGCACACCGCCAGAGCATCACAATTATCGGAGCTCACATCGAAGGGATGAAAAGGAGAGCTCAGGGGGCTTCTGTGGGAGACAATACAGATGAACTAAGTATTGATGCCGTAGCTCCGAACAGTGACTTTTTAATCATCAATAAAAACGGAAATACTGACGGACGTTTTACATCCATCTCAAACGCAAAGAACATTTCTATGATCGAAGTAGAAAAAAATCTTGACTTACTCACTAAAATAGAAAACATTTTTAAGAACTAAACGGTCAATTTATATGTATTCAATTACTCTTACAGCCATAGTAAGCATACTCCTTCTTCTTTCTTCAATCTGGCTGCTGGTAATTCTTCTCAGGAGACAAAATGAATATATATTCCGCGCTCTGTTAGTCTTCCTTTTTTTTCTATCCGCCTTGATTTATCTTCAACAAAGTGAATCCAGCAAGCTGACATTATATGAAATAAAAAATAAAATTCTGCCGGAAAGAACACAGATTTACAATTATCATGTTGAAAAAGGCGATATCTCTCAGAGGGAATTTACACGATATGTATTTGATGATCCTAAGCCCGAACTTAAACTTACTAGAGATGACTCAGGACAATATTTTCATATGGAGAAGGTCTCTTTCTTAAATAAAGTATTGAGGCATTTAAATCTGCCTAAAGTATCTTCAGGTGTTCAGGAACTTTCATCAATTACAGGCTCGAAATATGACATGCATCGTTACAGATGGGACAATTACCAACCAGGCATCTTAACCGTAGACTCGACACTCTGCAGATATAAAGCCACTCTTAAAACTTATCACTGCGTTTCGGTTATAACTATAACAAAAAGATACTGATAATATGACTGCTTCTCCAGAAATCGTTCTCGCGGTGATGATACTGACATACATCGCAGTAAAATCCTTAAAAATCTCAACAGAAATTTCCCTGTTTACTGCTGCAATCACAGGAGGTCTTGTAGGAGGAGCTGGTATTCCAGCAAGGCATATCGTAGAGGGAGCATTTACCTACCTGGATATAATTCTTATTTTCATTACAGCGACCATATTCATGAACTTCCTCAAAGAATCAGGTGGAGTCGCCTTTGTAGTTAGAAGAATACTCTCCAGATTCCACCGCCGGAAAGTCATTCTATTCGTTTTAATCACATTTCTTCTTCTAATCCCTGGCGCCTTGACCGGCGCAGGCAGTGTAACAGTCTTGATAACAGGGGGCATGATTGCTACCGTTCTGAATTATATGGGAATTTCCAAACCCAAAACAGCAGCGATAATCTTCATCCTGGCGGGTTTAAGCGCAGCCGCACCTCCAGTGAGCCTCTGGGCAATGCTCACTGCTGCCGGAGTCAATATGCCCTATGTGGGATTTTTTCTTCCTCTTCTCATTCCCTGTGTTTTTCTCTCATTGATTACAATCTTCATCCTTGGCTGGAAAGCAAAACCTGTCGATTTGGAAAAAGCTTTAAAAGAACTCCCGGAAGCCTCTCCCAAAATGAACTGGATCCGTGTATCTTCCCCTTTTTTTGCCTTTATTTTTTTGGTAGCCGCAGGAAGAATCTGGCCTCATACGCTTCCTGTTATCGGGCTGCCCATGATGTTTGTTGTATCTGCACTAATGAGTTTTTCCCTCTCGCCTGTAAAACTCAATATCTTGAAGATTTCCAGGGAAACTGTTCACCAGCTTCTTCCTTTAATAGGAACATTAACCTGTGTCGGGATACTCGTTCAAATTATGACCTTGACTGGTGTTCGAGGATTGATTGCCATAACAATAGTAACACTTCCTGTTACCATAGTGATTCTTTCCTTTTCTTTTGTGCTGCCCGTTTCCGAAGCTGTTCTCATGTGGGGTGCTGCACCGGTTCTCGGTGTTCCACTGGTTCTGCTTTTTAATACAATCGGACTTAACCCGATCATAGCGCTTGCAGGGATGAGCATAATCTGGCCCCTGGGTGACGCGCTTCCTCCAACAGCAATCATAGGCCGTCTAACAAAGGAAATCACTTCAATGAAAGAACCATATTCACAGCTTTTAAAACACTGCATAATACCCGGCATCATTATCATAACTGCAGGGATTTTAATAATATTTTTTAGCAAAGAATTGAGTTTTTTAACCCTTTTATGATGATAAAAACACGCGGAAAAATCTCTGGATCTTTACTTTTATGGGAGAATCATTTCCAATGATAATCACAATACTATATTATCTTCTGACAGGATATATTTGTATTCTCATGATATGGAACCTTATAAAGAGCAAAAAATGGCAGGAAGAAGTTCTTTATATACTCATTCTCATGCCTTTTATCCTTAGATTGTTCCGTTTGAAATAGAGGAAAAAATGCCATCAGTCAAGTGAATGTACATAAGAAAAATTATCATAATATCGCTGGGACTTACTCTCATGATTTTTGCAGGAGCGAGTTTTTACAAAAGCCGTCATCTAAAAGAGCCGGTCGTTACAAGCACCGAAGTAACCAAAATCAAAAAATTGAGTGACTATTTTGCCGGAATAAAAGGCACTATCAATGATTCGAATGTATATATCCTGGAAGGGGAAAAGCCAGGCGGTACTGTTCTCATCATCGGAGGAACCCATCCGGAAGAGCCAGCAGCCCGACTGGCAGCCTGGATATTCGCTGAAAATGCACGGGTCATCCAGGGAAGGCTGTTTGTTATTCTTTCGGCCAATAAAAGTGCTTCTACAGTGACCCGTCTGGGTGGGGCATATCCGTCTGATTTTACAATCCCTACATCCTGGGGAGGGCAGAAATTTCGGATGGGGGACCGATGGTCGAACCCCCTTGACCAGTGGCCGGACCCTGAAGTTTACATTCATTACCCCAGCCGTCAAGAACTGGCATACGTTGACATTCGTAATCTGAACAGAACATGGCCCGGAAGGCCAAACGGCACGCTCACAGAAAAGACATGTTATGCCATGACTCAGCTAATCAGGAAAGAAAAAGTAGATATTACAATTGATCTTCATGAAGCCGAACTTCAGTATCCCGTCATAAGTACTATTGTCGCCCACCCAAAAGGACAGGACCTTGCAGCAATGGCTTCTATGATGATATCAGGCACAGAAGATTTCGAAATCGGCATGGAATACTCACCAGAGGCACTGCGCGGCCTATCTCATAGGGAAATCGGAGACCATACTGATTCAATATCCCTTCTCTTAGAAGCCCCCGAGCCCTTCCTTGACGCAACAAGAGGCAGGACTGATAGAGCACTTCTCCTTGAAGGAAAGGATAAATTTATTGTCAAGGCTGGCAAACACGGCCTCCTGTTTGAAAAAATGGACGAAAACGGGTGGCCAATTGACAAACGAGTTGGCAGGCACTGTTCGACAATACTTCAAATAACAGAACTCTGGACTGAAGATCACCCGGAAAAAGGAGTTAAAATTCAAAACATTCCCCATTATGCAGAAGTGATAAAAAAAGGGACAGGTTCCTTTTTGCATGACCCGTCAAAAGCAGACCAAAAGAAAATTCTATACGAGTAGAATACAGGCTGTTTTCAGAGGATCAGGCCAGCTGATTCTAAAACACTCAGAATTTGCCACAGCGAGTCAAATTAAGCTCACTTTCCTGAAGGACAGCATAATTATTACAATGAGCAAATATAGGGCTGCTATGATTATGAACAATGGTTGCCTCTCCCGGCTGATTTCATATATATTTCCTTTTCCCGGGCTTGGAAGCGGAACAGGATCCCAAGGAAGTCCGTACTGCTTAGTAAGGCCATTTATATAAAGCAGGTGAATCACGGGTATCCCCATTACGGCCATTTCGTAAATAATCCCTCTTCTCTCAATAGGAGGAATGTGTTTTATTTTTAAAAATCCGGGCTTCAAATTTAATATAGACGAATCAATCCCCATGTTAGACCAGCTCCCTCCGATATTTACAAAAGCCTTGATTTTTTTCTCGCCCGTTTCTGCTTCATACAGGTTCATTCTTTCTTTCACATTACTCATCAAATCCGGTTCATGAAGATATAAAATCCCGCTCTCTCTTATATCCTCCGCAAGTAAAGAACCGCCATAAGGATCCATGTCATCTGCTGTATCATGGTCTCCTCCCAGAGAAAGAGCTATTGGTTTTATGTCAAAGATCCCGTTCTTCCACAGACATTCCATCATAGAAAGCAAATGGAAATCCGGGTCATTCGCCCCCCATTGAGAAGATCCCAGAGAACACATTACAAGAGGCTTCAAATCCATTTCTTTTGCTGCAGAAAGCACTGCAACAATTAAGGCAGGGAAAGAACCCGAAGCTCCAACGGCAATTGCATCCCCCCTCTTTACTCCGGCTTCTGTGAGCATAAAAACAACAAGCCCTGCAAAGTTTGGGTTAGTCGTTGTCCGTTTTGACTCCAGGCTTCCAATCGAAGTCGTTATCGAAGAATACTCTAATCCTATAAGTCCTGTCCGGTTTTTATCTTTGTTTTCATCCAGAGTATAAGATTTCGACTCCCGGCACTTTTTGATGCACTCTGCTGCCTCGACCATATTTTTCGACGCCCCCAACATATCTTTCCTAAACGCTTCTTCATCTCCAGGAGGAACAATTTTGGCCAGGACAAAAAACACGATACTCAAAACGCAAAGAACAAGTATAAATTTACAACTTTTTCCGGCATTTTCTCTGGGAAATTTCATATCTTTATAAAAATGCAAACCAACCATAATCATAAGCCGAAGTATACAAGAACCCTAACTAAAAAATATGTTATTATTGAAACAGTAATCAAAGAAGCAAGAGTAGGAATAGTCTTCTGCTTTTCAAGGTTGTTGGCAAGAAGCCCCGGAATAATCCATCCAACAGCCCTCAATTCTAAAGAAGCCGTGAAAAGCCTTGGAAAAAGTAAAAACCACAGTTGAGCTAAAAATGCTCCTATAAATACAAACATCACGAATCTTCTCTTTCCAAAAAGTATAATAAATCTAGAGAGGGCTCTGTAGACATAGAGACTTAAAAAAGCAATTACAATAGTCGCCAGCACTCTTAACGGTTGATCCAGATAAAGCGCCACATAAGCAGGAACAATGATACCTCCCGGGTAAAAGCCTGTGATTTCTACATAGAGGACAGCGATTAGCAGGCCGATAAAAAAAGTCTCATATGTCATATTTTTTTCCTATAGATTTCCAATAATTCACAAATACTTCCCCGGTGCCTCCCATGTTTCCCATCCCTATCAAAACAGCTTCTCTTTCTTCACGATTCAGTATTCTCTCCATGATATTTCGAGTTGTTTGATTTCTAAATACAATAACTTCTGTCCCGTTTAAATGACCGACTTTTTTCTTAAAAACCATTGAATGCCTCCCTATAACAGCAAGTTTGTGAAATCCTTTTAAAGCGCTTCCTTTTACTGCCTTAACCCACTGAAGAGTTCGATCTCCTCTATCAGACCTGAGATTTAAGAGCCCGATTATTTCCCTACCGGTCAAAAGGCCAGTCCCCCTAAGCTTTGACAGGACATCTTTAGTTGACTTCGGGTCATTAGCGGCAAAACAACTTACTAAATACAATTTCCGTGGTGGCGAACCTACCTGAGCAGTCCATATCTTTAGGCTTCCAAAATCCGGAAGGGCATTAGACATCCCTCTAAAAGCTTTGTCCTTATCTATCCCCAGAAATTCAGAAACAGCAAGAGAAAGACAGATATTCTCTTTAAATCCCAGAGAAAGCGGTTTCTCTACCGATTGAAAATATTCCTTAAAAGAATCTTCTTGAACCCGAATGATTTTCGAATTTAACCTCTCTGCTGTCCTCTGGAAAACAGGGAAATATTCCTCCTTCGGGATAAAAATCGTACAATTATCAGAAATCGAAGATGAAAAACTCGCGGCAATCTCCTCCCTCGATGTTCCCATCTGGACTAAATGGTCAAGGCGGACGTTTGTTATCACAAGAATATTGGGTTTGAGAATTTGAACCGACTCGGTATAGAGTGACTCAGGACGGATGCTCATTAATTCCAGAACAAGCGCCTGGGCCTTAGAATTAATAGCGGCTTTTAAAACTTCTTTCTCTTCAAGAATGGTTGGGCTTCCATGCCGCTGGATTTCTTTCTCACTGCCGTCTGGGAAAATCATGACGGGTTTTGACCCGGTTGTTTTAGCAGCAACAGCAATTCCGGATTCTCTCAGGGAAGCGGCTATAAGCCGCGCAACACTGGATTTTCCCCTTGTGCCAGTCACACAAATCCGCAGCGGTATGCACTGGATTCTTTTAGCAATAAGCAAGCGCTCATACAATAAATATAAAATAAGAACTACAATGCCAGCACCGGAAATAGCAAGTTCTTTAATCAGCTCTCTCCCTGAATATTAAACATACAAAAACCTCATTATCGAGGAACATCATTATAACCAAATCGCTTCATAAAAAGAAATTCGTTTATATAGTTCCGGTGCATGATGACCAGAAATTATTCGAGTTTCTCATACTCGAAGGGATGCAGACAGGATTGAGCTGGTCAACCATTGAGCAAAGCATATTGCAAAAAATCCAGGGAGAACGTTCTTTATGGAACCGCCCAGTGATTGATTCAAAAGCTTATTTTACCCTGGATTTTTCCGTTTACACCTGTATCAATCTCAATTATTCGATTCGATTCCTTGACTAAATAAAAAAGCATGTTAAGATAGAAATGTCAGTGATAATAATGTATTAAGAGAAATTTTAAGCCAAATTTTATTTACATAATATGACATTGACTCGTGAAATCAATCAAAAAGTAAAAATTGCATTTTAGCAATTTAATATAGAAATTTCATATTTGGTGGCTTTAATGATCGAGGCAATAAGAAATCTCGGCATTTTGAAAATGATCGAAGAGTTGAAAGAATTTGATTTTAATGCTTTAGAATCTGTAGAATCATTTCTGGAACAACGGGAGAAAGCTATTGAGAATGGTGATTATCCTCGACTTCAGTTTGAATTTATTAATGCAGATCGAATAGGAATATTCGCGATTGATAATGGGAAAGTAAGGTTTCAAGAAGAGAAAGTCTCCGGTGATAATTGGAAATACTTATTCCTAAAAACGGCATCTCAGGGAACTTATATAACACCTACTTGGAAAGAAAGCCAAAGTAAGCTTAAAAAAACCGTTGAGGAATTTATCAAAGAATCAAAAAATAAAGAAAATATCGCAGATTGGGTACAAAATGTAGTTAAGATATACACTTCTAAAGAGGTAGAGGTTGGCGAATTGGATAAAGAAGGAAAATTAGAGAAAAAGCCATTCTTTAAAACCGTGGAATGGGCAAAGAAGAATAAAAATATAAATGTTTTCTCTGTTAAGATCAATGGCAAATATAACGCAGAGATTAAGGAGCTTCTTGATTTCGCCCTAAAGGAGAAGCCAAGAACCTACCAGACGGATAAAGTCAAATCCATCAATTCATCAGGTGTAAAATGTAGTCTGTGTCACACAGAAACAGAACTCTTTCCCAATGTACTCTCAGGTGTAGGAATAAATATAGCCAACGTGGATAAACTTGGATTTTTCCCTGGTATTGCCAGTGAAAATGCAGGAAAAGCCTTTCCAATTTGTGCGCCCTGTGCAGAGGCGTTTTATGTCGCAAAGTTCCATGTATTCCCAAATCTTCTTCAAAATATCTCAGGATATCGGGCTCTAATTATACCTCATTTGGTGGAAAGTGAAGACAAAAGCGAAGCGCTGAAGATTATTACCTCAGAGTATGGGAGATCAAGAGATGATATAAGTGGTGCAGAAAGAAAAGAAAAAGGAATTTTGAAAGATTTAGCCGAGAATAAAGGCATTGCTACTATTACTTTCATAATTGGCGATGTAGGTGGGCAGAGCGTAAATAACATTAGAAAAGTCATCCCTGGCGTTATTCCATCACGACTTTCTGAAATTTCAAAGGTGATTGAAAAAATAAACAAGATGCATGAAAATTATCCATTCAAACATCCCTGGAAATCAAAGTATTCTCCCCTTAATGGTAACCTCAGAATAGTAAGAGATGTACTTGGAATGCCAAGATACCGGAAACCGCCAGCAGGTAAAAGAAGGCCTTTTAAGGCATCATCTGTTAACAGCCTTGATCTTTTGAGTGCAATCTTTCTTAAAAGGGAATACTCTTTAAAGGCATTATTGGCTGAATTTTCAGCGAAACTATCCTATGATTTTTTAGGTGCTTTATCGGACGATGATAAAAACAAACCTATTTATTCAATTAGAAATAATATTGCTAACATGGTGCATTTATTTTTATTCTTAGACAAATTAGGAGTGATAGAAATGAAAACAGGAAAAAATTTTGTAAGCAAATATCTTGAAAAGCACGAAGGATTAAATCCCTTGAATGACTTCTTAAACGAAGAAGCAAGGGGTTTGGAGACAGGGGAGAAGCAGTATGCGTTCTTGGTGGGGTTGCTCTTTGGCAAGTTGGTAAGTATTCAGCTGGCAAGACAGGTCTCAGCCAACGCCTTGAGATGGCTAAAGAGACTACAAGTAAGTCTCCAGGATCTGATGGACATATTTGTGAAGACAAAGAGCAAGCTGGACGACTACAGCACGCCAAAAACTGCATGGTCTGAAGAGATGAGGGGTGTGGCTGAGGCAATTGGAGCGCTTGGTGCAGATATAAAAGAATGGGAAATAAGCAGAAAGGAAATACCGTATTATCTATGCCTTGGGCAGAGTCTGTCTAGCTATTATTTACCAAGGAAGGGCATAGATAATGAAACAAAAAAAGAAAAGGAGGATGATAAAAATGAGTGAAGAAATTAAAGAGAGCGAAGAAAATAAAGAGAAAGAGCATATAAAGAGCAGGAACGAGTTTCTCTTCTTGTACGACATTAAGAACGGGAATCCCAATGGCGATCCAGACGAAAATCGTCCACGTATAGATGACGTAACCAAACGGTGCTATGTAACGGATGTGCGATTGAAAAGGTTCGTGAGAGATTATTTGATACAAATAGAGGGAGAAGACTCGATTTTGGTCGCCAAACTGGGTACAAAGACGGTGAATCTCACTGATAGAGTTAAACAACGACTTAAATACACGGATAAGAATAAAATTGAAGGAGAGGAACTGATGAATACTTTATTAGAAACGTTTGTTGATTTAAGAATGTTTGGAAGCCCGCTAGCTTTTAAAGGAGCTCCAGATGAATGGGGAGAGACAAGCAAAGTTACTGGACCAATTCAGATCAACTTTGGCGAAACTTTACATGAAGTAGAAGAAGTGAATTTCCACGGCACAAGTATATTTAGGTCAAAAGGGGAAGCAGAAAAATCCGAGCAGAAAATGGGGACATTTACAACCTATTATGCTATTCCTTACGGACTTATCGCATTCCACGGAGTTGCCAATGAGAATGCAGCCAAAACAACTGGACTTACAGAGGAAGACCTAAATAAGTTCAAAGTTGCACTCTGGAAAGGAGTCAGGGAAACTACCTCTGCTCACACCCGTACAAAGCGAGGACAACAGCCGAGGCTGCTTTTGAACATATTTTACAAAGAAAAAGTTGAGATAGAAGAGAAGGGAAATAAAAAAGAAGTCCCTACAGAATACCATATTGGAGCATTGGAAGAGAAGGTTGAATTGACACCAAAGGAGGAGATTAAAGAGGAGATCAATATCAGAAAGGTTGGAGATTACACCCTCAATTTCAGTAAATTGATTGGATCTATTAGGAAAATCAAGAGCAAGATAGAACGGATAGAGTATTGCCTTTCACCAGAATTCGCAGAACACTATGGAAATAGTTTAGTCCAGGGATTGACGGGAGTAGTTGGGGAAGCGAAAGTAATAGATCTCGACATAGACAATCTGGCTGAAAAGAAAAGTTAATATGGCTTCAATACCAGTTGTTTCTTTCAGGTATTATGGAAAATACGGGCACTTTCGTAAACCCTACTCTAATGTATCTTCCTTCACGTACCCCTTCCCACCAAGAACAGCTATCGCAGGATTATTAGGAGCGATTCTTGGCGTTCCGAAAGAAAAAGTTGCCGGGAATTTTGATGAAAGTAAAATGAAAGTGGCTATTGCCATTGAGAAAGAAATCAAAACAATTACTCATGTAACAAACTTAAGGCAGGATAGCTCAGGAAGGGTGGATTATTCTATCAAGCGTCCAAAAAAGGATTGGAAGCCTAAACCACTAAAAAGGATACCGGACTGGAATAAACCTATCAACCCTTATCCGATGGAACTCTTAAGAAATCCTTCATATTTGGTCTACGTTAGTTTAAACGATAAAATGAGCGAATTGGTATCTCGCATTAAAAATGAGAGGTATATGTACACACCGTGCTTGGGATTGTCAGAATTTCTTGCAGGATTGCAGTATATACCGATTGAAGGAGTTGCAAAACCTTTGGATCTGGGAGAACATGAAATATCATCGGTAGTTTGCAAAGAAGATTGTTCATTATTGATAGACCGTTTAAAACCAGAAGAGGGGTATCACATCCAGGAGTTAAAAGTTCCTCATTTGGGCACGGCTGATAGAACCTTTAATTACAAGCGTTATCTATTAAATATGGTTCCCAAACCACTACCTGTTAAAATGAAGGTCACACCTTACCAGTTTGGAGATAAGGTTATCACCTTCTTGTGATGCTATATGGGATACAAGCTAATATCTCATGCATTAGATCATCGGCCTTTGAAGCTATGGAACCACACAGACCAAGTTATCAAAGCAACTAAGCTTCTTGTTGCTCAAAAGGAGCTCAATTTTAATGGTATATCCAAGCTACAGATTGAAGAACTGAGCATTTTAGTTGCAGTATGTCATGACTTTGGCAAAAGCACTTCGTTCTTTCAAGAATACATCAGAAGCAGAATAGAAGGTAGAGAATATACCGGAAACGAAAGAGATAAATCGCATGCACTTCTGTCTGCTTTTTTTGGCTGGCATATGACAGAAAAATGGATATTGAAAAATGATCAGCTTGACGAGCATTGGAAACTATTTCTACCATTTGCAGTCTTTTTGGCAATAGAAGGGCATCATGGTGAGTATAAAAGTATAGAAGAAGTGCTGAATAGTCATGATAAAAATTTTAATTTGCTGAAGAAGCAGATTGGCAAGATTCACCCTGAAATATTCGGATGTGTTTTCCCTAATTTTGAAGTTTCCGAGGGATCCGACTTTACTATTGATACAATAGATACTATATCGAGCAAAATTAGAAAGTTGAACAGAAAATATGGAAAAACACCGGAGGGATATAATGGTGAAAAATGGCTTGAAGTTCAAATAGAACATAGACTTTTAGCATTATTCCTATATTCTATTCTTTTGGAGTCCGACAAGGCATATCTCGCTTCTGACAACCCTGAACAGTATGAAAGAAAACCAATTGATATTCCTGATAATCTTGTGGATAAGCATATTAAAAAATTTAAAAAAAACAGACAAATAAACGAAGACCGAAATAGAGCATACAAAAAGACTATTGATGGTATTAACTCCTTCCCGCTAAGTGAAAGGATTCACTCGATTACACTTCCTACTGGACTCGGAAAAACTTTACTATCTGCATCGTGGGTTTTAAAGCTTAGAAAACGAATTGAAAGAGAAAATGGATTTACACCAAAAATTATCGTTTCACTCCCTTTTCTTTCAATTATCGAGCAGACAGACAAAGTGTACAAAGATTTTTTAGGTGAACTCTATGAAAAACGTCAAGACAGGCTTTACATACCAAGATATTCCATAGCTGATTTTGAATATAAAGACGGAGTTGATGATAAAGAGCGGAGCGATAACTCGGTTGATTTTTTCTTGAACATCTGGAACTCCGAAATCATTGTTTCTACTTTTGACCAGTTGCTTTATTCTCTATTTTCATTGAAGTCAAAACACCTTATGAGGTTTCACAATTTATTCAATGCGATAATAGTCTTTGATGAGATACAGGCACTACCATCAGAACTATGGAAACCGTTTGAATACTTCTTTAAAAAATTATCTGAAGTTGGAAATACACACGTTCTGTTGATGTCTGCTACACAGCCAAGATTTTTACCAAGTGCGGTAGAAAGGGTTCCAAACCACAAAGATTATTTTAAAAAGCGTGTGAGGGTAAAACTTCATATAAATACAGTAGCGAAGTCACTTGAAAGTTTTGTAGAAGAATTGCCCGATTTTTTGAATGAACACTCTGATAGGTCAGTAATGGTAGTGCTGAACACACGGAATTCCAGTAAATTCGTATTTAAAGAAGTCAAAAAGAAGATTTATGAAAAGAAAATTTCAGAAAGACCTACAATTTATTTGTCTTCTCTTGTTGCTCCATCACAGCGGAAGGAACGGATTTCGGAGATTAAGGATTGTATTAAAAATGAAAATAATCCTGTAGTTGTAACGACCCAATGCATTGAAGCAGGGGTAGATATGGATGTTGATTATATTATTCGAGATTGGGCACCTCTAGATTCTATCTTTCAGGTTTGTGGTCGGTGTAATCGTAATGGGGAAAAAGAAATTAGAACCATAAATATCATTAATCTTAAATCAGATGGGAAAAGATCCCTTTCTGAAATGGTTTATGATGGAGTCCTTTTAGAGTGTACCACCTTTAGCATTGCTGATAATCTGGATATCTCAGAAACCCAATTCTACAATTTTGGCTCTCGTTATTTTAAATCTGTAAGAGCCAAATTGGGGCAATCAATGAAAGTTGTAAGAGCTTATTCAGAATACAGTCATGAATATAACGAGAAACGTGTTAACATTAAGAAATTGTTGAGAGGCGATGAAGATCAGGAACAGTTCATAATTCCATCATTGGATGAAAAACTGCCAAAAGAGATTAGACAAGCATTGGATATAGAGGACAGGTGGAAGAGGCGGTATGAAATAAAAAAACTGGCTAAACGCATATCAGCAAATTCTGTAAGCATGAGATTTGACAAGTGGATAGCTGTTAGACCTGATGATTTAATAGTTGGTGAGCCAATAGGGAACTTCAGAATCTTAGATGAACAGTTTTATGATAAAGATGGAGTGGGGCTTGATGTTGATCTAAAAAATCCTATTGCTGGAACTCTAACTTTTTAGAGGCAATCACATGAACCTAAAAACCCTACGCCTAACCCTGAAATCCAACCGCCCCTTAGAAGAAGACGCCGTGAAGTTGAGAGGTTTCTTTGCCACCCGGTTCAACGAGTACACATTAATGCATCAGCATATAGATGTCGGCAAACTTCTCTACAAATATCCCCGTATCCAGTACAAAATATTAGAAGGCACAGCGATTGTGTTGGGCATAGAAGAAGGCGCAGAAGTGCTAAAAAAGATTTATGACAAATATGATGAGATAAAATTAGGTAAAAGTACATATGCCATTGTAGAGCGCGGAATAACTTTGAAAGAGGAGAAATTTGGCACTTCTCCGGAAATATTAAGTTATGAATTCATAACACCATGGATAGCATTAAGCCAGAAGAATTACCAACGATATTTAGAATCGAATCGTAATGAACGAAGAGAGCTTTTACGAAGGACGCTAATCGGAAATATCTTATCGGCATCGAAAGGTTTAGAGTACGTGGTTCTGGAGGAGATAAAGGTTGGAATCGGAAGGCTACAACGGAGGAAGTGTGAGCTTAAAGACACATCATTCATCGGATTTTTGTTAAACTTCTCCGTCAACTTTGAAATTCCAGACTACTGGGGAATAGGAAAATCAGTATCGCGGGGTTTCGGAACAATTAAAAGAATTCAAGAAAAACACAAAGAATAAATGATAGACTGTATTCGAAAAAAAAGTAACAGAAAAAGACTTTCTGTTATGGACCAAGGGATTGTCAATTGTATGTTGCAGGCAAAAAAAGACAAGCACCAGGAAGAAAACCTGGAATGGTTTATATTGAAGAAGAAGATGAGATTTGGTGAGGACCATGCAGCTTGTACTTAACACATACGGATGCTATCTTAAGAAAAAAGAAAACTGTTTTCTTATCAAGAACCAAGAAGGTATTTTTGAGATTTCTGCCAAAAAAGTCCAGTCAATATTGATCACAACTAGTGCATTCCTCTCAACAGATGCTGTTAAATTAGCCATGGATAATAATATAGACATTATTTTTCTTGATTCATACGGAAATCCATACAGCCGAATATGGCATTCAAAACTTGGCAGCACCACTTTAATCAGGAGAAAGCAGCTTGAAATTGCTAATGACAAAAGAGGATTAGATCTAGCAAAAGAATGGATAGAGAAAAAATTTAATAATCAGATCGAGTTTCTTGGCAAGCTGAAGAACACAAGGCCAAATAAAGCTATTAAACTTAATGAATCCATCAAATCCCTCAAAAATATTCTTTATAGAATTAACAATTTGGAAGGGACTCTCGAAGACAAAAGGAATTCTCTTATGGGACATGAAGGTTCTGGAGGGAGAATCTATTTTGGTACTCTGAGTCACATCATCCCAGAAAGATTCAAGTTCAAAGGCCGCAGCCGCCAACCAGCCGAAGATGAGTTCAACTGCCTCTTAAACTACGGCTACGGAGTTCTTTATTCAATGGTCGAAAAAGCATGCATAATTTCTGGCCTAGATCCTTATATTGGTTTTCTTCATACAGATAATTATAACAAGAAATCCTTGGTTTTTGATCTGATCGAGATGTTTCGCATACTAGTCGATAAAACCGTTGTCTATTTATTCAGCCAACGGAAAGTAAAAAATGAATATTTTGATAAACTACATAAAGGCCTGACTCTGAACAAAGAAGGAAAGATATGTCTAATTGAAGCCTTAAACAAAAACTTTGAAAAAACAGTTCGTTACAGAGGAAGAAACATAAAAAACAGGGACCTCATCCAATATGAATGCCATCAAATTGCCAATGGATTAATCTCGAAACAAAAGGATAAACCATGATAACCTGGGTCATTTATGACATCGTAGATAATAGAACACGAACAAGAATTGCACGAGCATGCAAAGGAGCAGGACTATACCGTGTTCAAAAGAGCGTTTTTCTTGGCAATCTTAATAGAAATGATATTGATGAACTAGCACTTAAATGCGAAGAATTAATAAAAAAAGACAAAGATTCTGTGTACATTTTCCCTCTATGCGAAGATGATTTCAAGAAGGTCAAATTACTAGGGCAGGCATTCGATAAGGATTTAGTCAGTGATGAAATCATTTCAAAATTCGTTTGAAAAACAAAATAAAAAAGTTGGAATTTTCTTAACCCCATCAGAAGTCGTTGAATATCTTTATTGTCCAAGATTCACTTTTTTCATGAACTGTTTAAAAATTTCCCAACATGAAGAACAAAGATACAAAGTAATTCTTGGCCGGCAAATTCATGATAGAAAAACTAAAATCAATAAAAATTATCTAAGGAAAAAGATAGGCTGCATTAATAAAGATATAGATGTTTATATGAATTCTGAAAAATTCCAATTGAAAGGTGTTGTAGATGAAGTTATTTACTTAAAAGATGGAACACTTGCCCCATTGGATTATAAATTTGCTGAATATAAAGATTTTCTCTACCGGACACATAAAATTCAATCTGTATTATATGGGTTGCTGATTAGAGATTTTTATGATGCTGACGTAAAAAAAGGATTTGTCTGCTATGTTCGAAGTCACAATCTTGTAAAAGAAATTAATTTCAAAGAAAAAGATTTCAATAATGCACTTGAAATAATCAATGACATGCTGCTTATCATTAAATCCGGATATTATCCCAAAAAAACCAATTATAAAATAAGATGTGTAGATTGCTGTTACAGAAATATATGTGTATAATTAATTGTAAATTTAAACGTAAAAAAAATATCTCGGGATAGATATTTTAGGCTCTTTGATAACTTAGGATCTCTTTTTCATATAAATTTATTTGTTATTCTGTGTGAATTCTCTCTATTTGTTTAAGAATAAATAAGATAGAAAAAGTAAAAACATGTAAACATTACTAAAAATGCACATAATTGTGTGCATATTTCAAATTAAAATGTGTAAAATAGTGTTTTCTCAAATCTCTTTAACTAGTATAATCAAAAAGATATACAGCCAATTTGCTGTCAGATAAGAGATTCCATTAAAACAAGGATTGAAACACGACTACATTTGTTGTTTGTACTCCAATTTTAGTTTTGTCAGATAAGAGATTCCATTAAAACAAGGATTGAAACGCTAAAGAATACAAGCATTGGGATAAAGAACCTCCTGTCAGATAAGAGATTCCATTAAAACAAGGATTGAAACATCCTGGCAGGTCAAGAGGGCTGTGTATCATTTTGTCATATGTCAGATAAGAGATTCCATTAAAACAAGGATTGAAACTCAGGATTAACCAGCCTGATATACCTGTATCTCTAGTCAGATAAGAGATTCCATTAAAACAAGGATTGAAACTCAGACGCAGCTTCTTCTTCGGAGATTAATCCAGGCGTCAGATAAGAGATTCCATTAAAACAAGGATTGAAACATTCAATCATATCCTCATCCCTTGACAATACAACAAGTCAGATAAGAGATTCCATTAAAACAAGGATTGAAACACAAAGACAAAAATTTAGCTTACTTTCAATTATAAGGAAATAGTTCAACTTTTTAATTTATTTTCACAGTTGATCAGCGATAATTATTATTTCGATGGAATTCATGAATTTATGAAGGTTATAATTCTAACAAAATATCACCATCTGGGAAAGTTTGATCAGCGATAATTATTATTCCGGGCCGCATTGACTCATTAGTTTTGTTACTGTAATCATGTTGTTGCCTCACCAAAATG
>CAZYMU010000023.1:0-49238 GCA_964648465.1 uncultured Eubacteriales bacterium | reverse complement strand
TGGAGGAAGCGACATTAAAAGATTTAGCCTTTATGAGTCGATCTTCGAGGGAACCAGACAAAGTCGGGCCTGATGGATGTGTGAGCACTGTTGAATCAAAGGGGCAGTGTTAATGATGGCTCGCGGACATTGGGGCGTTGCTTAATATAAACATGCGGAGTTCCATCAGAGCCGAGAAAATCGGGGAGGAAATGGCATTAAAAATCTTAGTGGAGCGCAGACATGCCCTCAAATTCATCTTAATCTATTATCGGCATTCTTTATGAATAATCCATGTCAAAAATATTTATCCATCATCCTGTATTGAATCGCTTCTGAAATATGGACAGGACTTATCCTTTCCTCTCCGCTCAAATCAGCAATGGTACGCCCCACTTTTAAAACACGTGTATATGCCCTGGCACTAAAGCCCAGCTTATTCACGGCCATTTCTAAAAGCTCTTTCCCTTCTTTATCAATCTGACAGAAACTTTTGAGCTCTTTCGAGCCCATATGAGCATTGCAGTAAATCTTTTTCCCCTTGAATCTTTGAAGCTGCCTGTTCCTTGCACAGATTACTCTTCTTCTTATTTCTGCTGAAGTCTCCCCTTCAAACTTAGAAATAATATCCCTGAATTCAACCTTCGGCACTTCAACTTGAATATCGATACGATCAAGAAGTGGTCCTGAAATCTTTGAATAATACTGGACCCTCTGTCTTTCTGTACATTCAAAATCAGAAGCAGCAAGCCCGTAAAATGTATCTTCGCATGGATTCATAGCTGCTACCAGCATAAAGGAAGAAGGATAAGTCACTGCCATTGAAGCTCGAGAAATTGTAACTTTCCCATCTTCCAAAGGCTGTCTCAAACCTTCAAGAATACGTTTTCGGAACTCGGGGAATTCATCCAGGAATAATACGCCATGATGAGCCAGAGTAACCTCTCCTGCTTTAGGAATAATTCCGCCTCCAATCAAGCCTGCACTGGAAATCGTGTGGTGGGGAGCACGAAAAGGCCTTTCTCCAATTGCTCCCTCTTTCTTTAATAAACTCGAAGCACTGTATATTTGTGTCACATCTATTATTTCTTGGAATGACATGGGCGGCAAAATAGTAGGCAGCCTTCTTGCCATCATTGTTTTTCCTGCTCCCGGAGGCCCGATTAATAGAACATTATGCCCCCCTGCCGAGGCTACTTCCAGTGCCCGCTTTACATGCTGCTGCCCTCTTATTTCTTTAAAATCCACTTCGTAGTCTACCCGGGGCAATAGTTCTTTTAAAGAATATTTACATGGAGGCATAGATTCGCAATCCATTAGAAGTCGAACAACCTGCACTAAATTCTTGAGCCCATAAACATTTATAGTCTGCACCAATGCTGCTTCCCTTTCATTTTCTTTGGGGATAACAATTCCCTTAAAACCCTTTTCCCTGGCAAGAACAGTTGAAGATAGAATCCCTTTCCCGGATTTTAGTCTTCCATCCAAAGCCAGTTCTCCTAAAAACAAATAGTCCTGGAGCTTCTCATAAGGAAAGATATCTAAGTGAGCCAAGAGCCCAAGACATATGGGAAGATCGAATGCTGAGCCTTCTTTTTTCCTGTCAGCAGGAGCTAGATTTATAATAATTTTTCGCGAAGGAAATACGTATCCGCAGTTCTTTAAGGCAGCCCTTACTCTTTCTTTGCTCTCCCGTACAGCAGCATCAGGAAGACCCACTATGACAAAACCAGGAATCCCAAACGAAATGTCAACTTCAACATCAACAATATAGGCTGTAATTCCATTTAAAGCTGCACTAAAAATTTTAAAAAGCATCTTTATACTTATATAAAGACGGATAAATCCTCCAATTTTTATCAAAAAGCCAAAGAAAAACGGAAGACTGTTCCGCCTTAGGGGTGGGGGGAATAAAATTATTTTTTTGGATTTTTAGTAAATTCTTTTGCCAGTTTTTTTACTTCTTCTTCGATATCCCTTTGGGACTTAAATTTAATTTTCGTCATCCGAATAGGTGAAATTCTCTCTTCCGGAACAAATTCAATCGGCTTTTTTTCTTCTTCCTTCTTTACCTTTTCTATCTCTTCTTCTTCCTCTCCCTCTACTTTTCTTTCCTCTCCAAAAATTTTTTCTCTCACAAAAGGAACACTTAACTTCGCTATCTCCTTTAAAGTCTCAAAAACTCCGTCTCCATTTATGGCAGAGGACTCAATATAAGGAAGCCTCTGTGGATTTAGAAGATTATTGAATGTCTCAACAGGGATAAGATTCTCTAAATCGCGCTTGTTGTACTGAAATACTAAAGGTAGCAGGCTCAAATCCACAGCATATTGCTCTAAGTTTTTCCTCATCCCGTCGAAATTTTCCAGATTCGCATCTACAAGAGGAATCTGGGAATCAGCAACAAAAACAATTCCATCTGCACCTTTAAGCACACTTTTCCTCGAGGCCTCATAAAAAACCTGTCCGGGAACCGTCATAAGCAGAAAATGGGTCTTAAACTCATGGATCAAGCCTGCTTTTATAGGAAGCAAATCAAAGAAAAAAGTCCTTTCCAGAGGGGTCTCAAGACATAATAAATCTCCCCGGGAATCACAGTCAACCTTACTGTAAATATAACGTAGATTTGTTGTTTTGCCGCTTAAACCAGGCCCGTAATATACAATTTTTATGGCAAGTTTCTTATTTGTATAGTTGACAAACGCCATTTATTTAAGAACTCCAATACAAATTAAACAAATAATTACCACAATAAAACAATACCGTCAATAAGCTTTAAAGTTTTTCCGGCTTTATCTGTCATCGGTAGAATAAAAAACCCAACATATATAAACATGTTCAACTTAGACTTTATTTTTCAATAAATAGTCAAATAGCTTCATATATTTTTTTATTATCCTACTCCAGGAATAATTCTCTCGAACATACATTAGTCCATTTTTCCCCATAATACTTCTTAATTTCGAATTTTCTAAAAAAATATCCAATGCCGCTTCAAATTCATAATAATTAGAGTACCACAGACCGCTTTTCCCCTTGAGACAATGATACTTCAGAGGCTCTGTTTGTTCCTGTACCAAAATCGGAGTCTGAACAGCCATGGACTCCAAAGCTGCCATACACAAACTTTCAAAATGGGACGGATGAACCACTGCCAAAGCAGATGCCATCCCTGCATTCTTTTCTTCAGATAGGAGAAACCCAAGATATTTAATCTTATCATGATGAGGCAAATCCATTAAAAGCTTCCCAATAAGGACAAGAGATACATCCGGATTTTTCCTACTATAATTCAAGAAATAATCAAAAAGTTCTTGACAGCCTTTCCCTGCTTCGATGCGACCTGCATAAAGAATAAAAGGCGGTTGAATCCCATGCTTTAGGCAAAAATTAGAAGATTCCAGGTTTTCAGGGATTTCAACTCCTACTCCTACTATATCCTGGTATCTATCCTTAAAGGAAAACTGCCGTGTCAACATTTCCTTCTCTGATTGTGTATTAAACATGAATGCATCTGGAGAAGAAAAAATGTCCTTCATGATATCAAGATACAGAGCTGGCTCATCATGAGCTGTAGGGACAAGCACTTTTTTTGCATTAATTTTTTTAAGACCCCAGCAAGTATTGAAATAGAGATATGTAAAAAAAATGAAAACATCATGATCTCGTTCTTCTCTCTCTAATGCTTTGATAAGAGCAGGAGAATTAGGACCCTGTCTTTCCATCCATTCGATCTCATCGTCAGAAGTATGATCATTGGAAAAAATCCAGTCCGAATATTCATTGAAGGAGTTAATTTCCCTTTCCTTTTTAACTTTATAACGTTTAATAACGACTCCATTAAGAACCGTTTCTCCAGGGGGATATTCATTCTTCCACGTGATGTAATCCTTCGCTGTTGTGGTATATACAGTACAATCATATCCTGAACTGACTAATCTCTCGGCAATCTGGCGGCAGTGAAGCTCTGAACCACCCATAACTTCCATTCCGTACCGCTGGACTACAAAGGCTATTTTCATTTCAAATCACTTAATCTGAATTATTCATTGTTAATAATCCAGGCTATTTCAAGCATTCTGGCTGTTATTATATTAGGCTATCAAGACTTTTTAGAAGAAATTTTTCCAATTCCAAGTCTTTAAATTCTTTTAATCTTTTACGCTGTCCCCTGATAATTTCCTCTCTTAATTTATTATCATGAGCAACAATATGCACTAATTCACCAATATAATCCACTCTCTTGTCCTTAATCAAGATCCCGGCTTCACCTAATGTATATGGAACAGCCGTACAATCATATGCCACAATTGGGAGATCGAATATCATGCTCTCAACAAAGGGCAGTCCGAATCCCTCATGCTCACTTAAAGAAAGAAACACATCCGAAACTTTATAAAGGGCATACATTTCTTCGTCAGAAATATGTCCGGTAAAACATATTTCTTCTGGGTTTAGATAGAACTCATCAGCAAGACAAACCAGGCTCTGATAATACTTGGGAAGAGAAGAAGTTTTTCCAACAATAATAAGCCGCACTAATGGAGAGATGTATTTTTTATAATAAAAAATGACTTTTATTAGCTCATCAATTTTTTTATTGGGCACAATCCGCCCCACAAAAAGAACATTTGTTCTCTCTTCTCTGAAGAAGTCATACATAAAATTGCTTGCTGGCTTCTTATATCTTTCAAAATCTATAAAAAGAGGAAAAACCTCAGCTCTGGGGAAACCAAGTTCAAGAAGCTCTTTACGGTTAAATTCCGAATCAGCGAGTGCCAAAGAAACATGCGGGACCAAAGTTAATAGTTCATCTCTTCCGAGATGGCAGATTCTTCCCATGTCCTTGCTGAAACCATTGAAAAATTCAGGAGGGGTGATGTTATGGTAGATTATTACCTTCTTGCCGGGCATGTTGATGAAAGCATTAGTCAAAGGAGACGGCAAAGCAAAATGAAGAATTGTTATGTCTGAAGAAGCAGGATTCTTGAAAGAATCAAAGGGTTTGGATTCTTCCTTCAGGCAGCTGTCACTTGTTAAGCAATATATTTCTGATTGAAAACCGCGAGACAAAAATACCTTTTTCATATGAAAAGCCGTATCCCCTATAGCATCTCCATGATGAAAAGCGGGAACAAGCTGGTCTATTCTCATTCCTTTCTTATCCTTTCAATATGTTCCAGTAAGATTCGAGTCACATTATCCCTATCGTATTTTTTCAAAACCTCTTCCTGAGAAGAAACTATTTCCCTTCTGAAAATTTCATCTCGGTTAAGTTTGTCCAGAACAGCTGCTGTCTTGAAAAGATCTTTCTTGTGAAGGAGCAGCCCTCCATTGTTCATTGTCTCTTCAACTGCACCTGCTGCAAAGGCAACAACCGGAACTTGATTGTAAAAAGCCTCCAAAATAGGAACTCCGAACCCTTCATGCTCACTCATGCTCACATAGACATCAGCAAGCTTGAAAAAGGAAATAAGCTCAGAAAACTCGATATGCCCTGGGAAATGGACATCTTTCAGCTTCAATCTATCTACTAAATCCTGAAGAGCGGCAAAGTATCGTTCCGTTCCCCTGTAATCTCCTGCTAAGATGAGCTGGGAATTTTGGTTGAAATATTTTTTATAAAAATAGAAAATCTTAATCAAATCTTCAAACTTCTTATTCGGAATGATACGGCCGACAAATAAGATCGTCCATTTCCCATTGGAAAAAATACTTCTTATAACTTGATTTTCCTTCTGATCGAATCTTGACAAATTCAAAAGTAGCGGCAGCACACCAGTGCGGGAATAACCAACTTTTTCAAGCTCTCTGCGGTTAAATTCCGAATCCCCAAGGGCTAAATCCACTTTATCCGCAAAAAATTTGATTTCCAGACGGCCTTTATAACATTCTCTCGTCAGGATCCTATGGTAGCCAAGAAAAAACTTATACGGTGTGATATTGTGGTAAATCATGATTTTTTTATCAGGGATGCGAAAAAACATCTTTGATATCGGCGATCCAATAGAAAAATGAAATATAACAACATTTCCGGGAGAGCTGAATTTTTTATATTTCTTAAAATCCCAGATGAACTTTGCCATTCTCGGATCATAAAATTTGATAAAAATTTCAGATTTGTATCCCTCACTCCTCAAAGCTTTTTGAATTTCCAGCATTTCATCAGAAATAGCATCCCCATAGCTTAAAGAAGTTGCAAATTGATGAATTTCCACTATTATTCCTGTTCAAGCCGGTCAAGGATAGATAAAAACTTATTCTCTACAATTTCCCATGTATAGTTCTTATTCAAATATTGGCGGCCGTTATCACCCATTGTTTTGCGGAGACTGGAGGAAGACAGCAGGATCTCCAATGCACTCTTAAATTCCTCATAATTTTCATAATAAAGACCCGCGTTGCTTCTCAGGCACTGTCCTTTCAGCACATCACACCGAGCATTGGCCAGAACAGGCTTTCCCAAAGCCCACGCCTCAAGAGTGACTATGGAAAGACTCTCATAAAAAGAAGGCATGACTAAAAGCAAAGCGCTGTCAAGAACAGAGAACTTTTCTTCCTCTGATATAAAACCCAAATGGAAAATGTCAGGATGAGAAGGAATCTTCAATACAGTGCTTCCCACCAGGGCCAAGCTGATATCGGAAGTTTTTTCTCTCTTGAACTTAAGAAAATAATCGAAAAGTTTATCACATCCCTTGTTTTCATCAATTCTTCCGATATAAATAATGTAATCTCCTTTGATTCCGTGTCTCTGCAGAAATTCTCCAGCAGAAAAATTGGAAGGAGCTTCAATCCCTACCCCAACTACATCCCCCAGGATATTCTGATTTTGGGAGAGGGAATTGATCATCTTCTTCTCCTCTTCGGTAAGATATATAATGGCTCTCGGTTTTTTGAGCAGATCCTTAAATATCTTAAGATGAATCACAGGATCGTGTTCAGCAGTAGGGACAAGAATGCTTTTATTAGGCACTGTGTTTATTCCCCAGTATGAGTGGTAGTACCGGCAGCAGTAGAAAATGAAATAATCATAATCATCTTCATGCCTCTTTATATACTTAAGTAGGGCTGGAGAAAAGGGGCCTTCTTCCTTCAGCCATTTAAGTTCATCTTTCTCAAGGTGTTCATTCTTCAGAATATAATCTTGGATTCGGCCGAATTTTCTAGGATTTCTTGCTCTTTTTACCGAAAACCTCTTTACCGGAATGCCATTAATAATATCTTCACCTCTGGGATAATAATTTTTCCACGTTATATAGTCAAAAGCCCTTGTCGTTAAAACCTCAACATCACAATACTTTTTCATATGCTCCGCAATCCAGCGGCAGTGCAGTTCTGCACCACCACTTATTTCAAGCCCATATCTCTGTACGACAAAGGCAATTTTCATTTAAACACCTTTTCTTCCAATGCTTTTTCTCTTTTTTGTAATAACTCAAGATCCTTTTCTATTATCCTGGTTTTAACCTTTAAGTTTTCCTCTTCGATCTTCAATTTCGTGAGTTCAACAATTATGTTGTGTGTGAGACTATGAAGAAGCTTGGTGTATTCCTTAGTCCTTTGAGTTCTTTCTGTGGTTTTGGTAAGATTTCGTCTTGTCTCCGCTAATTCCTGATATACAGGCAGTGTTAACAGCTTGATCAAAGGAGTCAAAGGCCTCATGATTCTCAATAATAAATTTATAATTTTTGACCTTGCTTCTCCAACAGCTTCAAATTCAGGAGGATACAAAGAGGACTCTCCTCTATCAAAATATTCCCCTTGTAAAGAGCTTTTCTGCTGGGAGGAAATCTTCCTTTTAATCTGTGACATAATATCCGCTACATCGATATTTTCATAATCAATACTTATTTCCTCGAAACCTTCAAAGGCTTCTCCCTTTATATTTTTTTCCGGCATTTCAAGCTCCTATTTTAGTTAATAATCTAAATCTAGATTTTTCCCCTCAGTCTCAAGTCTCATTTTTATATAAATGGTTCTCATAGACATACTGAATATCCTGAATATCAAGAAGAGGATGAAGCTTCATCTCCTCTATTTCACGGATTTCATTCTCTGTAAATAGGCCTTCTTTCTTTTTTTCTTCTATTCTCTTTTCAATCTCTTCAATAATCTTTTTCCTATCCTTTTCTTTCATACATTTTATCTCTAAAAAATCCTCCATTATATTTCTCCTGTTTTTTAGTATACATGACTAATTCTAAATTCAGAAGCCCAAATTCATTCTAAATACCCAAAACATACCAATATTATGAACTTAATCGTGTATCATAAAAGTTTGAACTTTTCAATTTTCTATTATATTATCCATTTATCCTATAGAAATTATTAAACTGGATTATTCCTTGAGATAAAATAATGATGGAATTAAAAAACAAAATAAGAATCGGAGTCATAGGTGGTGCTAAGCCGGATGCAGAATCACTCCGGATAGCCTTCAAAATCGGCCAGATCATTGCAAGAAAAGGAGCTATTCTTGTCTGCGGTGGGCTCAGCGGAGTAATGGAATCTGCCTCCAGGGGAGCCAAAGAGGAAGGAGGACTCACCGTGGGAATTCTTCCAGGCAATTCCCCAAAAGATTCTAACCGTTATATTGATATTGCAATCGCAACAGGATTAGGATACACACGGAATTCTCTTGTTGTCATGAATGCAGACGTTATTATCGCTGTAGACGGACAATACGGCACGCTCAGCGAAATAGCTTATGGCTGTGTACATAGGAAAAAAGTCATAGGCATCAAAACATGGGATATAGAAGGCGTAATAAAAGCTGAATCTGCTGAGGAAGCTGTAGATCTAGCACTTAAGGATTATTATCCCTTGATCCGTTGAATCTTATAGAACAAAATGCTCCAAAACTACAAAATCGTAGTCAGTTATGACGGTACAGACTACCACGGCTGGCAGAGACAGCCTGAGAAAAAAACAATACAGGGAACATTAGAAGAGGCTTTGTTAAAAATTGCTTCAAAAAATGTCAATGTCATCGGTTCCGGAAGAACAGATGCTGGCGTCCATGCACAGGGACAAACAGCTCATTTCAATGCGAATCTCAGATTAAGCAGCGCTGACCTTTTTCGCGCCTTAAACAGCATCCTGCCGGACGATATAAGGATAATCTCCATTCAAAAAGCAGCCAAGGACTTTCATGCCAGAAAAATGGCTAAATCAAAAGTATATCAGTACAGGATATTAAATTCTTTAAAGTTCAGCCCTTTTATCTTCAGATATGTCCTTCACTGGCCTTATCATCTCGATATAAAAATGATGAAAGAGGCAGCTTCATTATTTTTGCGAGAGGCAGATTTTACTCCATTTTCTTCAAACAGACTGCTTTATCCTGTAAGAAAAATCACGCGATCAGATATCAAAAAAACGGACAGTGAAATTATTTATACTGTTGAAGCTAATGGATTCCTGCGATATATGGTCAGGACAATAGTCGGGACTCTCTTGGAAATAGGAAAAGGGGAAATGTTTCCCAAAAAGATCGAAGAAATTTTCAATGAGAAAAAAAGGTCTTTAATAAGCCCAACAGCTCCTGCCAAAGGTTTATGCCTCATGAAAGTCAAATACTAAAATCTCTGTATTCAAAGTTTTTATTTGAGGTTTTTTCCCATCAGGACCGCATCTTCGTCCGGATTTATATAATAATCCTTTCTTATGCCTAAAACTTTAAATCCCAGTTTGCTATACAAAGATTGTGCTGCTAAATTAGACAGCCTGACTTCCAGGATCACATACTCTGCTTTCTCTCCGCAAAGCTCATCCAGAACTTGCCGTATCACAGCTTCCCCGATTCCCAGCCTCCTAAAGTCAGGATGAATCGCAATATTGCTTATCTGCACTTCTTTATTCACCCGCCATAAAACAATGTAACCTATTACTTTTTGCTGAATCCTATGAATAACTACATAAGGAAATGAGATTTCATCATTATCTATCTCTCCTTTAAAAGCAGCTTCATGCCATGGGTTTGTAAAAGAGAGGTTTTCTATTTTCAACACTGAAGCGAGGTCTTTTTCCTTCATCCTTCTCAGGTAAAAAGGATTTTGATCAAGCTTGGTTTGTTTAATGATTTTCCTCCGCCTGAGATTTTCTGAAGTATAAAGGTTTTATCTCTCGAAAGTCCAACCCTTTATTCGCTTTAAGTAATTCGTAACCTAAAAGCCCGATTTCATAGGCTATAAAGAAAGACCTCACGGAAAATCTGGCTTTATCCTTGAAATATTGATAAATCTTATCCCTATAAATCCCTACTCCGTTGCCAATAAAATGGATTACTCTGTGAGAAGGAAGCAAGGAAAAGAATTGGTCAGGAGAATAGACTCCTTGAGCCAGGACTTCTTGAAGACTATTTCCTGTTGACTCAAAAAGCGCAGAATAAATCTCGCTTTTTTTTGCATCCAAAACAGGGCATATAAGACGGCTCCGTGGGTGCTGCAATTTTAAAGCCAGAGCCTTAAGGCTTGAAACCGAAGCAACAGGCTTCCCTGAAGCATATGCAAAAGATTTTATTGTACTCAGTCCGATTCTTATCCCTGTAAATGAACCTGGGCCAACTGCAATAGAAAAAGCATCTATGTTTTTAATCTTCAGGCCATTGGACTTCAAAATAAAATCGATATTAGGGAGGAGTCTTTCCGAATAAGTTGACGGAGAGTCAATATTTACTTCTGCCAGCAGCTTCGTCTTTTTTAAAACAGCTGCTGATCCAGCAAATGTTGTTGTATCCAACGCCAGGACAATCAAATTTATCTACCCTTTCTTCTGACTCTTTGCGTAAGAAAACAACCCTCCTGCAATATAGATATCATATTGAACAGAACTCAAAGGTTGAAAACCAAATGTAATATTTTGAGTGATGTTGTATCCTTCCCCTTTATTTAGATCTATTCTTATTTCATCTTGAGTCTTAAGCTTTTTACATTCAACCAGATCAGCAACGTCATGACATCTCAAAACAGGAAAACCGCAATTCACGGCATTTCTAAAGTAAATAGCTCCAAAAGAAGGAGCAATAATCAAACCAATGTTTAAAGAGACAAAACAATCGACTGCCTGCTGCCTGGATGAACCCGCACCAAAATTTCTGCCAGCAATGATAATCTCCCCAGGATTGGCTTTCTGGGGAAAGTCTTTCCAACCTTCCAGATTACCCAGGGCATATTGTCCCATTTTTGATATATCAGTTATATGAAGAAATGCGTTGTGATAAATCTGGTCAGTATCAATATTTTCAATTAATTTTCCCTCTCTATCTAAAAGCACCCAGATTTTTCCTGAAAGGATTAATTTTTCCATCTTACAAATCCTCCGGGCTTGCGATATTTCCAACAACACAGGACGCAGCTACAACCACAGGACTTGCCAGGTATGTCTTTCCTCTCCCCTGTTTTCCTTCGAAATTCCTGTTGGCTGTGCTGATTTGGACTTCACCCCTGCCCGTCAGGCCTATATGTCCTTCAGCACATCCTCCACAACCTGCATTGCTTATAATGGCACCGCTTTGAAAGAGGTCATTAAGTATTCCGCCATCAAGTAGTTCTTTGTAAACTTTCCTTGTCGCTGGAACAACTTTAAGCATGACTTCCTTTTTAACCTTTCTTCCTTTCAAAATCTTTGCTGCAGCCTTAAAATCCTCAATCCTTCCGTTCGTACAGCATCCAATAAACCCTGAATCGATTTTCACGTCTTTAAGTTCAGAAACATCATGAACATTTGTCGGAAGAAAAGGAGCCGCCACTTGAGGGACCAACTCGCTAATATCTATCTCCACCACATCCGCATATGAAGCATCCTCGCTAGGCTGAAAATGTATATATTCCTTACCTGATAATTCTTTCATCTCTGCCCTAAATAAATCTCCACATTCAGGGATAAATCCAACAATTCCAGCCATCTCCGTGACCATACTGCAGAGAGTAATTCGTCCTGAAAGAGATAACCCTTTCACCGATTCCCCGTAAAATTCTACGGCTTTCAACGCCCCTTTTTCTGTCCCCAGTTTCTTCAGAACATATAGAGTCAAATCTTTCGCCAAGACAGGCCAGGAGAATTTTCCCTTGAGCAGGACTTTGGTTGTTTCAGGAATTTCAAACCAGGTTTTTCCTGTCCTAAAAGCGAAGGCAATGTCCACATCTCCCATTCCCTGGCCAAAAGATCCCACAGCCCCGAGGATGTTCATATGGCTGTCTGTCCCCACAACTGTAGATCCAGATGAAGCCAGCCCTTGCTCAATCAGAACATGGGAACCTATTCCTGCATCTACATCAAAAACTTTGATGTTCTGCTTCCTTGCAAACTCTCGGCAGATCTGTTGGTTATCAGCATACTTGAGAGAACAGGCTGGAACACATAGATCAAAAGTAAAGAAAGTCTTACTGCTGTCTTCAACAGGTACACTTCCGTATTCTCTCTCATAATTTTTTGCTACATTAGGTCCGCCAAAATCCCTGGCAGACCTGACATCAAGATTCATCCAAACAATTTTTCCTGGCTTGACGTCATCCTGCGTGTGGTTTTGAATTATTTTTTCTATTACTGTCATTCTCAACCTTTCCTTTTATTATAATATTATCTTTGCTTTATTTTCATATCCGGACACATCTTCTGTTTTTAAAGCTTCCCAGCTACTTCCCGGGCAACATCAAGTGTTGACAAATTTCCACCCAGGTCATAAGTCCTGACTTTTCCCTCTTTTATTACTTCCGCCACAGCCATTTCCAGGCTTTGAGCCTTATTATATTCGCTCAGCCATTCAAGCATCATTTTTACAGCCAGCAGCGTAGCAATAGGATTCACCTTGTACATCCCTGTATATTTAGGCGCAGAGCCATGTGTCGGTTCAAACAGAGCATAATTATCACCAATATTCCCGCTGCAGGCAAATCCCAATCCACCAATAAGCTGGGCAGCAAGGTCTGAAATGATATCCCCAAACAGATTTTCTGCAACTAAAACACTATAGTCCTGGGGATTCTTCACAAGCCACATCGCCATGGCATCAACATTTGCTTCCCAGAACTCAACATCAGGATATTCCTCTGCAGTCTTTCTGGCTATATCAAGAAAAAAACCGCCTGTTTCTCTCAAAACATTCGGTTTCTCAACAATTGTGACAGACTTTCGCTTGTACTTGCGGGCATATTCAAAAGCACTCTTTAGTATTCTAGTGCAGGCCTTTTTTGTCATGATCCTTGTTGAAAGAGAAATTTCTTCAGCAGGAAGATCCTCAAATTTCTTCATCTTAGGATGAATAAGCAGTGCATGCCTTACTTCCTCTGGAAGAGGGTAAAACTCTACTCCGGCATACATACCTTCGGTATTCTCCCTGAACATTACCAGATTAATGTCATCCCTGTAGTTAAGAGGATTACCGGGATAAGCCTTGCACGGCCTTAAATTTGTATAAAGGTCAAATTCCTGCCGCAAGCGGACAATGGGGCTGAAATATGAATACCCCTTGTCTTTCAATTCAGGGTTGAGTTCTCTTAATGCATCTTTTTTCGGTTTTGATGTAATTGCACCAAAAAGGCAGGCATCCGTTTCCTCAAGTAATTGTATTGTCCTTTCAGGGAGCGGGTTCCCTTCTTTGCACCAGAATTCCCAGCCGACATCTCCATACAGATATTCAGCATCAAAGTTAATTCTTTCCAGTACAATCATTGCTGCTTTTATTACGTCTTTTCCGACCCCGTCACCCGGCAAGACAGCAATTTTGTATTTAGCCATCTAATTCTCCTTTCATTTAAAGATTAAACTTGTCTTGTAAAAATTCATTGTTAAAATATAACACATAATAGGTTTATTATTTAACAAACCTGGATTATTCACGAGCCAAGCTTGCTGCAGATGCAAAGCACAGCGCATGAAGTTGTGGTCATTCACCACGAATGGAGTGTAACGAAGCAGATGCAGTAAGATCGGCTCGACTGGAAGGTAAAAAATGTGGATTATAAATAGAAGTGGCTTCCCGAATGAAAGTGTCATCATGACGTTCCTGAAAAATAAAGTTAACATCTTGATATTAATATTGTTATCTTAAGTATCGAAATTTTTTATGAATAGTTCAGGCTAATAGTCTATTCAATTTCTTCCTTGTATAAGGAATAAGGCCTCCTTCTTTCAGAATTCCCAAGACCGATTCAGGAAGTGGGGGGAATTCGAAATCGCCTTTTTCGGTCCTTATTTTTCCCCCCGCAAATTCAATCTCTATTTCTTCCCCGTTTTCTATGTTTTCAACTGCTTCTGCACACTGTATTACCGGCAGTCCCTGGTTTATTGCGTTACGAAAAAAAATCCTGGCAAACGACTTAGCTATTAATGCTTGAATACCAGCATGCTTCAAGCATGTTGCAGCCTGCTCTCTTGAGCTTCCGCATCCGAAATTTTTCCCTGCAACAATAATATCTCCCGGTTTAACACTCCCGGCAAAGCCAGGGTCTAAATCCTCAAGCGCATGCTGCGCCATTTCTTCCGGTTCAAGGATTGAATATGTATATTTTCCGGGAAAGATGACATCCGTGTTGACATCATCCCCATATTTCCATACTTTTCCTTTTTTCATAGATATTTCCTCGGATCCGTAAATTTTCCTTCAATCGAAGAGGCTGCTACTGTGGCAGGAGAAGCTAAATAAATCTCGGAATCCCTGCTTCCCATCCTTCCGCGGAAGTTCCGGTTTGCCGTGCTCAATGCAACTTCGCCCGGGGCAAGGACACCCTGGTGGGCGCCAAGACACGGACCGCATCCAGGATTTAGAATCAAACATCCTGCTTCAGCGAAAATTTCAATAATCCCTTCTCTAATGGCATTTAATAACTCTTTTCTTGATGCCGGAATCACAAGAACTCTTATCAAAGGATGAACCTTCCTGCCCTTGAAAATACTTGCCGCTATTTTCAAATCTTCCAGACGGCCATTTGTGCAGGTTCCAATCAAGGCCTGGTGAAATTTTATCCCTTCAACTTCAGAGATGGATTTCACATTATCGACCGTATGAGGACATGCCACCTGAGGTTCAATGGAAGAAATATCGTATTCCAGTTCATCTTCATAACAAGCATCCTGATCAGAAAGCACAGGTCTAAATTCATCTTTTGCAATCCCTTTTAAAAATTCAAGGACCTTTTCATCAGGCAGAAAATAGCCATTCTTTGCTCCCATTTCAGCAGCCATATTGGACAGAACTAGCCTGGAAGCTATGCTGAAATCTCCTGCTGCCTTCCCGCCAAATTCTACAGCTTTATAGTTTGCCCTGTCTGCTCCCTCGGATCCGATGATTTTTAATATTACATCCTTGGCATAGACTCCAGCAGAAAGTTTCCCCTCCAATTCTATTTTTATGGTTTCCGGGACTTTCAACCATATTTCATCTGTAGCCCAGACAGCAGCAGCTTCTGACCGTCCAATACCAGCAGAAAAGGCTCCCAGTGCTCCATAGCTTGTAGTATGTGAATCTGCGCCGACTATTAATTTTCCCGGCATCGCAAATCCGCTCTCTGAAAAAACCTGATGGCAGATTCCGTTGTGGACATCAAAAAAATTCGGGATGCCTTGCTCAGCAACAAATTCTCTGATAACCTTATGATTCATTGCATATTTTTCAGCCGATGCAGGAACCACATGGTCCAGAACAATAACTATCTTTTGAGAACATTTAACGCTTTTTATCCCTAGTTTTTTAAAGTTCTTTAAGATTGCCGCGGAATTATCATGGGAAAGGATATAATCAGGAGAGACAGTAACAACTTCTCCTGCATAAACATCTTTTCCCGCCTTCAAACTGAGAACTTTTTCAGAAAGTGTCTTCCCCAATATATTCTCCTTTTTAAATTTTTAAAGATTCAAAATTAACAAAATCCGCATGGTTGACAATAATTGCTTCCACAGTATTCCGTGCCCCATTACCTTCTCTTGAATGTGTGGCTATGATATGAAGCACTTCTTGAGGAATTCCATATTTATAAGCAAATGCCGCTCCTGAAATGGGGTGCCGGAGAAGTTTTCCTCCCTCGCTTTTAATTATCTTTCCGCCTTCTTTCCTGTATTCAAACAGTTTCCCAACATCGTGAAGCAAAGCCCCTGAAATAAGATAGTCTCTGTTTATTACAACTTTCCCATTATATTCCTCTATCAAGACATCAGCAATTTTCATTGCACAAAGGGTGACAGCCCTGGTATGCGTAACAAGGTTAAAAGGAGTATTTTCAATCAATAAAGTAAACGGAATGTCGAGTAAGTCTTCAACTTTCCAGTTTGCTTCTTTTAAGGCTTCTTCCCAGACATTGATAGTTTTTTTCTGAAGCTCTAAATCACCTATAAGCTGAAATTCCGGTATTAAAGATAAAAGTTTTTTTTCCATTTAAATCTCCCTTCCTCGAGGACCATCATACTCAAAATCCTGAGGATGAATCTTCCTCATTGGCCTCATTCGTATTTTTTCCTCATGAATGTGGGCTACAAGTCCGGCAATGCGGGCAATCATAAAAAAAGCGTTTCCAATCTCAGGAGGAAATTCTAAATCACACAGAACCGCTGCAATGGCACCATCTACATTTATAGGTAATGGTTTCCCCAATAAACTTTCAAGGCATCTTTCAACGGCAAGGGCTATTCTGATATGCCTTCCTACCAGACCTAATTCTTCTGCTAAAGCAAATAATTTTCTTGTCCTGGGGTCTTGAGTATGGAAACGGTGGCCAAAACCAGAGGCCCGTTTCTTTTTTTCTTTCATCTCACGCAGAATTCCCAGTACAACTTCGTCCTCATCACCTTTTTTTTCATCCATTCTTCTGGCAATCTCTATGAAGAGATTCATTCCCTCTTCAACAGCTCCTCCATGATATCTTGAAATCGACAAGATTCCGGCCGCCACTGCAGCATTCAACTCCGCCCCTGTCGAAGCCACAGTCCTGGCCGCCAGGGCAGAAGGAGGGCTTGCACCATGGTCTATAGATGAGACGAAAATGGCATCAATAAGTTTTCCTGCCTCAGGGGAAGGCATCTCGCCTTTCAAAACAAGATAAATAGCCTGGGAAAATGAAATTTTTCCCATCAATTTATCCACCGAATATCCCCTTACGGAAATCTTATTAGGATGAATCTCAGTAATGGATGTTTTCCAGTGAAGATCATTCATTTTCCCCTCCTAAGATTTCTTTATCATCGCTTTAAACACAATCCTTTTTCAGGAATATGATATTATTACTCATCTTTTTTCATTTAAGATTAAATTATCCTTATAGCTACACTTTAAATCAACATATTTTTAAGGAAATTATCAAATTCTAGTGCATTATGTATATTTCAGTCGAAGTTTCCACACATTTCGGTTTCATGATAATCATCTCTCTCGGTGTAAGATTCCATTCCCTCATTGGACACTTAATTTCTCCGGTATGTTTCTGACTTAATCTCTATCTGAGGAAAGTAAATATACTGCGAATGAGGCCAGCCAGTGCTCTCCTGTATAATGGCCACTTGCTATATGTGGAAGAGTCGCTTCTGCATGGAGTGCAGCAGACTGCTGCAGAATAGAACGGACCGGATCATCCTGCGATAGAGCTGAGGCAATACCGTCCATGCACCAGGCCCGGCTGAGATTTAGGCCGTCGAGATGACCAATCTTGGGGTCGCTGCGGTCAGAGACATCAGCAGGGTGAAGCAGAGACTCTGGCCGTCCCTTGCTCAGGCCGGGCAGGAACCGATGGAACCAGTTCACAAACTCGGCAGGGGAAAATACACGCCGCATAAGGTCAGCTTCAATCAGAGAGCGGGAAAAAAAATCGTCCCCGTCAGGTTCCCAGGCGGCCGGACAGTTGGTATCTTTAGCAAAATAAAACAGGCTGCGTTTGATCACCATTTCTTCAAGCTCACTATGCCCCGAAACCCGGGCATAGTCAAGCGCAAAGGCCAGTCCAAAGGCAGTGTTTGGATGTACTCCTCTTCGGATCGGATATGTCTGCCGCGGCAGGAAATCCAGGTAGCACTCGATGATTACGTCAACCAGCGGCCGCAAGTTTTGGGCCCACCTCTTCCCATCAGCATCTTCCCATTCATAGAGCTCTTCTGCCAGCTTAAGCAGCCAGGCCCATCCATAAGTACGCTCAAAGGATTTGCGGTTGGGCTGTTGGAAATATCTGATTTCTGATGCAATATTTTCTTCGGTCAAATTTTCGCTCAGGGCAGAGCGGATCTCGTCAACTTTGGAAAAGTCGGGAAACACTTTAAGCAGCCGTACAAGCATCCAGCTTCCGTGGACTGCGGAATGCCAGTCAAAGCAGCCAAAAAAAGCCGGATGTAGTGATGCCGGATTCTGCACTTCGACCGCATCGTTTATCACATGACCAGGCTTATTGGGAAACTCCCGCCGTATGCAATTGAGGGCCAGTTCTGCCAGCTGGGACGCCGTGGCTCGGTCCAGCTGCATAGAATATGCAACCGGTTCCCAAGATAGTGTACTCTTATCCGCCTCATGCCTACCCATGGAGCAGGTTAACAACCCAAGTATAAGCATCACCATAATCGGCCATAATCGCCAGTGTTTCATCTGCCACCTCCTGTTCTTTCAAAAATATGGTGCTTGTCTCTATTGAATATATTATCCAGGAGCAGCGAAAGATTTGTCAAGGACTGACCTATCTCAGCCTGGGCATTGCTAAAGCAAATGAATATGATGGGATGGAGGAAGCAAGATTTAAAGAAAACAGCGCGTAGGCTCATGCTCCATCATGCTTTGCTTTCCAGCGGAACAAATAGCAGCGGAAACGCTATGTCACTCAAACAACAGGGAATCCAAACTGCGAAGAACAAAAATAAAAAAATAGCAGTAATTTCAATCCAATTTACTGTTTGACTCATTGCCATGATGATATGAAATAGCGAGGCCCATGTGCTAATTAAAACATGCCCATAATGTGGAAATTTGGTAGTTGGCCTTAAGAGAGCAATTGTAATTCCCAAAAGCGCTGCGGGATTTGTTATGAAAGGGTTCTCAATAAAACCTATATGAATCCCTCTGTTTGGAAGATTAAGCAGTAATTCACCCAGATAAGGAATTATTGAATCGCTTAAAGTAGCTATCCCCACCGAGCCAACATAGCCAATTACAACAGCCATCAAAATTTTACACTTGGGCTTATGTAATTTATATATCGCTGTAGTCACAACCGCACTTAAAACAACATGGGTTGGGTGTAGGATGTAAAAAATATTTGGGGAAACTTCAGATACTCGGGAAAGCATATGGCCGAGTACTATTATAATCATCATAGTAATCCCAGTAATTGCCCCAAAAGTAGTGAACGGAATATGCCTTTTAAGTTCCCTCAGTATCTGCTTAACCATTTTCCTTTTTATTGTAAAATATTTTCTGTTCTTTTTTCTAGAGTATTCAATTTTTAAGCTGCTAAGTGTTAAAAATAGAGTAATATTTATATTATTACTGAATAGTCTGTATTACAAGTGGCGTAAACACTTACATAACACTACTCATCCAATTTTTCTCCACAGTGTGGGCATATTTTCCAGCTGCTTTCAACAGGTTTTTTACACTTGGGGCATACAGCATGCAATCTTGCACCACAATTAGGACAAAATACAAATTACACATTCATTAAATTCTCTTTTGAAAATAAAAAAGGGAAATGGAGTTAGTCTCCATTTCCCTTTAATTAGTTTCTCGATAAGCTTGCTGCTTATTCCTGCTTTATTCCAACCAGACTTTTACTAATTCATCATCTTCACAGATTTCAACCAATGCCATTGGGCCAAGCTTTTTTAATTCTGCTAAAAGCTCTTTGAGATCGATATCGTACTCATCCCGATTTACTTTCAAGTTTTTTTCATTGCAGTGTTTGGCCATAAGTTCAATCAATGATATTGGCAGAGTAATCTTTACCTTGTCTTTTTTAGTCCGAGTATCTGTAATGAGAACTTTAAACCACTTCACTTCTGAGCCAGCATTATACTTGGGATTCTCCTTAACAGCCTTTTTGATCGCTTGAATAGTACTCGTATCTTCTGCCGAAAGAAAATTCATCAATACAAAACTCAATACCATTACTGCTAAAACGCTTGCTGTAATTTTTTTCATAGATAACCTCCTTGCTTTTAATCTATCCAAATTTTAATTATCGAATCCTCACCTCTTATTTCAATGATATTCCCTTTGAATCTGTTGAGCTCTTTTATAATCTTATCCAGATTATATCCTTCCTTTCTCATCTTTTCTTTTTCCTTCTCAGGGATAGCGCTTAAAGCCAGATCAGCTAGAGCCCATGGAATATTTACAGAAAAATCTGCCTCTTTTTTTCCTTTTTTGAAGACTCTTATTTTCAGCACCCTTTCTTTTCTTTCATACCTTTCCTCTTCGAAATCCTTCAACATATCAGGTTCAACCCTTAGCATTGCGATTCTGGCTCTGTCTCTGATTTCATCATCCTTTTCGCTCTTCATAATCTCTTTCAGTACTGGTATCGCTCTCCTCGCCACTTTTTTATCCTTCACACTGCTCAATTGAAATGCCGCATAATACTTAATAACTCTATTTGGACTGGAAAGCCTTCTCTCTATTTCCCCCAAGGAAGATGATTTGCCCTCCTTATAAAGCCTGGAGGCCAGTTCAATAATTGATATTTCAGCCTCTTCGGTCAGGCTTTTATTGCGGTCCTTTAATTTAAGAAAATTCTTATACACCTGCAGAGCCTGGATCTCTTTTCCCTTCTGCTCCTCAAGACATTTCCCTTTATAAAAGAGTGCCTGGGAAAACCAGCGGCTTTCTGGATATTCTTCAAGCAGCTTTTCCAGTTTTCCCTGGGCATTTTCCCATTCCTTATCAAAAATAAGAATCTTTGCATCCTGGAAAAGCTTCTCATCCGGCTGCACCTGGGCATATGCCTGGAAGAGAAAAGAAGCCAACAAAATTATCCCGAAACTTATGGCTATTTTCTTCATTTTAAACCTCGTTGTCCTGTAATTCTTTCTTTACTAAATTTATTTTTAATAAAATCTGTCTCTCTTCGATAAGATTCTGTATTTTCTTTACCTCTTCCACCGGAAGCTCCTTAGTAATCTGGGCCAGTTCGAAAAAGAGAAGTTCAATCTGGTCACAGATTTTTTTTGCTTTTGCCATCTGAAATCTATCAAGCTGAAGATCGATATACTTTTTCTTTGCAAGCAAATCTCTTGCCCTTATGGAAGCAAAATTGCTCTGCCAGAATTCAGCTGACTTTTCCGGAGAAGACTGGACAAAGTCCAAAAGCAAATACTGACTTTTTTCAAGATAATCCAGTGTTTCCCTTCGTGCCATCTCGAGCTCTAGTCTCTCTAGAAAGTCCCCGGATACAAAAAACCTTCCCTCAGTGGTTCCGTTAAATCCAGAATTCCGAAAAACCACGAAAGTAGCCAGGGATCCCAGTAAAATCCCTAAAAAGAGTGCAGTATAAACAGGCCTGAACCTGGGCTGAAAGAGCAAACCCCAAAATTTCCCTGTCCGTGACCCTCTGGAAAGCGGGATTTCCTTTTTAAAGACATTTTCTGATATTTTGGAAGGAAGCATCTCCCAATCTACGGATGCCAATGCCTTCTTAATATCTGATTTCAAAGAATCCGATTCACTTACAATCTGCTTTAATTCCTCAATTTCTTTTCTGCATTGGGGACAAACTTCGAGGTGGGATTCCAATCTTTTTCTTTCATCATCCTTAAGCTCTCCATAAAGGAAAGCAGCCAGTTCTTTTCTCTCCTTACAATGTTTCATGTTTGTCTCCCCATATAAGGACTCATTAAAACCTTCAGATTTTGAAGTGCTTTAAAATGAAGGGATTTTGCTGTCCCTAAAGCAATGCTCAAAATCTGCGCAATTTCTTTATATTCGAGCTGATTGTAATGCTTCATTAAAAAGACCATTCTTTGCTTTTCAGAAAGTCCGTCTATGCACTTAGAAAATATTTGTTTAATATCCAAGGAAGAATTTAACTCCTTTTGGCTATAGGAAGACTGACATAGCTCCTTTACGTTTTTCTCTCTTTGTAAATCACTGTTCCTTTTATAATTCTTTCGGTAGTAATCTACACAAAGATTTTTTGCAATCTGCAAGAGCCAATTCTGAAAATTTTTCCCTCTGCGAAACATGTTCACTTTCTCATAAAATCTCAAAAATGTCTCCTGAACAATATCCATTGCGTCTTCCCTGTTACGAAAAAAGGAAAAAGCCAGCAGAAAAACTTTTTTTTGATAAATACGTGTAACAGTAATAAAAGCTTCTCTATCTCCATTTTTAATTTTTTCAACAAGGATGTAGATATTATCATCTTCAAAAGTTTCCCTTGGTTTCATTTTTCTCTAGAAACCTCTCAAACAATACCAGACTATCTCCATCAATCAATCCAGATCAGCACTCGGCTCTCCTCATCATCAATGTCAATAAGAAGCCCGGGACCAATCTGCCTCAATTCTTTTATATCTCTCCAGTCAATGTCATACCTATCTTCAAAATCAAAGTCATCCTCTTCAGATGCACTCGATGCAATATCCATACATGCATTTACAATCCAAAAGGGCGCAGTGACTTTTATTACTTTGCAATCCGAACTTTCGTAGACCAAAATATTGATCTTGTGTGCTCTCCCCTCTCTATCAGGATAATCTTGATGTATCCTTTCAATCTGTTGATATGCCTTCCCGAAATAGCGGTCAGGATTCTTAACATTTTTAACAATCCTAACAGCAAAACAGGCACTGAATATAAAAGGAAACAATATTAGTATTGTGATACGAACCGTTTTTTTTATTCCATCCATTTTTTACTTCTTCAGAGTTTACTACGGATAGATTGCAAAAAAGGTTCACGCTGACAAAAAAAAATTTCGCACTTTTGTTTATTATTCAGTTACTTTTTTATTCGGGGCAAAGACAAAGCCGAAGGTGATGCTGCTATCCCGCCAAGCGATGTACACCTCAGTTCCCGCGGCAACATTTTGCCAGTCGCACATACAGCATCAATCGTTTCATCAAGCGGAATAGGATTATCATAACCCCCAAGGATTAAGTCCGCACATACAAATGCGTTGGAAGCCGCAACTGCATTCCGGGTGTGACAGGGAATTTCACACATTCCCTGGACCAGGTCACAAACTGATCCCATTGTATTCTGGAACGCAATAGATGCTGCATCTGCAGCTTGTTGAGCACTCCCGCCGGCAGATTCAATTACAGCAGCAGCTGCCATTGCCCCGGCTGCTCCGATCTCAACCTGACACCCTGCGACTTCTGCAGCAAATGTCGCCCGCTTTGCAACAATCAAACCGACAGCCGAAGCTGCAAACAATGCCATTGCCAATTTTCCCGCATCCAGGTTCTTTTCCTCTGCCAGAGTACATATCACACCTGGGATGACGCCTGCAGAACCTCCGGTAGGAGCCGCACAAACAATTTCCATACTGTTATTAACATGCATGGCTGCCATTGCTCTGGCTGCGGCTCTTGTATGAATCCCTCCTAAAGCTACTTTCCCTTTCGCTTCAGCCTCATAAATCTTCCTGGCACATGGCTGCAGCAACTGCATCCGTAAGTTCTGCTCATTGAGCCCCTGTAAAACAGAGGCCTTCATTATGTCAAACCGTCGCAGCATTTCGCATAAAGCCTCTTTTTCTGTCATTCCTAGTAATTTCGATTCATAATTCAATGCAATCTTACCAAGGGAACACTCATGGCTCTCTGCTTCTGCAACCATCTCCTCAGCACTCGAAAAAAGAGCTTCACCACGTCTCATATAAAATAGAGGTAAAATTTCCCTTATATTCCTGACTTCAGGTAATTTCTCAAGCCTGCAGCGAACTTTTGGACTTAATGCTGAAAGACGCTGAACACAAAGAAGCATCATATCCCCACAAACCTCTTCTGAAGGCTTATTAACAGTCTGGCTATCTGATTCTAGAATATTTCTTACTTGCAACGCGGCATCCTTCTTAAGTTCAGTAATAATTTCATAATATTTTCCGCTCAAATTAACAGGCCAGTCGTCAAGCCTTGAGACTGCAACAACTCCTCCTCCAACTGACTTTGCCTTAAGCGAGAGGTGCTGGCCGCTTTGTGAGACCATCTGGATCAGCACTGTATTTGGATGATCAGGATTATCAAGAGGAGATTCATTAAATTCTATCTTGATCCCATGTTTACCAGCAAATTCCAATGCCTGAAAAAAACGTTTATCTGTTATTTGCCATCCCATGATGCCTGTAGCAAAAGCGAGGTCAACTCCCTGTTGACGATACGTCTTTATGTAAGAGCCTTCAGGATCAAAAGTGAATGCAACAGAAGAAGGCTGTTCTCCGAGTAAAGACCTCGCGATTCTCCCTATACGATAAGAACCTGCTGTATGCGAACTGGAAGGTCCCCGCATTACCGGCCCCATAACATCATTAAAAATACTTATAAATTCCATTTTTTAAGTAAAGGGGACGGTTCTATTTTTTTGTCACTATTTTTCCCTGAAAAAACATGACAAAATAAAAAAAATAGAACCGTCCCTATTTATACTTCATCCACTTAACAACTTCCTTAAAACCCGGGCGCTTCCCGTACATTAAGATTCCTACCCGGTAGATCTTTGCCGTCAGCCAGATCATCAGTATCGTAGTCAAAATCAATATCAGAACAGAGCCCCCGACTTGAATGAAAGGGGGCAGTAGAATGCAGACACGCAGGAGCATCAAGATCGGAGCAAAAAACGGGATTATAGATAATACTACTGATAGAGAACTGTTTGGGCTCCTGATCACAAACATCATGAGCAGAATTGGGACAATTAAAAACATAGTCACCGGCATAACCAGTTGCTGGGCTTCCTTTTCCGAATTCACCATTGACCCGACAGTTGCGTATAGAGTCGCATAAAGAAAATATCCGAGAATAAAAAATAGGACAAAATAGATAAAAATATATGGGGGGATACTTGGGATTTGGAATCCCTGGGCTGCAGGGAAAAATTTTGTGATTATTGATCCGCTGTATTTAACTGCAACAATTCCAAAAAGAGCCCAAATTGCATACTGTGTAAATCCCACGGCTGCTATCCCTAATATTTTGCCTGCCATAAGTTGATAGGGCTTCAGGGAAGAAAGAACAATCTCAACTACCCTTGAACTTTTTTCTTCGATAACTCCTCTTAGAATAATCTGACCATAAAAAATAAGCGTCATATAAAGGATAAGGACTAAAAAATATGAAATAATGAAGGTTCCCCCTGTATCTTTTTCTACTCCTCTTTTAGTCACTTTTTTTGTTATAAGTTTCACAGGCCTCATGTACTTACCGATTTCTTGAGGGTCTAATCCTTCGATTCTTAATCTCTTTCCGATTATTACACTGCTCAAAGCCTGGTTAATGTTTCCTCTCTTATCAAAATCAGAAACATGTTCAGAGACATATTCAGCCTCTCCTCCCTCCGAAATATCTCGAGGAATAAAAATATAGGCAGAAAGTTCCTTCTTCAATACCTTCCTGTTTAGTTCTTCTCGCAAACTGTCAACATCATCAAGCAGCCTATATTCTTCAAGTATATAGCGGCGGTTTCCATCCTTTAACTTTGAGTCCAGCTTCTTATCGAGTTCAACAAAAACTTCATTGGTTGAATCAATCACTGCAATCTGTTCTTGCTTTTCAACAGAAACCATGGATACAACAACCGGAATCACAATAAAGGAAGCCATCAAGACCGGACCTAAAATCGTCCCGATTATGAAGCCTTTAGTTCTAACTATCTGGATATATTCTCTTTTAATGACTGACAGTATCTTACGCATCTTTTTCTCCCACTTTTTCTATAAAAATGGCATTCAATGTTGGCTCTTTAACTTCAAATTTGTTTATCCTGACTTTCTCTGTAAGTTTCATTAGAAAGCCCTGAGTATCTGTCTGCTCCTTCATTTTTATTTCCATGAATTTGCCGTAATCATCTATTTTATTAACTTCAGGCAGGGCATTAATAAAACCTGCATCACCATCATAATCTAAAACAACGGTATTCTTCCCATACTGATTCTTGATGTGACTCAAGTTGCCTTCCAATACCATCTTGCCCTTATTGATCAAACAGATGTCGTCACATATCATCTCTACCTGCTCCATCCGATGAGTAGAAAATATGATTGTTGTCCCCTGTTCTCTGATCTCCAGCATGATATCTTTTAACAGCTTTGTATTCACAGGATCTAGCCCAATAAAAGGTTCATCCAGGATGATTAGATCAGGCTGATGTATGACCGTGGCTATAAATTGAATCTTCTGCTGCATCCCCTTGGAGAGCTCCTCAACCTTTTTCAATTTCCAATCTGCCAGATCAAGCTTTTCAAGCCAGAAATCAATTTTCTTCCTGGCATCCACTCTTCTTATCCCCTTAAGTTCAGCCAGAAAAACAAGAATCTCTCCTACCTTCATCTTTGGATAAAGCCCTCTATCCTCCGGAAGATAACCTACTCTCTCTTTCATCTTCTCATCCATCTTCCTGCCTAAAACCTTGATTAATCCCTCATCAGGAATAATAATATTCATCACCATGCGGATTGTGGTTGTCTTGCCTGCCCCATTTGGGCCAAGCAAACCATAAATACTCCCTTTTGAAATACTGAAGGATAAATTTTTTACAGCATAAAAATCACCAAAGCTTTTAGAAATGTTCTCAATTTCAAGTGCGTTCATGTGATAATCCTTTTTTAAACTTTCTTATTCAGGTTACTTCATTTTGCTCTTTAATATACTAAAATCGAATAGAAAATTCTATATTTCAATAATCTACTGCTTTCTGTTATATTTAATCTGAAAGAAAGCAATTCATTTTAAAAAGGAGAAAAAATGAAAAAAGGAAGGTATATACTGATTATATTTTTGATATTTTTCATATTAATTCTGGCAACCTTTACATCCTTCATATATTTTGAATTCGCAAAGCCTCCGGCTGTAAAGTCTCATTCCTACCTTGAGGTCAAGCTGTCTGGCTCCCTGCAGGAAAAGGCATCTCCTGATTTTTTATCTGCTCTAATGGGGTTAAAACCAGCTCTTTCAATGTATGACGTCTGGATGAATTTACAGAAAGCTCAAGTCGACCCCCGTATCAATGCCCTTGTACTGCGTCTTGGCTACATTCAATGTGACTGGGCAAAAATAAATGAACTCAGAGACAGTATTATTGACTTCAAAAAATCAGGGAAAAAAGCCTATGCCTATATGGATGAAGCTCTTGATTTTGACAAGGAATATTTTCTTGCTACTGCCTGTGACAAAATCATCTTACACCCTCTTGGAATGCTTGTTATCAACGGAATCGGAGGCAACGTCCCATTTCTAAAAAAAGCCCTGGATAAAGCAGGCATTGAAGCAGAAGTTGAACATGTCGAAGAATACAAGACAGCTTACAATATGTTTACAGAAGAAAAATTCACCCCGGCTCATAAGCGGATGATGGAATCCATTTATTCGGACATTTACTCACATTATATAAAAGGACTTTCCGAGGCCAGAGGAAAAACCGAAGAAGAAATAAAATCGCTTATCGATCATGCCTACTTCCAAGGAAATAAAGCCGTAGAAGTCGGGTTGATAGACAAACTCCTGTTTAACGATGAATTCGAAAATCTTCTTAAGGAGAAAGGGGAAAAAATATATAAAATTACTCATCAGCAGTATCTCAAGATTAAACCCTCATCAGTTGGTTTAAATAAAGGGGAAAAAATTGCACTCATCTACGGAATGGGTCCCATTATAACAGGCGAGGGGCAGTACCAAATCATGGGAAGTTCTACGGTTGCCCGTTGGATAAAGAAAGCCCGTATGGACAAATCAATCGTTGCTGTTGTGTTCAGGGTAGACAGCCCTGGAGGCTCTGCTGTTGGCTCAGATATCATTTGGCGGGAAATTGCTTTGACCAAGAAGGAAAAGCCGGTCATTGTCACCATGTCTGACCTCGCTGGCTCAGGAGGATATTGGGTTTCTATGAATGCCAATAAGATTGTTGCTCAACCTCAAACTCTCACAGGTTCCATAGGGGTAATCTTTGGAAAATTCAACCTGATCAAACTCTACGACAAACTGGGAATAACCTCTGAAATACTTACATACGGCAAAAGGGCAGATCTCTTTTCCACCTTTAGAAGACTCACACCAGAAGAAAGAAAATTACTGAAAAAAGAAATCCTCTGGAGTTATGATCAATTCATCAACAAGGCAGCAGAAGGACGCAAAATGACCAGGGAAGAAATTGACAGGATCGGGAAGGGCCGCGTCTGGACAGGAAGTCAGGCAAAAGAACTGGGCCTGGTAGATGAAATCGGAGGTCTTTCAAAAGCAGTTGAACTTGCAAAAGAACTAGCTGGAATTCCTGACAAAGAGACAGTCAAATTCGTCATCTGGCCCAAAAAAATCTCATTATTTGAGTCTTTTATGGGAAAGGGCTTAATAGGAATGAAACTTGATCTAAATCCCAGGCTTGAAAAAATGCTATCTACACTTAAATATCTTGATAAGGAAAGGCTGCTGGCTATAATGCCTTTCTGGATTGTGCCAGAATAAGCAAAAAAACTCGATTTGAACCTGGATTATTCATGATAAATGCTGATAATAGATGAATTTGAGTGCATGTTTGCGCTCCACTAAGATTTTTAACGCCATTTCCTCCCCGATCTTCTCGGCTCTGCTGGAACTCCGCATGTTTATCTTAAGCACCGCCACAATGTCCGCGAGCCACCATTAACACCGCCCCTTTAATTCTACAGTGCTCACACATCCATCAGTCCCGACTCACTTTGTTGGATTCCCTCGAAGATCGACTCAGAAAGGCTAAATCTTTTAATGTCGCTTCCTCCATCCCCTCAAATTCATCTTCTTTATCTTGTATAGATTGGTATCTATATGTCAGCTAAATATGAGCCGTTTACTATTGATAGGTTCTGATCTAGGGTAGGCTGGGTTGGGATGTCGCCACCCGGAGCGTAAGGGATCCCACAGGGGGATGGGTGGAGTGAGGACGGGGATATACCAACTCAGCCATACAGTGAGAATGAAACTAATCGGCATTCTTTATGAATAGCCCACGTTAATACGCATATGAAGAAGGGCAAATAGTCTTATAATCACAAAAATTACAGTTGTGCCAATCAGGTTTAGCAATAAAGTTTTGACAATTTATGCCTTCTTCAGCCTCTTTAATTTTTTCTATTGCCCTGTTTAGTTCTTTTTCCCCTTTTTCAGCATGCCCGATAATATCTGACTCAAGAAAATAAAGCTGTGTCTCAAACAGAGGAATTTCCTGAGTTTTTAAGAAGGAGAGAGCATAAAAATCCATCTGCAGACTATCTTTTGCTCTTTTATCTGCAGTTTTCTGGTCTTTAACCTTTGTTGCTTTGAAATCTATTATTACTGCTCCACTATCCAGCATATCAATCCTGTCCCACCTGCCGGTAAATTTCACATCCCCAAACTGCCACCGGAAACTTTGTTCAAGAGAATAAGGAACTCGTCCTGATGATTTCTCCCGCTTATAAAAAAGGCGAAGCGCCTTATCTCCTTCTATTTTTCTCATTTCCTCATGTTCGCGGCTCAGAAAACCCTCATTCACCCAGCACTTATCATATTCACTAAGGAGTTCTTTTTCTTTTATTTCTTTCCCTGATATCCTGTTTTTCAAAAAATGATATATAACACTATGCATGACCCGACCAAAAACAAGGTTGTGATTTGGAAGAACTGGAACCTTCATAATATGTCTGAATTTATATTTCAGGGGGCATGCCAAATAATCTCCTACCTGAGAATAACTAAGAGTCAACAACCCTTTCTCCATCACCTGGGGAACAGCACCTGGCTTAGACGTCGTAGGGGCATATTTTCTAATCTCTTCCAAGGGGGAACAACGGATCGTATCTTCAGGAGCTCTGGAAAGGTTCAAGGCTTCCAAAACAAAAGGGCTGACCTTTTTCAATCTTTTTAAACCATAATCCCTTGCCCAGGTTAAATAGAGGAGTTCCTTGGCCCTCGTCATTCCAACATAAAAAAGCCTCCTTTCTTCTTGAAGATAACTTCCCCTTTCAGGTAGTCTCTCCTTTAAAAGCCCATCAGGAACAGGAATTTTATCTCTTCTTTCCCGGCCGGGGAACCTGTCTGAAATCAAACTGACCATAAAAACAACAGGGAATTCCAAACCTTTGGCCTTGTGTACAGTAATAACGTTTATTGCATCTTCTTCCAGTTCCGCTTCAGCCAAAGCTGGATTATCTCCAACCTGCTGAAGCAGCTCCAAATGAGAGGCAAAAGAATAAATGGAGTCATCCTCACTCAGCTGGGAAAAATTTTTAACTTTGTCAAAGAAAATACAGATATTTTTTATCCTTAACTCCGCATGAAGTTCTTCTTCCTCAACAAGGGATTTTAGAAAACCTGATTTTTCGATAAATGAATACAAAACCTGTCCGGCATTCTTGGTGCCTGCCAGCCGGATAAATGAAAGCAAATCGTGAAAAACCTTCTTTACCTTTACTTCTGAAGAGGTTGAAATCTCAACAGGACTCTTTCCCTCAAAAATCATTCTGAAAACTTTGTGCAATGAAATGTGTTTTTTGTATGCATAATTACATATAATCGTTAAATCATAAAGATCTATCTCATAGATTTCAGAAAGAGCAAGAGAAAAAAGATTCTTGCTGTCTTCAAAATCAGTCAATGCTTTTATAAAAGAAACGAGGATTTTCACTTCATCCTGGCTGTATAATCCACGGCTCCCTGAAAATCGAAAGGGGATTTCTTTCATATTTAAAGCTTTAAGAAAAGCGTCTGCATCAGCATTTCGCCTTACTAGAATGGCAATGTCGCTATAGCGGTACTCCTTCTTTACCTTTTCCTGAATAATTTCAGCAACCCTATCTGTTTCATGTGAAAGCTTATCGAACTGGAGCATGTGGATACTTTTTTCCTTGAAAACAACCGTTGACTCGAGAACTTTATTAATATTTTCGCTGACTTCTAAACGGTCAGGATTGTTATGCTGAATTAGCTGATAGGCAGAATCAAGAATGTCCTGAGTTGAGCGGTAATTTCTGGTTAAAACTATCTTTTCTGCTGTCGGATAAATCCTTTTAAAATTCTGGATATTACTCAAAGATGCTCCCCTGAATCGAAATATACTCTGGTCATCGTCTCCAACAACTGTCAGATTATTGTGCTTTGCAGCCAATAGTTTAAGGAGTTCAAACTGGATATAATTTGTGTCCTGAAATTCATCCACCAGGATATATCTATATTTATTCTGGAATTCTTTAAGTACTGAAGGCCTTTTCCTGAAAAGATCCACTACTAATACTACTTGATCTTCAAAATCTATTTTCCCCTTTTTCCTAAGCAGTGCCTGGTACTTTTTATATACCAATCCTATTTCTTGATGCTTTTTTGCCAACTCCCTTTCCGCATCATCTGTTGCTTCAATTTTAAGCCTGCCTGTATATTCTAGATATTCCTCAGGTGAGATATCTTCTTGTTTCAACCTTTTAATTGCTGAAAGGAGTTCCTGAATATGCTTTGTTGGCGAACTTAAGGGTCTGTAATATTTTAGAGGGATATGAAAAAGGTGTTCTCTAAAAAAAATGGTCTGTTCTACATCATCTAACACCTTGAAATCTAAAAAAATGCCTAACTCATGACCGTAATTTCTTAACACTCTCTCCCCAAAAGAATTAAAAGTGCTTATTTCAACAAACGAGTAACTATAAGGGACCAAGATGTCTACTCTCTCTCCCATCTCATTTGCTGCTTTTTCGGTAAAGGTCACTGCAAGAATCTCTTCAGGTTTGGCTAACTTAGAGGAGATGAGATAAGCAATGCAGTGAGTAATAACTTTTGTCTTTCCTGTTCCTGCTCCAGCAACAATCAGGAGAGGCCCTTGAGAATGAACAACAGCCTTTTTCTGATCAGGATTCAAGTTATTTAATAAATTATTCACGTTCACCTGAATTATCCAAGCTAATAATTTATTGTTCCTTGTTGCTGGCTTTTTTAAAAAAGAAAGGTATTATTTCTTTATGATAACAATTTCGTCTGGCTTCATCAGCCATAGTTTTTCTCTAGCTTTTTTCTCAACTGCCTTCGGATTTTTCTCCAGCTCCTCAATATCTTTTTGCAGCTTATCTTTTTCTTGCTTCAGCCGTTCTTTTTCTTGAATCAATGCATTCTTATTTCTCTGTGCTTGATAGACTTCAATCAATCCTCTTTTTCCAAAGAATGTAGCTATAAGCAAAACCAGAAACAAAAAAGTCAATCCTACTGCTAAAAGTTTTTTCTTGAAGGACAAATCCTTCTCTTTTTTCTTTCTCATCACAGCAACTTTTCCAATCCAAGCTTAATAAGCTTATTTAATTCTTTCCTAGTTCCAGCCTCCGCATAACACCTTATCACAGGTGCGGTTCCAGAAGGCCGGAATAAAATCCAATCGTCATCATCAAAATCCAATTTGAGCCCTTCAATAGTTTCGACATTTACTACTTCTCTGTCTCCAAGCCTGGAAGGGGGCTTTTTTATTAATTTCTTCAACTTTTTTTCTCTCTCCGAGGTTAAAGGAATCTCCTCCTGTTTTGCAACCCTTGTTCCGTATTTGCGAAACAAATCATCTATCAGTCCGGAGATAGTTTTCCCACTAGCAGCCATCATCTCCACAACCAGAAGCCCTGTAAATATTCCATCTTTTTCTGGAAGATGATCCTTCAGGACCACACAAGCACTTTCTTCCCCACCAAAAATGATTTTGTTTTTCAGGAAAAGGTCAGCCAAGTACTTGAACCCAACCGGAGTTTTGTAAAGAGGCATATCATATTTCCGTGCAATCCGGTCTATAAGATGAGTTGTGGCTACAGAACGAGCAATCCCTCCTCTCCAATTTTTCTCTGATATAAGATATTCTAACAATATAGAAATAATTAAATTCTGGACAATGAAATTTCCCTTTTCGTCAACAATTCCGAACCGGTCTCCGTCGGCATCTGTAGCGATTGCCACATCACACTTTTTCTCCCTGACAAACTTTTTCAATTCTCTAAGGTTTTCCTCTGCACACGAAGGCGTAATTCCCCCGAAATAAGGATCGATATAACCATGAATTTCCTCTACCGGAATATGGTTTTCTTCCAAAATTTCATCCAGATATTCTCGGCTCGTTCCATAAAGCAAATCCACAGCAACCTTAATTTTTGACTTTCGGATTAGATCAAAATCTATTTTGCCTTCAATGAAAGAAAGATAATCCTGCTGAAGGTCAATTTTTTCAATAAATTCGGGCCTCGTATAATATAGGCCAGGTGGATTTCCTTTCTTCAAAAACTCAATTTCTCTTTCAATCTCATCTGTTTCCTCAGGAAGAGCAGGAGCTCCCTTTTCTGAGTTATATTTCAGGCCATTATATTCAGGAGGATTAAAAGAGGCTGTAAAATTAATGCCCCCTTGAGCTTTCCTTTTAATCACCTGGTAAGCATGAGCTTGAGAAGGGGCATCTCTATCTGCAAGATAAACATGAATCTTATTGTGAGAAAGAACCTTTGCTGCTTCAGAAGCAAATCTTTCTGACAGAAAACGTGTGTCATAATTAACTATGACTGAGATATGCTCTCCGTTAAACTTCTTCTTTAAATAATTAGATATTGCCTGGACAACTATCCTTACATTTTGGAAAGTAAACTCTTCCCCCATTACGCCTCGCCAACCGGAAGTGCCGAATTTAATCATCTCTGCTAGAATCCAAAATTATCACAAGAATCCTTGAAAATCAACTTAAAGTTTGGCTTGAATTCATTTGAAATTTTTATTCTTTTATTATATCATTTCTCATCCGATCATATTTGTGGACAGCTATTTCTCTTGCGTTATAAACAGTTGAAAAAGCTACCTTTCCGTTTTCTAGCAGGAATATTTTTCATATCATCAGCAACGCTCTGTCTGGAAATATGCCTCACTAGGTACTTTTCTATATCACAGCAATATCACTTTGCCTTTTGGGTGGTTAGTATAGCCTTTCTGGGATATGGAGCCAGCGGCTCTTTCTTGGCCTTTTTTAAAAAAATTCATTCCATAGACCATGAAAAGTTTTTGTCAATTTCTTCCTTACTTTATTCTCTTTCTATTTTTCTCATTTTTTTTCTTACTAACGCCATTCCTTTTGATTTTATCAAGTTGTCTTGGGACAACAACCAAATTTTCTTAATCTTTTTTTTCTATTTTTTCCTTAGTATTCCCTTCCTGTTCGCCGGGTTAACTATATCTTTTGCAATTACAAGATGCTCTGAGCATGTCAATAAGATCTATTTCTCTGATCTTTTTGGAGCAGGAGTCGGCACTATGATTCCCCTCTTTATTTTCATGCCAGCAGGAGACAGGGGAGTTATCCTTTTCATTTCCTTTTTAGCCTTATTTTCCTCCTTCCTGTTCAGCACAAAACGTTCACTTCTCTTCAAGGGGCTATTAGCCTTAATTATGCTTGGAGAGGTAGGGCTCTTTGTATGTACACCATCCAGGCTCAGCTTTAGAATATCTCCTTTCAAAGCCCTCCCTGTGGCCTTGCGGTATCCCAATGCAAAACAGATCTTTACCAAGTGGAATTCAATATCGCGGGTAGATATAATCGAATCCCCTGCTGCAAGATTTGCACCCGGGCTGAGCCTTTTGTATACAAAAAAACTTCCCCACCAACTCGGCCTTTCTATTGATGGAGGGGAACTAACTTCTGTTACTCAATTTAATAATCTGCAAGATCCAGCTTTGGAATATCTCTCCAATTTACCTTCTTCCCTTCCTTATTCTATTTTAAAAAGGCCGCGTACCCTTATTATCGAACCAAAGGGGGGGGCTGATGTTATTTCAGCACTTATCAATAATGCCCCCCTGATTAAAGTGATCGAAAGCAATCCTCTTATTGTTAAAATTATGCGCAGGGACCTGGCTTCCTTCTCAGGCAATCTCTATTTAAATAAAAACGTCCAGGTTATCACAGGTAATACACGTACTGCTTTAATTAAAGAAAAATGTTCTTTTGATTTAATTACATTTTCTCTTACAGACATTTTTGGCCCATCCGGAACAGGCCTGTACGGATTTGGCGAAAATTATCTCTATACAGTCGAGTCATTCGTAAATATTCTAAACAAACTATCTCCGGAAGGGATAGCCAGTATAAGCTTGTATTTACTCCCTCCTCCAAGACAGGAAATAAGAGTTTTGGCTACCTGGATCGAAGCATTAGAAAAAAATAAAAAAGACCCTGCATCCCACATTATAGCTATCCGAAGCTGGGGAACCATAACTTATCTTGTAAAAAAGAATCCATTCTCCAAGAAAGAAATCCAAATCATAAAAAACAATGCTAAAAGCTCTCTCTTCGATTTAGTCTACTATCCCGGAATAAAAGCCGAAGAAGTAAACATTTATAATAAATTTGACAATCCTCTTTACTATAACATTTCACTCCAGCTCCTCTCCCCATCCAAAAGAAAAAACTTCTATAAAAAATACCTTTTTCAAGTTAAACCTGTATCAGACAACCAACCGTTTTTCTCAAACTTTTTCAAGATAAATAAAATAAAAACCACTTATAAAGCACTCGGCCAAAAGTGGCTGCCATTTCTCAAAGGGGAATTTTTAGTCCCTTTTTTACTCATTCAATCCATTCTAATAGCTTTTATATTAATATTTCTACCCTTTTTTATCTTCCAAAAGTCAAAAATAGGTAGTGGGAAGACCTTGCTCAAAATTCTTTTTTATTTTAGCTTGATTGGAATGTCATTCATGTTTGTGGAAATAACCTTAATTCAGAAATTCATCCTTTTTCTTGGTCACCCTCTCTATTCTGTATCCATAATCCTCTTCTCTTTGCTCTTTTCATCCGGCCTTGGAAGTTTTTTATCTAAAAAAATTCTGGGCAAGAATCTTAAGAAGAACCTTACCTTATGCCTAATTTTTTGTGCTTGTTTCATCTCTGCTATTCTAATATCTTTAAAATTTCTGTATGAGATCTTCATAGGTTTCAACATTAACATAAGGATCCTCCTGACATTTTTGCTAGTTTTTCCACTAGGCTTCCTTATGGGCTTTCCATTTCCTACAGGAATCCGGCTGATACAGCACGAGCAAAAAAAGCTGATTCCCTGGGCTTGGGCAACAAATGCTTTTTCCTCTGTTGTGTGTTCTATAATAACTCTTATAATTGCATTCTGGGGAGGATACAATCTTGTCCTTATCCTGGCATCTGGAGGTTATTTACTTGCGATTCTATTTCTCCGCTTCTCCAACCATGGGAACGAAACGAACACCTAAAATATGTTTGACTTCAGGTTTCCCTTTCACTTTTGTAATACAGGTAAGAGTTTGAAAATATAAAGTGCTCCCAAGAGGAATAATAAGCCTTCCACCCTCTGCAAGCTGCTCTAAAAGAGGAGGTGGAACGTGATTGGCTGCACAAGTTATTAAAATAGCATCAAAAGGTGCATGTTCCTCCCATCCAAAATAACCATCTCCTGTTTTAATACTTACATTGCCATAATTCAGGCTTTTCAGTATTAGGGATGCTTTTTTTGCAAGCTTATTCCTTATTTCAACAGAATAAACCTCGTCTGTTAAATGGGCAAGGACAGCAGCCTGGTATCCAGAGCCAGTTCCGATTTCCAACACCTTTTCTCCTCTATTCAAATTTAAAGTCTGGGTCATCAAAGCAACAATATAAGGCTGGGAAATCGTTTGTCCCTCATCAATAGGCAGAGGATAATCTTCATATGCCTGTGCCCAATACTGTTTATCAATAAAAAGATGCCTTGGAACCTTTCCCATTACTTCCAGAACCTTCTCATCAGTAATATCACGAGCTTGAAACTGCCTGCGAACCATTTCTCTCCGCTTCGCTGAATAGAAGTCATCTTCTCCAAACAATAAAAAGAAGGAAATAAAAACAATTATTGGAATTATAAAAAATTCCCCTTTTTTCATATCTCTATTTTGTTGCAAACGCCAAAATAAATCAATAAACAAAAAACTAGGCAAATGTTGATTCCGTTATTCGGATAAAACGATTACCTTGTTTCACCACTTTGGGTGAGGAATAATCAAAAAAAATCACCATTGGAATCCTCTATACAGGTAATTGACAGTCTAGTAAAGTTTTTTAACAATGAAAAAGAATCATCTCAGAACTAATTTGGCAAAAAAATAATGTGCAAATATTTTGCATTTTAAATTGACAAAGCAAAATTATTTTGATAATAAAGAAAGAAACGCAGAGGAAATAAGGTTGCTAATGGTGGATTTGTGAAAAAAAAAGCAGTATATCCTGGATCTTTCGATCCAATAACAAACGGACATGTTGATATAATAGAAAGAGGACTTAAAATATTCGATAATATAATAATGGCTGTTCTAGAAAATCCCAAAAAAGTCCCTCTCTTTACGACTAAAGAAAGGAAAAGCATGATTCAGGATATTTTTTCTAATGAAGAGAGAGTCGAAGTAAAATCATTCGATGGACTTCTTGTTGATTTTGCAAAAAAGAATAATTGTGATATAGTGATTCGGGGTCTTAGGGCCATATCCGATTTTGAGTACGAATTTCAAATGGCTTTAATGAACAGGAAACTCAATCCGGAAATAGAAACTTTTTTTATGATGCCAAGTTTAGATTATTCTTTTCTCAGCTCAAAATTGGTTAAGGAAGTTTCAATGCTGGGAGGTTGTCTTAAAGGATTGGTCCCAGGAAATGTAGAAAAAAAATTAAAGGAAAAATCAAAAAAGACTCAACCATAAAAAGGGAATAAAAAAATGTTAGGATTCAGTCGAGAAAAAGGAGTGGTAGGGATAGACATCGGTTCTTACTCAATTAAAGCGGTTGAATTAATAACTAAGAAAAGAAATAACGAAGACATTTATGAAGTCAAAAAAATTGGTTATGAACTCCTTCCTCATGATGCCATAGTCGAAGGCACAATTATCGACTCTGCTGCAGTAGCAGAAACCATTAGAATGGTTTTTGATGAAAATAAAATCTCAAACAAAAACGTTGTAATTTCAATCTCCGGGAACTCTGTGATAATCAAGAAAATAGCGCTACCCTCTATGGAAACACAAGAGCTGGCTGAATCAATAATCTGGGAAGCAAAACACAACATTCCTTATCCTTATGAAGAAACAAATGTCGACTATGCTATATTAAGACCGCCTTCATCTTCACAGGAAAGAAATCTCGACATTCTTCTTGTAGCAGCTAAGAAAGATAAGATTGCTAATTACAGCAATGTCATTCATCAGATAAATAAAAATTTAAAGGCCATCGAAGTTGATGTATTTGCTCTTCAAAATGCAATGGAAATAAATTACCCTGAAATTCTAGACGATAAGACAATTGCAATAATTAATCTTGGAGCAAACACCACGAATGTCATCATTATCGAAAAGAAAATTCCCCAATTGTTCCTCGATCTGCCCATAGGCGGCTCCATATTCACAGAAAATTTGAGCAAAGATTTAAATATCAGTATCGACGATGCCGAAAAGGCAATCAAAGGCCTGCCAGTCAAAAACGTTCAGCCTGAGCAATTTCAAATAGTACTGAATATGAATATGCAAAATCTACTCGAAGAAATTGAAAAAACTTTTTCTTTCTACGAAGCCGGGGAAATAAAGGAAAAGAAGATCGAATCAATCTTTTTAAGCGGTGGCCTGTCAAAATTAAAAGATCTTCCCAGCAGTTTTGAACAAAAATTCAATATTAAAACAGAAATATTTAATCCTTTTCGGAATATCTTTTTTGACGAAAAGAAATTCGAAAGTATTTATTTTGAAGAAATGGCTGCTCTTTTTGGAGTAGCAACAGGACTTGCATCAAGAAAAATGGAAAGATAAACAATGATAAGGATAAACTTATTAAAACCCGAAACAAAAATTATAAAAAAGCCATCAGAAATTCTGCCTCTTGAATTTAAAGAAGAAAAAAAGAAGCCTATAGGTAGCTTAATTTTTCTTCTTTTGATTATAGTTTGCGCGGCATTTTTCCTTATGCAGCGAAAGACTTTTACTACCGAAGAAAACTTTTTAGTAGAAGCTAAGAAAGAAAAAAAGAATCTCGAAGATGTTTTAGTTAAACTAGACACACTACAGCAACAAAGGGACCTTTTTGAAAGAAAAATAAATCTTATCAACCAATTAAAATCACACCAGGGAACAGCCGTTACAATTATGGACCAGCTAAGCAGGAATATCCCCGATTGGGTATGGCTTTCAGAAGCAAATTATAATAACCAAATAATCAACATAAAAGGGATGGCTTTTTCTAACAATTTAATAGCAGACTACATTTACAACCTGGAAAACAGCCCCTATTTCAGCAATGTTAATTTAATCTCTTCCATTCAAAGAACAATACAAAATAATAGATGCGTGGAATTTTCCTTAAATGCAACTTATGTTCTACCCCCTGGCGTCATGTCTCCATCAGAAGAAATTACTCAAAAGGAGAAACCATGAAAGACTGGCCTTGGTATGGGTATCTCGCTTTAGCGGCAATTATCTTCGGACTTTTCTTTTTTCTCTACATAAAACCTAAAAACGAAGAAATTAATTCGATCAAGAAAGAGAGAATAGATATCGAAAAAGAAATAATAACTCTTCGTGCAAAAAAAGAAGAAATGGATAATATTGAAGAAGAAATAAAAAGCATGACCCTTATCTTACGTGACCTGGAAACTATTATCCCTCAAAAAAGAGAGATATATGACATATTAAGAAAAATCCAGCAGCTTGCAAATGACTCAAGGCTAAACATTGACAAATTTACCCCAAAAGGAGAAATAAGTAAGGAATTTTACCTCGAATGGCCTATCGCAATCGAAATAACAGGAAATTATCACAATTTAGCTACTTTCTTCGACCGATTGAGCAATTTCTCGCGGCTTTTCAACATCGAAGATTTCTCTATACAAGCCACCAGGGATCAATCCCAAAGCATAACTATTTCGGCAAAATCAACCGCTAAAACCTACATTTTTCATGAAGCAACTCCAGAAGAAGAAAAGGGAAACCAATAAAATGACAGGAAATAATAAATGAAAAAGACACTGACGGTTATTCTTTCAATTATTTTCTTCTACATTGGAGTTCAGAGTGCATTTACACAGGGGGAAAAAAAGAATCCTCAAAACAAAAAAACACAATCAAAATTGCTCATAAAAAGCACCTCTTCTTATAGCCCTGCAGGAAGAAGAGACCCTTTTAAAGATTTATTACAGGGAAAAGATATTAAGGAGAAGTCTGCCGTTGGAGGCTTTTCTCAAATGTCAATCGATGACATAGTTCTTATCGGCATCATAGAGACCAAAGGTAAATTTACAGCTATCATAAGCGGCCTAAAAGGATTTCCATACTATATTAAAACGGGAGATAAATTTGCCAATGGTTTTGTTCTTTCCGTTAATATGGCAAAAATTGTTCTCCGAAAGACAAAAGAAAGAGGTCTTCCTTTATATAGAGCAAAAGACATTACTAAAGAATTAAATCCAGAGGAGCGATAATATGAAAGGGAAAAAATATTTGCATGTCCTAGTTTATTTATGTGCCCTTTCTCTTTTAAGTGGGTTTGCAATAAATGATGGAACATCAGTCAGTATAAATAACATTTTTGTTCAACCTGGAGGAGACAATTCAAATATAATCCTGGAAACCAGCTCACCTATCTCAGTCTTGAATTCTTGCTATTCCAAGTCACTTCCCTCTACAATTGTTATAGATCTGAATGGAGTAAAATCCGTGCAGCAGCCCCAACTCAATCTTGAAAAATTATCTCTAATTAATAAAGTTCGAATGGAAAAAGGAGAAGCCGACAACATCCGCTTTTTCATAGACTTGAAAGAAAAAGTGCCTTACAGGATTTATTCCCAGAAAGAAAGCACGATCATTGAACTAAATAAAATCCAAAGAGCCGGCACTCTACATGCTCTTAATAATGAAATAAAAAGAGAGCTCGAAAAAACCCCGCAGCATAACATCTATTTAAGAAGAATAGATGTTTCAGAAAACAATGAAAAAATTGACATCACTGCTAAATTAAGTGACAAGGCTATTCCCCATGTATTTGCTCTCAATAATCCATCGCGGTTAGTCGTTGATCTCTACAACACATTACACTCTCAGGAAGGTCTCAATTATCCCATTAATAAGCTGGGAGTAAAAAAGATAAGAACATCACAATTTCAAATTTTAAATCCCTACACAATAACCCGAATGGTTTTTGACCTTACCGAACCGAAATTTTATTCTCTAACTTCAAAGAAAAATGAATTAGTTGTCTCTTTTTACAAAGACATGTCTTTTCCTTCCTCTTCAAAAATTGCAACTCCCACCCCAAAGAATATCGAAGCAAATTCCTCTCCAAATGAAGTTGAACAGCCTGTTAAAAATGAATCCAAATCTGTCAAAAAAGCTGTACCAACAAAAACTATAACTCCCGTTGAAAATAAAAAAGCAAAAGAAAAATCAATAAGCAAAAATATTAATATTCCAAAACTTCCTGCATCAACTAATACAAACCCTGTCCAGGATGTCTCCCAAAAGAAGCAGTTTGTACCAAAAATAATTGCTGAGACCGAAGAAAAATATTCAGGCCAGTTAATCAGCCCAAGATTCAAGGATGCTGATATCCGGGATGTAATTCTCTCTATAGGGCATTTTGTCCAATTAAACATAGTTTTTGACCCTGAAGTAAGAGGAACCGTAACCTGCGATTTTACTGACGTCCCTTGGGACCAATTTATAGATATCATCCTCAAACAGAATAAACTGGGAAAAAGCATTGAAGGCAATGTTCTCCGAATCGGTCCAATCGGAGTTCTTACCAGGGAACAGGAGGAACAGCGCAAGTTAAAAGAAAGTCAAGAATTAGCAGGGCCTTTAGTGGTTAAAACATTCCGCCTTTCTTACTCAAAAGCAAGTGACGTACAATCACTCATAGGCTCAAAAATATCAGAGCGAGGAGAAATAATCGTTGACGAAAGAACGAACACTCTGATTATTTCTGAGGTAAAAGACAAAATTGATATACTTGAAAGGCTTATTAATGTATTTGACACAGCAACACCTCAGGTTTCTATTGAAGCCCGCATCGTAGAGGCAACCTCCACTTTTATCCGTAATCTCGGTGTTCAATGGGGATGGCGTGGAGTAGCAGACCCGTTTTACGGAAACCAAACTTCCCTGCAATTTCCTAATAAAATATTGAGTGACGGGGCCCTTATTCCTCAAGGAATTGTTACAAAAGGAATCGGTGGACCTCTGGGTGGATATGCTATCAATCTTCCTGCACCTGCTTTTAGTACGGCAGTCGGTCTTTCCCTAAGCAATATTCTAGACACTTTCAGCCTGGATGTAGCCATTTCCGCTCTTGAAACTTCCGGTGAAGGCCGAATTATTTCCTGCCCAAAAGTAACAACTCAGAACAACCAGCCTGCAGAAATCATCCAGGGGCGGCAGATTCCTGTCCAAACAGTGGCAAATTTTACAGTTACTACAAGATACGTAAATGCAGCATTAGAACTTAAAGCCACTCCTCAAATTACTGCCGAAGGAACAATCATCATGACAATTGAAATCCAGAATAATGCCGCTGACTTTGCTAACCTTGTTAACGGCATTCCTCCCATAACCACTCAAAGCGCTAAGACAACAGTAATGATCCCTGATGGAGGAACAACCGTCATTGGCGGAATTTACAGGACCGAAGATTCAATAACTCATGAAAGAGTACCTTTTCTCTATAAAATTCCCATTTTGGGAAACCTTTTCCGCTCATTCGCCAGGACAAAACAAAATCGGGAACTTCTCATTTTCATAACTCCGAGAATAATTAAATAATAAGGTGTATAAAATGAAAAAGGCAAAATATGCTTTAAAAATATTGGCAGTCTTTCCGGTAATTTTATTGCTTCTCTCATGTAATCCCATAGAGAATGAATCTGATTCTGCTAGCATTCTCATTATAAAAAGCCTGACAGGCACTGACCTCGAAGGTAACGAAGTAAACTATCTTCAATCAGATGTGCTTTTTTTGGATCCCACTACTTCTGTTGAAACAATTACAGCCGACGAGGCCAAAGCTTCACTGGAAGTAACGCTTTTGGACCCGATTTCTGCTTACGGCCCATCTTCGTTTAACGGCATCACTGTCGACAGATATGTGGTCACTTATATGAGAACTGACGGAAAAAATGTTGAGGGTGTTGATGTTCCATACTCTTTTGAAGGGGCATTTTATGCTTTCATTGAAGTCGATTCCTCTGTCGATATTTCTTTTGTCATAGTGAGAGCGATTTCTAAAGCAGAGCCCCCACTGATTGACCTCGTAGATGGCAGGGCTGAAGGTGTCTTAAATGTAAATGCCAAAGTTGACTTTTATGGCCATGACTTGACTAACCGAAATGTCAAAGCTACGGGCTATATAAGTATTTTCTTTACAAATTATGTCAACGAATAAGGATAAGGAAAATGAAGTCCAAAATTTATTTAATATTGATAATTTCAATTATGGTGCTCTTTATTTCATGTAAGAGAACAGCAATAGAAGCTCCTTCCCCTGTAGGCCCATCAAGCTTCTCAATACTGCTGGATTTATCCGCAAGTCCAAATGTTTTATTTGCAGGAAGTTCACGCGAAAGCACTACAATAACAGCCAGTTTAACAGATTATAAGGGTATTCCAATTGTCAATAAGACAGTTTTCTTTGAGATCAGTTCAAACTATGGCTTTTTCGAAGGTAACGAGAGAGCAAAATCAGCTGTCACAGACCAAAATGGCAGCACTTCTCTTGTTTTCTTCGGCCCAAACTCAGATGAACTCTCAAGCAATACAACTGTCTACATTTATGCAACGGTAGCATGGGAAGGCGCGGAATTTATTGCCGAATTAACACCTGTTTATATTGTAGGAGATTCTTCCTCTATATCACTCACTCTGAGCTCTCAGCCCAATGTGCTGTTTGCAGGAACAACACACGAAAGATCCGATATAATAGCCACCTTAACATTAACAGGAGGGATTCCTTTTCCACACCAAAAAATTTACTTTGAAATCTGCGATTCATCAGGTGCCAATGTCGACATTGGCTATTTCAAAGATAATATAGCAATTAAAACAAGATTTACAGACGAAAATGGAATTGCTAAAGCAGCCTATATTGGACCGATTGCTTCAGAAATAGCCGCAGATACAATAGTTTATATCAAAGCTACTCTCAGGGGAGAAGGAGCCACTGTTGTAACTAAAACGACTTCTATTCAGATCATTCGAGACGTTGTTAATTGACATTAGAATTTATCATTTTACATAAAATATCACTAATTATAGATAAATATCGATTTTCTTAATTTAAGTTTCTCAACAGATTTTCTTAGAACTTCATCAATGTTTTTCTTTTTCTTCGATTTTAAAATTATGTGGACCCGGTTTTTTCCTCTTATTTTTGATATATATGCCAATGCCGGCCCCAAAATTTCGATGCTATCATCCTGACTCTTAAGTAAAGAAGAAAAATTCCTAGAGTTTCTTGCTAAAGTTCTTAAGTTTTCTCCCTGGAACAGCACCTCAACCATATGTGAAAAAGGGGGATAATTCATGATGCGGCGGTATTTAATCTCTTTACTATAGAAAGAGACATAATCGTTATGGGAAGCCGTGCAAATACTGTAATGATTGGGAAAAGCTGTCTGGATAAGAAGTTCAGAGTTATCATTCATCAACACAAAATTTCCCATCTGAGCGATACTCTGGAAAGTTTTTTGACTGGCTCTATAGTCGGAAAGTGTAAGGATTATCTCCGGGGAAAGGATGATAACTAAAGTCACTGAAGGTAAATTAACTTGATGCGCCAACAGCTGTGTGCCTATCAAAATATCGATTTTCTTTTTACGGAATTGATTAAGAACTTTTTCCTGCTCTTTTTTGCTTTTCAGTACATCGGCATCAAAACACACTACTTTGCTTTCAGGGAACAGTTTTTTCAATTCCTCTTCGACAACCTCAATCCCAAATCCTCTTTTTTTGATGACCCTGCTTTTGCATTCAGGACAATTATCCATCTTAGGAATAGAATAATTACAGTAGTGACAAACCAGTTTCCCTTCTCTTTTATGATATGTCAGGGGAATATCACAATAAATACACCGTGGAATATAGTCACATTTTGAACATACAATAAAGGAAGCATATCCGCGCCGGTTAAAGAAAACCAAAACCGGCTCTTTTTTTTCTATCCTCTCCTTGATTCTATCAATAACTCTTTGAGAAATTATTCCTTTTTTTAGCCTGTCATCTATGATTTCCACTCTGTTCTTTCTCTGTCCACTTTCCAAATATAATAAATATCCTCTCTTTTTTGCTTTATAAAAAGATTCAACAGACGGGGCGGAAGAGCCATAGACTACAACTGAATCCTCATGCTTTGCTCTGAGCAAGGCTCCCTTTCTTGCATCATAGGATGGGTTTTCCAACTGATAGTAAGACTCATCCTGTTCTTCATCAACAATGACCAAACCAGCATTCTTAAGAGGTGAAAAAAGAGCAGACCGAGGGCCGACAACTATATCTCTTCCCCCTTCTTTTATTCTTCGCCATTCGAACTCTCTCATTCGTCCTGACATCCGGCTGTGAAGAAGAGCCACATTTTCTCCAAACCTCTTTTTAAACTTTTTTGCAAGGCTCTCTGTCAGAGAAATCTCAGGAACAAGAAAAAGAACTTTCCTCTGCAGATCCAGCATTTCTCTTATCAAATAAAAATATACTGCTTCCCTCTTCTCCGTAGGGCCAAACAGGAGGAATGGCGAAAAAGCCTTTTCTGCCATCTTTCTAGTTATAAGAGATGCAGCATAGTTAGAGCTTTCTTCCAGAGAAAAATCCATTTCAAGCTGAGTAGGAATTCTAGGAGTGGCAGACTTTTTTCTTCGGACTGTCTTTTTTATTTTCCTTTCAATATGAATCAACCCTTTATTTTCTAATCTAGAAATAAGATAGGAAATATTTTTCCCTTTAAATCTCCTTCTAAGAAATAATTCGCTGTAACTTTTCTCCTGGAGGAAACTTAATATTCTCTTCTCTTCTCTGGGTATACGCTCGCCTTTTACAGCCTTCACCCCTTTCTCAGAAATAAATATTCTTGCTTTGCTCTTAAGAATAAAAGAAGGAGGAAGAGAAGCCTGCAGCAGCTCTCCCCAAGAGGAATAGTATTCCCTGCTCAAATCACGAACAAATGAAAGGAATTCGGGAGTAAAAACTGGCTTTTCATCCAATAGTTCCTTTATTTCTTTGAGCTCAAATCCTTTGGTCAAGTTCCTTTTTTTAAGTCTTACAACAAATCCTGTCAATAACCTTTGACCAAACGGGACAAGAACCCTTGTCCCAATATCTATATTTTCCGCGTAGATTTCAGGTACAACATAGGAAAAGATCCGGTTGACTGGAAGAGAAAGGACGATTTCAGCGTATAATGTCATTTTTTGCCCAGGAAGGCCATTACTTTTTGCATGTCTTCCCAGACCATTTTCCTGAGTAATTTGTTGCCTTCACTTCTGACAAGATAGGATGGATGAAAAGTTGGCATCACTTTAATATTGTTAAAATCACAGAAATCGCCTCGCAGTGCTGTTATTCCTAATTTACTCTGGATGAAAAAATGTGAAGGCACATTCCCCAATGTCACAATTACTTTAGGCTTTATTATTCTCAACTGTTCAAAGAGATATCCTTTACATTTTTCAATTTCATCTACATTAGGATTCCTGTTTTCAGGAGGCCTGCACTTGATAATATTCGTGATATATACTTCTTTTCTATTGAAATGCATTGCATTTATTATTTTTGTAAGCAGCTGGCCCGCTCTTCCAACAAAAGGTTTCCCTTGGATGTCTTCTTCCCGGCCTGGAGCCTCTCCTACAAACATAAGTTCAGCATTTAAATCCCCCTCTCCCACAACAACATTTTTCCTGCTTATTGACAGGGGACATCTCTTACAATGAAGGATTCTCTCTTGAAGAGAAAGAGGCGGAGATTCTACAGACGTTTGTTTAGATGAAAAATCCTTCAAAATAAAATCAACCCCAAGTTCTGATAAAAACAGGAATCTTTCCTTGATATCTATAAGGATCCTTTCAGTTTTTGTTTCCAATTATCCCCTCTATTTCGTCCAGGATTATTTGACTGATCTCAAATTTGCTCTTCTTCTCAGTGTGAATCGTTCTCCCGTTCGGAAATATTATACCGACCTGGTTGAAATCTGATTCAAAACCTATGTCCTCTTTTGACACATCGTTTGTTACAATCAAATCAAGATTTTTCTGTTTCATTTTCTTTCGTGCATTATCCGCAATATTCTCTGTCTCTGCTGCAAATCCGATTAAGATTTTATTCCCCTTTCTCTTGCCTAGCTTTTCCAGAATATCTTTAGTCCGGGTAAGTTTAACTTCATTCAACAATGACTGTTTTTTAATTTTCTGAGAAGCTCTCTCAGCAAACTTGAAATCAGAAACAGCTGCTGCCATAATCACAATATCAACCTTATGGAAGTGTTTCAAAACCTCTTCTTCCATCTCGTCTGCAGTCTGAATCCTTATAAATTCTGTTCCAGGAGGTGGAATTAAACTGCCAGGCCCGGAAATAAGGATGACTTTGGCTCCGCGCCTCAGAGCTTCCTCTGCAATTTCATATCCCATCTTACCTGAAGAACGGTTACTCAAGAACCGAACAGGATCCAAGAATTCTCTTGTCGAACCAGCAGTTATCAAAACAGTCTTGCTCTTTAAACTCCTGCTCCTCTTCAGCAATTTTAACCCTTCCTCCACTATTATTTCAGGTGAAGCCAGTCTGCCCCATCCTTTATCCTTACAGGCTAAATACCCCTTTTCGGGTTCAATAAATTTCACTCCAAAAACCTTAAGTTTCCGGATGTTCTCTTGAGTTTGCCTGTGCAGGTACATTCCCTCATTCATCGCTGGAGCTATTAATACCGGGCATTTAACAGCCGTATATAACGTCGATAAAAAATCATCTGCCACCCCTGCAGCAAGCTTTCCGACCATGTTAGCAGTAGCCGGAGCAATAAGAAGAAGAGATATTTCTTTGGCCAGAGCTATATGCGTGATTTTTTCGGATGCTTCTTCACTGAAAAGGTCTATAAAAATATCATGGCTAGTAATCGCCCTGAAAAGAACAGGGGAAATTAAACGGGCAGCATTTCCAGTCATGACAACCTGAATTTGAAACCCTTTTTTCTGGAAGATCCGGATAATTTCGCAAGATTTATAAATGCTTATTGAGGAGCATACTCCCAAGGCAATTTTTTCCATTTTGGTATTTATGTCTCTCCCTCAGAAAAACTCCTGAGAATAGGCAAAATCTCTTTCTGACGTAAATCAGTACGGCATTTCATGCCAACAATGATTGACTTCAGTTCATGTACAGCATCATCTAGTTTATCATTAATAATTATGTAATCAAAGTGAGGATAATGCCTGATCTCCCTTTTAGCCACTTCAAGTCTTTCTTTAACCGCCTTAGGTCTCTCTTGGCCTCTCTTTTGCAATCTTCTCTTTAACTCCTGGAAAACAGGAGGAAGAATAAATATAAACACCGCTTTTCTGAATTTCTCTCTTATTTGTTGTGCTCCTTGTACATCGATATCTAAAAGAATGTCTTTCCCAGCTCCCTTTTTTTCTATCTCCCTTCTAAAAGTACCGTAATAATGACCGTGCACAACTGCCCATTCTGCCAGCATCTTCTCTTCAATCATCTGTTCAAACTTTTCCTTTGAAACAAAATAATAATCCTTTCCTTCTTTTTCTTCGTTTCTCATTTTTCGGGTTGTGAAGGAAATAGAAAATTCTACATTATCAATCTCTTCCAGAACATTCCTTACAAGTGTAGACTTTCCGCACCCAGATGGCCCTGAAATGACAAAAATCATGGCTAATTCCTCTCTTTCTGAAACATTATAACATTAATTCCCATCATTTGACCTGAATTATTCATAAAAATTGCTGATAAGTCATAACAATTAAAACTAGCTTTGATCGTTCTCCAAGAAGTCCTCATAACTAGTTTATCCTCTATCATATCGATAATATAATTTAAATTTATTATCAGCAATTTTTACCCTACAGGCGAGCCGATCTTACCGCATCTCAGGCTGTGTCATAATACAGGGAAGTTGTTAT
>CAZYMU010000022.1:0-50721 GCA_964648465.1 uncultured Eubacteriales bacterium | reverse complement strand
AGTGCCATTCATCCCCAGGCTTAAAAGCCTGGGGTTTTCTGGCATTTTACATAAAGAAGATTTAAAAAATAATACACGAAAGAATTATATTCGGTACCTGGTACCTTTTTTAAAACTCAAGCAGGCTGATCTTTGTCAGTGTTGTGCTTCGCCTTGACCCGGGTCCGTTTGCCAGGTGCCAGGCTGTGTACTGTTCGGCATATGCATCCGATGCTGACATCCCATCCACAGGCACAATAACTTTGAATCCCCTCATAGCTGCGCCAGTTGCTGTATTCAGCACGGCCCCATGGGCAGAAGTACCGGTTATTATTACAGAAGTGATGTCCCTTTCTTTCAAGATCTTATCTAAATCAGTACCAAAGAATTTATTTGCACCTGACTTGACCACCGGTTCTCCTTCGATCGGAGTCACTTCCTTCCGTATATCTGCAGCACTTGCCCTGCTCGTCAGGCTGTAAACGACTGCCATACCTTTTCCCCTTGCCTTTGCAAGTAATTTCTGGATTTTAGCAGCAGATGCTACACAGCGCGGCCTTCTTTCGAAATTACAGTTCTGGTTTTGAATATCAAGGATTAACAATGCTGTTACTTTAGGATCTATCTTTACAGGCTTCAACTCTGGAGGCAGCGGCGCTTTTACGCTTGCCCATTCATCCACTATGGTTTTCTCTGTCTTTTCAGGTGAAGGTGAAACAGCAGGATATCCAACCGATTGAGCCAGCCTGACCTTTTGCTCAGGGCGTAAATGCATCGCTTCTGCCATGGCAACATAGATATCAATATCCTGCCAATTCACGGCTGATGGTGCGATTCGTTTTCCGGAGTCCGGACGATTAATCCCGAATGCCGCCCAAAGCAAGTTTGACAGCACCTGCAGCGGCAGCTCTTCAGCACTGAATTGACGGGTAGATTTTCTCTCGTTTAGCACCTGCATCAATGGAAGGCCGCCATCTATTTGAGGCTTCAGAAGCTTTATCGGCTTCAGTTCCTGGCCGTAGGACATAAGAGAGCAAGAGAACAAGAGAATCAGCATAATTAAAGTTAACTTTTTTCCCATGATATTTCCTCCTTAAAGCAGGAATTTTAAAAACTCTCTTATTAATTCTAAACTTTTCTATTCATAAAATCATTTAAATTTCACTACAAAAAGGAATAAAAATATTCATTTTGGTGCTTTTTGACACCGAATTTTCTGTATGTTATAAACTCTTAGTGCCAAAATAAAAAGAGCATTTCCCTGTGTATTCTTAAAGAAATGACAGCATGAGAGTTTCCAACGGCATGTGGGGATATCAATTTCTAGGCTATAAGCACAAAAAACAAGAAGGAGTCAGCAAAATTGCATACAAGCAAAATTAGCAAATCTAAATCACCTGTTTCCTTATTAAAAAAACTGAAACAGATCTTTCTAATATTAATTTTATTAACTGCAATTGGAAACAGTTCTGCAATTAAGAAAAACAATCCGGAAGAAAGCCTTAAGCCCTGCGCTGACAATTCAAAAATCAATGACTGGGAAAATCCGGCAATATTAAACAGGAATAAAGAACCTGCGCACTGTACATATATTCCCTTCCCTGACATTAATACGGCTTTGAAAAATGATCCTTCCCTTTCACAGTTTTACAAATCCCTGAACGGAATATGGAAATTTAACTGGGTAAGAAGGCCTACTGAACGTCCTGTCGATTTTTTTAAAGATGGTTATGATGTCAGCAGGTGGAGCGATATTAAGGTTCCGGGCAACTGGGAATTACAGGGTTTTGGCATTCCCATTTATACAGATGTTGATTATCTTTTTCCAGCCGACCCCCCAAAGATTCCTCATGATTATAACCCTGTCGGGTCATATCGAAGAAATTTTACTGTCCCTGAAACCTGGAAAAATCGCCAGGTATTCCTCCACTTCGCAGGAGCCAAATCTGCCATTTATGTCTGGGTGAACGGGAAAAAAGTTGGCTACAGCCAGGGAAGTAAAACGCCTGCGGAATTTAATATCACAAATTTTTTGCGTGAAGGAGAAAATAACCTGGCAGCTGAAATCTACCGCTGGAGTGACGGAGCCTATCTCGAAGATCAAGACTACTGGAAAATAAGTGGAATTGAGCGGGATGTGTTTTTATTTTCAACTCCCCAGGTTAATATCTGCGATTTTTTTGTCCACGCTGAACTTGACAATAATTATTCAGATGGGAACCTGAAAGTTGAAATCAATATTAAAAATTACTCATTAAAAGCAAAAGGCTCATGCTACATCACAATGGACCTTCTTGATAAAAATAATCAATCGTTGTTTGACGTTCCGGTAACGAAAAAAATCAAACTCAATAATCTCCATGAAAAAGTAGTGACACTTGAGCAGCCTGTAAAACAACCGGCAAAATGGACTGCTGAAACACCAAACCTTTATTCACTTATTCTCTCACTTGCGGACAATTCCGGAAAGACAACCGAGATTGTTTCAAGCAAGATCGGATTCAGAAATATAGAAATTAGAGGAGGCAAACTGCTGGTCAATGGCGTTCCAATTCTAATTAAAGGGGTAAACCGGCATGAACATGACCCTGTAACAGGGCGTTATGTCACAGAGGAATTGATGGTGAAAGACATCAGGCTGATGAAAAGATTCAACATAAACGCGGTTCGCACAAGCCATTATCCAAACGATCCAAAATGGTATGATCTATGCGATCAATACGGGCTTTATGTCATTGACGAGGCAAACATCGAGTCTCACGGCATGGGATATGAGCCGGATAAAACACTAGGCAATAATCCGGATTGGAAAGCAGCACATCTGGACCGTACTGTACGCATGGTCGAACGGGATAAAAATCATCCATCTGTAATCATATGGTCTCTGGGAAATGAAGCAGACGACGGCATAAACTTTGAAGCCACGTATGCGTGGATTAAAAAACGGGACATCTCCAGGCCCGTCCAATATGAACAGGCCGGGCTGAAATCTCATACTGATATTTTCTGCCCTATGTACCGCCAGATACACCATCTAAAAGACTATGCAGGCAAAAAACAAAGCCGGCCGTGCATCATGTGCGAGTATGCTCATGCCATGGGGAACAGCGTAGGAAACCTTCAGGATTACTGGGATATTATCGAAAAATACGAACAGCTTCAGGGCGGCTTTATCTGGGACTGGGTCGACCAGGGACTGCTCAAAAAAAATGAGAAAGGAGAAGAGTTCTGGGCCTACGGTGGAGATTACGGGCATGAAAATACTCCAAGCGATAAAAACTTCTGCATAAACGGCCTGGTATTCCCTGACAGAAAACTTCATCCTCATATATTGGAAGTAAAAAAAGTCTATCAATATATATCAGCAAAACCGGTCGATCTAAAGGCAGGAAAGATCGAAATTTTTAACAAGTATGATTTCATATATCTAAATATAATTCATGCGACCTGGACAGTATCGGCCGATGACAAAAAAATTGCTGAAGGGGAAATTGAAAACCTCGATACTACCCCACATCATTCAAAGGTCATTACTATTCCGATTCCTGAGATTCAACCCCTGCCAGGTGTCGAGTATTTTTTAAAACTGAGCTTTACTTTAATGGAAGCGACCCCTCTTATTCCAAGAGGTTATGAAGTTGCCTGGGAACAGTTTAAATTACCTTTATACAAATCGGCTGAACGCGTAAATAAAGAAAACCTGCCTGAATTGGAACTTTCATTCAATAAGAAGTACATCGATATCAAAGGAGAAAATTTTCATCTGTCATTTGACATAAGCAAAGGAACCATAGGGTCATTGATTTATGAGGGAACCGAGATTGTAAAAAGCGGCCCTGTGCCAAATTTCTGGCGTGCACCCACCGATAATGACTTCGGCTGTGATATGCCCACAAGATGTTCGGTCTGGCGGGATGCCGGGGCAAAAAGAAAAATCGAGGATGTTTCTGTAAAGAGGATTACCTCCAGTGAAATTCAAGTCTACATTCTTTCGAAACTTTTTGCAGGGAACACGAAATATTACACAACCTATAGAATATTCGGCAGCGGAGACATCATCATTCAAAACAGGCTCATACCCGGCAGCAATAATCTTCCTGATTTGCCGCGCTTCGGCATGCAGATGACTCTCCCAGTGGAATTTGACAAAATTACTTGGTATGGACGTGGACCGCATGAAAGTTACTGGGACAGAAAGAGCAGCACTGCAGTCGGTGTTTACAGCGGAACAGTCATGGAACAATATCATCCCTACATCAGACCTCAAGAAAACGGCAATAAAACAGATGTCCGCTGGGCTGCCTTAACAAATAACAACGGCATTGGCCTGCTGGCTGAAGGAATGCCACTCTTAAACGTCAGTGCAAATCATTTCTCAATAGATGATTTTGCAAACGGGCCAGAAAAGGAACAGAAGCATGCAGTAGACCTTATCAAACGGAACTGGGTGACTTTAAACCTTGACTACAAACAGATGGGAGTAGGCGGGGATACAAGCTGGGGTAAACGGGCCCGTCCACACCCGGAATATACCCTCCCTGCGAATAAAAAATATTCATACACTTTCAGGTTTCGTCCCTTTTCTAATAAAGACGGCTCCCCCATGGCATTGAGCAAAGAAAAATTTTGACAGGATATTACACCTCTCCTCAGCAACTCGTCCAACAGCTTGCATCCAAAGTTTTTTTTAAATATAATTGATTGCTCAACATGAGGAGCCGGACAAATCCTTTCACAAGCATAAATAATAGAAAAATTTTCCATATTCCATATAATAAATTATTAATGGAGGGAAACTATGCATTTTAAACTTTTATCTAACAGTGACCTCAAAGCCATGGATGCCCTGTTAGATTCATACGAAGGAGCAAAAGAAATCTCTAAACAGATAGAGTCTATGCGGGATTACGAGACTAGAAAAAGAACTGCTTCTGAAAAAGGCTATGGAGAGATGCTGGAAAAAGCTGAAGAATATGTAAATAGTTTTGCCAAGGTTGAAGATTTCATAGAGGAAAACGGAATCAATTTCACAAAAAAAGGAATATGCACAACCCAGGTGTCTGGTTTCCAGGGAGCCATGCCCACATTCGACTGTATCAAAAGAATAGCAGAAAGCGGGGGGCTGCTTTTCCCAACAGAGATGATTTCAGTTGTTGGCTTGACTGAGTACTACATCTACAGTGGAGACCTCCTTACAACTCTTGCAATGGCCGAAAACATTCTCGGTGCCAGTAAGTTCTGCTCTACAAACCTTTTGGGTACTCCTCTTCCAGAAGAACGGTTTGCAAGAGTAGAGAAAGCAACCGGAGAAAAATTCGAAAGAACTGACCTGGGAAATGGATTGAGCCAGATAATTCTGAAGAATATGGGTACAGCGTTTGGCAATTTCGGAGGCATAGAAGTTGGCAATAACAACCATCTTATCTATCTAGACGGTGTGACAAGAGCCGCCATTACAACAGGAGCTAATTTTTTCCTTAATCCGAGCTGGTCAACAATCGTTGCTGCTTGTTACTACGCAAGGGAAATTCCAAACCTTACTTTTAAAATATCCATGCTCCTTTCAACCCAAAATACTATTCAGTTCAGGATGCTCCTGAATATCTTTAAAGAATATCTGCGCGATGACGGCACAACTCCCATCTATGAGATCAACATAGGAAATGCGGCAACACCTGAAACCTTCATCCAGTGTTCTGAGGAAGTTGAAGCCTCAGGCTTGAATATTTCGCTCGCAGCTCATATCAGGATAAATCCTGATTTAGGAATGCCCGACTTCAACTGGACAGACAGTGCATTTAAGGTACTCGATGCCGGAAGAAATTTAACAATTAAATATGAAAGCGATGGAGAATCACGGCCATATGACACAATGGAAACCTATTTTCTCCCGGATGAGGAAAGAAACGAAAAGGCAGATCTGATTGGCAATGTTATATATCACAAGTGTATAAGATGTGATAAAGATGCCAAAGAGATAATGAAAAGAGGGCATAAAGCCTTATATGCAAAGATTGCCTACAGAAAATAAGCTGTTCATTCATACGGGAATAGTCGATGAATCTGAACATCAAGAATAAAACAATAAGGGAGGTTAATCATGAAATCACTATTTACCAAAATAATGAAAGATTTCGAGGGGTATTCCATCGGAAAAATGCTGGCCTTCCTTACTGACCCTGAGATAATCTCCTTTGCCGGCGGATTACCCAACAGCGACGTTTTTCCGCTAAAACTCATTCAAAATGCTGCAGGAAAAGCGTTAAAAGAAAACCCACAAAGTGTGCTTCAATATTCTCCAATTCCCGGTGAGAATGATTTAATGCAGGCAGTAATAGAATATCTCAAGAAAGATAATATTTTCATCGAGCCTGAAAATATAATGATCACAACATCAGGACAGCACGGACTAGACCTTGTTGGAAGACTGTTCCTCGAACCCCAGGATACAGTTGTCACAGACCTGCCTACTTTCGGGGGTGCCTTAGCAGCCTTCGAGATGGAAGATGCTCAGTATATATCAAGAGACCTGAAAGAAGACGGCTCCGATGTGGAAGGCCTGAAGAATGACATTGAGAATTCCATAAATCAGGGGAAAATGCCCAAATTCATATATGTAGTCCCTGATTTCCAGAACCCTTCGGGAATCACAATGAGTCTTGAGAAAAGGCTCGATCTTCTTTCATTAAGCAAAAAATTCCATATTCCAATAGTCGAGGACAGCCCCTACAGGGAATTAAGGTACAAAGGCGAAAATGTTCCCTCCATTTATTCGCTGGACAAAAACCAGGGAAACGTAATCGGCATTTATACTTTTTCAAAAATCCTGTGTCCTGGCCTGAGAGTAGGTTTTAATATAGGCTCCCCTGAAGTCACCACTAAGTTCTCCTTCATAAAAGGGGCAAACATACTAAACACCCCGAAATTGAATCAGGACATATGCACCGCCTTTCTGCGGGAATATGATACGGATGCCCATTTCAAGAAGGCCGTTTCCTACTACAGAGAAAAACTGAATTTTTTCCTGGAAGCAATGGAAGAAAATTTCCCTGAAGATATGGGCGTAGTGTGGACAAAACCCGAAGGAGGACTGTTTCTATGGGTAACTCTCCCGGAAGAGATAAATACAATGGATTTTTTCTACAAAGCAGTCGAGGAAAAGGTAGCTTTCGTTCCAGGAGAGGTTTTTTACCCGAAGAATTACCTCAGACACAACTCTATGAGAATAAATTTTTCCTACCCCACAAAGGAACAGATAATCGAAGGAGTCAGGAGGTTAAGCTCCGGGATAAAGAAATATCAGGCTGATAAGCACAAATCCAATTAGCCTGGATAATGCCGAAGGGCAGGTATTACGGCAAGCCCAGCACAGAATCCTAGCATATGGATTATCTGGAGTTTATAGCCAGAGTAACCTACCATATCCCTGATAGAGTACAAGTTATGGTACGTTACTACGGCCTAAATGCCAATGCCCACAGAGGAAAGATGTGGAAAGCAGGAGCCAACCCTTTCTGTCCACCTATTATTGAAGATGAAGTTTCATTTTCTCTTTATAAGCATCACTAAGGCCAATTTTATGAGATTCTCTCTTTCTTATGGGTTTCGTGTTGACTGGATTTGTTTTTTGTGTGCTGCGTTTATTTATCAGTTTTCATTGTTATAAATGAAATAATCTCTTTAGTTATCGGATCAATCAGGTTTAAAGGTAAATCATGCCCCATATTATTAAACCATCTTGTCTTAGAATTTGGGATTACAGATGCTAATTTTTTGCTGTGTTCAATTGACACAAATGGGTCATTTAATCCATGAATAATCAATACTGGAATTTTTAAATCTTTCAATTTGTCATAACGAGAATCAGATAGATTAGAAGCTTCATCATGTTGGCTTGATGCATTTGGGTTGTAGCCTTTTCGTTTCCTTAAATTATAAATGACTTGTTCGGCTGTTCCTTTTACATCAATTTCATATTGTGCATCTCCGCGAAGAATCACTTTTGCCGCTAAAATTAATTTTATTGTGTTCTTTTCACTCTTAAAAATTCCATATTTAATTGCAATTTTTGTAAAATCAAATACAACACTGTTAGATACTTTTGGCAATTCTTTGTCTACAATATTCCCAGAAGACATTATTGATGTTAAGGTTAGCGTTCTGTCCGCATTCTCAATTGCAAATTCTTGAGCAACCATACCGCCTAATGATAATCCAATCAAATTCGCTTTACTAATTTTCAATGTGTCAAGAATTGTTTTTGCATCTTTTGCTAAATCTGCTAATGAATACGGTTTCTGTTGCCAGTCTTCAATCCAATCAGACAGTCCTGTCCCTCTATAGTCAAACCGTATTACCTGATAACCAGAATCTACTAATTTATCAATAAATGTTTGTGGCCACCCCAAGGCATCAGTTGCCATACCCATGAATAATAAAATTGCCCCTTTATTAGTGTCTTTTGGTGTAATTGATTCATACCAAATCTTATAATTATCAGAGATTACATATCCAGATTTTCCTTTTACAAGTTCAGGAAGCTTAGAGTTCATGACATTATCAATAATCGTGTCAGTATTATCTGGTAATTTTGGCCCAGTAAAAAACATTAGAATTATAAATCCAGCTAATAAAATGAGTAGAGTAATCCCAAATATTTTCAACAACTTAATAAGCAATTTTTTCATATTATGTCGTTATTTTCATCATTGGACACAACGTTCATGTATAACAATTACTATACTGCATTCTGTATTTTGAGAAAATACAGCTGCAGAACCCTCTACATATTATGAATTCCTCTAAATCAATATCCATCACAGGAATTTATAGCTTACATTCTTTCAAAATAGGAAAGGAATTAGATTTCAATCTTTTTAAGTTTCTTTGAGTACTTCATGTATTCTTCTATTAGTTTGGATTTTTTGTTCGAAAGGTTTTTCAGGTCAAAATTAAATGTTTTACTGCTTTTCTCAACAACGGATGCGTAATCTTTTTTCAGCTTCTGAAAAGCTTCTTTCAATTCATGCAGTTTTTTCGATGTCTTTTCATATTCATTTTTTAAATTCACAATCCACTTGTCAGCCGCAGACTGTAATTCCCCTGTCAGTGAGAGCATGAGGTCTTTCACAGAGACGATCTCTTTTATGCGATAAGCATTCTCTCCGGCAAAGGCGAATCCCTTTTTCAGGTTCCCCAGACGGGCATTATTCAGAGCAATGGAAATGCAGTAATTTGCCTTGTCGGCACCACAGCTAGTAAGACATTGCCAGGGGCAGCGGAATGTCTCCCGCTTTCCACTTTGTACTCTTTCAAGAAAGGGGTTGGTGATGGCTCTCCCGGGAAGCCCGACAGGGCTTTTTATGATGATGATGTCTTCCTTTTTGCTTTTCAGGTAGGCTTCTTTAAATCGGATATTCGCATCACACTCTTTGGTCGCCACAAAGCGGGACCCCATCTGAACACCCGCAGCTCCCATTTTGAGAAACTTATGGATATCCTTGCCGGTGAATATGCCCCCCGCGGCAATGACTGGGATCTTGCGGCTGAATGATTTTTCAAAATCCTTGAGTGCTTTGATGACATCCGGAACAAGGTTTTCGAGCCTGTAAGCCGGATCACTTATCTGTTCTTGCTTAAACCCAAGATGCCCTCCAGCTTTTGGGCCCTCTACAACAACCCCATCCGGAATATCATGATATTTTTTTTGCCAGACAGAAAAAATGAGTCTAGCGGCTCTGCCGGAACTGACAATGGGTACGAACTTCACATTGGCTTTCCTTAGTGCATCGATCGGAATCCCTCTTACAGGAAGGCCGGCTCCAATAAATACAACATCCACTCTCTCTTCGATGCACACCTGCAAGAGATCAGGATAGTCATTTACGGCCACCATGATATTGACGCCGATAATTCCATCTGTTTTTTTTCTGGCTTTTCGGATTTCCTTTCTCAGCACCCGGATGTTGGCTTCTTTTCCGTCTTTAAAATAATCCCGTTCCACCATACCGATGGCATTGGCGGCGATGACACCGATCCCTCCTTGGTTAGCAACTGCTGATGTCAACCCGGAAAGGGAGATACCGACTCCCATTCCACCTTGAACAATGGGGATGTCAGCTGTACTATCACCTATTTTTAATTTTGGAATTTTAAACGAGGGGAACTTCAGTTCAGGCAATTTCCATTTCGGCAGTTCAACTTTAGGCAGCTTGATCGAACCCAGTTTAGGTAATTCCATAATAATTCTCCTAACAGTCCATGACCTTTCCATATTCCTTAGATAGTCCAGACTATCATGCATATTATAGAGTAAACCCAAAAAGAATCAAGCCTAACCTCTTCGGAAAATAAGCTGGCTTTCTGTCGGGTAATCCGGAAAAACTTTTTGTTTAGAAAAAATCGCAATAATTAGAAAATACAGACTGACCTTCCTAAATTTGTGAATAGTTTTTATAGATTAAATTTCTTCTTGTTCATCTTCTGAAACATTAGCCTCTTGATACACATAATGTCCCATTACCTTGTCATCTTTATGACTTATAAGTCTTTGTGGCTTTTGCTCTTTCTTTTTTTTCTCAGTAGCTCCAGCAGTTAACACGCCTCTAATGGATTTATTTCTGAAAACTGTCAAATCTTTACATCCTAATTTATGAGCGAGAAGATAAGCCTTTTTCATCTCATCTATACTAACATCTTCTGGAAAATTAATAGTTTTTGAAATAGAAGAATCCGTCCATTTTTGAAAAGCCGCTAAAGCTTTAATATGATTTTCTGCCTTAATATCCATTGACACAGAAAAAATTTTCCTTAAATCATGAGGAATAAATCTCAAATCTTCTACACTCCCTCCTCTTTGAGAGACCTCTCGGATCAAATCTTCATCAAAAATACCTTCTCTTGACATAACTTTCTCAAAGACTGGATCAACATAATAAAAAGTACCTACAGCCACTTTTTTCTCAAACACTAAACTATATACAGGTTCTATCCCTGAAGAACATCCTGCAATCATAGAAATGGATCCAGTAGGAGCAATAACAGTAGTGAATGCATTTCGTAAACCATACTTTTTTATTCTCCTCTTTAAATCATTCCAATCAAGATGCCAGGAATCCTCTTCTTCAGAACCCTTAAAAGGCAACCTTCCGTTAGAATAAAAACTTTTATCATAGTAAGGAAAAGCTCCCCTTTCTCTCGCTAAATCAATAGAACTTTCCTTAGAATGAAGATTAACAAACTCCATCATCCTCTCCATAAATTCCACTCCCTGATTAGAATCATAAGGAATTTCCAAATCATAGAGAAGATTGCCTAATCCCATAATTCCCAAACCAATCTTCCTTGTACTAAGTGATAATTCTTCTATCTTCTTTAAAGGATAATTGTTAATCTCCACAACATTATCTAAAAATTTAGTAGCTAAATAAATAGTTTTCTCAAAAGCTTTCCAATCAAATTCAACTTGTTTTTTTCTTCCATTAGTAGGTTCCCTTTTAACAAAAGACCAAACATTAATGCTTCCTAGATTACAGCTTTCATAAGGATAAAGCAAAACCTCTCCACATGGATTAGTCGCTTCAATAGGACCCAAAGTATCTAAAAATGGATTATACTTATTAGACCAATCACCAAATATAATACCTGGTTCTGCTGATTCCCAACCTTGATAAAGTAATAAATCGAACAGCTTACGAGGATTAACATTTTTAACCACCTCATTTGTGCGAGGGTTCACTAAAGGATAAGGCTTGTTCTTTCTATAATAATCCCAAAAATCAGAATCTATCCATACTGAAATATTGAAGTTATGAAGAGATAAATTTCCTTTCTTAGCCGTAATAAATTTATCAATATCAGGATGAGAACAATTAAGAATACCCATGTTAGCGCCTCTTCTAATCCCTCCTTGTTTAATAACCTCTGTCATTCTATTAAACAAGGACATAAAACTAATGGGACCCGAAGCTACACCTCCGGTAGTTTTAACAAAGTCACCTTCCGGTCTAATATGAGAAAAATTATATCCAACGCCTCCACCTGCCTTAAAAATCACCGAAGCTCTTTTAAGAGTATCCATAATGCTATCTATTGAGTCTTCTACATCAAGAACAAAACAAGCACTTCCCATTCCCAAGTAATTACCAAAATTGACCAAGGCAGGTGTATTTGGGAAAAAACGTCTTTCAACCATTAAACTGTAATATTGCTCTATTTCTTGTTCATAATGATTAAACTCTCCCTTTTTAATTAGATTAAAAAAATTACTCCATGTAACTTTCATTTGTTTTTTTTCATTAAATCTATCAAACAATCTTTTTAAGGCTAATAAATGAAACTGGTTTAGCTTAAATTTTCCAATTTTAACCTTATTAGCATGCTCTTGACTATCAAACGATTCTTGAGCATGTAAAGGAGCTTTTTCTTTTTTGAATACTTTTGTATCATAAAATAAAGAAGGCAACCCGACATGAACAGCAACTCTAGTAAATAATTCTCTAGGAGATTCTTTCACTTTTCCCTCTTTGTCTTTTTTCAAATACCTGGACCTTAAAACTCTAAGAGAATTAATATCAAATTTTTTATCAACCTCATCTATATTATTTTTGTTTAAAACCTGCTGTTTTTCAGTTCTAATTGTACCTCTTTTTTGTCTATACAAAATATAAGCCTTAGCAGTTCTACTCTCCCTTTCTTCCATTAAAACTTGCTCTACTGCATCTTGAATTTGCTCTACTTTAGGTATCTCTTTTTTATTAAAATTCTCTTCCAGACTTTTCACTATTCTATCAGTCAATGTCTTAGCTAATTGATAATTAGGCATACCAACTGCTTCGGTAGCTTTATAAACAGCATCAACAATTTTTTTTGGATTAAATTCTGAAATTTTTCCATCTCTTTTTTCAATTTTTTTGATTTCTATCATTTTATTCTCCTCTTTGATCTCTATTACGATTAATGTCTTTTTATACATATTACTTTAGATTTTTTATGTCAAGAGTTTTATACAAGATGTTGGGTAAATTAAAAAAAATATCCTACATGTTGTATTTTTTGCTTTTTCCTTTTTTTATTCATTTGATATAATCTCGTTTTCATGGGATATCCATATACAATACTTAACAAATCCTCCTCAACATTCCCTATATAGGCAAAAATGTTTCCTTCATAGAAGATAAGATATTCTGTATTAAGACTTTGTTTTCTGAAAATTAGATAGCCTTGACTCAAGTAGTATAATTATATCTTAAAGAACAAAATAAACATTTGAGATACTAGAATGTTAATAGAGTGGACTAATATCGATTTTTCGATTAATATAAAAATGAATGAAATCAAGATTGCCAAGTATAACATTGATAGGTTTTTCAAATGAATAAAATAAAACTTGGAGTAGATTGGCTGGATAATTTGATGCCAGAAGGAATTCTAGTGAATTCTTCTACAATAATTTCTGGCCCCGGAGGATCAGGAAAACCTTTAATCGGAAACAACTTTGTTGCAGCCTGGTTAAAATCAGGTGGGAGTGTTGTGTTTATGTCACTCCAATATCCCAGCAAGGATTTCATTTTTGCCAGTCTAAAAAAAGTAACACATATAGAACTATCTGAATATAAAAATAATTCCTTTTTCATCCAGTTGGATGCTGCTATTAGCGGAATTAGTAAAACCAATCCAAAAGAACTAAAAGCTAACTTGGTAAAACCAGAGATATGGATTAAAGCAATCGAAAAAGCATCATCATCTCTTCCTAAAGAAGGCCCAGGTATTTTGGTTTTTGGTTCTGCATTAAATCTGCTACTTTTTTCACCTACTTACGAAAATCAGATACTGAACCAGATGATTGACACTATAGCTAATGACAAAACCAGGACTTACCTTTTTTCGACAAGCACATCAGCAAAGAAAAAAGAAATCGAAAATTTGGAAAATGCAGCGGATAATCTCATTATGACCAGAAGCGAAAAAGAACCATTTAGACTATTCATGAAAATTATTAAACTTAAAGATTTACCCTATAAAAAAGGAGAAATCGAAGTTCCAATCCCTTCCGGAGCTCTTATGGAAGTAAAAGAAGTCGCTGATCATAGCAGAAAAATAGTTATTCCAACTATCTCCAAAATATAGGTAATTATTTAAAAATTATTTGTTTTGTCTTTCTATTCCGGAAAGTAAATTTTTATGACTTTCAAAGTCATTTTTTTAATCTCGAAAAGAGGAATGTAAAATGCATGAAAATGATACCTTTATTTGGATAGCAGGATTTGCATTTTTTGCAGCTTTAGTAAATAGTCTTGGAATTTTAACTATCTTTAAATACAGAGAATGGGCTGAAAAAGCCAAAACTTATTTCATGTGTTTTGCTGCAGGAGTATTGATCTCAACACCATTAATACTGGTCTTACCTGAAGCTATTCAGAAAAATATTTATTCGGGGTTTATGGCTCTTATCGGCTTTTTATTCATGTTTTCTTCAAATAAAATAATAAAATATTTTACAAAAAAGAAAAATCTTGCATTTGGTTTAACAGCAGCTGAAGGAATTGGCATTCATTCTTTTATTGACGGAATTATTTATACTGTAACCTTTAGTGTCAGTATACTCACTGGAGTACTAGCAGCAACTGGCTTAGTCGTACATGAATTTGCTGAAGGAATCATAACCTACGTTTTCTTAATAGAAGGAGGAATTAAAAAAAAAGTTGCTATGTTATATGCTTTCCTAATAGCAGCTCTTACAACACCTATAGGAGCGCTTATCGCATATCCTTTTATAAGTAAATTAGGTAAATCTAGTTTAGGTTTAATGCTTGGTTTTGTCGCAGGAGTGTTATTATATGTTTCTGCTGCTCATCTTTTACCTGAAGCACAAGAACAAAAAAGGGAACACTCTACTCTTTCTTTTATAGCAGGAGTATTATTAGCTCTATTTATTGCACTAACAAAATTATTATAATTAAAGAAAATAAGACATTATTGTATCAATAAAGAACATAAACCAAATTATGTTTGATTCCTTGCCTATGAAGATTTAGGGCCTGAAGCAATACGCTGTCTGCAGGTTGAAGATTTTCCCGTAATTGTGGCTAATGATTGTTATGGAAGGGATTTGTTTAAGGAAGGAGTGGAGAAGTATCGTATTAATACTTAGTCTTAATTATTCTGAAAAACTTCCGGTGCAATAAAATAATTTCAATGACTCATGACTAATCCAGGTTAATTAATTTTAAGAAAGGCTGAGATTTCGGTTAAAAATATTGAACCAACTCCAAAATATTTATTTTCTTTAAAATTCTTGACAAATTTTTTCTAGTAGAGTAATTTAACTTTTCTTTCAGCGTAAACCCTTGGTTGAAAGGTTGAAGAGTATATCTTTAAGGAAAGCTTAATTGAATATTTTTGAATATCAAGCCAAAGAATTGTTTAAGAAGTCCGGGTTAGATGTGCCTAAGGGCAAAGTTACTTCTGACCCTCAAAAAGCAGAAAATATTGCCAAAGAAATAGGCGGTAAGGCTTGGGTGGTTAAAGCTCAGATCTTGGCAGGTGGACGAGGCAAAGCCGGAGGTATCAAGATTGCCAAATCTTTTAAAGAAGTTAAACAATATACTGAAAAAATTCTCAGCACTCCTCTTAAAACTTATCAGAGCGGCGGCTCAGCCAAAAAGGTTAATAGAGTCTTAATTGAAGAATGTTGCAATATTGATAAGGAATTGTATTGTGCTGCAACAATAGACCGTTCCCGTTCAAAAGTAGTATGTATAGCAAGCTCTCAGGGAGGAGTGGAGATAGAAGAAACGGCTCGTACAAATCCCTCGGCTATCTTCAAGGAATATATTGATCCACTTACAGGCATGATGCCTTTTCAGGCAAGAAACCTTGCTTTTAAGCTTGGTATCACAGATAAAGATGTGATTGGCAAAATTGTAAAGTTCATGATGAAACTTTACAGCATCTTTATTCAATACGATTGCGCGCTTGCCGAAATAAATCCTCTTGTAATAACTAAAGAGGGTAGAATTGTAGCTTTGGATGCAAAACTCAGCTTTGATGACAGTGGGGTTTTGCGCCACCCTGATATTGCTGAAATGAGGATTTTAGAAGAGGAGTTGCCGGCAGAGACAATTGCCAGGGAGAGTAATTTAAGCTACATAGGCTTGGAAGGGAATGTCGGATGTATGGTAAATGGAGCAGGGCTGGCCATGGCAACTATGGATTCTATAAAAATTTATGGTGGCGAGCCAGCAAATTTTCTCGATGTAGGCGGAGGAGCTTCAAAGGAAATGGCAGCAAAAGCTTTCAGTATTCTAATGAGCGATGAAAAAGTAAAAGCAATTCTAGTAAACATTTTTGGTGGTATTTTAAAGTGTGATTTATTAGCTCAAGGGATTGTTACTGCCTGCCAGGAGGTAAAGCCCCATGTCCCCATGGTAGTTAGACTAGAAGGGACCAATGTGGATAAAGGCAGGGAAATCCTTGCCAGCTCAAAGCTTAATATCATTTCTGCTAACACAATGAAGGAAGCAGCGCAGAAAGTTGTTAGTTTAGTAAATTAATTGAAATTATGGAAAGTTAAAAAATGGAAAGAGGAAAAGGGCTTTAAAATAGGTTAAATTGATGGCGATTCTTATAGATGAAAACTCCAAGGTTGTGTGTCAGGGAATAACCGGTTCTGCTGGTTCTTTCCATACACAGCAGTGCCTATCTTATGGGACAAAGGTTGTTGCCGGTGTAACTCCCGGAAAAGGAGGAACCAAGTTTGAGGGAGTTCCTGTATTCAATACTGTTTCTGAAGCAAGGAAAGCAACCGGTGCAAATGTTTCCATGATATTTGTACCTGCTTTATTTGCTGCTGATGCTATTCTAGAAGCAGCCGGAACAGGAATTGAACTAGTAACATGTATCACTGAAGGAATTCCTACTATTGATATGATTAAAGTGATGAAAGCACTTGAAGGAAATAGAACGCGCTTAATAGGTCCCAATTGTCCGGGAATTATCAGCCCAGGGAGATGTAAAATTGGGATTATGGCTGGTTATATTCACAAACGGGGTCCAGTGGGTGTAATTTCCCGCAGCGGAACATTGACGTATGAAATAGTCTACCAGCTTACGAAAAGAGGTATTGGGCAGTCTACTTGTATTGGAATAGGTGGAGACAAGATAATTGGCACAAATTTTATTGACTTGCTAAAATTATTTGAAGATGACCAGGAAACTAAAGCAATGGTTTTAATAGGAGAAATAGGTGGTACGATGGAGGAGGAAGCTGCTGATTTTATAAAAAGGGAAATAAAAAAGCCCGTAGTAGGCTATATAGCCGGAATAACTGCTCCTCCGGGAAAACGAATGGGACACGCAGGTGCTATTATTTCAGGAGGACGCGGAGGAGCAAAAGAAAAAATTGATACGCTATCTTCAGCAGGAGTTAAAATGGCAGAGACTTCTAGTGATATTTATGACTGTTTGGTATCTGCTGCGCCGGATATTAAATGAAAAATATATGTACAGAGTGAGGCAAAAAAAGGAAGTCAATTGTGAGTGAACGTCATTACAAAGACAAGAAATCTATCTTAACGGGTGAACATTTTTGGCAAGGCAATATTGCTATTGCTGAAGGAGCTATAGCAGCGGGTTGTCGTTTCTTTGGTGGATATCCTATTACTCCCGCCTCAGAGATTGCAGAGAGGATGGCTCTTAGACTCCCGCTTCTTGGTGGTGTATATATCCAGATGGAAGATGAGCTTGCATCCATGGCGTCAATACTTGGTGCTTCCTGGAGTGGTGTTAAATCGATGACTGCTACATCAGGCCCTGGCCTTTCCCTTATGCTAGAAAACTTTGGTTTGGGAATTATGACAGAGACTCCCTGTGTTATTGTTAATTCTCAGAGGGGTTCGCCTTCCACAGGGCTGCCTACACATTTTGCCCAGTCAGATATGATGCAGGCAAGATGGGGCACACATGGAGATTATGAGGTTATCGCTCTGTGTCCAGAATCATCACAGGAGTGTTTTGACCTGACTGTAAAAGCTTTCAACTTATCTGAAAAATACAGGCTGCCTGTTTTTATCCTTACAGATGGGCTTGTTAGCCATATGACAGAAAAAGTTATTGTGCCCAAACCTGAGGGAGTTAATGTGTTTGACCGTCGTAAAACACAAAAATCTCCAAAAGATTATCTTCCGTATCATCCCGAAGATGATCTAGTTCCTCAAATGGCAAATTTTGGTGAAGGGTACAAGCTTCATTCTACAGGTCTTACCCATGATGAAAGAGGGTATCCTGATATGACTATTGAAGCTCATGATAAACTAGTCAGGAGACTGGTAAATAAAATTCGCAAGAATGCAGATGACATTATCATTTTGGAGGAAAAAAATTTAGAAGATGCTGAAATTGTAGTAGTTTCTTACGGCGTCACATCTAGAGTAGTGCCTCCGACTGTGGAAAAAGCAAGAAGGGAAGGTATAAAGATAGGGCAGTTAAGGTTACTGACAGTGTGGCCGTTTCCTGAAAAAAGAATTGCTGAGCTTTCCCAAAAAATAAAGGCATGGGTTGTTCCGGAAATAAATCTTGGACAGATAGTAAGAGAAGTCGAAAGAGCTGTGAGCAAGGATTCAAAAGTAGTTCCGATCTCTCATGCAGGCGGTGATGTTCATGACGCTGATGATATATATAAAATTATAAAAGAGTTAGTTTAATGGATAAGATACCAAAACATCCTCTTGAACATCTATTAAGGATGGACAGAATACCTCACATCTGGTGTCCCGGGTGTGGTATCGGAACTGCTGTAACCTGTTTCATGAAGGCGCTGGATGAAGCAGGGATTGATCCTGACAAGACAGTAGTTATCTCGGGGATAGGTTGTACCGGGAGAGTAGCTGGGTATGTGAACTTAGATTCTTTTCACACTACCCATGGCAGAGCGATTCCATTTGCTACTGGCGTCAAGTTAGCAAATCCCGATCTAACAGTTATAGTATTTTCAGGTGATGGTGATTTATTTGCAATCGGAGGTAACCACTTCATACACGCAGCAAGAAGGAATGTTGATATAAAAGTGTTTTGTATAAATAATTTTATTTATGGTATGACAGGAGGGCAGGTGGCTCCTACCACGCCTTTAGGTGCCAGGACTTCAACCTCACCGTACGGGTCTTTCGAACACCCCTTTAATCTTTCCTATTTAGCAGAATCAAGCGGTGCTGTTTACGTTGCAAGGTGGACACCGCTTCATATAAGAAGGTTGACCCATTCAATGGCTGAGGCTATAACAAAACGGGGGTTTTCATTTCTTGAAATAGTATCGCCATGTCCTACTGTATATTCCCGGTATAACCGGCTCGGTGATGGTCTTGACATGATTAAATATTACCACGAAAACTCGCGCATAGAAAACGGGGCTGATACCAAAAATATTCCTCTAGAAACAGGTAAAGAAATAGTGGTGGGAAAATTCGTGGACGTTGAAAGACCTACTTTTCTGGATTATCAAACAGAGCAGACAAAAGCAAGATAATGGATAGGAACAATATAAGGATTTCCGGTTTTGGTGGTCAGGGAATTATTTTGAGTGGATATATTATTGGAAAAGCTGCATCTTTATATGATGGTAAAAATGCTTCATTTACCCAGAGTTATGGCCCTGAGGCGAGAGGTGGTGCATGCAGTGCAGCTGTGGTTATAGAAAAAAGAAAAGTAAGTTATCCTTTGGTAAAAAAGGCAGATTTTCTTATTGTGCTGTCTAAGGAAGGATATGAAAAATATGCTGATGAAATAACTCCTGAAGGTTTTACCTTTGTGGATAGCGATCTTGTAAAGAAAGCACCTGTAGACAATAAAAAGGTATTTGGAATCCCTGCAACGATATTTGCTGAGGAAATGGGCAATAAAATAGTCGCCAATATTATTATGCTAGGATTCTTTACTGGCGTAAAAAGTATTATTTCCAAAGAAGCTATGATAGAAAGCATTAAAACTTCCGTGAAAAAAGCTTTTATAGAAATTAATTTAAAGGCATTTGAAAGAGGATATAAATACGCTGGTGAAATCAGAGGAAAGTAAAAAGGAATATAAGCCCAGGGTGCTTAAGGGAATAGTCTATATAATTAAGAACCGTTGTAAGGGATGCGGCTTTTGTATTGAATACTGCCCTAAACAAATCCTCGAAGCTTCTCAGGATTTTAATGATAAAGGTTATCATTATCCTGTGGTGGTTGATGAAGAGGGGTGTGAAAACTGTAAAGTTTGCGAGGATATCTGTCCGGATCTTGCTATTTTTTCTATAGATCCCCACAGCTAAAGTCGTTGGACTTATCAAAAACCAAGCTTAGCTTAACCTAAATCCTGGCTCTCTTGCCATTGTACACATTTCATTTTATGCTCGACAACATAGATGTAGGAACAATAGAGCGTTTTGAAAAAGTTCTCTTTTTTCTTCTAGACAATGGAAAAATATTCATGAGAATTTACTTGCGTAATAACAGTATTTTCTATAAATTTATATTTCATAAACAATTAAGAGAAAAAGCAGTGGAGGAAATTAATGATTGAGATACGTTTTCACGGTAGAGGTGGACAGGGGGCTGTGAAGGCTTCTGACATTCTTGCCATAGCTGCTTTCAGCGAAGGGAAAGAAGTACAAGCTTTCCCTTTTTTTGGTGTGGAACGTCGTGGAGCTCCTGTAACAGCTTTTACCAGGATCAGTGATGAGGAGATCAGGATTCACTCCTACATTTACGAACCTGACGTGTTAGTAGTGCTTGATCCCACGCTCATAGGGGCTATCCCCCTTACCGATGGACTAAAACCTGATGGAATAATCATCATAAACACTGGACGTAAGCCTGAAACATTTTCGTTCCCCGATACAAAAAATCCCCACATTTATACTGTGGATTGTTCTTCTATTGCTCTGAAATACGGTCTGGGAAGCGAAGCTGCTCCCATTGTTAACACCGCTATTCTCGGAGCAGTTGTCAAGGCAACAAAATTAGCTTCCATAGAATCGATTATGGAAGCAATAAAGGAAAAAATTCCCATAAATAAAGAAGAGAACGCCCTGGCTGCAAAAGAAGCCTTTGGGAAGTTGGAGAGTTAGGAGGCTTAAATGTCAGATAAAAAAGAATACCCAGAAGTGATTGATATTAAAAGTGCAGACGACATGCCTCCGATGCCTGTTTCACTGGGAAGTATGAGAACGAACAAGACGGCGTCGTGGCGTTCAATTCGTCCGGTTATCATTGAAGAAAAATGCAAACTCTGTATGATATGCTGGAAATATTGCCCGGAACCGGCTATTGTGCCTACGTGTCCCCCGACTATTGATTACGATTACTGCAAGGGATGCGGTATATGTATTGAGGAGTGCCCGTTCGATGCTATTGTTTCTGAAAAAGAGGGAAAGTGAGAGGAGGTATAAGATGAAAAAAGTTTTGACAGGTAATTTTGCCGCCGCTTATGGTGCAGCAGCAGCTAGAGTTAAAATTATACCAGCTTATCCAATCACTCCACAGACGACGATAGTTGAAATTATGTCGGAGATTGTGGCTGATGGGCTTTTAGATGCAGATTTTGTAAAAGTGGAATCTGAACATTCTGCACTTGCAGCCTGTATCGGTGCTCAGGCAACCGGTGCTCGAACGTTTACAGCTACATCTGCTCAAGGGCTTGCTTTGATGCATGAAATGTTACATTGGGCAGCTCGTGACAGGTTGCCCATTGTCCTTGCCAATGTAAACCGTGCTATGGCACCGGGATGGTCTATATGGGCTGATGTTACAGATTCAATAGCCCAGAGGGATACAGGATGGATGCAAATGTATTGTGAAAACAATCAGGAAGTTTTTGACACCATACTCATGTCATACAAGATTGGGGAGAACGAGGATGTGCTTCTTCCTACTCTGGTTAACTTAGATGCTTTTTTTCTCTCTCATACATCTCAGATCGTCGATATGTATGAGCAGAAAAAAATAGACAAATTTCTTCCACCTTACCGTCCCAAACTGAAGCTTGATGTTAATGATCCTCGTGCGTTTGGTGCTCTTACTTCTCCAGAACACTATTATGAGTTTTCTTACAAAATGCAGATAGCTCATCAAAGAGCAAAGGAAGTCATTCGAGAAGTAGGGAAAGAATTCAGTGAGACTTTTGGAAGGGAATATGGTCTCACCGAGAATTACCGTTGTGATGACGCAGAGATCATTCTTGTTAGTTACGGAACAATTGCAGGAACGACCAAAGATGCTATAGATAGAATGCGCGATAAAGGAATTAGCGTAGGTCTTTTAAAAATTCGCTATTTTAGGCCTTTCCCAGAAAAAGAAGTTTGTCAAATTCTTGGACGTGCTGAAAAAGTTGGTGTAATTGATAGAGCCGTTTCTTTTGGTCATGAAGGACCTTTCTTTTCAGAAATAAAAGCTTCCATGTATGGTTCTAATGTACCGCTTTACGGGTTCATTACTGGTCTGGGCGGAAGAGATGTTTCAATTTCAAATATCGAATCAATGGTATCCCACATGCAGGATAACGAACCCAGCAATTTAATTTGGATAGGAGTGAAAAAATGAGCGCTGAAGCAGAAACAAAGAAAAGAAAAATTAAACTTACTATTCCTGAAGAAGAAATAATGTCACCCGGTCATCTTGCCTGTCAGGGATGTGGTGGAGCATTAGCTATGCGGTATGCGTTGAAGGCTCTAGGCCGCAAGACCATTATGGCTATTCCTGCCTGCTGTTGGTCTGTTATTGATGGGCCTTTTCCATATTCTGCTGCAGGAATTCCAATACATCACTCGGCTTTTGAAACAGCAGCTTCGACAGCTTCTGGTATAAGCCATGCACTTTCCCAGTTGGGTCAGGATGATGTTACTGCACTGGCCTGGGCTGGAGGACGGCGGGACTTTTGATATCGGTATTCAGGCACTCTCAGGAGCTGCAGAAAGAGAGGATAATATAATCTATATTGTATACGATAATGAAGCCTACATGAATACAGGTATCCAGAGATCATCTGCTACTCCTCACGGTGCATGGACTACAACAACGCCAGTGAAGCACTATAAAAGAGGTCCCAAAAAGAACATAATAGAAATCATGGTAGCACATCACATCCCTTACTGTGCTACAGCAAATATTGCTTATCCAGAAGATCTTATCCGGAAAGTCAAAAAAGCAAAAGAAATCAAAGGAACAAAATTCCTTCATATTCATTCACCGTGTCCCCCAGGTTGGAAGTATCCGCCTAACATTACGATAAAAGTTGCAAGGCTTGCAACTGAGACAAATGCCTTTCCTCTTTACGAAGTTGAAAGCGGGGTTTATAAAATTAACAAGAAAAGAAAGAATCCCAAGCCTGTTTCTGAATATCTCAAGCTTCAGGGACGTTTTCGGCATCTAACAGAAGAAGAAATAGAATATATCCAGGGCGAAGTTAATAAAAACTGGAGGCGTTTGTTAAAACTGGAAGAAGTTTTTGGTGAACCGCTGGAGTAAGGATTGACTACAGCTTTTTTGCTGTTTCATATGCGTCTCTAATCGCATCCTGAGCATTACCTATCTGCCTAGCATCACCTACTACATAAACTGGCATCCTGTTTCTTAAATCTTTCTCAAGAGGATTATAACTTTTCATACCAGTAGAAACCACTATTATATCTATATTGTCAAATTGGATGTTATCTCCATTTCTCTCTGCAAAAACAGTTTTTCCTTCTATTTTTTTAATATGAGTATGGTCACTAAAAACAGTTCCTTTCTCACTAATCATCTTAAGAGAAAGTGCCTTTGCAATCATTTCCATATCCTCACCAAAGTCCGTTGTTCGTTTAACAATAACTATTTTATTGCCTCTTAGTATCAAGGCAGTTGCGATATCAACACCGATGAGCCCTCCACCTATAATAAGTACATTTCTGTCTTCTGGTAAATTTTCTTCTAGTAAAATATCAGCCCAATAAAATTTATCTAGCCCTTGAATTGGTGGTACAGATGGTTTGGAACCTGTTGCTAATATTGCACCATCATAGCTTGATATGATATCTGCCTTCATAGCTTCCTTAAAAATTATTTTTACCCCATTATGTTCCAATTCCTCAATAAAGTATGGGATTAACCGTGCCATTGATTTCTTGTAGGGAGTTAATGGAGCTAAGATAAATTGTCCTCCCATTTTATCTTTTTCATAAATATCTACGCTATGTCCTCTTTTCTTCAGAGTCATTGCAGCCTCCATACCTGCTAAGCCTCCTCCAACAACAGCATATCTTTTAGGTTGATTCACAATTTCAAGAACCTCTTGTTCCCTACCCACTTCTGGATTCACAAGACATTGTAATCCAAGTCCTGATTTCACACTGCCAAGACAGCCTTCAGCACAAGCTAAACATGGTCTTACCGGTTCTTTCTCTTCACCAAAATATTTCCCTATAAAGTCGGAGTCTGCAACTAAAGCTCTTCCAACAGCAATATAATCAGCCGAATGCTCCTTCCTTAACTTCTTAATATCCTCAAAAGTATTTATTCTACCAACAAAAATTACAGGGATATTTATATTTTTCCTGATTTTCTTTGCCATTTCCCATGTTTTCCCTTTGGGAATAAACATGTGCTGGAAGAACCAAGGAGGCGTTGAACATACAGTGCCAGCAGACACATGTATTGCAGAAACTCCGTTTTTCTCCAGTATCTTAGAAAAGTTAATCATCTCTGGTAACTTTATCCCATCGGGAAACATTTCATCGCCGCTTATCCTTACAATTATTGGTAAATCTGTAGATTCTCTAACTGCCCGTAAAACCTCCAAAGGGAATTTTATTCTATTCTCAAAGCATCCACCATATTCATCTTCTCTATCATTAACAGCAGGAGAAATAAACTGAGCCAATAGATAGCCATGACCAAATTGCAGTTCTATAATGTCAAAATTAGCTTTTTTTGCCCTTATAGCAGCAGCAACGAAAAGCTCTATTGTTTTTTTTATATCCTTACGATTCATTATTTTTGGGGCTGCTCCTCCGTTTTCACAAGGTTTATCTGTAGAGGATAGAAAATAGTTGCCAGGGATTTTAGGATTCGCCATTCTACCAGGGTGATTAAGATGAGCGATGACCTTTGTACCTGATTTATGAATAGATGCAACTAATTTTTGTAATCCCTCTATTTTCTTGTCATTATCAATCCCCAATTGCATGGGAATTTCCCGCAATCCTTTATCCATGTAGAGCGGTTCAATAATAACCGCCCCTAAATAACAACTTCTCGCAGCATAAAAAGCAATATGCCTATCATTAACATTCCCGTCTCCATCACTGTAGCCTAATTTTATAGGAGCAAATATAAACGGATTCCTTAATTTAATCATTTTTCTTCCTTCCTTTTAGGTTTCTAAATTACATTTCACATAACATGTTTTATATGAAGCTACATTCATTCGTATTTCATTTAATAATCATGGGGAATTCCTTTAATGTGTAAAAGGAGATGTTCATAGTCATCTATTTCTTCGACCCAACCATAATTGGCATCGGATTTCGCATCCAGATCTTTTATGTATGGTTTGATATCAAGCACTGGGGTTCCATCGAATACATCTAAGCCCGATGTTAGAATCTCACTATTTATTATGTCTTTTATACGAACAATGCTAAGCCCAATGTAATTAGGGCGAACTGGTGACCTGCTTGCAAACACACCTACCTTTACACCTCCAGTCCATGAAGGAGATACAATTGTTGACAGCTCCTGCTTTACTTTATGTGTATAGTAAATAACATAGATATAATGAAATGTAGCAAGCTTATAGAGTCCATCAGTATATTTAGGATTAATTACTATACGAAAATCTCCCTTATCCTCATCTACTGGCTGATACGGTGCATTATTAGTATACGGAGTTCGAATAACTCCAATCTTTTTTAACTGAAAATTCATGATTTCTTCTTTTGTCTGACCAACTACTTTTTGTTTATTCTGCTGCCTTATCATGATACTTTTACCTCCATATCAAACATGCATTTCTGCCCGTACAAGCTGCTAGATCAATAATCCTATTGTCAGATTTGATTACTATTAATCGAACAGCTTTTTGCATTAGCGATAAATATCTACTCAATATTATGAGATCCATTAAGCCTTCGTAATGTTTTGCCGTAAATCCACTAACTTCAACCTTTGACATTGGGTAATACGCACACATTGGTAATCCTCTCAAATCTGGAGTTGAATTACATACCGCCTTTCCAACTTTCTTGTTCCATCGCCAAGAATTTCTGCACTTCCTCTTAGTTCATTACCGTTTGTATTAATTCAACTTCTATACCTAGATTTTCAATAGGCTCCTTTATACTTCCTATCAGTTGATCTATGATTGGAATATTGAGAAAAGGTAATGCCATTGTAATTAGTACTTTACCATCTCTAACATCGATCTCTTTAACTATCCCAAGATCTAGCAAACTACGATCGATTGCCGGGTGTTTAACTTCCTTTAACATATTCTGAATGCTTTCTTCTGAAATATCTTTCACCATTTATTCATTTTCCCTTATTTCCAAATTTATATTTTTCTCGCCAGCATAGACTGGTATTTTAAGCCAATTCTCTGGATGTATAAAAGGACAGGCATAATCTTTACTATATGCACACCAAGGATTTTTTCTCAAAATAAAAGTTCTTTTGTTCTATTTCCTCTATGACATCTAATAGCCACATATCTGAAAGATGCTACATGGGACATATATCTTCATAAAGCCCGTAAAAACAACAGTGTTCGTCATCAAGTGTTTTCGGACTTATGTTCTAACATATTAAGCTGCAATTTTCGTAATTTATACTACACCTAATTGATTCCATTTGGCAAGGAATCAAGCATAATAATCTTGTTGATTTTCCTTCTTTTCCGGATGGGTGCCTTCCTTTATCTGTCCGAATTCTGCTGATTGGGAAAAAGGGGAATGAGACAAAGCAGAGTTAATTTCCTCAAATATCCTAGCGGTAAAAGTCGAATGCTTGATTTTCTAACTCCAAAACTAATATCAAGGCTGAAAGTTAAAAATTGCTGATAATAGATGAATTTGAGAGCATGTTTGCGCTCCACTAAGATTTTTAACGCCATTCCCTCCCCGATCTTCTCGGCTCTGATGGAACTCCGCATGTTTATTCTAAGCAACGCCATAATGTCCGCGAGCCATCATTAACACCGCCCCTTTGATTATATAGTGCTTACACATCCATCAGGCCCGACTTTGTCGGATTCCCTCGAAGATCGACTCAGAAAGGCTAAATCTTTTAATGTCGCTTCCTCCATCCCCTAAAATTCATATGCTAATTGTTATTATATTAACTCTATCGGCATTCTTTATGAATAGCCCACGCTAATCCAATTTGATGCAATAATTAGCAACATTTCTCGTCTACATAAGTGAAAATAACTTTTAAGTGGAGGAAAGATGTTAGAAAAATACATATTAAAAATGTTCAACAAAAGAGCTGGCTCAGAGAAAAGCAAACCTGATGAAATCCTAAGTAGTTTAGATATTCATTCAGGCAAAAGCATCGCTGATATCGGTTCAGGAGGAGGTTATTTCACATATAGGCTTGCTGCAGAAGTTGGTGACAAGGGACATGTGTATGCTGTTGATGTAAACGTAAGAAATCTTTCATTTATAATAGAGGAAGCCGAGAAAAAAGGAATTACCGGCCAACTGACCTTAGTACTAGCAGAAGGTGAAAATACGAACCTTCCTAATAATAGTGTTGATTTAATATTTAACAGAAATAGTTTTCACCACATAAATAATCCAGCTGAATATTTCAGGAAGTTAAAAAAAGCACTTCGATCTAAAGGTAGAGTCGCCATTATTGATAATAAAAGAGAGAAAGGATTCATGAGCCGTATCGGGCACAGTTCTACAAAGGAAAGCATTATTAATAGCCTGAAGAATGCTGGCTATAGACTCGTGCGTTCTTTTGATTTCTTAGACCAGCAGTGGTTTATGGTGTTTTCCATTAATAATTGACATAGTGAAAATATGTTTATTGCTTTATGTTTATGAAAGGGTTTCCTGATGGTTATTAAAGATGTTTTGAAGTTGACAAAAGAAAACAGTATCGGAATTTATAATCCTTCTGCAGTAAATAATCCATTATTTCGTTTTAAATATGTTATAAAATATAAAAGAAAGGATCCGATGAATAGAGTGGCTGACTTCTTTCAAACAGAATACAAGAAACTCGTAAGGTATGTTAGGAGCCGTATAGATGATGCTGCTGATCGTGATGCAGAGGATATTGTACAGGAAGTTATGCTGAACATATTTGATAAAGCAGATATAAGTATTCCCATTGAGAATCTTACAGCATATATCTATCAGGCTCTTAGAAACAGGATTACTGATTTATTCAGGAAAAGAAGAGAAGTTTATTCATTAGAAAAGGTTGTTCAAGATTCAGGTCACGATCCTGGGAAAATATTTGAAAATAAAGAACTGCAGGATATGGTTTTTCAAGCTATTGATTCCCTAAATGCTGATGAAAGAGATGTTTTAATGGCAACTGAATTTGATGATAGGTCTTTTATGGAACTTTCTAAAGAAATGGGATTGCCATTAGGCACACTTTTAGCAAGAAAATCACGTGCTTTAAAAAAAATAAGAAAAAAATTAACAGATATAGTTTAAACAAGGAGGTAACAAATGAATCAAGATAATACGTTTATACAAGGAGAACCCAGTCCTCACCATGGATCAAAGGTTTTCCGTATTATAGGCATGGCTTTTATTGGAGTGATATTTGCAGCAGGATTTGCACTCGTTTTTGGTCTTTTAGTGATGCTGCTGTGGAATTGGGTCATGCCTGCTTTATTCGGGCTGGGAAAAATCACTTACTGGCAGGCATTTGGTGTTTTATTACTCGCTAAACTGTTTTTCGGTGGATTCGGTTCTTACCATAGAGATCATTCAGATCATTTTTACAATAGGTTTTTCCCTGGATGGGATCATTTAAAAGACAGAAAAAAAGTTGATAGCTGGAAGCACTTCAGGCAGTTCTGGGAGGATGAAGGTAGAGATAAATATAAGGAATATGTACATAGAAAAAAACCAGAAAAGGGCGAAATAATCGAAGAACAATAATGGCTGAGCCTAAATGGCATTTCCTATTTTTTGCCCCAATCTCCAAGCAATATGGACTACGTGTTACGGGATGTACTCCAATGTCCACAGAGGAAAGATTTGGAAAGAGAGAGATTATTCTTCCCATCCATCCATTATTGATGATGAAGTCTTTTTTGTGTCATCCAGAGGCTGGGCAAAGATAATCCGCAAGGTCTATAAAGTTGATCCTCTCATATATCCTATATGCGGTGGCTCGGTGAGAGTGATAGCTTTCATAACCGATTATTCCGCCGTGGACAGGACCATCATCCTTCTCAAGTTCACTTTTCATGCCGAATGCCCTTTTCTCTATCCCGAGTTTTCCAACAGAAACTTCTGTCGAAGCTGAGGAGAAGCGAGAGTATTTCTGAGAGCCTCCATGGTTGCTTCTTCTCGATTTCAGCGGTTAGGTTTATCTTATGAAGGAGAGTTTTGCTGTTTATGTCGACTCGACTCTACTTGCTGGCAATCCCTTTGTGGAAAAGAGATATTATGTTATAATACCTTTCAAATCAAGGAGCTTATGGCTTTATTCTTAAAATACTTCTTTAAAATAACAATTAGTAAAAAAATCGGATTTATACCTACCCAATTCTGAACATTTATAAGGAGAATAACTTATGAAAAGTTTAAAAGAAATCGCAGAAAATTCTTTTCTTAATGAAGAACAATTGGAAACGATTGAAAAGATCATCCTTAGCCATGAGCATTATTCCCCAGAGGCCGTCAGGAAAGAAATCGATTGGTACTGTACTCACTTGGGCATGGACGAATATTATTTTAAAACAACTCCTATTGCCACAATCGCAAGCCATATCGAGGCTTTGAAAGCAGCAGAAATCATAGCAAATGTTCAAAAAGAAAAACTTATAAAAATAGACCTTGGGACAGAATCTAAATATGAAGCAATATATTTAGTTGATGACTACCATTATCGTGCGCTGGAAATCGAAAAGCGAATCGAAAAAAGATACCCAAACTACAAAATTCAGTCATACCGCTCCTTAGGCAAAGCTGCTGGTGTTGAACACCTGCGTATGTATATTGTGCATAAACCATCATTCCATTTGGAAGGCATTTCTCCAGAAGAAAGAGGTTTAGAGAAGATTGCAGACAAAGAGTTTCTAAGAACAGCTACAGATGATACTCGCAAGAGATACCAGGATTTATTGAATAAATCCAAAGGCCTGGAAACACCTTTAATCGAAATTACTCATAAAACAGAAACAAATGAATTGAGAATAATGATAGTCACAGAAAGAGATACGAGCAAGCGTTTTTTTTCCAATGTTTCAGATGTTTTGAACTCGCATAGTCTTATATCTAACCGCAAATATATTGAACAATTCGCCAACGGGAAAACAGTGTATGTGATTTATCTGCCTGACTCAAATGATAAAGAAGTCATCCAGGTTCTTGCCGAAGATATCAGTCTTGTTTATGTTATCCCGGAAAGCCCTATCTCTGTGCTCTTCCGTAAGGGAAAGCTCGATGCACAAGAAACAGTATTTGGTGTCTCTGCATGGAGTTTTGCCCATCAATTTTTAAGTGTCTATAACGAAGAATATCTTAAACTCGCCGAACATCTGAAAGATTTTCCCGAATTGCTTGGTATTTTAAGAAGCTTAAAAACAAACTTGGCCAAAGACACTTATACAGAACCAAGGGTCTGGGAATCCTTCTTAGAATACCCCGCATATCTAAAAAACCTCTTCAAGCTTTTTGATAAGAAATTCAATCCTTTTTACAAAGAACATGATATCGAGCAGGAGATGGCTCAAGCTGAGAAAGAATTGATAAAATACATTCCTACAGATACTGATAGAGAAATATTTACAGCTGTTATCCTGTTTATCAAAATCATACAGAGAACGAACTTTTTCAAAAAGGACAAAACGTCTTTAGCTTTCATGTACACACCTGAATTTCTCAATAAAGTCGATTACCCTGAGACTCCATTTGGTCTCTTCCAGGTGATTGCTGCAGAACTGAGAGGTTTTCATATTCGTTTCAGGGATGTTGCACGAGGAGGCATTCGTATTGTGCGTTCTAACAATATTCAGAACTACCTTTTGAATTCCGATTTCATTTTTGATGAGAATTACAATCTTGCCCTCACGCAACAACGCAAGAACAAAGATATTCCAGAAGGAGGTTCAAAAGGCACAATTCTTCTTAGATGGGAATATCAAGATCAGACTGAAACAGCTTTCAAAAAATACGTCAATGGATTGCTTGACCTGCTGCTTCCCGACGACAGCATTATCGACTATTACGGCAAAGAAGTGATCCTCTTCCTGGGTCCTGATGAAGGAACAGCCGAATTGATGGAGTGGGCGGCTTCGCAAGCGAAAACTCGAGGATTTCCTTACTGGAGGGCCTTCTCCACTGGGAAACCAGTCTCTATGGGAGGAATCCCTCATGACATCTATGGGATGACTTCAAACTCTGTCCACCAATATGTCCTCAATACATTGGAAAAAGAAGGCCTAAAAGAAGAAAACATCACAAAGGTAATGACAGGAGGACCTGACGGAGATTTAGGAAGCAATGAAATCTTAATCTCTCGAGATGAAATTTTAACCATCATCGATGGCTCTGGCGTTCTCTACGACCCAGAAGGAATTAACACGGAAGAGCTAACCAACTTGGCAAAGCAAAGGCTAACAGTCGAGCATTTCAAACGCAATCTTCTTTCCCCTAAGGGATTCTGCGTAACCATAAAAGACAAAAATGTGACTCTGCCTGATGGCGAGAAGGTTGTCAATGGCCTTGAGTTCCGTAATACCTTTCACCTTAACCCTAAATTTCAGGCCGACCTTTTTGTTCCTTGTGGCGGAAGGCCCGGATCTATCAATATCAATAACTGGAAACAATTTATCGATGAGGAAGGCCGCCCAAGATTTAAATTTATCGCAGAGGGAGCCAATCTATTTATCACACAGCAAGCCCGTCTGCGCCTCGAAGAACATGGAGTCATCATCTATAAGGATGCTTCTGCAAACAAAGGAGGCGTGACATCCTCTTCTCTTGAAGTAATTATAAGCTTGGCATTAACCGACGACGAATATGAAAAGCTTATGTGTGTTAAAAATGGGCAAATTCCTGTATTCCGAAAAAAATATATCGAAGAAATCGTAGCCGTCATCAAAGAAAATGCTTCATTGGAATTCGAAACCATCTGGAAAGAGAATAAACAGAAAAACATCCCAAGAGCCGTTCTATCAGATTTAATCAGCGAGAAAATCAACGCTGTCACAGACAGTATTTATGCATCGGAGTTGGTGGAAAATAAAAGTTTATTCAGGAAGGTCATCGAGGAATATTGTCCTTCTATACTCATAGAGGAAATCGGGTTGGACAAAGTACTCCACCGCATTCCAGATTCTTTCCTGAGAGCAATCTTTTCATCACGATTAGCCAGCAGGTATGTTTATTGCTACGGACTGGATGCTAACGAGCTAAATTTTTATGCTTTTCTCAAAGAATATCAATAATAATTATCCTGCTGTACTATCTGCTCTGCCACAGAAAGATTTTGCCAAGTATGAAGGATCCAAGAATCAAAGTCCTAATACCAACAAACAATTTAAATTTTGTTCTATCGACTATCTTCACTGTATAAAGCCTAAGAGGAACAGGAAGTGTATTATATCATTATGTCACAAATATTATATAATTTTTCAACACTCCTTTTTTTGCCCTAATCTCTAAGCGATATGAAACTAAAGTAGGACACATCAGTTTAATTAAATGAACAAACGGTTTCCCTGATTTATAGGATTAAGATTATAAATCATCTTTATCACTATTGTGTAAAAATAGTGCATCTACAAAACATTTTTGAAAGTCTTCATACATGTTTAGTTCAATGACATCGATCTTCGATGAAATCGCAGTCATCACATCAATGGCGTTAGTCTCAACGAGTGCTAAAAAAGCCCCTGCAAGTGATCCGTTACCAATGACTTCTATTCGGTCTTCGGAAATAGGTGGAAGCAGTCCTATTGAAATGGCATTGTGGAGGTTGATCTGTTTTGCAAAACCTCCTGTCAGTACAAACCTCTTTATGTCTTGCCACGTCTTGTTGTGTAATTTTAATAATGTCTTCATACCAGCGTATACTGCGGCTTTTGCCAGGAGTATTTTGGAAATATCCAGCTCAGAGATGACAATCGGTTCATTAATCTCTGAAAAGTCAATTCCTGCTATAATACAGGCCTTTATATTTTTTCCATTTTCTTGAATTTTATAATCTAATTTAAGCTTTTTAAGCAGTTCATTATTGAACTTGCCCCTTCGATCGATCAAGCCAATTTTTAATCCTTCTGCAATAAAATCAATCATGCCTGTGCCGCATATTCCATTAGCCTTACCCCCTCCAATAACTTCAATAACTACATTATTACTTTTATCAAAGCTTACTCTTTCGATGGCTCCTTTGCTTGCCCGACATCCATGATATAATCCATACCCTTCAAAGGCAGGACCTGCTGCTGTAGAACATGCGACCATATTACCATTTTCACACATCACGATCTCACCATTAGTCCCGATATCGATGAGTACAGAAAGTTCTCTATCTTCGTGCAGTTTGGATACATAAACATCCGAGATAATATCCCCACCGATGTAGCCCGATACAGAAGGAATAAGATCTACGATTCCATTAGGGAGGATATCGAGGCCGATTTCACTTGCCGAAAACGCATCAGGAGCCTTAGTGACTGGATGAAATGGAACCTTTCCAATACCCTGCGGATCAATTCCTAAAAGCATATGCATCATAATAGTATTTCCGGATAGGGCTACACGTCTTATATCTTTGCGTTTAACACTGTATTCATTGCAGAGATGTCTTATGATGGGATTGACTGTATCGTCGATTACTAAAGATTTCAAAAGGTCGATCTCTTTCTGAGATTGGATAGACGAAATTCGTGAGATCACATCTTCTGCTACAGTCATTTGCCGATTATATAAAGAAGATTTACCGATAATCTCACCTCTGGTCAGATCAATCAACATTACAACCACCGTAGTGGTTCCGATATCAGCGGCTATGCCATAATGTGTGGAAGTCGTATCGGCTGGCTCCACATCGATTATCGACCAGAAATCGTGAACACAGCCCAGCGTAACAGTGATCGTTTGATCACCACGCAGCAATGCATCAGGCAGTTTTCTAAGGACAGACAGTGAAATGTGTATATTCCGAATAGAAACTCTTTTCAACAACTGCTCTTTCATTCTCTTGCAATCTTCTGTCTGACTCTCAAGAGTGGCCTGTGGTATATGAAGACAATATTTTTTCGTCGTTGGGTTTTTCTCATAATATTTGAGAACAAAATCATCAATGATCTTTCCAGACTTTTCAATTAAAGAATCCCGTGGAATCTCGATAACTGCATTATCGCTCAGTACTCTAGTCATGCATGATAAGGATTTACGAGTGTTAGGCTTTGATACGACAATCTCTTTATCCCTGATAAGAAACCGACCTTCGATAAGATTGATCATACAACGTCCACATTCTCCCTTACCACCACAACTTGATTTTATAAATATCCCCTGATTTTTTGCAATATCAATTATGGCCTTATCGTAATGGTTTCCCAATTCGATTTCCTGGGTATATCTTTTTAAATTATTATGGTCTGCCCCGGCGAAAATGATACTTATTTTCATTTACCCGTTATTATAAAGAAAACAGGAAACTAAATGCAAGAATACAATGGTTAGGTAACATGATGGAAAGCAAGAAGCTTTCCATCTTTGCAAATTCAAACGTAAACCTTTATACCTAGAGATTTTTCTGTAACAGAGTTTCTCTACTTTGAGTCTCAACGGATCGGGATGCCGGAATTGGGCAAAGGGTTTGACATGAATCGAATTGAGATCGTGGCTTATATCGGCTCTCAGAGCCTCGGTTTTTTGACATGGTGGTATGAACTGTGAAATTATTGAAAGCAGGTTTAAAATTCACCTTAAAGAAGGACATCTTCTATCAAGACAATGGGGAAGGGCTCAGTTAAAGAAAAAAAATGAAAATTTTTATTGAAAACTCAAAAAATAGAGGATAAAAAATTTAGATGGTAGATTTAGGATAAAAAGAAATAGGCGATAAACTAAAGTGTTAAAGGATATTTGACAAAGCAAGATAAACTTGAGAGGTGAGAAATGCGAAAAGGAATAGCATCTTTTGCGATTATTTTGCTTGGGCTGCTGGCTTTTTCAAGGTACGCTTGGACCTCTATGCAGCCAGTAGCAATGAGATTAGCCGGGCTGATATTGTTTATCGGTGGTGTAGTACTAAATGTTTACTCAAGGATTATTTTGGGAAGCGCCCATAACACAGCGCGTAAATTTTCAAAACCGAATCGTTTGATTCAGCACGGGCCTTATAGATATATTCGGCATCCCATTTATAGTAGTATTCTTTTAATGGGTTTAGGTTTTGAGTTGAGTGTTGCAAGTTATCTGTTTTTTATTGTGCTTGTTTTGGTTGTTGTTGTTGTCTTTTTTTATACTGTAAAAGAAGAAAAAAAAATAAAAAATTGGTTTCCCCAATACAAAGATTATCAAAATCGAACCAAGAAATTTATACCTTTTATTTTTTAAAAAAGAGACATTGTGTCTATTTTTTTAATTATAATACATTATGATTAACTTGGTTTTAAAGATTTATGATCAACGACATTAGTACGCTTATGGTAAGATTTACTCATGAGGCAATAAGGAATAGTCGACGTTTGTCAACTTTTGCAGCTGGGATAGGTAGAAGCAGGCATATTGAAACAGCATTGTGGACGTTGACAACTCTGAGCTGCAAGCTTCAGAGCTCCTCACGCTAACTCATTTCTTTACAGCGATTATCTTTTTCTAAGCGTGATTGGACTGTTTCTTGATATATCGTTCCTACTGTGCCAGAACTCTATCACCATTGAAATCCCAAATGTACTGCCGCTCTTCATGTCATCCTTGAAATCTTTTGAGCACAGATTTATAATCTTCCACAATGATTAGATGTCAAAATCTAAAAAAAGAGGCTCAGCCGACCAGCACAACCAAAAAACAATTTATTATAAATTATGAATTGACCGGCCAAACCAAATTCTCTTCCCAATATCCTCTTGCCAGCTTGGCCCTCCATCCGTATATTTCAGGTAATAACTCACAAGAATCAGCAATTAGTTTTCGGCTTCCAGTTATCAGCTGTCCGGGATCCTTCATAACTACTGGAAAGTGGTCCTTAACCGCTTGGAACTGTAATTTTAAAGAAAATTAATCCCTATGAGGAACCTATTAGCCTTAAAAGAGCACTTCATCGAACATAAGTGGAAGCTGGCTATTGGGATCTTCAGCTTGATGATCGTCGATGGCCTGCAACTGATCATCCCGCGAGTGATAAAATGGGCCATAGATGACCTCACCCGGGGTGGGATTTCCCGCAGCTACCTGATTCGCTATTCTCTCTACATAATGACCATTGCCTTCGGGATCGGCCTTTTCAGATACTTCTGGAGATTGTTCATTATGGGAACTTCACGTCGCATAGAGGAAGCCCTAAGAAACAAGCTCTTCCGCCATTACCAATCCCTTTCCTTTGGCTTTTTCAACAACCACAAGACCGGCGACCTTATGGCCCATGCCACAAATGATATCAAAGCGGTGCAGAGAGCTATGGGGATGGGCTTTGTCATACTTACAGATGTTCTTGTCTTAGGGACGGCCTCTATAGGTTTTATGCTTTACATCAGCCCCAGATTAACTCTTTTTGCCCTAATGCCTGCACCCCTTTTGGTCTTTTTTGTCCTCAAGTTTGGAGGAATGCTCCACAGGAGGTTTGAGAAGGTGCAGGCCAGTTTCTCCATTTTAACCGAGAGGGTGCGGGAGAACATTTCCGGAATGAGGGTGGTGAAGGCCTATGTACAGGAGAATAACGAAACGGATAGATTCTCTCAAGTGAACAAAGACTATGTGAATAAGAACATGAATCTGGTGAGAATCTGGGGAGCTTTCTTTCCCCTGATTACGCTCTTTGCCAATTTAGGGGTAGCCATCGTGCTGCTTTTAGGGGGGCCACAAGTAATCCTCAAATCCATCAGCATGGGGAATTTCGTTGCCTTTATTTACTATTTAGATATTTTGATCTGGCCGCTAATGGGAATAGGTTGGGTAACCAACCTCTTGGAAAGAGGAAGTTCATCTATGGGAAGGATAAACAGGATCTTGCAGACTGAGTCAGAGATTAAGGATTTTTCCGGAGATGTGGAAATCAGAGGAAAGATAGAGTTTAAAAGTCTTACCTTTTCCTATGATCGTGATTCTCCACCAATCCTTAAGGGGGTAAGTCTCTCCATCCAGCCAGGAGAGTTTGTAGCCATAGTGGGAAAGACGGGAGCTGGCAAATCCACACTGGTCAGCCTCATTCCCCACATCTTCGATCCGGAAGATGGGGAACTTTACATCGATGGCCAGGAGCTTCGGTCCCTACCCTTAAAGGGGCTGAGGAGGTTCATTGGCTATGTTCCCCAAGATACTTTTCTTTTCTCCGATACAATCAAGGAGAATATAGCCTTTGGTAAGTTAGATGTTGAGGATGAAAGGATTTATCAAGTAGCCCAGATCGCCGGTATTCACCAGGAGATTACGGAGTTCCCTCATGGCTATCTTTCAGTGATTGGCGAGAGGGGAGTTACCCTCTCTGGGGGGCAAAAGCAGAGATTAGCCATTGCTCGGGCTTTGCTCATTGACCCGCGAATCCTTATCTTGGACGATGCCTTCTCCTCTGTGGACGCCGATACTGAGGAAGAAATCTTGAAAAATCTTCAGCAGACGATAAAGGGGAGAACTACAATAGTCATCTCTCATAGGCTATCCACAGTCAAGGATGCTGACAAGATATTTGTCTTAGACCAAGGGGAAATCGTTGAGGAGGGAACCCATCAAGAGCTTATAGCTTCTGATGGACTATATAGCCGCATCTATCGAAAGCAGCAAATCGAGGAGGAGATCGAGGAAAGATGATGACTCACAGATTTCATGAGGAAGAGGTGCTCAGCAGGCCCTATGATGTCCGGCTTATGAAGAGGCTATTGGGCTTTGCTAAACCCTACCGAAAAATAATCTTTTTCTGTATCTTTCTTCTCCTTTTTATCACCGGATTTGACCTTTCCCTCCCCTATTTAACAAAAATGGCCATCGATAAGCACATAGTTGTTTCCAGCAGGGTGATTACTTTTTCAGATAAGGAAAGCCAATTCGAACAGAAAATCAAGGAAACATATGGTCAAAAGCTCATCCCCGTGGGGGAAAAAACGTTTCTCGTTAGTTCTAGGAATCTGAGGGGAATGGATAGAAGGGATCATTACCAGTTGGAGAAGATGGGCCTTCTGAAGAGCGAGAAGTTTTATCTATTAAGTGATGGAACCTTAGGGGTAATGGAAGAACAAGAGCTTCTGGCCAAATATGGTTCTATCTTCCATAGAGCCCGGAAATGTTATTTTATCTCCTATAAGGACATGCGAAAGATCAAGAGGGGCGACCGATTTCTCTTGCGAAAGAGGGATGTCTCCGGGGTAAAGAAGATTGCCCTAATCTTCTTCTCCATCCTGCTTTTAGGCTTTGGATTCAACTATGGTCAGGTTTACCTTATGCAACACACAGGCCAGAAGCTGATGTATGATTTAAGGATGAAGATATTCTCTCACCTACAAAAGCTCTCTCTCTCCTTCTTTGACCGCAATCCAGTAGGGCGTTTAGTTACCAGGGCAACCAATGATGTGGAGGTCCTGAATGAGATGTTCACCGAGCTGCTCATAAACCTCTTCAAGGACATCTTCATCCTCTTGGGAATCGTTGTGGTCCTCATTCATATAAACTGGCGATTGGCCTTGGTTAGTTTCGTCGTTATCCCCCTTACTATCTGGACCACTATGGTTTTCCGGCTTAAGGCCAGAGATGCCTTTAGGCTGGTGAGGCTGAAGATAGCCAGGATAAACTCCTCACTCAATGAGAATATCAGCGGGATGAGAGTGGTTCAGATATTTAACCGGCAGAGGGAGAATTATAAGAGGTTTAGCCGAATAAACCACGAAAATTTCCTGGCCAATATGCAACAGATAAAGGTCTTTGCCGTCTTCAGACCCATAATTGAGATCATCAGTTCCTTGGGCATTGCCCTTCTAGTCTGGTATGGAGGTGGAAAGGTTATCTCCGAGACCCTTAGCCTTGGTTCCTTGGTGGCTTTCTTATCTTACATCCAGATGTTTTTCCGTCCTATTAGGGATCTTTCCGAGAAGTATAACACTATGCAGGCAGCAATGGCCTCATCGGAGAGGATATTTCTCCTCTTAGACGAAAAGCCGATGATTAAAGATCCGCTTCAACCCAAGAGACCACCGAAGGTAAAGGGAAGAGTGGAATTTTCCGGGGTTTGGTTTGCTTACCAACTAAACAATTGGGTACTCAAGGACATAGATTTATCGGTTGAGCCAGGAGAATCGGTAGCTATTGTGGGAGCTACAGGGGTGGGCAAGACTTCAATTATAAATCTTTTAGAGAGGTTCTATGAGCCTCAGAGGGGGGAAATCAAGGTCGATGGGATAAACATTGCTAAGATGGATAGGGCACAGCTCAGGTCTCAGATGGGACTTGTTATGCAGGATGTCTTCCTCTTCGCTGGGGATATAAAGGGGAATATCAGGCTGGGAAAAGATGAGATCAGCGATGAGAGACTGGTGGAGATGGCCAAGGTAGCCAATGCCCACCAGTTTATAAAGAGGCTCCCTGGGGGATATGACGAGGAGGTAAAGGAAATGGGAATAACCCTTTCTACAGGCCAGAGACAGTTGCTCTCCTTTGCCCGAGCCTTGGCCTTTGACTCCCACATCCTGGTCTTAGATGAGGCCACGGCCAACATCGATACCGAGACAGAGTCCCTCATCCAGGATGCCCTCCTCAAGCTGATGGAGGGAAGGACTTCCATAATCATCGCTCACAGGCTTTCCACCATCCGGCATTGCGATCGGATACTGGTTATGCACAAGGGGAGGATAGTAGAAGAGGGGAATCATACGCAGCTCCTCAGAAAAAAGGGCCTTTACTACGGGCTCTATCAATTGCAGTATGGAAGATGATGTTCCGGTTGTTTTTTCAAAACAAAAAAAATATAATCCACCCTAATGGAGGAAAGGATAAATGGCCAGATTATATGAGTACCAGAGTAAAGAGCTTTTAAAAGAAGCCGGGATCCGTGTTCCTGAAGGAAGCGTAGCCTCATCCCCTGAGGAAGCGCGCCGGATTACACAGGAGATAGGCAAACCAGTGGTGATCAAGATACAGGTCTGGGTCACAGGCAGGGCCGGTTTGGGAGGTATTCAATTTGCTGCTTCACCGGAAGAGGCTGAAGCTAAAGCCCAGGCTTTATTGGGGATGAAAGTAAAAAACTTTATAGTGGAAAAAGTGCTGGTAGAAGAAAAACTGGCGATTGAATCGGAATATTTTGCTGGACTCGTTATAGATGACGCTGCTAAATCCCCGCTGCTTATTTTCAGCTCCGTGGGTGGGACAGGAATCGAAGATATAGCCCGGAAGTCTCCCGAGAAGATCTCCCGCATCATTATCGATATCTTAAAAGGACTCAAAGAGTATGAAGTGCGTAATATGGTACGCAGGACAGGCCTATCGGGAAAAGTCCTCACCCAATTGTCCTCCATTTTAGCCCGCTTGTATAAAGTAGCCCATACCAATGATGCCCGCTCTGTGGAAATGAATCCCCTGGTCCTGGCTGAAGACGGGCTGGTATATGCGGCTGATTGTCATTTCACTGTAGATGACTATGCAGTTTTTCGCCACCCGGAACTGGGAATCGAAGTGGCCCGTGAGTTTGACCGGCCTCCGACTGAACTGGAACGGATCGCTTATCATGTAGAAGAAAAAGACCATAGGGGGACTTTTTATTTTCTCCAGATGATGGAGAACATCATGGAAGAGGATATGGCTCTGGGATTCAATGGTGCGGGCGGAGGCGGTTCTATGATGTCTATGGATGCGGTCCTAAACCGAGGATTTAAACTGGCGAATTACTGTGATACCAGCGGCAACCCTTCCGCCTCCAAGGTTTACCGGGCTGCCAGGATCATCCTATCCCAGCCGAATATAAAGGGATATTTTGCATCAGGTTCCGGTGTAGCCAGTCAGGAACAGTTTCACTCCGCACGGGGACTGGTCAAGGCCTTTTATGCAGAAAAGATGAGTATTCCAGCAGTAATAAGGCTGGGGGGAAATTTTGAAGAAAAAGCCATTGAGATCCTAGAGGCTTATCTTAAAGATATTCCAGGAAAGGTCGAAGGCTACGGGAAGAATGATTCCACCGAGTTTTGCGCCCAAAGAATGGAAGAACTGATAAAGGATAATGATTTCGGCTCGCACCGGGTTATTCCTTTAGAAAAGACCGTGCCACCTTCAGATTGCTATTCTTTTGATACGGTTACCGGTAAGATTTCAATTGACCACAATAAATGCCTGGACTGCCATTCGCATGGGTGTATCGAGGCCTGCTCTGCGGGCGTTTTGCAGCTTCATGAGGGACTGCCGGTGCTGGCTATTGGAAGAGAAGATGCCAAAAAAGGCAAATGTACTGAATGCCTTGCCTGTGAGATCTTCTGCAAATTCCATGCAAAAGATGCGGTGTTTATTGATCTACCGATACCCGGGCTTAACGAGTACAGGGATAAAGTAATTAAAAATTCTAATGAAATGGTGAAAAAGTAAAGAGAAAATGGCAATTTTAGTTAATGAAAAATCAAGAGTAATCGTCCAGGGCATAACCGGCCGCGAGGGGATGGTCCGGGCCCGGTTGATGAAAGACTATGGGACCAGGGTCATAGCCGGTGTTACGCCTGGCAAAGGCGGTGAATTTGTCTATAAAATCCCGGTTTTTGATTCAGTGGAAGAGGCATGGGAAAAAACCGGGCCTATTGATATCAGTGTCGTGTTTGTACCGGCGGCGCTTGTAAAAAACGCGGCGCTGGAAGCCATTGACGCTGGGGTGAAACTCATTGTTCTGATACCTGACCGTGTCCCAATTCATGATGTGCTCGAAATATCCCGTTTTGCTCAGCTTAAAGGTGCACGTTTTGTAGGGCCCAATACACTGGGCCTTGTCAGTCCCGGAAAAGCTGTTATCGGCATGATCGGCGGCCGGGCGGAGAAGGCCAGCGAATGGTTCAGACCCGGTCCTATCGGAGTAAGCTCCAGAAGCGGAGGCATGACGTCTGCGATTTCCTATTATCTAACCGAGGCCGGATTGGGTCAGAGCACCATCATTCATGTCGGAGGAGATGCGGTCGTAGGCCTTCCCCACCCAGAGGTAATGAAACTCTTTGAAAAGGACGGCCAGACTGAACTCATAGTCATGTTTGGGGAGATCGGCTCGACTCAAGAAGAACTAGTCGCCGGACTGATAGATGCGGGAAAACTGACAAAGCCGGTGATTGCATATATCGGGGGCAAGGCCGCCAAGTCCGGGACCAGGTTTTCTCATGCTGGCGCCATTGTGGAAGGTTCGCGTGGTTCACATGCCGGCAAAGTGGAAATATTAAAAAAAGCGGGAGCACATGTGGTGGATACAATCGCGGATATCCCCATAAAAGCTACCGAGCTGATAGAATAATCAAAGAAAAATCTTAGTGACTTTCTATGGAAGATATCAATCACCAGGATTGAGCCGATTTCATCCACATCTGCACTTTCCAGTCATATAGGAAGGTGCGACGAAATAGAATTGGTAATAGAGAAGTGAAAAGGGCAAAAATCTAATAAAAATGAGTAGAAATCAGAACAAGTCCAAGAATCAAATGTTTAATTCTACGTTATTCTGGTTTAGTTGAGTTTTTTATCATAATAGCTTCATGATCCGGCTGTATCCGGAGCGGCTTACCGGCAGGGTTTTGCCATTCTTTAAAATCGCGACACGGCTGTCTTTTGTATAGGGTTCGATCTTGCTCATATAATCGATATTTAGGATATAGGAACGATGTATTCTGTAAAATTTTCGGGGATCGAGCATCTTTTCCATATTAGCTAAGGTGTCATTCTTTAGGGAAGATTTTTTTAGTGTATTTATGCAAACATAATCGCCCTGAGCTTCGATATAAGTGATATTCTCTGCCTGTATTATGTAGATGTTCCCCCGGTCCCTTACAAGGATTCTTTTATGTGGAACATCTTTCAGACGGTGCTGCTGCAGTAATTTATCAACAGGCTGTCTGCTTTTTCCCGGGAAACGTTCTTTGATCCGGTCTAGTGTTTTTGCCAAACGTTCGGGTTTAACCGGCTTCAAAAGGTAATCCAGGGCATGGGCCTCGAATGCCTGCAGAGCGTATTCATCATATGCGGTTACAAAGACTATAAAGGGAGTATCCTTTCCTAGAAGCTCCAGTACGTCAAAGCCATCCAGTTTCGGCATCTGAATATCCAGGAATACTATGTCTGGTCTTTTTTCATTTATTGCTTTTACTGCTTCAAACCCGTCTGAACATTCCCCAATGATTTCGATCTCTTCGAACCTATCAATAACCATTCTAAGGGCTTTTCGGGCTAGAGTTTCATCATCGACGATAATGGCTCGTTTTCTATTCATTTTTTCCCTCTAATGGGATCTGCAGTTTGACGATAAAATCACCTTCTTTTTGGCTGATGATCAGCTTTGTGTTATCCCCATATGCATTTGCAAGACGTTGTTTCAGTGCTTTTAGTCCGTATCCCGGGTTTGTTTGGGCCTGAGCAGATTTATCCAGGGGATTTTTAACCAAAATCAGCAGGGAATTCGGATATTTTTCTATTTGCAGAGTAAGTGTGCCGGATTCGGTAGTCTGCTGAAAGCCGTGTTTAATGGCATTTTCTACAAGCGGTAAAAGTGAAAAAGGAGGAAGCTGCTCTGCCATAGCTTGCTCATTTATATTAAAATCGAGTGTCAGTCGTTTACCCAGCCGGATTTTTTCAATTCCTAGGTAGTTTTTTATGTTTTCGAGTTCATCTTTCACACTCACCCATTCCTTCCGGGCATAAACCAGACTGTAGCGTAAAAAATCGGAAAGCTGTATACAAACCCTATATGCCAGCTCAGGTGATGTTTTAGTCAAAGTACTCAGGGCGGTTAGACTGTTAAATAAGAAGTGTGGGTGAATAGTTGCTTTAAGCGAGTTTAACTCGGTGCGGCTGGAAAGTAAACGGTTCTTTAGTGCCTGCTGTTCTGCCTCTCTACTTTTTTCCAGGGAGAGAACCAAATAGTGGATCAAGGCAGCCAGAAAATACAGGAAAATCCCTGCAACTGCAAAGAGAAGAAAGACTTGATCGAACCGTACCCTCCATATCCTGGTGTTAAGGAAAAAATCCAGGACCTCGCTGTAAGACATTGTAAACAGCAGCCATATTCCTGTCATCGTTAAGGCGGCCACACCCTGTCTTAGAATAATACTGACCAGATTTTTTCGCTCCGGGAGCATAGCTTTACACAGGTACCAGGAAGAAAGGCAGAAAAAAAGTTCCACCATTATAGGTGGAACTGTGAGTATGACAGCTGCTGAAAAAGATAAGCCTGTAAGACTGCTCACCAGAACGGTCATACAGATAACTACCGGGCTCCATATGACCGTGATTAAAATATAATTCTTAGGTGAGCGAAGATAAGGAAACATGTCAGTTTTTTACCTCGATACTTCCCATTATAGCCATTCCTTTTATAGTAAGTTTTTTAATCGCTTTTTCCGGATGTGCTGCTCTTTCTTCCTGTGACATTACAACTGTTTTATTGTCTATCCCGCCAAGAATAGGTGTTCCCTGCATATTAACATACCAGTGCCGGGGTATTCTTATTTCAATTCCTCCCATAAAAGCAAATACATCGATCACTGCATAATCGATCTGGATGTCAGCATCTCTCAGGTCAATTGTTCCACCACCCATGAATGCAGCCAATTTTCCGCCTTTAAATTGGTCTGAAGTAAATCTGTACTCTCCTCCTCCCAGGATAAATGAAAGATTAAAGTTATCACTAGAGGATGGAGTTTTATGACCTCCCCATATTGCATCTTTAATTATCGCTATTCCGATTAAAATCACGATGATCGGCCATAATGTTCCTATATCAAATACTATAATATCTAAATTGTTCAAAAGGAACAATACTCCGACAATAATAAAGATCGCCCCGCTAAAGCCCTTCCGTGTTTCACTGGGCTTGGAGATATGGCTCAAGCCGATCAAAATGAGCGCTACAGGCCAGAAATCCCACATGTCTATTCCGACAGCAACGCCCAAATTTTCAAGCAGAAAAAGAATACCTGCACAAATGATAACCAGCCCGATGATCACTTTTAAATCAAGATTAATACTTGCTTTTTTTTCCATTTTTCCCTCCACAGGTTAAATTTCTACCTCAATATAAGCAGTTTAGGAGAATATTGTTAGTATTACTCGATGAATGACCTTTAACTCTCGGCAGATGACGAAAAATGTACGACCTTGCTTCATCTTATAATTAATTTTCGTAATCTGCTTTATTTACAAGGGCCTCTATAAGCACTGTCCCTTCAGCAGCAAAAGTAAAAAAGGATTAGATTGTTTCGTTATTCCGGGATCTTCCCTAATATTCATTCTTTTGGATGGTTTATGATTGACTTGATATGTTTGTTCACTATAATATTGGCAATAGAGGAGATAAAAGGGCCAAAATTTAACAAAAATGATTAGAAATCATACCAAGTCCAAAAACCTATATTTGAGTAAGATTTATCCATTCCAAGATTGGAATAAAATTATTAAAATTAAGGAGGTAATAATGAAAAAGTCCGTCTTAATCTTTTTATTAGCTGGAGGATTCTTTTTTTCTATATTCCTTTCAAACTGTTTTTCTCCTAAGCAATCATATGATCTTGTAATAAAGAATGCTCAAATCATTGATGGTTCCGGAAAAGCTGGATTCACAAGTGATGTGGGAATAAAAGACAGTAGAATAATAAAATTAGGGGATGTTGCTACAAATAATGCGAAGAAAATAATCGACGCAAAAGGTCTAACATTGACTCCGGGTTTTATCGATGTTCACACTCATTGTGACAGAGGAATTGCAAAAATACCAACTGTTGATAATTATATTCATCAAGGGGTTACAACTGTAATTGGAGGAAACTGTGGAGGCCATCCTTTCCCTTTGAAAGAGCTATTTTCAAAGCTTGAAAAAGAGGGAATTGCTCTCAATTTTGGCTGCCTTATAGGTCATAATACAATAAGAAGAAAAGTCATGGAATATAAAATGGAGGACCCTACTCCAGAGGAGCTTGAAGAAATGAAAACGCTAATAGATGGAGAAATGAGGGAAGGGGCTCTTGGGTTTTCCACAGGACTGGCTTATCTACCTGGAATCTATTCCACTACTGAAGAGCTTGTAAATTTAGCTTCAGCTATTGCTCCATATAAGGGAATTTACGCATCTCACATCCGGGACCAGGGGGATCATATTACTGAAGCCATCAAAGAAGCTATTGAAGTAGGAGAAAGAAACGGAATTCCTGTAGAGATATCTCATATAAAATTAGCTAAAGATAGTGTCTGGGGAGAGCATGAGATGATTACAGAACCTGTCGAAAAGGCTCAGAAAAGAGGAGTAAATGTTCATCTTGACCAGTATCCCTATACGGCAACCAGTTCTGGCTTTACCAGCAGTTTTCCTTCCTGGGCATTCGAAGGAGGAACGGAAGAGTTTTTAAAGAGATTGAAAGATAGGAAGACCTACAATAGAATAAAAAATTACATTATCGAAAGGAGATTAACCTCAACAAAAGGAATCGATAAGCTCGAGACAATATATATCGCAAGTTACAGAAAGAATCCCGATTATCAGGGGAAAAATCTAAAGGAAATTCTTATTTCTCGTGGACAGAAGCCTACCATCCAGAACGGTGTGAATTTAATCATTGAGATTGAAAAAAATGGAGGAGCTTCAGGCGTTTTCTTTCAGATGGATGAAAAAGATGTCCAATATTTGATGAAATTGTCCTACACCATGCACGCTTCCGATGGAGCTGTCCGAGTCTTTGGAGAAGGAGTTCCACACCCGAGAAATTATGGTACTTTTCCCAGAGTTATTTCTCATTATGTTAGGGAAAAAGGAGTGTTGAAACTTGAAGAAGCAATCCGAAAAATGACTTCTCTTCCTGCACAGGTTTTTAGTTTGAAAGATAGAGGCTTGATAAAAGAAGGAATGTTTGCAGATATTACAATTTTTGATTATGAAAATATAAAAGACAAGGCCACATTTTCCAATCCTCATCAGTATGGCGAGGGATTTTCTTATATCATCGTCAATGGAAAAATTGTTATAGAAAATGACAAATATATGGGAGCACGCCCGGGAATGGTTCTTTACGGACCCGGAAAAAATAATTGATTCAGAACAAAGAGGATAGAGATTACCATTAGACAATCAAAGAATATTTCGTTCACAGCTATTTTATTGTGTATTTTCATGTTGGGTTTTCTTCACAGTCAAATATACACCCAGGAAAACAATGACTGGGAAAACCCTGAAATTATAGGATTCAACAAAGAGCCTGCACACTGCACACTGATGCCTTATGAAGATTTCAAGACAGCTTTAGAAGGAATGAAGAAAGCTTCAAGTTTCTTCAAGTCACTCAACGGGAAGTGGAAGTTTAACTGGGTTTCAAAACCTGCTGACCGCCCGCTTGATTTTTACAAGCTCTCCTACAATGTCAGCAAGTGGAAGGATATTTCAGTCCCTGGCAACTGGCAAATGCAGGGTTTCGGAAGGCCAATTTACACAAATGTACGCTATCCATTTAAGAAAAATCCTCCATACATCCAGCATGACTATAATCCTGTCGGGTCATACCGGAGAGAATTCGAGATTCCCGAAGAATGGAAAGACCGTGAGGTCTTTATTCATTTTGACGGTGTCGAATCTGCATTTTACCTCTGGGTCAATGGAAAAAAGGTTGGCTACAGCCAGGGAAGCAGGACGCCCGCAGAATTCAATATCACAGAATATATATCCAGCGGCCGCAATATTTTAGCAATAGAGGTTTACCGCTGGTCTGACGGGTCTTACCTTGAAGACCAAGACTTCTGGCGGCTCAGTGGTATTTTCCGTGACGTTTACTTGCTTTCTACTCCTTCTGTTCACATTAGAGATTTTGAAACAGTATGCAGCCTGGATGATGAGTATCATGAGGCAGTATTAAAAATCACGGCCAGAGTAAGAAATTACTCTAACAGTGGATTCGAAAACCCCAAAGTTGAGGTTTGCATGCTGGATGCGGCAGGAAAACATGTTGGCCCTCATGTACTAATGGAAGGTTCCACTAAATATATAGCACCAGGTGCGGAGAGCACTATCAAGATGAAAGCTCATGTTACTAATCCGCTCAAGTGGTCAGCAGAAAAGCCTAATCTTTACACTTTGCTTATAATGCTTAAGGACTCTGAAAGTAGGATCCTCGAAGTCGAACGCACCAATTTTGGATTCCGCAAAGTTGAAATAAAAGACGGCCAGTTACTGCTAAATGGATCTCCTATCCTTATCAAAGGCGTGAACCGGCACGAACATGACCCTGATACAGGGCATTACGTTAGCCTCGAATCCATGGTCAAAGATATTAAGCTCATGAAACAGTTTAATATCAATACAGTTCGGACAAGCCATTATCCAAACGACCCAAAATGGTATGATCTCTGTGACAAATATGGAATTTATCTTATAGATGAAGCAAATATCGAATCGCATGGTATTGGCTATTCTCCAGAAAAAACTCTTGCGAACAAACCTGAATGGAAAAAGGCACACATGGATCGAATTATCAGTGTTGTTGAGCGCGATAAAAATCATCCTTCTGTGATTTTCTGGTCCATGGGAAACGAAGCTGGAGACGGGACAACATTTGAGTTTGCGAGCGAATGGATTCACCGCAGGGATCCATCGAGGCTCGTTCATTATGAACGTGCAGGCAGGAAACCTCATACAGATATAGTCTGCCCGATGTACTCCAGAATTGAAAGCATCATAAAATATGCCGAAACAAAACAAGATAGACCTTTGATTCTCTGCGAATATGCCCATGCCATGGGAAATGCAGTCGGCAATCTGCAGGAATACTGGGATGCTATAGAAAAATACAAATATCTGCAGGGCGGATGCATCTGGGATTGGGTCGATCAGGGCTTCCGTAGAAAATCACCGGACGGCAGAGAATTCTGGGCATACGGCGGCGATTACGGCGATGAGCCAAACGATGGGAACTTCTGCATCAACGGGCTTGTATTTCCAGACCGAAAGATTCCTCCAAAGATGTGGGAAGTCAAAAAAGTATACCAGAATGTTGGAATCAAGGCTGATGACATAACCCAGGGGAAGATAACAATCCATAATAAATATTTTTTCACTAATCTCAACGAATTTGACTTCAAATGGAGCCTGTCTGAGGATGGGAAAGTTATTCAGCATAGCACGCTAGGACCGCTGGATATTGCTCCAGGGGACAAAAAATCTATTATTCTGCCTGCAAAAAAACCGGCACTCGCACCAAGTGCTGAATACTGGCTAAAAGTGACTTTTAATCTGAGCAGAGACACAACATGGGCAGATAAAGGTCATGAAATTGCATGGGAACAGTTCAAAGTACCTTTTAATGTACCAGCCAGAAAAGCACTATATAAAAGGAGTGCGGTCAAATTAAAGCTAACGGAATCTAATGGACTTGTCAAAATCAGCGGAAAGGATTTTAATATTATTTTCAGCCGTGAGAGTGGGACAATAAACTCTCTTGTTTATAAAGACAAGGCAGTAATCAAAAATGCCCAAGACAATATCAGAGGCCCGGTCTTGAATGCTTTCAGGGCGCCCACTGATAACAACCGGCATCTTGCAAAGAGCTGGTATCAGGCAGGACTGGACAAACTTAAACGCCAGGTTAAAGATTTTCATATAAAAAAATTAGAAAATGGAGATATTCAAGTGTCTGCCCATATTACATGTTGCGGCACTAAAGAAAGCGGGTTTGAACATAATTGCACCTACACTGTTCAAAGCAACGGTTGGATTCAAGTGGACAATGATATAAAGCCGTTTGGAAAACTGCCGATTCTGCCAAAGCTAGGGATCCAACTCACAGTTATGGGAGATTTTAAAAATTTCCACTGGTACGGCCGCGGCCCGCATGAAAATTATCCTGATCGCAAGACAGGAGCTGCTGTCAGCTTATACCACAGTACGGTTTCAGAGCAATATGTACCGTATGTAAGACCGCAGGAAACAGGGAATAAGGAAGATGTCCGCTGGGCAGCCTTTACAGACAGTTCAGGTGAAGGCCTTCTTATAGCTGCTGATGATGTTCTATCAGTAACAGCCCTTTACTACACGGCATCTGACCTTGATAAGGCTGACCATATTAATGAACTTACCCCAAGGAAAGACATTATTCTAAACCTGGATACATGGCAGTACGGCCTGGTGTCAAGAGGCGTGTAGTTTTACGCAGTAAATCGGCGTATACTTTTACGCACCC
>CAZYMU010000021.1:0-51713 GCA_964648465.1 uncultured Eubacteriales bacterium | reverse complement strand
CCTCAGGGTGCGTAAAAGTATACGCCGATTTACTGCGTAAAACTACACGCCTCTTTACAGGTGCTCTGAGAGGAGTTGGTGAGTGTTTGGCAATACAGGTTTCACCCAGCCATACGGTCCATGCTCCATCCAGGTGTTGACGTACTAGGACGCGGCGCTTGGCATAGGATCTTTTATTTGGTCCAGGAGGGATATCAATAGTAAGCCCTCCCAGGCGTATGGTGTTGTCATTGGCTACAGTGGCTTTATAGGCGAAAGAGACCAGTCGGTAACGCTGCTCATTGGTTATCTTTCGAAAGACGCATCCTGGTTTTTCTGCTTTTTTGGCGAAACGGCGATTATAGCGCGGCAGGAAGTTGGCTTCGACCCACTGATTAGCTTTATCCATATCGGTTATTTCCTCTAAGGCCATCTCAGCAATCAGGCGATCTTGAAACGTACCGCCCTGTCGTTCAATACGTCCTTTAGCTTGAGCTGAATAAGCTGTAAGGGTCTTGATCTCTAACTCTTCAAGGACTCTTCCCACATTAGTGGGAAAACGCGATCCAGCCAGCTCTTCTTCATGGCTCCAGTGCTTGTCGTTTCTCTGCAGTATGCTGTGGCGGTCCTGGTAGACAGAGGCAGGGATCCCATGCCGTCTGAGTACCATGTCAAGCAGCTTGAGATAACCAATGGCGTCTTCAGTAGGCCGGAAGACCAGGCCTAGCACATAGCTTGTGGCATCATCAGTGGCATGTATGAGGCTGCAGGAAGGCCTCTGGGGACCGAACCATTTATGGGGACTCCCGTCCCATTGCATCATGAGACCCATCTGGGGACGTCGGGGGCGCCGGCTTCGATGCCGAGGTGGACGGCGTCTGCGTTTCGGTCCTATCCCAGCCTCCCTCAACCAGCCACTCACTGTCTCCCTGCTGATCTGCAAATCCTCCCGCTCTTCCAACATCTCTACAAAATGAGAGTCATTGAACTGAGAATAACGTTCCTGATGAAGTTTTATTACAATCTCACGAACCGCAGGATCAAAAGCATTATGAGCCACACGGCCTCGTCCCTTGTGAGCTAACCCCTCAGGCCCATCCCGGCGATACCTCGCCAGCAACCGCTTCCCATGACGGTAGCTGATCTTTAGCACCTCTGTCCCGTATATTAACGAAAGGGCCCCTCTATCAACTTGCTCTAAAATCTTTAACCGATGAATCTCACGCATGCTCAATGTTATTTTCTCCTTCATGCCTGCCTCCTTTCCGAAGGGGACATTTTAGCTCAGCAGTTGATGGGGACACTATTGCTTTGTTATCACATTGCTTCGTATTATTGTTGACTGGACCTGTTTTTTATACTATTTATTATTATTATTTCTTTGTCATTTTATTTTATCTACAAAATGGATTGTAAAAAATGAACTCAAAAACGGACAAAATATATCCTGATTCGCGTGTTGAATTAAAGCCCTTTTCGGCAAGAAATTATGATACGGTCATGAACATGGCTACACTGGGTCTTTATCGCGGCTTTATTCATAGGGCAATTAGGGCAATGAATATTCAGCATGGAGATAAAATTCTTGATTTAGGCTGCGGCACCGGTCGCAACGCCTGCATTATGGCAAAATATCTGAGTGATGACGGAAAAATAACAGGTATGGATGTTTCGTCTATTATGGAAAGACAATTCAATAAAAAATGCGCTAAAAATAAAAATATTACATTTATCAGTCAAAGAATTGACCTGCCATTTGATATTTCAGAGCAATTTGATAAAATATTTACCAGCTTTGTGATCCACGGCTTCCCTCATGAAGTCCGACAGACAATACTGAAAAATATCTACAACCATTTAAAACCCGGTGGTGCGTTTTTCATCCTCGATTTTGCCGAATTTAACATGAATGAGATGCCGTCATTGTACCGTTTTATTTTTAAAAACATTGAATGCAAATATGCGTTTGATTTTATTGAAAGAGATTGGAAACAGATACTGGCAAATTATTATTTCAATGGCTTTGAAGAATTTCTCTTTTTTAAAAAATATGTCAGATTATTGAAAGCCCAGAAAATGGATGCCAATAAAGAAAATAGCGTAAGAATTGCCGTTCCAACGAATGATGGCATAAATATTTTCCCGAAGATGTTGGGGATGGCAAAAAAGATGTTTATTTATGAAATTGAAAATGGTGATCAATTTAAACTCATTGAGAAAAGAAACAATCCCTTTGCAAATACGATGCAGCATTTAAAAACCCTGGATGTCTATGAGTTACTTGATGATTGCTCAATCGTGATATCCACATTTATCGGTAAAAAAGGGATAGCAAGGCTGCAAGAGAGAGGCATGAAACTCATTTTTAAAAAGGGGAAAATTGAACAGGCATTGGTTGAAGTAAGCATTAATCAAGAGATTAAAAAATAAATGCTATCCAGGGACATTAATAAGTAATTAAGTTTAGCGGTTGAATTCTTAAGAAATTGGAGTAAATCAAATTGGAAATTCATTTCCTCGGTTATTTGTTGATTGGTTTATTTTCGGGATATATGAGCGGTATGTTTGGCATAGGGGGTGGTTCTATAAGAATCCCCTTGCTTAATTTGGTCGGGTTACCATTACTAGGCGCTTTTGGCATTAATTTAATTGTAATCCCTTTTTCTTCTTTTATAGGCGCTATAAGTCACAGAAAAAATATAAATTGGAAAATTTCACCCTATATAGCTATCGGAGGAATTTTAGGATCGATTGTTGGTGCAGGCATGGCAGGATTAATACCGAATTTAATACTGGCAATTATTTTTGTCATCGTTTCCATTATTACAGTCATGGGAATTTATTTTGATAAGATTAGCCCCAAACTGGCTCAACAAATCAAACCAGACAAAATGAATATTTCCGTTGGAGCATTTATTCTAAATTTACTCACAGGCATGCGTGGTGGAAGCGGGGGTTCTCTTTTTCCATCTTTCTTAAAAATAATGAGACTAAACATCCATGCGGCAATAGCGACGTCATTATTTGTAACCATCTTTACGGCATCCGCAGCAGTCATTATCTATTGGTATCGCGGTGATATTGTATTGTTACCAGCCATAGTAGTTATTGTTAGCTCAATTATTGGTGTAAGAATTGGGAGTCTAATTTCATTAAAAACAAAATCTAAGTGGTTGGAAATGGGATTGTCAATATTTGTCGTAGTTCTTTCGTTGCTTGTAATTTATAAGGCAGTATAAATCAAAATGCTAACTATAAAATGTTTAAATTGCAAAAAGAAAATTTTTAGATATAAGAAAATTGGAAAAGGACGATTATGGCACTGCTGGAAAGACCGAATAATTGAGGATTATAGTGTCCGAGACGGTAGTAAAATTAAATGCCAATGCGGCAATTCAATTGGGATTGATGAAGGTGAGTGGATTAAGATGAAACAACATTCTTATATCCTTTCGGGAACCATAACAAGAAAGGGGAAAAAATGAGAGCCGGCTGACATCAACACAAAAACCAAATTCCTATCCCTATATGCTCAGTCTCAGCGCTGTGATTTTATTTTAAGAGGCAGATTAACTTCAGATATGGATTTGGTCTTTATCTCGTTTGCAACAAGATTTAAAGAATATTGACCGCTCTCCAATTCTGGCAGCCGAAACTCCAGCAGAAGGATGTCCATCTCCTTTTTTTCTGAACACGAAAGGATAGAAAAAGACAGGGGCATAACTTCCTGAGTATTGGAAAGAGGGATAAGGCTAGCAGAGAGGTCGATTTCTGGGTCCTGAATGCCAATCATCAAGCACCTGACTTCAGCCAAAAGCTTGCTTACTCCTTTATCCACTTCCTCGATAAGAACAGATGACTGCCCGGATATGGAGGGATAGATTGCCGCTAAATCAAGAAAACCTGAATTTGCTTTTTTCTGCCCCTTTTGTGCATATGTATAAGTGGCCTCTTTATCAGGTATAAAGACCAAAGGTTGGAAAAGATGTATCCCAGAGTATCTTCCTCCAGTGACTTCAGAAAGTCTTTCCAGCGAGAAAACACCGGTTTCCTTGCTATCTTTTTTGGGGATCTCTGACATTTTTCTACCCAAAACATAAGTGTCTTTATCTAATTCTAGGTTCATGTCTGCATCCGATGCTTCTGTGTATACAGAATGGATGGTACAGTTCGATGCTGCCATCTCTTTTGTCATCTCCTCATAATCCCTCATTATTTGGGATAATGCGAGGTATTCAATTCCAGATGAAAAGAAAACAATATGCTTTTGGCCAGGGACATAACGAAGAGCTTTGGCCAAATCCCTTATTTTTTTTGAATACGTTATGATATGGTATCCGTATTGTTTTTTTTGAAGCTGGAGAAATTCTGCACTTTGGTCCTTTGATGTTATATCTTCTGCTTTTCCTAAAACTTCCCTCATTCCAAACTTCTTCACGATCCTGCGAATCCTTATTCAGAAGACCTATAGGCCCAAAAATAGATCTTTTGGAGTAAAATCTTTTGGTCTTCAGTTCGGCGTTTTCTTGGTGTTTTTTCTCTCCGTTTTCTTCCAGTAAAGTTCTTTTTTATTTATAACAATCTCCGCTCAATTTCATCAAATTTTCACCCTTTGTGCTACCACATCAACAATAATATAGATAAAAAACATATACTGTCAACAAGGAGTCCGAGGAAATAGAGAATTCCATGAGGAGTATGTGTTCCTATTTAATTTTTATTATTTAATTAATTATAATTTAATTTTATTAATAAATTTGTATATAATATCAGATGCATTAATGAGAGCATGAAAATTGGGATGTTTCCCTATTTTAACAATTAGCCATGTATAACTATTTGTTTGGTCCTGTACCTTCCCGGCGTTTAGGAATGTCATTGGGGATTGATCTTGTCCCTCACAAAGTATGTACATTAAATTGTGTTTACTGTGAATGCGGACGAACTACAAAATTAACTCTTGAGAGAAATGAATATGTTCCATACGATGCTGTCGTAAAAGAATTGCAGCATTATCTTACCAATAATCCTGTGCCGGACTATGTTACTTTTTCCGGTTCCGGAGAGCCTACTCTTAACTCACGCATTGGGGATGTTTTACAATTTATTAAATCAAATTATCCTAATATTCCTGTTGCTGTTTTAACCAACGGAACTCTGTTTTATCAAAAACAGGTCAGAGCAGAGCTGCTTGATGCAGATGTCGTGCTGCCATCGTTGGACGCGGCGTCAGAGTTGTCTTTTCGCAAGATTAACCGCCCGTTTCCCAAGCTTAATATTAATGAATACATACAAGGTCTTGTAGATTTCAAAAAAGAATACAGTGGTAAGATATGGCTGGAAGTTCTAATTGTTCCTGGCTATAACGATAATCCTGAGGACTTACAATTACTAAAAAAAGCTTTTGAAAAAATTAAACCAGATAGTATTCAATTGAACACTCTTGACAGGCCAGGAACAATTGAAGGTTTAAGAGCGGCAAGTAAACATGAATTACAACAAATTGTAGACTTCTGGAATCTTGATAATGTTGAAATCATTGCAGCTGCACCCGAACGAAAAAAAGTAAAATCTTATCGTGAAGATACAGAAACCGCAATTTGGGAAACAATATGCAGAAGGCCCTGTACTATTGATGACCTTGTGAAAATTCTTGGATTACATATCAATGAGATTAATAAATATCTTGATGTTTTAGAATCAGAGAATAAAATTGAATCTGTTCGCCAGGAACGAGGTTTATTTTATCAGCGTAAACATATTGATTAAAACTGCAATTTCAAGTAACAAGCATAATTGTTAGTAAAAAAGGGTTAATTGCTTAATATTAATCGGATCAAAAATTAATTATGTTATAAGATGGAAAATATAATAAATTTCTTAAAAAACTTTCATCCCATAATTCAGGCTCTATTTGCAACAGGATTTACATGGGCAGTTACAGCTCTTGGGGCAGCAACCGTATTTATGGCTAAACAGGCGAACAGAAAATTACTCGACGCCATGCTTGGTTTCACCGGTGGAGTGATGATCGCTGCCAGTTTTTGGTCACTGCTGGCTCCAGCCATTGAAATATCAGCAGGTAAAAATATCCCAGCCTGGTTTCCGGCTTTGGCAGGTTTTCTCGGTGGAGGTATTTTTTTAAGGATTGTGGATAGAATACTTCCTCATCTTCACCGTGGCTATACCTTGAAAGATTCGGAGGGGATTAAAACTAGTTGGCAGAAAACTACATTGTTAATTATGGCAATAACTTTACACAATATCCCAGAGGGACTTGCAGTTGGAGTTGCCTTTGGGGCTCTTGCTGCCGGGTTACCTTCTGTTACTTTAGCAGGAGCCATTACCCTGGCGATCGGTATCGGGATCCAAAATTTTCCGGAGGGACTTGCGGTTTCTATGCCTCTCAGACGGGAAGGAATGTCCCGCTTGAAAAGCTTTTGGTATGGGCAGTTATCCGGAATAGTTGAACCGATCGCCGGTGTTTTTGGAGCAGCCGCAGTCATTCTGGTACAGCCTATCCTGCCTTATGCTTTGGGTTTTGCTGCAGGCGCCATGATTTTTGTCGTGGTCGAAGATGTAATTCCTGAGTCTCAGAGTGAAGGCAATATAGATGTAGCCACCATGGGCGCAATGATAGGTTTTTCGTTAATGATGATGCTTGATGTCGCATTTGGATAGTCACAATAATCGTACAAATGGCCATTCGATTCTTATTTGTCAGACCATACAGGCCAAAACATAAACCATTCATCAGGACAGGAACGAATGTAATTTTCCAGTTCAGACAGGACTCGCTGTGCAAGATTTACTGCATCATGATACTCATCCCCGGTTGATTCGGGTTCAATCACAGGAGAGCTAACCCCTTTAATGAGACTCTCTTAGGGGGATTCATTATGAAAGATAAAGACAGTACCAAAGAGCAGTTAATCGTGGAGCTGCTTGCACTCCGCCAGCAGTTTGCCACACAGAAAAAACTTGATGAAGATCTCAAGCAAGCAGAAAAGTTTCTAACCAAAAACTTAAGGGGGAAGACTACAGGGCCGGATGAATTTATTCTAAACCGTGAGGATGGAACGCATGTTCCGGTGGAGATTAGCACATATCCTGTAAAGATTAAAGGCAAAATGGTGGTTTTAGGGATTGCCCGGGATATCACCGAACGTAAGAAAACCGAAATCATGCCATTTGTCAACAGCACTCAAATTTGATTCTTTCAAATTATGCCTAAACACAAAATTATCGCATTGACAGTCTTCAACAAGTTCATATAAAATAAGTAAGAATTTTATGTAAGGTTTTCATAAACCAACAGAGTATCTGAAACAGCTAATGGAGTATTTTCATGTTTAATCATTATTTTTGGATAGTACCTATCGGGTCGGTTCTAGCTCTCATTTTTGCCTGGATATTTTATAAAGAAATGATAAAAGAGAGTGAAGGGACAGAACGAATGGCAGCCATTGCAGACCATGTACGTAAAGGTGCCATGGCTTACATAAAACAACAGTATAAAATAGTTACCTTTGTCTTCCTTACTATTACTGCTCTGTTTTCTTTTATGGCCTATGGTTTACATGTCCAAAATCCCTGGGTTCCGTTTGCATTTTTAACAGGCGGTTTCTTTTCCGGGCTTGCCGGCTTTTTCGGGATGAAAACAGCCACATATGCATCTGCCCGCACTACAAACGCAGCAAGAAATTCATTGAACTCCGGGCTGAAAATTGCCTTCCGCAGTGGTGCAGTAATGGGCCTGGTTGTGGTCGGCCTGGCATTACTTGACATTGCAATCTGGTTTCTAATTCTGAATCATTTTTATCCTGTTGAACCCGGAAATACTCACAGCCTGGTTATAATCACAACTACCATGCTGACATTTGGAATGGGGGCGTCTACCCAGGCTTTATTTGCCCGTGTTGGAGGGGGTATCTTTACAAAGGCTGCCGATGTCGGCGCTGACCTAGTTGGCAAGATCGAAGCAGGCATTCCTGAAGATGACCCACGAAATCCTGCAACAATCGCAGATAATGTTGGTGACAACGTTGGTGATGTAGCTGGAATGGGGGCAGATCTTTACGAATCTTATGCAGGTTCTATACTTGCAACAGCCGCTCTTGGTGCTGCCGCTTTCATGCATGGAGATGTAGCAACTCAGATAAAAGGAGTTATTGCACCAATGTTGATTGGTGCTGTAGGGACCGTTTTATCTATAATTGGAATCTTCAATGTCAGGACAAAAGAAGGAGCTTCCCAGCGCGATCTGCTGAGTTCTCTGGGCCGGGGAATAAATTTAAGCTCCATGCTTATTGTCATTTTTTCTGCCGGCATAATATTCCTTTTAAACCTGCCAAATGCGTTTGGCATCTGGCTTGCTATTGTCATAGGTCTATTAACAGGTATTGTTATTGGCAGGTCGACCGAATATTTTACTTCTCACTCTTTCAAACCAACCCGGCATATCGCCGAAAAGGCAAAAACAGGGGCTGCCACGGTTATTATTTCCGGTCTTGGTGTTGGCATGGTTTCCACTGTAATACCTGTCCTGGCCGTTGCAGTCGGCACAATTTTAGCTTTTCTCTCAGCGACAAACTTTGATGTCTCAAACATTTCTGGAAACATAAGCCACGGACTTTACGGAATAGGAATTGCTGCAGTAGGTATGCTGTCAACTCTGGGAATCACACTGGCTACAGATGCATATGGTCCTATTGCCGACAATGCAGGCGGAAACGCCGAGATGAGCGGATTGGGCAAAGAAGTGCGCAAGCGTACCGATGCGCTTGACGCCCTCGGGAATACAACCGCAGCAACTGGCAAGGGTTTTGCGATCGGTTCCGCTGCATTGACTGCTCTGGCTCTTCTGGCATCCTACGTTGAAGAGGTCCGTATCGGCTTGATGCGCATCCCAGAAAAGACAGCTCTTTTCGAGGCCTCCGAGAACATTAAAATCGCAAAAGCATCCATTACCGACTTCATGAGCTATTTTAATGTAACATTGATGAACCCTAAAGTGCTGGTGGGCCTCCTTCTCGGGTCAATGATGGCTTTTATGTTCTGCGGTTTAACAATAAATGCTGTCGGCAGTGCGGCAGCCAGTATGGTCGAGGAAGTCCGCCGCCAGTTTAGAGAGATAAAAGGCATTTTAGAAGGAAAAGCTGAGCCTGATTACGCAAGATGTGTTGCTATCTCCACCAAAGGAGCACAAAAAAAGATGATGCTCCCCTCCCTCCTGGCCATAATTGTTCCAATCCTTACAGGGATCATCTTAGGCGTTTCGGGCGTGATGGGACTCCTTGTCGGCGCTCTTGCGACCGGATTTGTGCTTGCAGTCTTCATGGCCAATTCAGGTGGGGCCTGGGACAATGCAAAAAAATATATTGAAGACGGCCATTTCGGCGGCAAGGGATCAGATGCCCACAAAGCTGCAGTGATTGGAGATACGGTAGGCGACCCGTTCAAAGACACATCTGGCCCCAGCTTAAATATTCTGATCAAGTTGATGAGTATGGTCTCGATTGTAATGGCTGGATTGATAGTAGCTTTTTCCTTAATGTAGAAACACAACTTCTTATAAGGGGATTGCTTTCCTCCATGTCTCGCTTAATTTTTCCAACGAGAGGTTGATAATTGTCTTTTCACTGGACTGGACTATAAGATTTTTTCCGCCAACCTCTCCCAAAATGTTTAACGGTACCGAATGCTTGCCGGCAATCTTCTCCAAAACACTCAAATTATTCCTCTCCAGAGAAATTACTATCCTTGAAGGAGCCTCTCCAAATAAAATCTCATCCAGTCTCATTTGTTCTTTTTTTAAGCCTTCTAACTTTATAACCGCACCCAGCATCTGGTTTTTGTCAGTAATGCATGATTCAGCCAGGGTTACTGCAAGCCCCCCCTCTGAACAATCATGAGCTGAATTTACTATGCCTGCCTCAATTGCTTCCAGGCATGCTGTTTGGAGAGCTTTTTCCTTATCCATATCTATCGTGGGATTTCCCTTTTTCTGGCCATGCACAATGTACAAATATTCACTGCCCGAAAGATCCGCATAGTTTTCGCCTAAAAGGACTATCACATCATTTTCGTTTTTAAAATCTTGGGTCACACATTTATCAACATTTTCTATCAACCCTACCATTCCCACAATCGGAGTTGGATATACTGCTCCTTTAGGATTTTCGTTATAAAAGCTTACATTCCCGCTTATAACCGGAGTATCCAGGACTTGACACGCATAAGAAAGCCCTTCTATGCATTTTTTAAACTGCCAGTAAATTTCGGGTTTCATCGGGTTGCCAAAATTCAGGCCGTCAGTAATAGCAAGCGGCCTTCCCCCTGCACAGACAACATTCCTTGCTGCTTCGGCTACTGCCATCATTGCCCCATTATAAGGATTCAGATAACAGTGCCTCGCATTACAATCCACACTTATTGCAAGGGCTTTATTAGTGCCCTTGACTTTAACAACAGCCGCATCCGAACCCGCTCCAACTGCAACCTCATCTTTATCGATTGCATTAAATTTTTGATATGCCGATTCTTTACTCGCAATAGTGGGAGAACCAACTAGCTGCATCAGGACTTCACCAAAATCACCAGGTTCCTTCAAAAACTCAAGATTCAGGTTCTGAGCTTCTTCCAAATAAGAAGGTTTTCTTGTTTCTCTATCATAAAGCGGTGCGCTTTCAGTAAGAGCTTCTGCGGGAATCTCGCATACTACAACATCATTTTCCCTAACTCGCATCATTTTATCATCAGTGACTCTCCCGATTTTAACTGCGTTGACATCCCACTTCTTCAATACTTCCAGGGCTTCCTGTTCTCTGCCTCTTTTCAATATAACTAACATCCTCTCCTGGGATTCGGACAGGAGGATTTCATAGGGTGTCATTTCTTTCTCTCTCTGAGGGACCAGATTAACATCTATCTCAATTCCCGTTCTGGCTCTCGAAGCAGTCTCGCAAGAAGAACAGGTTAATCCTGCTGCTCCCATATCCTGCATTCCTGCAACAAGCCCATTTTCTATTAATTCAAGGCAGGCCTCTCTTAAACGCCTTCCAAGCTCCGGATCACCGATGGCAACTGCTCCTTTATCTGAGCTTGACTCTTCTGTAATTTCCTTGGAGGCAAAACTTGCCCCTCCTACACCGTCCCTGCCAGTATCTCCACCAACATAAAACACGGAATTACCCACTCCATGGGCTGTTCCTCTAACAATATTCTCATGTTTTACAATCCCTACAACAAAGGCATTTACTAACGGATTGCCTTCATAAACCTCATCAAAATAAGTCTCACCTCCTACCGCATTTACTTCTGCAATATTCGCATAATGAGCCAATCCCCTTATTACTTCTTTGAATAAAAATTTCACTCTTTCACCATCCAGGTTCCCAAACCTCAATGAACCCAAACCAGCGACAGGCCTTGCTCCTATTGTAAAAATATCCCTTAAGCACCCGCCAAGGCCTGTTGCCGAAGCCTCAAAGGGCTCCACTGCCGAAGGGTGGTTATGGGACTCTATCTTAAACACAACTCCCAAGCCATCACCAATGTCAACCACTCCAGCATTCTCCTCGCCCGCACTTACCATCACCTGCCTGCCTTGAGTAGGGAACAGGCTAAACAACTTGCGTGAATTTTTATAGCTGCAGTGTTCTGACCACATTGCTGAAAAAACTCCCAGCTCAGTAAAATTGGGTTCTCTCCCAAGCAGCCTTTTTATTTCATTATACTCTTCCCCTGTAAGCCCTAAATTTATTGCTAATTCTGTATCAACCTTAATCAGCTTTTCCATAATAAATCTCCTTTTTTAAATGAATAGCACACTCTCTAACACAAAAATATTTTCTCCATCTCCCCTGCTGTTAACTGATTCCTGCCGCTGATTTTCCTTACGCCTTCTGACAGCTTTGTTTCTATGCAGTCTTTATAAACCTTACAATTTCCCATCTCATCAGGAACATATCCTCTGCATACTCTTAATACATCAGGAGATATCTCATCAATCAGAACAATCCTTCCGTCGCCCTGTTTCAACCTCCCCAATTCAAACTTTCCATCCACAACATGAAGGCCTTTTGATTCAAATTCTTCAGAAACAATAGCAGCTATATCCTTAATAAGCTTATCAACATAATTAACCTCTTCTCTCATCATAACACCTGCCGATTCCAACGCTTCATAAGTAATTAGTATATCCGAATCTCCTTTTGTCCATGCTTCGACAACTTTATTAAGATTTTTCCCTGGTCTTACGAAAGGATACCGCCTCCAAAAACTTCCTGTTGCATTATTTCTCCATGTGAACTCAAGATTCTGGAGCGGTGAAGCTCCTTCAATCTCAGGATCTTCTGAATCCATATTTATCGGAATCGCCGGTTCAACAATCATAACATTTTCATCTATTGTCTCGATATAATGTGTAGGGACCTTTTTCTCCTTCATCAATTTAAGGAAGTATGTTGCAAACTTGCATGCTATTGCCCCTTTCCCAGGGATTTCTCCGACAACATTATCATATCCCGGGTCAAAAAATATCTTTCCGTTTTCAATATATCCTGTTGCCCTGTCTGTAAAAACAAACCTATATTTTCCAGTAAAAAACCCTTCGGTTATTTCAAAAACGTCTTTTGATTTTCCGCGATATACTAATTTCTCATTCTTCATTTTTCACCTCACTCTTATTAAGAGAAGCATGCATATTCCAGTGAATGATCGCATTGTAAACAAAAGGAAAATTTGCGTGATTCATCCAGCGATAGAAAGGGTTAAATCCAAACAGCACAATGCGTCCTTTCCCCATTGGAGCATCAATTATCGCAGCAGTTCCATCCAAAGCATCCCCGCCCTTCAGAAGACCGCTTCTCCAGATAGAAACCTTTTTCTGATGATCTTTATATGTCTTTTTTTCCTTCTCGCTCATCTTGCTTACAATATCACGTGGCAGCTTTGTTCCAAACTGGAGTACTAAATACTCTCTCATGTGCCTGTCAACATTTAACAAAGGCAGCCGTGTCCTGAAGATTGAAGGATATTCTTCATAGCCATATACAATAGGGTTGTTCTTTTGCCTCACCCATCCTGTTACAATAGTCCCCGGACAGCTAAGATCTGAGTTTGTCTGACTGGACACGCCAGGAAGTATTCCAAAGTCCGTGACAAGGCGGCTGCCAGATCCCAGTGTGATAAGAGTGCCTCCGTTACGCACAAACTTCTCAATTTCAGCGACTCCATCCAGCCCAAGTCCACCGGTTATATCCAGGGAGTTTACAGGTTCTCCCAAATAATTAAATTCACTTGTTTTCACATAATCCAATGGGCTGTAACGGCTATCAATGCCTCGCAAGAAGCTGAGGCCAGATGCCCGGCTTCCATGATGAGGCACAATCAGCACATCTAACTCCTTATTAAGGTCTCCCCTCCTGATACGTTCTCTAGTAATCCAAATCCATGGGATTCCTATCTCGTCAAGTGTCCAGCGAGCCCACCCTGGGTCCTGTGTTGAAAACCAGGCAGTATATAATCCCACTCTCGGTAATTTTAATTTTCGGAGCACCGGGAGATCCGCCTTTTCCTGGAAGGCATTGACTCCAATGTCTCTACAAACTTTCTCAACTTTTTCCATGGCTTCTGCTCTGAGGACAAAAGTGCCCGCAGGAAACGTTTTCTGCTTTACCTTAATTTCAACATCTGTCACTCTGACATCTTCATCCCCCAGTGCAAGAGCAACTGCGATTGTTCCATTTCCCTGGGGAGGAATGAAAATATGTGATCCCGATTTGCTTCCATTTAGACGTCCCACAAAAGGGTTCCCTGCTGTAGGCCTCATAGGCGCCTCGAGTATAGCCTTGTCATCTATCCTTTCTGTCTTTATACCCAGCATCATTCCCAAGCTCCATGCAGTTGCATCGTATGGATGTATGCTGCTTTTTTCAGGCCATTTCTGTATTTCAAGCAGAGATTTTGCAAAATTCCGATACGGTTGATCCATACATATCACAATACTACCCGGAGGATAAGATTTTTTAGCCGAGGGAAATTTAGTGCTAAGCCGTTTTGTCTCAATGCGGTGCATCTTGAAAAGCTGAAACATTCGCCTCGCTGTAAACAAATCGTTTTGATCCATAGGAACAATCCAGGCATACGGTTTTTCACTCCGGCCCTTTTCTACAGCATTCCGGCCCTTCCTCCAGAAATTTTCAAGGACCGTGTCCTTATGCCGCGCAGTAAAATCAAGTGCAATCAAACAAGCACTTTCCATGATATTTGTATTATTCCTGAGGCTCCACATTGTTTTCTGGGGAGGAGGCAATGGCCGGTACCATTCCTCAGAAGTAGTTCCTTCTCCAGGAGCCATACTTATCGTCCGCTCATAAGTGTTGGCACCGGCATTTCCGAAAGTCTCATAGAAGCGGCTTATAGCATTATGGTTGTTGCCAAACCAAGCTCCATAACCAGGATACCATCCAGTGAAAAATCCCCATGTCCAGACACCAGGAACACCAAGGCTTGTCATTTGTGTGACTTCGTTAAAAGCAAACCACTGCCATTCATTCCTTACAATCGGGCTGAGAGAGGGATAATAAGGCCCTGTTCCTGTACTGATATAAAGGAGAGGCACACTCTCGTGCAAATCATGAACCACCTGCGGGTAAAACATAAAAAAGGCTTCATTAAAATTCTTAGAAAGTGGCTGGCTGAGAACAATTCCGTCACGGTTGTTATCATGGAAAGTATAATTTCCCCAGAACGGCGGAGAAGATTTTGGTATGTCTTCGTATTTTTTTACTCCTTTTGTATGCCTGTAGTACCAATCGACCTGACGGTTCCAGCCATCCATTTCTAAAACAGGAACAATAAGAGTCACTACATCGGTTCTAATCCGCCTGATCATTTCTGTCTCACTAACAACAAGTCTATATGCCAATTCCATCAACATCTCGGGGCTGCCTGTCTCAGAGGAATGGAGGCCTCCGGCTAACAGATAAAATGGTTTTGCTATTTTTATGATTTCTTTCATTTCGCTTTCGCTGCACTGCCTTGGATCTGCAAGTCTCTTTGTATCTCCGCGAAAAAGATCGATATCAATTATTGTATTCTCATCTGCGACTGCAACTACGATCATGGTATTCCCTTCATGACTTTTGCCAATTTCAAATATTTTCACACGGCTGCTGGCACTATCAAGAGCCCTGTAATAACGAAGAATATCATCATAATAGGTCATATGGCCTGGAGCCCCGGTGATATATCCAAGAATTTCGTGAGGTGCAGGGACTATTTCCGAATATGGCAGATAATCGACTAAAGAGGTTAGATACTGGGGATCCGTAGTGAACTGCCGAATTTTTTCAGTTGCTTCTTTGTCAATCTGGTCCTGAGCCAGAAGTGAAACTGCCACAAATGTCAGGACAGCGGATAGAAGCAAAACAGCTTTTTTTCTCATAATAATGCCTCCTCTGAGGGACTGACTTCTCTATTTCTATCATAGAAAAAAATTAAGGTCAAAAATTTCCTTTTTCACATATAATACATATAATAATATAGGACGATATTTTTACCACATAGAAACTTTAGTAATTACGCTGAGAGAAATCTAAGTGAAAAAAGAGTTTGGAAATCCCCTTATTCTTCCTCCTTTCAAAGGAAGAATACATCCTGAGTATGACCACTCGAATTTTAAGCAGTCGATTACTAACTGCCACGGCCTTTTAAATGATTCTTCATGTGAAATTTTACTCGACAGCAGGAACCGTATTGGGGTTTTCAATGCTTCATTAGGGAATGCAAAAACCACAGATGTTGTAATTAAAGAGTTTTACACTTACGGAATTAACAAGCTTAAGAGCACATTTATCCCGTCAAAAGCATTAAAATCCTGGCGAGGGAGTAATGCTCTGCTTGAAAGGGAAATAAAAACTCCTCTTCCTATAGCTTATCTTGAGAAAAGGAAGTCAATTTTCCTGGACCAGAGTTTCTTTTTATCCGAAATGGAAAAAGACGTTGAAGAAATCCGCGGTTTATTTCTGAAATTCCCCGATAACGAACTTAGAGAAATTCTCAAATCTGTTGCAAGCTTTCTCTCTTATTGCCATGAAAAAGGAATCCTTCACCGTGATCTTTCGGATGGAAACATTCTAGTTAGAAAAACCGAATCGAATAAATTCGTGTTCAATCTTATTGATACAAACCGAATCAGAGTTAAAAAGCGGATCGGGTTATTACAATGCATCAAGAATCTTATCCGGCTTGGCGTTCCGGATCCCTATCAACGGTTCTTTTTGGAAAATTACCTTGGAGTGCCTCATGTGAAAAGAGCTCTCTGGTTCTGGTATAAAATAAACAAAAATAGCTACACCTGGTTTATCGAGTTTAAGAAAGTGCTTCGACTAAAACAGCTAGCACGCAAAATAAAAATTCAATAAAATGAGTGAATCATTCCAATGGAACCCACATTCTGACCAACCCCATAATATTGCACCGAAGAAAAAACGGATCAAGCATTATTTTAAACATGCAGATAGTTATGTTGATATCTTTTCGGCCAATCTCAATAAGGCGGTACCTGCACTTTCCTTATACAAGCGTTATAAAAAGAAGATGTATAACGATCCTGTAAAGATAGTAAAGCCTTTTGCGATTTCTGTCTCTCAACAAGAAGAAAAAAACCCTGAAATCGCAGACAGTTTGAGAGAGATCGGAGTCTGCCAGACTCTTGTAAGAATTCCATCATGGGAAAGAGACAAACTTCAGTCTTTCGAGAAATTCTTTGACATTCTCCAAAAAAAAGAAATTGAATTTTCTGTTGCACTGATACAACAGCGGGATGATATTCTTCATCCTTCCCATTGGGAGCATTTTTTAGAAGATGTATTTTCCAGCTTTGGGAGGAAATGCTCCTTTTTTGAAATAGGGCATGCCTGGAACAGATCAAAATGGGGAGTTTGGGACCACAAAGAATATCTAAAGCTTGCACGTCCTGCCTTTTCCCTGGCGAAAGATTATGGAGTAAAACTTGTGGGCCCGGCCGTGATTGACTTTGAATTTCATCTTTACGCTCCTGTCCTGAAAGAAATTCCCTTTGATAAAGTGAGTTCTCTCCTTTATGTAGACCGCATGGGAGCTCCGGAAAACAAACAGTTCGGCTGGGATACTCCCAGGAAGATAGCACTGCTTAAGGCAATTATTGATGCTTGTTTGAAGAAAAAACAATGTCTATGGATAACAGAAGTAAACTGGCCCCTACAAGGAACAGGAAAATACTCGCCAGCCTCAGGTAAGCCAAACGTATCAGAGGAACAACAGGCTGATTACCTTGTACGCTATTTCATACTTGCACTTGCGAGCGGCTATATTGAAAGGATATATTGGTGGCAGCTTGCCGCCCCGGGATATGGACTCATCGATTGCCGAGAAAAAACCTGGAGAAAACGGCCAAGTTTTTTTGCAATGAAGACCCTGATTTCTTTTCTAGAGGGAAGCACATTCACAGGAAAAATTAATCAGCCTGGTGTGAAATTCTTCTCGTTCAGCAAGGGAAAAAAGAATTTCACAATCTGCTGGAGTAACCATGGACAATCACTATTCTATGAGTATTGCTTTCCAAAGAAAGTGATTAAAGTTGTAGGACGGGATGGGAAAGAAATCGCCTTCAAGGATAATAAAATTAAAATTACCGAAAGCCCAATATATGTCTTTTCTGAAGACAGTTCGTAAGGGAAAAAGAAGAAATGAAAAAGAATACAACGTTTAAAAAACATGAAGTTGAAGACTATGAAAGAAAGAGGTACAGAGGAATAGACCAAAAGATTGTCCATACGAGAGAACAAAGAATCCTGGAAAAAATTCTAAGGACCGCTGGCAAAGATGCAATACGGGTCTTAGATCTTCCATGCGGATATGGACGGTTTTCCAGCTTGATGCTCAAGAAAGGATTTTCCCTTGTAAGCAGCGACCTTTCATTTTACATGGTCAAACGGGCAGAAGAACACAGCAGACTATACAATCTGGCTTCAGCATCAGGGGTCGTTGCAGATGCAAAGCATGGACTTCCATTTAAGCAAGAAGTATTCAATATTATTCTTTCCATGAGGTTTTTTCATCACCTCCATGAAAAGAAAAATAGGAAATTTATCCTAAAAGAATTCTTTTATGTTTCTTCCAAGTACGTGATCCTTTCATATTACCAGATGAATTTTCTTCACATTCTCCAGAGAAAATTCAGAAAAAAACTGAAAAAGAGTAAGACACAAATAAAAATGATTTCGCGCAAGGAATTTCAAGAAGAGATTGAAGATGCCGGTTTCTCTATTATAAAGATTTTTCCATTATTCAGAGGGATTCACTCTCACCATATAGCTTTTTTGCACAAGGGCTAGAACCTGATCCTGATTCCTGCCTTTATGCTAAATCCAGAAAGGTCGATCATTGCATTATGGACATCTGAAACGCCTGCTTCAGTCGGCTTTTTATCACGGATAAAAAGAAGAGAGCAAGAATTTTCTTCTGATATTTGATGCTTAAAAATATAAAGTATACCTTCTTCAGTATATGTCAGGCCTGTTGAGTCTTTGTAATCCGTTTTGCCTTCGAAGCCGTTAATTCTGGCATATCGTCCAGTAGCTTCAATAAAAAAATCCAGATGAGGAACTATTTCCTGTACAAAACCAAATCCCCCAACGATTCCGACATCTCGAGCTTTTGCCTCGCCTGTCCAGTCTTTAAAAATGTTATCTTCCTTAATACGATAAAAATAGTTGCACTCAGTAAAAAAGTATTCTAGACCTGTTTTAATATAAAAAAAGTTAACAGGATAGCAGTAAATAACCACCCTCACAGGAATAGCCTTTATTTTAGGCCGCGTGGTCAGACTGTCAGTGAAAGAGGAGCTCTGAAACTCAACCCGGCTTTCTCTTTCTCTAAGAAAATAATCCGCTCCGATCCCTACAGAAAATACATTAGAAAGAGAAAAAGATATTTCTGCTCCAAACATATAGCTCAAGTTAAGAGGTTTTATATCTCCTTTTCCTTGAATTCCCAGATAATCACTATAGTAATCGGCTAAACCTTGAGAGCCCTCGTTTAAATCCCCGCCAGAAATAAAATTCCCTCCGCCTGACAGAAAAAGATTAAACCTGGAGAATGAAGCTTTGAGACTTGCGGGAGTGACAGGAGAAGGCTGTATTTGTTCTACTTCTTCCCTTTTACCCTTGCTGACTTCTTCCCTTTCAATCTTTTTTTCACCTGCTTCTCTTTCCTGTGGAGGCTTTTCAATCTCTATTACAAGGCTTTCATGGACATATCCCGAGACAGTGTCTCCCTCATCCTGTAACAATCTAACTCGATACCATTCGCCTTCTTTTTCTGAAGAATCAATGATTGTCCCCTGAGGCAGCTGATAGATGATTATACTTCCTATATCTGGTTTTAATCTTACATTAGCCTGTTCTGTGACAACTTTAAGTCTTATTGAAACACTCTGGGCCCAAACAGTCACAAAAAAGAGCAAGAAAAAGGCAAGTAAGAAAACCAGAAATTCCAATCCATTTTTAAGGCCGAAAGTTTTTTTAAATCTCACTTTTTCACATCTGTTCTATGTACACTTATGACGAAAGAATGCATTTTCCTTTTTTCAAGGATTATAGATTAGAGGCCACAGCCTGTCAAGGACACAAAAATCCTATCGCCAGCAAGCAATAAAAAATGGTAAAAATATAATCTGGATTATTCATAACTCAATGTTAGCTCAGGGGTAGAATGGGACGGCTTGCTTGAAAGGTGAAAAATGTTGATAATAGATTTGGATGTTATTATAAAGGCACAAAAAAATGATCCTTCTTGCCAATTTTTTAATTGCAACTGCAAGGATAATCCATATGCTTTTTATGATCTATATCTGGATTGTTATCATTCGTGCCCTTCTATCCTGGATTCGAATTCCCGCTTTATACCCGCTTTCATTTATCCTATATCACCTAACAGAACCGGTATTAAGGCCTCTCCGAAAATTTTTTCCCCCTTCCAAGATGGGCGGTATTGATATAAGTCCTTTTATTATTATACTGTTGATTCTCTTTGTAGATAGTTTCCTTGTACAATTTCTATCTCTCTATGCTCAACAACTACTCAGACATCAGACATTGTCATTTTAATAATAATGTGCACTGTATCAAAACCCCAATTTCAAGATATATACAAATCACTTAAGGTATCAATTTGAAGCATAAAGATAAAATTTATTTAAAGGTCAAGGTTCAACCATGTTCCAGAAAGCGTGAGATAGAAAAAAAAGGTCCAACCGAGTACAGAATACGTGTTCTTTCTCCTCCCTCCAAAGGAAAAGCCAACAAGGAAGTCATTGAAATAATTGCTTCCCACTTTGATCTCCCTGTTTCCTGTGTAAGAATCATAAAAGGGCACAAATCCCGCAATAAAATCATTGAACTTGAAAGCGGGAAGTAAATGAGAGCTTAAGAATGGAAATCCATACTAACGGCTCGATCCTTTTTGGGAAATAGCAGGGAACTTCTTGTTTTTTTGTTTTTTCATGCTAAAATATTTTTGATATCGCTGAAACCCTTGTATGGGAGGAGCTAATAATGACTAACTTTTTAAAAAAAATTCTCTGGGCTACTGATTTTTCTGATGAATCTCAGGAAGCGCTTTTGTATGCCAGCATATTCGCAAAAACCTTCAAAGCCAAACTTATCGCATTGCATGTAGTGCCAGATTTTTCGCCTGCACTTTATGACACCGAAATAATCATAAAAGGCGAGCTTGCCAAAAAAGTGGATATAATAAAAAAGGAAGCAAAAAATAGGCTTGACAATTTGAGAGAGACAAAAGGCATGTCGTTTGAGAGCCTGGTTAAAGAAGGAAATGCCTCCAAGAAAATTTTAGAAACAGCTGAAGAAGAAAATGTTGACTTGATTGTAGCAGGAAAAAGAGGCATGTCAGTGATTGAAAAACTTTTTATAGGGAGTGTCGCTAACCAACTATTGCGTAACTCCCATATTCCCCTTCTTATAACAAAAAAAAGGCGCGGAAAACCCCGGTTTAAAAATATCCTTGTGCCTACAGATTTCTCAGAACGCGAAGAAATAGAAAGAGATTATGCCTGGAATTTAGCAAAAGCTTTTGACTCCGATCTTATGCTTCTCAATATCCTGGAACTTCATGACTATGAATTCTCCCCTAGGGAAATTGATGAAATGTTTGATGCTGTTTTGAAGAGGCTCAAACGAAGAAGGAAAAGGGAAAAAGAAAACATAAAAGTCTCAGAGGACGTTTACCGTGCTGTCAATGCCTCTATAGGAATCGTGGATTATTCCCAGACTCACGGGTTTGATCTAATCGTCATATCTACCTGTGGCCATAGTAAGCTGCAGAGGTTTTTCCTTGGAAGCACTACAGAAAAAGTCATTTCTTACAGCAATATCCCTATTTTTGCTATTCCTCCTTCTCGTTTTGATAGTTAAAGGTGAACAAAAATCTGCAGTATTGGGTCGCTTTAAACCTTGTTCTATCCGAAAAATTAAACTTCGCCAGAAAGATTATCACTCATTTTTCTTCTGTCACAGATATCTTTGAAGCTGGGATACAAGACCTGTTAGCCATCGGAATAGATAAAAAGCATTCCGAGTCCATAAAATCTCCAAAGATACTAGACCAGGCCAGCAGAGAAATTGATAGACTTACAAAGAAAAAATATACTATCCTTACTCTGGACGATAGAAATTATCCTGATTATTTAAGAGAAACTTTTGACCCTCCTCTCGTCCTTTATTGTGCGGGAAAAACTGAACTGCTAAAAGGCCCGGCTGTTTCAATTGTCGGAGCACGAAGACCGACTCCATATGGAAGAGCGGTCGCAGAAAGGCTCTCTCAGGATCTGGCATCTCGTGGAATAATTATTGTCAGTGGGTTAGCATATGGCATCGATTCTATTGCCCATTGGGGGGCTCTTAAAGGAGGAAAGACTATTGCCGTGTTGGGATCAGGATTAGAATACATTTACCCGAAAGAAAATTTAAAGCTTTTTGAAAAAATCATAGAAACTGGAGCTGTAGTGTCTGAATATCCGCATAACGCACCTCCACTAGCGTCTCACTTTCCTTTGAGAAACAGGATTATCAGCGGTCTGTCACTTGCCCTGGTAGTAGTGGAAGGTACAAAGAAAAGCGGCTCCCTTATTTCCGCAAGGTTAGCTCTTGAACAAAACAGGGAAGTCATGGCTGTTCCTGGAAATATTACCTCCAAACTCAGCCAAGGAACAAACTGGCTGATCAAAACAGGAGCAAAGCTTATTGAGAACTGGGAAGATATTGCTGAAGAATTTCCATCGCCTTTGAAGGATAATCTTCTTTCACAAAAAGAGGACAAAAAGGACATCCCTTCAATGACACCCAAAGAGAAGATGCTGTTTGAGCTTCTCAGCCCGGATTCTGAAACTCACATCGATAAACTCGTGGATAAAAGCGACCTCTCAGTCTCTGAGATTCTTTCGATTTTACTCAATCTGGAACTTAACGGGTTAATTTCACAAAGTCCAGGAAAATACTTCCAGAGGAAACTATGATGGCGAAACATTTGGTTATTGTTGAATCTCCTGCCAAGGCGAATACTATTAACCGCTATCTTGGTGCAGGTTTTTTGGTCAGAGCTTCGATGGGTCACATCCGAGATTTACCCAAGAAAGAACTGGGTGTAGATATTAAGCATGACTTCAAGCCTGATTATAAAATCCTTCCTGCTAGAAAAGGACTTGTCTCAGAACTGCAGAAATCCGCCAAGCAGTGCGATACGATTTACCTTGCCGCTGACCCCGACAGAGAAGGGGAAGCAATTTGCTGGCATCTTGCAACTATCCTCGAAGATTTCAATAATAATATTTACAGGGTTCTATTTCACGAACTAACAAAAACTGCTGTTAAAGAGGCGTTTAATAATTTAGGACAGGTTGATCAAAACAAGATTGACGCCCAGCAGACAAGGAGGATTTTGGACAGGCTGGTTGGATATAGTATCAGCCCCCTGTTGTGGAAAAAAATCGGAAGAGGACTGAGCGCAGGGAGAGTGCAGTCAATAGCATTACGATTAATCTGCGAGAGAGAAAAAGAGATAAAAGATTTTGTGCCCGAAGAGTATTGGTCTGTAACAGCACAGCTTCATGCTGTTAATCCTCCTCCATTTAGTGCAAACCTTATCAAAATTGACGGCAAGAAAGTAAAAATAACTGACGGAAAAAGAGCTAAAGAAGTAGTCTCAGATATTAAGAAACTGAACTTTATTCTCGAAGGGATCGAAGTCAAGGAAAGAAGGAAAACTCCAAGCCCTCCTTATATAACCAGCACTCTCCAGCAGGACTGTTTCCGCCTTCTTCGTTTTCCCGTGAAGAAGACAATGCTCATTGCTCAGAAGCTTTACGAAGGGATTAAAATTGGCAATCGAGGGCTGATAGGTCTTATTACTTATATGAGGACAGATTCTGTCCGTGTTTCAAACCAAGCATTAATTGAAACCCGCAATTATATTCAAGAAAATTATCACAAAGAATATCTTCCCACGAAACCAAAAATATTTAAAAACAAAAAGAAAGCTCAAGACGCCCATGAATCTATCCGCCCAACTTCATTTGATCTGCCTCCAAAGAAAGTCAGTCCCTATCTTAATGAAGAGGAATACAACCTTTACTCCTTAATATGGAACCGATTCATAGCTTCTCAGATGAATCCGGCTCTGATTGAGGAGACCGAATTTGATATAAAGGCATCAAAATACCAATTCAGAGCCAAAGGAGAAGTTATCAAGTTTGATGGATATCTAGTTCTTTTCCCCAGCATGAAAAAGAACGAGAAATTACTGCCCAAAGCTGAGACAGGTGAAGACCTTAAACTGCTCGATCTTGATTCCAAGCAGAACTTTACTCAACCTCCCCCTCGATATACTGAAGGAAGCCTTGTTAAGGAGCTGGAGGCCAAAGGAATTGGGCGTCCGAGCACTTATGCTCCAATTATTGCAACACTTCAAGGGCGGGAGTATGTCATTAAAGAAAAGGGAAAGTTTATTCCTACGGAAATCGGCATTTATGTTACCGACTATTTAATTAAAAATTTTCCAGATGTGATGGAATTTAAGTTTACAGCCAGGCTAGAGGATGAACTCGATTTAATAAGTGAAGGAAGAAAGGACTGGTTGGCCTGTCTCAAATCCTACTATGCTTTACTCGATAAAGATCTGAGGGAAGCTGAGAAAACCGATGGAATAAAAGTAACAGGGATCCCTTTAAATGATGTTTGCCCGGAATGCGGCCGTCAACTTGTGATAAAAGAGGGGAGGTTTGGCAGGTTTCGCGCATGTTCTGGATACCCCGAGTGTAAGTACCGGGAAAGTATGACTAAAAAAGCAGCAAAACCCATCGAAGAGATATGCCCCCAGTGTGGTTCCACGCTGGTTATACGCCAGGGAAAATACGGAACATTCATTGCGTGTTCGAATTATCCCCGCTGTAAGTACATAAAAAAGGAAAAAAAAGACACTGGTATTTCCTGCCCACTGGGATGCGGCGGGACAATCCTAAGGAAAAAAACTAGGAAAGGAAAAATATTCTTCGGCTGCAGCAATTACCCAAAATGCAAGTTTGCAACTTGGGATGAACCTATCAATCAGCCCTGCCCTGAATGCAGTCGTCAATTCGTACTGCGTAAAAATTCCCTGAAAGGAAAACCATATCTTTACTGCAGCAATGAAAACTGCAATTATAAGGAGTATGTGGAACCAAAAAAAATTTGGGAACAAAATTGAAAAAAGAACTAAACGAATTTTTTTCCTACCTAAAGCATGAGAAAAATGCTTCTCCTCATACCATTGCAAGTTATAAGAGAGATTTGACCCAGCTCGCAGCATACATGGATAATAAAAAATTCAGGCTGAAAGATGTCGACAATGTTATTCTCCGGGGGTTCCTGGCTTCTCTCTATGAAAAAAAAGAGAAAAAATCCACTATTGCCCGTAAATTGGCTGCTATACGTTCGTTTTTCCAATTCTGCATGAGAAAAATGTGGCTTGATGATAATCCTGCTAAAGTAGTAGCCACTCCAAAACAGGAAATATACATACCCTCTTTTCTATCAGAAGAGGAAATGGCAGACTTCTTGGATCTCCCGAAATCGGATAAGGTTCTGGCTTTAAGAGATAGGGCTATACTCGAACTTCTATATGCCACTGGAGTCCGAGTAAGTGAGCTCGTCGGTATTAACATTGAAGATATTACTTTTGAAGAAAAAATGATCAGGGTAAGAGGCAAAGGAAAAAAGGAAAGACTTGTACCATTCGGCAAAATGGCAGAAAACAGCCTTTATTCTTATCTGAAGGCTAGACAATTAATCAACAAAACAAAAATCGATGATAAAGCACTCTTTCTTAACTACCGTGGGGAAAGAATTTCCTCTCGTTCCGTAGAAAGGATTGTAAATAAATATATCCACTTCTCAGCAGCCAAGAGAAAAATCAGCCCCCATTCTCTTCGGCACTCATTTGCTTCTCATCTTCTGAGCAGGGGAGCTGATTTGAGGGTTATTCAAGAACTGTTGGGACATGAAAGTCTTGCAACAACACAAAAATATACCCACCTTGATTTAAGACACCTGCTTGAAGTATACAAGAAAAGTCATCCAAGATCCTGAGTAACTGCAAAAAAGTGGAAACTATTGTTGTCGTTTAAACTGCTTGTATGTAAACACCTGTTTACTATCTTTAAACGTACGTTTTGTAACTAGTTGATAATAAAGATGTTATGTGTATTCACATGATGGCCTCGATGTTGCATATAGAATAGGCAAATGGAGGTCATCATGAAAAACTTAATTATGAAAGGCATGGTTTTCAGCCTTGTTTTCTCTCTCTTGTTCTTGTATTTTAATCCTTTTCAACTTCAGGCTGAAACAAAGCCAGCCAACCAAAAGATTAACATTAACACAGCCTCATTGGCAGAGCTTCAAAAACTCCCAAGGATCGGGGCTAAAGTGGCCCAGAGAATCATTGACTTTCGAAAAGAAAACGGAAAGTTCAAAAAGATCGAAGAAATCATGAAGGTTAAAGGGATAGGAGAAAAAACATTCAATAACTTAAAATCCCTGATTACTGTGGGAAGTACAGCCAAATCAAAATAAGAGAGGGGGATTTCCCCCTCTTCTAAGGTATTTCTCGAGAAATTTACTCATTTCTCTCAGGGCACATCCCCTGTGGCTCACCTGGTTTTTCTCCCCTGATAGAAGTTTTGCGAAAGTTTTTCTTAAGGGCGGATAATAGAATATTGGGTCATACCCAAATCCTAACTTGCCTTCTATCTTAAGCCCTATAAAGCCTTCAACTATTCCCTCGGCCTCTGTGATAATCCTTTGTTTTTTGGACAAGACCATATATGAAACAAACCGGGCTTTCCTCAGGGGGCGAGGGATTCCTTTCATTAAACCCAGAACCTTTTGAATATTCTCTTCATCAGTCGCATAAGGACCTGCAAACCTGGCAGAAAAAACTCCTGGAGCCCCATTCAAACACTCTATCTCAAGACCTGAATCTTCTGCCAAAGTGAGGGATTCCACTTTTTTGCTGTAGAAAAGGCTTTTTCCCCTGGCATTCTCTACAAACGTTTTCCCCTTTTCAAGAAAATTATTGCCAATATTTAGATTATGAAGAGAATAAATTGTTACAGGGAGATTGGCAAAATGTGCTTTTATTTCGAGTATTTTTCCATGGTTCGTAGTTGCTAGAAGAATTCCATTTTTATTCAATCTTTATCTCTAGAAGACCGTCCAAATTAAGAAGGCTCCACTTGAATCTTTGTTCTTTTTCTTCCGGCGCGTGAAATGAAAAATCAAGAAGGGTGATATTTCCGGCATCTTTATGGGCAAATTCTTTAAATTTTATTCCTTCATGAATGGCCAATTTTTTAATATTAAGAAGCATGTTGTCGGAGTATTTTGTTTTAAGAGAATATCTATAAAGTGGAATTTCAGGTTGTTCCAATTCAAATCTCCTGAATAAGACCAAAGTCATAATAGTAATAGCCGTGAATATAATCGCAATCAAATAATAACCGGCACCTATAACAAGGCCCAGCCCTGCCACCGCCCATATTGTTGCAGCCGAAGTCAAGCCAATAACGCTTCCTCTAGCCTGGATAATAGTCCCTGCACCGATAAAGCCTACTCCAGTGATTACCCCTGCAGCAATCCGTGAGAGGTCACCACCTGTCTCATTTCCCTGCAGCAAAAGTATCGAGAGAATCATCATCATTGTTGAACCAATACAGATAAGTATATTTGTTCTGAAACCTGCAGGCTTATGGCTGGATTCTCTCTCAAGTCCGATCACACCCCCCAACGCAATAGCCAACAGAAGTTTTAATGTAACTTCTAGGATGTTCATTCTTCTCCCCCCAGCTTTAACATGCTGTTAATGTACCATGAAAAAAAGAAAATAGGCAATTTTTTTATTTGAGAAAAAAAATTAAAAATACTAATACAAGGAAAAAAGTATAAATGGCAAACATGGGATGTATTAACAGTCTTTCCGGTTCTTCCATCACCTCATCCTCCCTCAAGGTCTTCCTGAAAATGAGAAAAAAATAAAAGACTAAAAAAGGCGAAAGATAAATAAAAAACTGAAGCTTAAAACAAGCAGCAAAATAGAAATATGCAGCAAAAAATACAACAACACTTGAAATCACACCAAAAAACAAGGATTTTTTAGAATATCTTCTGAGAGGACTCCTATAATCTCCTGCTCTTTCTTTCAAAAACCTGAACTCTGAGAGCCTTTTTGCCACCATTAAAAAATTACCGAAAGCCCACCAACTCAGTAAAAGAGAAACAGGAGGCAAGCCTTGAGATGAAGACAGGACAAACCAACCGATGAAGAAGCGTATTGGATTGTTGGCTGACTCAGAAATAGAATCCAAAAAAGGAATATCCTTTGTCCGAACCGGCTTAATATTGTAAATAAATCCGGCCAGTAAAAGCGCAAAAAGAGACAGGAAAAAAGGCCTGGAAAACAATGCGAAAGCTATAAGTAAACTAACAACAGCAAGGATAATCCCCACGCACAAAAACGGAGTTTTTTTTATCTCTCCCATGACTAAAGGGCGGTGCCGCTTTGTTGGATGGTGAATATCAAAGGGAGCATCCGCTATTTCGTTTATTACGTAGTTGGCCGTTGATATTGCCCAGGTTAATAAAAACGAGAGAACAAATTGAGACACAACGCAAAGCAAACCGAAAGATTTAAAAAAATCCAGATTTAAGAAGAAAAAAGCTGCACTTCCTGCAAATATAGCAAGGCTTCTAGGCCATCTTCCAAGACGCATTGCTCTGATATAGGCATTCATTCCTTACTTGCCTTCCTGGCGTATATTTCTAAAGAATCACAAAGAGCTAATTTTATAGGGATTTTTTTCCAAAGAGAAGCCAAATCTGAATTTTTTATAAGAAATTTTAATCGGTCCTTGCGGGAAATAAGATAATAGGCACTGAATGTCCATGAATATTTTCTTAATTTTATTATTCGAAAGCCAGCACGCTGAAGAAGAAATGCTATGCTTTCTTTTGAAAAATAGCCAATATGGGCAGGGCGGAAATGCCACCATCTTCCACCCATAATTTTGGCCGCAACACTACCGATATCAGGTGTTACAATACATAGAGTTCCTCCAGGAGACAAGGCCTTAAAAGCTCTATTTACTGCTTCAAACGGATTAGGAATATGCTCAATGAAATCAACCATAGTCACGACTGTGTAATGGCTTTTTTCAAGCTTGGCTGATTCAAAAGAACTTTCTTGAATATTAAGATTATATTTTCCCCTGGCAAACTTTGCAGCCCATGTGCTGGCTTCAACCCCTGCCGGTTTCCACCCTCTCTGGCGAGCTAAATTTAAAAGTATCCCGGTCGCAGCCCCAACATCAAGAAGACTCCCTTTCCCCGGATGGATTTTCTCAAGGTACGATAGAATCCTAAGAAAATTTTTCCCTCTCCCTTTTGCCTCCTCCTCGTAAAGAGGATCTTCAATTTCGCCATAAAGCGAATGAATAAAATCAGGCGAAGGGCATGGATTTGCAAAAACATGGCCGCAATTTTCACAGAATGTCAAATCCCCGATTTTTCCGTAGTCGCTATCTGTAATCTTTATATGCTCTTTGTTTAAAGAAAGAAAATCGAATGTTCCTTTTCTAAAAAGCCTTAAGCGACAACCTGAACATACAGGACATTCTTTAAACTTGATAATTCTTAGAGGCGTTTTTTCCATTATATTGATAATGAATCCTGTTCAATAAATTACCTGAATAATCCAGGTTGTCTGAATTTTTAGCATTGATAAGAGTGAATGTCAAACTTAGCAAACATTCTCTTGACATTATGATTATGATATGATTTCTATAATATAATTACATGACTTAATCAATTGAATTAGTAGACTAATAAAATGCGGTTATCAACAAGAGGACAATATGCCAGCAGGGCAATGCTGGAATTGTCTCTCCGCTACGGCGAAGGACCGGTCCATATCAGGAACATTTCTCACAGTCAAGATATCCCAAAACGCTTTCTTGAACAGATTCTTCTATCACTGAAAAGAAATGGATATCTGCGCAGCAAAAAGGGGCCGAACGGAGGTTATTATCTTGCCAAACCTCCTTCTGAAATCAATGTTGCCGAAGTCATCCGTGTGCTTGAGGGCCCTCTTGCTCCTGTTGACTGTGTAAGTGTCACAGCACATGAAGTATGTCCAAGAGAAAATTTTTGTGGGCTAAGATGGCTTTGGAAAGAAGTCAGAGACGCGGCAGCTCAAATTCTGGAGAGGACTACCTTCAAGACCTTGGCTGAGAGGACAAAAGAAACCCAAAAAACAAGAAAGTGAAAAGGACTTAAAAATTTTTAGATTATAGATTACATAATCGGTCGACATAGTCGACATAGAGATGCGAAATGAACGCGATTGAATTTTCCTTACTGATCATCATTTTAGCTTTTATTTGCGAATATATTGATTCTTCCCTTGGGATGGGATATGGAACTACTTTAACTCCCATCCTCCTTATAATAGGATATAATCCTCTTCAAGTTGTCCCAGCTATTTTACTGTCCGAGTTAATAACAGGGTTGAGTGCGGGTTTCTTTCATCATCAGTTCAAAAACACTAACTTCAAAGTCGGAGGCAAAGATCTAAAAATCGCTCTGGTTATGGCTGGATGCAGCATTTTTGGAACACTTGCCGCTGTTTATATTGCACTAAATATTCCAGCCTCTTATGTAAAATTATACATCGGATTGCTTGTATTGAGCATGGGCCTCCTGATTCTTCTCACTTTGAAGCGAACATTCAAATTCTCATGGAAAAAAATCGCTTCTCTGGGGCTTCTGGCCTCTTTTAACAAGGGAGTAAGTGGAGGAGGTTACGGTCCTGTCGTTACAAGCGGACAGATTCTTTCGGGAGTAAAGTCAAAAAAAGCTATCGGCATCACTTCTCTTGCTGAAGGATTGACTTGTCTTGTGGGAGTCATAACCTATCTTATTTTCACAAATCACAGTATTGAATGGACACTGGCTCCTTCTTTAATTCTGGGAGCTATTCTTTCTGTTCCGCTTGCAGCCTATACTGTAAAAAAAATCAAAGTAAATTACTTAAGATTGATTGTTGGAATATTTACAGTAATACTTGGTTTAGTAACACTAGGCAAAATTCTCCTTTAAAATCACACCTCGTCTCTAGATTGATTTTTGATATATTATCCCCTATAATTTTTTCAAATGAGTCCAAAAGATTATACTTTTTAACGAATCCAGCTTATTAACTTGCTTTTTCACTTGAAAAAAAAGTAAAATTTAGACAAAAGGAAAAATTATTTTCGTGAAGGAGGAAAAATGAATAGAAAAATTATTGCTTTAACAGGATTTGTCCTTCTTTTATTTGCTTTCTATAGCTGTTCATCAAACCCTGAAAAGACTCTTCTCCAGAAGTATTTCCACGCTCTTGCCCTAAATGATGTAACTACATTATCTACTATGGCAATAGAACCAATTACAATTGATTTTAACAGCTGGGAGATAATCGGTGAAGCAGAAGAAACAGTCGAACCTGCTAAATTACCTGATATGAATAAAAAAGAACTTGAGCTAAAGAAAAAGAGGGAAGAATCTATTGGGACAACTCTTGACGCCAAGGGCGATTGGGATGATGCAGTGTTTGACTATGAAAAAGCCCGCACAAGAGCTGCAAAAAGAGCTGCAGAAAAGAGGGGTGATGAATTAAAAATAAAATATGATGAAATTCTTGCAATCCACAAAAACATACAGAAAGAATACAATGAAGCAAAAGCAGCAGCAGCAAGAGAAGAAGAAATCTCGAGTTTCTCTCTTGGGGTTGGAGAACTGCCAAACATAAGAAATTTCACAGGAGAAGTTATTCATAAACAAGTAAATTTGAAGATAAATAGTGAAGCTGGCACAAAAAATTATAATGTTTATTTAAGAAAGTATACTCTTGCAGATGAGGAATCAAACCGCACGTTCCACGGAAGATTTATTATTATAAAGTTCGAAGCAATTAATTGATATTGACACTTCTTGTTTTTTCCTTTATAAATATTAATTTCCTTAGAAGGGGCCGTTAGCTCAGAGGGAGAGCACCGGCCTTTTAAGCCGGGTGTCGCTGGTTCGAGTCCAGCACGGCTCACAATATCATCTGTGCCCCTGTCGTCTAGCCTGGTCTAGGACATCGCCCTTTCAAGGCGGCAACACGGGTTCAAATCCCGTCGGGGGCGCTCCCTTCTGTATATACAAATTCTTAATATACGAGCTCGATGGTTTTGATCTCAGATTTTCCGAACTTTAAGGTAAAAGACCTATCATTAAAAGAAACAAGATGTTTCCTGTTTTCCATCAGATCTAGCTCATAAATTTCTCTAGGTCTACGGAATAGTGTAACAAGCATCTCCGTATTAATTCCTTCCGCTTCATAAAACCTTAAAATAACAGTTTCCCTGTCTTCTGTTTTTTTAACTGTCACAAGGATAATGTTGGATGCAGACACTTTAAAGAATGAATATTCCGGGGGCATTTCACCTGGATGCGAATCCACAAATAAAGCAATCAGAGGATAATTAAATTCATAGCCTCTCCGGACTGTATCAGCTTCTCTCCAGTCGCCTTTATGGGGATAAAGTGCATAAGAAAAACAGTGTTTCCCTCTATCTGCAACAGGGTCAGGACTCAAAGGAGAACGTAAAAGCGTTAGCCTCATTACATTTCCTTCAATATCATGACCGTATTTTGACTCATTAAGGAGGCCTACTCCATATTCCCCATCCGAAAGGTCAGCCCACCTGATTGCAGACACTTCAAACCTTGCTTTTTCCCAATCTGTATTCCTATTAGTAGGCCTTTGTATATAAGCAAACGGGATTTCATAAGTCGCATTATCGCTATTAATAGCTACAGGAAAGGCAACTTTTAGAAGAACATGGTTCTCCCACCAATCAACTCTCATATCAATATCAATCCGAGGGATATTTTCATAAAGAATTATTTCCTGAGTGAAAAAAGAAGATGGAAAGTTAGTAGTTGGTTTACGCCTGCTCTTAGAGAGACCGAGATAGCTTTTTTCAACCATGAGTGAAGCAATAACAGGACCTTTTTTCGCAATTTTGATGGAGTCTGCTTTATCTAAATACCAGCGCCGCCCGGTATATTGGATATTCCAGGCGTCATAATCCTTTGGAATGTCCTCAAGAAGCTGAAGCTGGTTTCCTTGAGAAGATAAAGCCAGGACTTCTCTTTTCTCGATTTTATCAAAAATACTAACGATATTCCCGCTTTCAGGATGAACAGTTACTCTAAAATAGCGATTTTCGAGTGTCGTCTTTCCAGCATTTAACAAGCCAGGTGCAATTCCCCTCCCCCCTTTTTGGATCTTGTATATCCTGTATCCCAAGGATGGCACTTTATTAGCAGAAAAACAAAGAATATTTCCTTCCCGGGATCTCAATATTTGTGAAGGTATTATTTTCCCCAAATCATCTAAAACTGTGACTTCATCCTGAAAATATGGAAGAAGCTTAACTTTAACTAATCCATCTCTGTCCCATGACAGCGAGTTAAAAACGAAAAGCGGAATTCCCTTTTCTCCTCTAGATGTGTCTATTTTTGTCGTGACATACATCAAGTTCTTATCCTTTTCATTTTCAGCTAATTTCTGAGCTTCCAAGTAAAATTCCTTAGCATCATTATAAACAGGATTAATACTAGAACCTGGAAGAATATCATGAAACTGGTTTAACATTACTTTTTCCCATGCGGTTTTTATACTTTTCTGAGAGATTTCTTTCCCCAAGAGAAAGGCAATGGAAGATATTTTCTCTGTATTAGAAAGAAGAATTTCGGATTTTCTGTTTAATCTTTTTGTTTCTGCCTGAGTCGTATATGTTCCACGGTGATACTCTAAGTACAATTCATCTTTCCAGACCGGAAGGTCCTTGAGATCTTTTTTCTTAATGTGCTTCAAATAATTAGAAAACGAACTGTGTTTGATTTCCGGGAAAATCCTTTGCTTCTTGTAATCATTCGCCCGGTTAAGCATCTCGCGGTTCGGGCCTCCCCCGTGGTTTCCCAATCCATAAAGGATAAACATGTTTTTCTGTCCTGTATTCCTTTCAAAATATTTCAAGCCGGTTGCCATTCTTTCGGCTCTCAATCTACCAACATATCCAGTGGGAGGGAAATAAGATAGAACTCTTGAGCCGTCTGGAGCTTCCCACCAAAAAAAGAAATATGGAAAAACATTAGTATCATTCCAACTGATCTTTTGAGTTACAAAAGCATTGATCCCACTTTTCTTAAAGAACTGAGGTATATTCCAATTGTAGCCAAATGAATCCGGATTCCAGCCCATTTTTACATCGATACCGAATTTTTCTTTGAAATATCTCTTGCCGTAAAGAATCTGTCGGATGAAGGATTCTCCGTCAATAAGATTGCAATCAGGTTCAACCCACATCCCTCCTACTATTTCCCAGCGTCCTTCTTTGACCTTTTGTCTTATTCTCTCAAAGACATCAGGATAATATTCCTCCATCCATTTGTATGCCTGAGCCTGGCTTTGTATATAGACAATCTTTGTATACTCATCCATATTATCCATGATGGTAGAAAAAGTCTCTTTTGCGACTTCAACTGTTTCTCCCCATCGCCACAACCATGCTAAATCGATATGTGAATTCCCGCCGGCAAATATAGTGTAGCTTTCGGCAAACCGGGAAATTGGTTTCACTTCCTGATAAAATTTATGGAGACAGGCCTTGACCTTTACAAAATTGCCCTCTTGTAAAACTGATACGGGAAAATTCCCAATAGCTTTTCTAAAAATTTGCCTGAAACTCTGGAAACTTTTCGATGAGGATAATTTTTGATATATCATCGAAACAGGCCTCACCTGCTGAGCCAAACGCGTTCTTTCCGTAACAAAGTCTAAAAGAACTGCACCGATTTTTAAATCCAATAGAAATTGAGAAATCATATTGTAGGCATCCTTGGCTGCTTCGATATTAAATCGCGATTCCTGAATCTGAAAGAAACACCCGGTTTCAAGAGTATTTCTCTCTATTACAGGGATCTTTCCTAAATTTTCTATCCGGAATGCAAGCAACATTTTTTCTTCATGGCTGGCATTTGTTGTCAAGTGAAATATTTTATTTATCTCAGTTGCTTGATTTCCAAATTCAAGATCAAACGATTCATTTAATATTCCGTTAATAAAAAATTTCCCTCTTGTTTTTCCTACACCTCTAAACCTGCAATTCAAGTTTATTTTACTTCTCTCAGTTTTGATTCCCGAATAAACTTCTGGCACACGAAACTCGTAGCGAAGCCATAAGATCTTTCCCCTGATAATCTGCCGATTCTGTATCAGATCCCAACCGGAGTCTATAAGCTCAATTTTTTCACCGTTTGGAAGATCTTCATTTTTTAATTTCCATGGTGAAAGGTCATTATTTAGGAGAGTCTCTAAATCCTTTATCTTCGCTTGAACATCCTCTTGGCTGTACGGGAAAAGAGGACACGTAATAGCAAAAATTATAACTATTAAAAGAATCCTGGCTTTTTTCATATTATTCCCCTTAAATATCTTTTCTTTGAAGCATGATTTCCTATAAATCACATTGAATATTAACAGCATAATAAAAGCCAGTCAATATAACACAAGAGGGAGGATGCAGCTTATAATAATGTCTTTTAAAGTTTCGTCAGTCATCCCGGTTTTTTCTTTTTTTCCAGAGCGAGAATAAATAAACGGCTGGTGCCTGGTAGAAGGCGAAAATAATTGGAGAGAGGATAAGCCAGTATATATCAAACTCAGGGATAAAGAGAATAATAAAAAGTGCAATTCCCCCCAGAGAGGCGCATATAGAAGCTGCCAATAGTAGACAAGAATAGAATTTTTTCATTTATTCATAAAACCTGGGCTATTCATAAAGAATGCCGATACCTTTATTTAAACTTGATGATATCTGCTTGTCAGCATGATTTCTCGCAATATTAAGATAATCGCTTTCTTTGTTGACTTTTATTTTAATTATTATCGGCATTCTTTACCTTCCAGGCGAGCCGATCTTATGGCATCTGCATCAAACTCGACTCGTGAATAACCCAGGTTACCTGGATTATTCAGGATAAATTTTTAGATACTTCAATACAGAAATAATGGTTGAATTAATCGAATTTAAATGCTTTATCTTTAAAAAGTTTTAAACAGGCATCTACAACTTTTGCATCATAAAGCTTACCTTTATTCATTGAGATCTCATCGAGTGCGACTTCTATAGGCAAGGCAGCTCGATAAGGCCTGTGAGAGCACATGGCTTCAACAACGTCAGATACAGCCAAAATTCTTGCTTCGATGAGAATATCTTTTCCCTTTAAGCCGGAAGGATATCCGCTTCCGTCCATCCTTTCGTGATGTTGGAGTACAATTTTGGCAATAGGCCATGCAAACTCTATCGACTTTAATATATCATGGCCAACCTGTGGATGAGTTTTTATTATGTTCTGTTCGACTTCAGAAATCTTGCCTGGCTTACTAAGTATTTCAGCAGGAACATATATTTTGCCTATATCATGAAGACTTCCGGCCAAACGCACTGCATCAATCTTATCTTTACTAAAATGCATCTCTTCAGCTATTGCACAAGCAAGCTTTGTTACACGTATTTGATGGCCTGCCGTGTAAGGGTCTCTAGCTTCTATAGTAAAAGCCATAGCCTGAACAGTTCCTTCCATTACCCGCTTCTGCTTTTCGAAACTCTTGAACAATTCTTCCTCTGCCTTTTTACGGCGGCTGATATCAGTGAAAGTTATAACCATGCCTGCAATTTTTCCTGTGTCTTCCTTAATAGGAGTAACTCTGTGCTCGATAGGGATATTTTCCCCTTTTTTAGAGATAAGAACAACTTCACTATTATATTTCATTCGCTTCCCAGCAAGGATTTTCCCAACAGGAATTTCATGCTTTTCCCCTGTTTTTTCGCTTCTTATATCAAAAATATCGCTTGCAGGTTTCCCCAAAACTTGTGTTTGTTGCCACCCGGAAAGAGTTTCGGCAAGTGGATTCATAAATGTGGTCATTCCTTCTTGGTCAGTTGCAATAACAGCATCATCTATACTCCTCAGTATCGTAGAGAATAATTGCTCTCTGGATTTCAATTTGGAATCTATCTTAAATTTGTACAAAGCAATCTCAATTGTCGTTTGCAGCTCTCTTTCTTCGAACGGCTTGAGTAAATAACCGAAGGGCTCGGTCATTTTTGCTCGCTGCAATGTTATCTCATCTGCATAAGAAGTAAGATAGACAATCGGAATATTGAACTGCTTATAGATGTGTCCTGCCGCTTCCACACCTGTCTTTTCCCCCTGAAGCAGGATATCCATCAGGACTATATCCGGCCTTGCAGTTCTAGCTGTTAGGATAGATTCCTTCGCGGTAGAGACAATTGAAACCACCTCATACCCTAATCCTAAAAGCATATTGCCAATATCACGCGCAACAATGCTTTCATCTTCAACAACCAAGACCCTTGTACTCATCACTTTATTTAAAAAATCATATATTTATTTTGTAAAATATCATTAGAACTCATACAAGTCAATTTTTAAATTGTACCTCAACAACAATGGTCAATCAGCTAGCCTGGATTATTCATAAAGAATGCCGATACCAATATTTAACCTTGATGATATCTGCTTATCAGCATGATTTTTTGCAAGATTAATAATGTTGCTTTCTTTGTTAAATCTAATTTAATAATAATCGGCATTCTTTACCCTACAGGCGAGCCGATCTTACTGCATCTGCTTCGTTACAGCACATTCGTGGTGAAGGACCACAACTTCATGTGCTGTGCCTTGCATCTGCAGCAAGCTTGACTCGTGAATAACCCACGCTAGATTTCCTTGACCTCGTAAAAAAATTATGCTTGCGAGGAATACTATTGAGAGAAATAATCTCTGGTGGGCGGTACTGGATTCGAACCAGTGACACCCGGTTTGTAAGACCGGTACTCTACCGCTGAGCTAACCGCCCTGATTCTTACTCCGTTTCCGAAAATCCATAATTAAAGTAGAGAAAAACAACATTTTTGTCAAGACAAGTTAAACACGTCCGCTCCGTATTGACATAGGAACAGCCGTATGTTAAATTTAGACTCCATAAAATCTAGAAAAAAGGTATAGAAATGTTCGCTGTAATTAAAACTGGTGGAAAACAGTACAAGATTCAAAAAGGAGATGTCTTATCCATCGAAAAGCTAGGACTGGAAAAAAGTCAAAAAATGACTTTTGATAAGGTTCTTCTTATTGAAGATGAAAACAAAACTCAAATAGGAACTCCATTTATCGAGAACGCTCAAGTCAAGGCTGTCGTTATTGAAAATTTTAAGGATAAAAAAATTATTGTTTTTAAAAAGAAAAGAAGGAAGCAGTATAGAAAAAAGAGTGGTCACAGGCAGGAATTGACAAAGGTCAAAATTGAAGAAATAATTTCCAGTGAAAAAGCCTCTCAACAGAAAAAACAGGCCAAAACAGTCAAAGAAGTAGAAAAAAAAGAAAGTATTAAAAAGCAAAAGCCGAAGCCTGAAATAAAAACTGATTCCGTGAAAGCCAAGAGCCCCATAAAGGGGGAAACAAAAAAATCGGGCAAAAAGACAGCAACACCAAAAAGCAAGGATAAAGCCGTCAAAGCTGAAAAGATAAAGCCCAAAACTCCTGCAAAAGAGAAAAAGGCAAGTAATACAAATTCAAAAACCAAGGAATCTACCTTAGCAAAGGAGTAAGAGAATGGCGCACAAAAAATCTGGAGGAAGTGCCAAAAATGGAAGAGACAGCCATTCGAAGAGGCTGGGCGTAAAGCGTTCTGCCGGACAATATGTCAGCGCCGGTTCTATCCTCGTACGCCAGAGAGGAACACCATTTAAGGCGGGAATGAATGTCGGGAGAGGAAAGGATGATACTCTTTTTGCTAAGGTGTCAGGAAATGTCCGTTTTGAAACAAAAGCAAGAAAAAGAAAATTTGTTTCCGTCATCTCTTCCTAGCCTGAATAATTCAGGTTAGAAATTTCTGACTTAAAATATGTTTGTAGACCAGGTCAAAGTAACCCTCAAAGCAGGAAAAGGTGGCAACGGGTGTGTAAGTTTCCGAAGAGAGAGGGGCGTCCCACGAGGAGGACCCAACGGCGGCAAAGGAGGAAAAGGGGGAAGCATATCTCTTGTTTCCGATAAAAATATTTCTTCTCTTGTCTTTTTTCGCTTTCATCCAATAAATAAAGCCAGAAATGGTTCTCACGGAGAAGGAAGAAATCGCCAAGGAAAACGTGGCAGTGATATATACCTTAAAGTGCCAGTAGGAACAATCGTAAAAAGAGAGGAAGAAATCTTGTTTGATTTTCTTGCTTCGGAACAGATACTTCTATCTGCCGAAGGAGGGAAAGGGGGACGGGGCAATGCAAGTTTTGCTTCATCCACACACCAAGCCCCACGAATATGCCAGGAAGGGCAGCCTGGAGAGGAAAAGCTCTTAACCCTAGAGCTAAAGCTCATCGCTGATGTAGGTCTAATTGGTTTTCCAAATGTAGGAAAGTCAACCCTGATTTCAAAGATTTCAGCAGCAAAACCAATTATTGCAGATTACCCTTTTACTACTCTTAGTCCCAATTTGGGTGTTGTGGACGTTGATGAATTCAGGAGCTTTGTCGTTGCAGACATCCCAGGTTTGATCGAGGGCGCCCATTTGGGTCATGGACTAGGCATCAAATTTCTTAAACACGTGGAAAGGACAAAAATATTAGTTCACCTTATCGATGTCTCTCCTTATTCTCAAAGGGATCCTGTGCAGGATTTCAGTTCTGTGATAAGAGAACTCGAAGCTTTTAATCCTCAATTGACAAAAAGGCACCAAATATTGGTCGCGAACAAAATTGACCTTCTTGAAGAAAATAAAGCAAGTCTGAATAAAGTAAGATTACTGGCAAAACATGAAAATCTTCCTTTTTTTGCAATTTCTGCTTTGAAAAAACAGGGAATTAAAGAACTAATTTTATGGATTACAAGGAAGTTAGACATATTAACAAATAAAACAGAATAACTCTATGAAAACGGAAAGGATAGGACTCTTTGGCGGAACCTTCAACCCGATCCATTCTGGACACATAAGGGCAATAGAGATTGTTCAGAAGAAATTCTCATTAGATAAAATCCTAATTATTCCTTCGTATATCCCACCACATAAAAAATCTGACGGCATTGCTTCCCCAAAAGACCGATTAAAAATGGTCAAGCTTGCAGCTTGTTCTTCCTCTACATTTGTCCCTTCTTCTATTGAAATAGAAGAAAAAACAAAATCATACTCGATTATTACTCTGAACAAAATAAAAAATTTCTATCCTAATGCCTACATCTTTTTTATTCTCGGTATTGATGCCTTTTTAGAAATACACACATGGAAAGACTATGAAAAAGTGCTTGATCAATGTTTTTTTGTTGTTGTCAGCCGATCCGGTTATAAATTGGAAGATGCAAAAGGCATTTTGGAAGGAAAATACGATAACAGAATGCTTAAACTCCCGCAATCTCAAAAGTGTATAGAGAAAAACCTTACTTCTTTTAAAATCTTCCTGTTACCTATACTTGGCTTGGATATTACTTCTTCTAAAGTCAGGGGAAGAATAAAAAAAGGCGGTTCCATAGATGGATTAGTTCCAGAAGCAGTGAAAAACTATATAAAGAATAAGAAGCTTTACAAGTGATAAATATGAACAATAAGACTTCAAATGTACTTTCTAAACAAAAACTCCCACAGGGAGTCAAGATTTCTGTAAAAGCAAGTCGCGCTACCAAAGCAGAGGAAATTTTTATTCTAGATTTGAGTAGGATATCTTCTTTTACTGATTTTTTTGTTATTATGAACGGCAATTCCAGCAGGCAGAACATCGCGCTCTACGAAAATATTGAACGCGAATTAAAAAAGAAAAAAATCATGCCCCTGAGTATAGAAGGAAGGGAAAATGCAGAATGGATATTAATGGATTACGGAGATTTTATTATCCATGTTTTTTCCAAGAAAGCACGTGAACATTATTCACTGGAAAAATTATGGGGCGATGCACCGAAAACTTTTTATTGATGGCTAGGTTGGGGCCAGACTGACTAACTAAAAATCTTTTAAAATAATTGTTGACATTTCTTTCTCTAAATACTATTTTTTATTGACAAAATTTACAAAACATAAGGATCTGAAAGTAATTTTATTTAGTGAATGGCTTTTTACATAAGAAGAAGGAAGACAATACTCTAATCAGGGAGAAAAATCTTGGATAAAAAAGAGAAAGAAAAATACAAAAAAATACTTCTAGAAAAGAAAGAAGAGATAAAAAATAAGTTGAGTGAATTTTACAGCGAAAGCAAAGAACTTGAGACAGGAATTGCACAGGATGTCGCTGACAAAGCCGAAAGTTCCTACACCAAAGAATTTCTTTTGAGCCTTTCCAATAAAGATCGAAATCAGCTTCTCATGGTAGACGAAGCTCTCAAAAGGATTGAAAAAAATACCTTCGGCCTTTGCCAGAGGTGTAATAAAAAAATCAATGAAAAAAGATTGAATGTTATTCCCTGGACACCTTATTGTATTAACTGCCAAGAAAAGGAAGAGGAAGAATCCTTTTGACTCACTCTTTCCACAAAGATATCTCGACTTTCTTAAAATTAGCCGAGCTTACATTTTTCCCATCTTTCTGCCACATATGTTCATCCTTACTTGAATTACCCCACGAAAAAATAGTTTGCAAGTCATGCTGGGAAAGTCTAAAAGTTCGCAGGGCCGCATATTGTTTATGCTGTGGACGTTTTTTTAAGAGTTCAACAGAGCCTCATCTTTGCGGGCTGTGCTTACATAAAATCCCTCCTTTTTCCTGTCACCGTTCTTGCAGCCGATATGAGGGGAAGTTGAAAGATATAATCCTATTATATAAATACCGGAAGCTGCACATTCTGGGTAAAGGACTGGCCCAATTCGCCTATCAAACTTTAGGCAATGAGGAAGCAATATGGTGGGGTATTGACGCTATAATTCCTGTTCCACTTCATCCAAAAAGAAAAAAACAAAGGGGATTTAACCAGGCTCAAATAATCGCCAGGGAACTGGCAAGACTCAAAAAAACAGTAGTGATTGAACGAGTATTGATTAAATTAAAAAATGTTCCACCTCAAACTTCTCTTGCAGCAGAAGAAAGAAAAAAGAATGTCAAAGGAATTTATAAAGTTTCAAAACCGGAACAAATTAAAGGAAAAATTGTTCTATTAGTCGACGATGTATTTACTACAGGATCTACAATCTATGAATGCAGCTCAGTCTTGAGGAAGGCAGGAGCAAAGGATGTCAGAGCACTTACTATTGCCCAAGCTTAGCTTGGCCCAATAAGGATTGTTATTTCCCCTTTTACGGTTATATCCGCAAGTTTATTTATCAGCTCATCAGGCATTCCTCTCAAAAATTCTTCATAGATCTTTGTTATTTCTCTTGCAATAACAACCGTTCTTTCAGGAAATCTTTCACTGGCGATTTCAAGAAAAGCAAGAAGTTTTCTGGCAGGAAGATAAAAAACAAGAGTCGCTGTTTCATTTTTAAGAGAACCTAAAAGCTTTTTTACTGCCGCCTTTTTAGGAGGGGCAAATCCTAAAAAAAGGAATCTATTAGTAGGAAGCCCAGCAGCAGAAAGAACAGTTGTTACTGCCGAAGGACCTGGAATGGGCACTATTTCTATACCCGACGCTATGGCCTCTTTTATAAGTACAAAGCCTGGATCTGAGATACCGGGAGTTCCTGCATCAGAGACCAGAGCCACGTCTTTACCTCCCTTAAGCAGATTGATAATCAATGGAATTTTTTGTCTTTCTTTAGGTTGAAAATAACTAATAAGCTTTTTTTTAAATTTATACTTATTTAAAAGCTTAATGGTCTGCCGTGTATCTTCACATGCTATAAAAGAGACATTCTTTAAAATCCTTAACGCCCTAAAAGTTAAATCTTCCAGGTTCCCTATAGGAGTAGCAACAATATAGAGTTTGCCACAAGATTTTTGGCTAAAGTTCCCCTCTTGCATGGCTCATTTATCCCAGTCATAAGGGAAAAGAAAGTCATGCCCAATCGTTCGCTCTGATAATTTAGGAATAGGAGGAAGTTTTCTTTTAAATTCAGAATTTTTTATCATTTTTATAATCTTTTCAACATCATCTTTATTAAATCCTAAGGTAACAATCTCTTCTTTTGTTTTTCTTTTGTCGACAATCTGAAAGAGAATCTTATCAATTTCGTCATAAGTAAGCCCGAGTTCTTTTTCGTCTGTTTGTCCATTCCATAAGCCGGCGGTTGGCTTTTTTTTAAGGATTCTTTGCGGAATCCCAAGATAGACGGCAAACTGCCGAATTTGCGTCTTGAATAAGTCACCCAAAGGATTAATCGCACAGGCTGTATCTCCATGGATTGTTCCATATCCCAAGAGCAACTCTGTTTTATTGCTTGTGCCTAAGATCAATGCTTTTTCTCTAGCAGAAAAGTCATAAAGAATAGACATCCTTTCCCTTGCCATCTTGTTTCCTTTTAAGACTCTGTTATCAGTAGGATACCTAGCAAAATATGAATCGACCATAGGAGAGATATCAATCGTTTTTGAATGGATGCCCAACAACTGGACCAGTTCTCTGGCATCCTTGACATCCTCAAAGAAGGAATCCCCGCAAGGCATGATCATAGCAATAATATTTTTTGGCTCTAATGCTTTTGCTGCGATGACTGCGCATACAGAAGAATCAAGCCCTCCTGAAAGACCCAGGATTCCCTTTTTATAATTGAATCTGGATAATTCTTTCTGTATAAACTTTATAAGGATTTTTTCAACAAACGCTCCATTAATCTTCATTTTTGCTGACTATCCTTTTCAGAGCTTCAAGTATGACCTCTGGTTTTTCATCCCTTTTGTAAGACCATTTTTTGCGAGCCATCCGGACCTCCTCAAGGTCAATTTCGTGGATAAGAAAATCTTCATCCAGATAGGAGGCTTTTGCCAACATCTGCCCTGACGGGCTAAATATGAACGAGCCGCCGGCAAAACACACCCCGTCTTCAAATCCAACCCTATTGCAGTAAATTAGAAAAGCCGTTGAGAAGCGGGAAATTGCCTCCCCCATCAGTTCCCACATACGGCTTGTTAAATAAGCCTCTTTGTCCGAGGTTCCCCTTCCGGGAGCTGCACTTACGACAATAATCACATCCGAACCACCGACAAAAAGGAGATAGCTTGCCCCATAATGTAAAAAATCATAACAAATCATCATCCCTGTTTTTCCAAAGGGGGTTGGAAAAGTATGGAAATTTTTTCCTTGAGCAAAAATCTTTGCTTCCTCAAACATTCCATAGTTTGGTAGAAAAACTTTTCTGTGGATATTGAGAATTTTTCCCCCGGAAAGAAAAGCAGCTGAATTGTAAAACATGCCGCTTTCTTTCTCTTCAACAAACCCTAAAACAACAGAAATCTCACGGCTCAGTGTTTTGATTCGATCAAAGAATGGATTTTTTTCTGGTTTTATAGCAATTTCCTGTGCCAGATCTTTAAGAGTATAGCCTGTAAGACTGAGTTCAGGGAAGACGAGAAGGTTAACATTTTTATTTTTTGCCCTTTCAATAAAATCTAGATGCAGTCCAAAATTTTTTTCCAAGTCACCTAAATAAGGAGAGATTTGGACTAATCCAACCTTCATAAATGAGAAATTATCATAAATTTTAATACTTTGCAATTCTGTCACTTAGAATTAAAATAAAAACAAGTAATTGAAAATTTATTTAAGTTTGTAATATATATAATAGTGGAATAACATAACATCAAAAAAAATAATATGAAACATATCGCCTGGCACCTTAAAAACGTTTACTTCCAAAATAAAATGGGCCAACTTACGTTCCGGCACGAAAAGACTATTAAACACATATTTTTTCAAGATGGGTACTTGATCTTTGCCAAAACAAACAAGCAAGAAGAATTACTGGGGGAAGTCCTCTTCAAATTAGGGAAGCTTTCAGATGAAGCTTTTGCCCGAATCGATGATTACATCGAACCGAAGAAAAATATTGGACGGAACCTGGTTGAAGATCATTTGATATCCAAAGAGGATCTACGAGAAGGATTGATCTATCAAATGAGAGAAATAATCCTAAACACTTTCTCCGAATTTGAAGGAAACTTCAAATTTCAAGAGAAAGAGGTCTCCATTGAACAGGAATTTGAAGTAAGAATTGGCATTCCCACTTTAATCGAGGATGGAATAAGGCGAATGAAATATGACCCTCAGCTGAAGATATTTATGGAAAAAAAGACTTGTTTTCGTAAGTCAAAGAGTTTTTTTTACCGCTTAACAGAAGAAGAAAAGGAAATATTAGAAATAATTAAAGAAAATTCTACTCCTGAGACCATTTTACATTCGTCTGGCTTAAATCCTGAGCTTTTCTGGAAAAGTCTTTATCTCTTTTATTGCCTGGATTTGATTGATGTTCAAACCGAGGGGAAAAAAGCAACCTCTGACATACCTGAAACCAAAAAATCGCAAAAAGAACTGGATGATTTGATTGCATTTCACGGTAGGCTCCAGAATATGAATTATTACGAGATATTAGACGTTCCGCGCATAGCATCACCAAGCGAGTTAAAAACAGCTTATTTTAATTTAGCTCGTAAGTATCACCCCGATCTCTTTGAACGAGATCTTCCATCTGAAACAAAAGATATAATATCAGACATTTTTGACAAAATTACTCAAGCTTACAGCACGCTTAATAATCCTGTTATGAGAAGGGAATATAATGAAAAGGAAAATCTTCCGAAAGGAAATGTAAAAAAAGGTTCAAAAGAGGCAGCAAATGTAAAATTTCTACAAGCAAAAACACTTTATAACAAAGGTAGATACGAAGAGGCCCGGCTTCTTTTAAAGGAAGCAGTAAGATTGAATAAGGATAAGGCAAATTATTATTTGCTTCTTGCTCTGGCAGAATCGAAGATTCCCTCATATGTAAAGAAAGCCGAGCAGAACTTTCTGCAAGCTGCAAAATTAGAACCTTGGAGCGCGGAATCATATGTTGGGTTAGGCTTAATGTATAAGAAAGAAGGACTTAAATTTAAGGCAAGTAAGCAATTTCGAAAAGCTCTGGATATAGAACCGAAGCATCAAATCGCTCTTAAAGAACTTGGTTTAACGGGTAAAGATGGCAAGAAAAAAGGATTAAAAGGAATATTCTCATTCGATTTGTTTGGCAAAAAGAAAAAATAATTAAAAACCATTTCGTATATTTATAAGAACTGCCAGGAGTGGTTCAAATAAACTTATTTACAAGCTTCAAAAACTCCAGCTCAGTGAGAATAGTGACCCCAAGTTTTTGAGCACGCAAAAGTTTTGTTCCAGGTGATTCCCCAGCAACTACGTAGGTTGTCTTAGTACTGACCGAATCCGATACTCTACCTCCAAGATCCTCGATTATTCTTTTTGTTTCTTCCCTGGTCAGACTGGAAAGTTTCCCTGTAAATACAAATGATTGACCCGCAAGAGCTGCTCCTTTGTTTCTATCCAGTCTTCTGGAATAAAAGTTTATACCGGCTTCTTTCAGTTTGTTTACTAGTTCAATATTTGCAGGCTCTCGAAAAAAGAAATAAATGCTTTCAGCTACCTTCTGTCCGACATCCTCAATTTTTATAAGCTCTTCTAAAGATGCCTTGCTTAAAGAATCCATGCTATCGAAATGTAAGGACAAAGTCCGGGCTGTTCTTTCTCCCACATACCTAATTCCGAGGGCATAAATCAACCTGTCCAGGCCTATTTGCTTCGATTTTTCAATCTCGCCCAATAAATTTCTGGAACTCTTCAACCCCATCCTTTCAAGAGCTACAATATCCTCAAGCCTTAGAGAATAGAGATCAGGAATCATTTCAACCAGCTTCTTCTCCAGAAGTTGATCAACAAGGGCTTGCCCTAAGTCCTCAATATTCATTGCTCGACGAGAGGAAAAATGGAGAATAGATTGTTTCAATTTCGCCGGGCAAGAAGGATTTATGCAGCGGGAGATAGCTTCCCCTTCGGGTTTGAAAGTCGACGAGTTGCAAACAGGACATGTTTTTGGAAAAACAAATTCAAATTCTTTCCCAGTACGCCTTTCTTTCATTACAGAAACTATCTTTGGAATGACATCTCCGCTCCTTTCGATAAGAACATAATCTCCGATCCGTATATCTTTCCTTTTAATTTCATCCTCATTATGGAGTGTTGAGCGGCTTATTGTAATTCCCGAGAGTTTAACAGGCTCAAGAACCGCCACAGGAGTGAGTGCTCCTGTTCTTCCAACCTGAATAATGATGTTCTTTATCCTAGATGTGGCCTGCCTTGCAGGGAATTTAAATGAAATAGCCCACCGAGGAAATTTAGCTGTGCTGCCAAGCATCTTTTGCTGTTCGACCGAATTAACTTTCACAACTATCCCATCAATATCATAGTTCAGACTATCTCTTTGTTCGAGCATCTCTTTATAAAAAGACGCCACTTCCTCTAAAGACTTGCATTTAGAGAAACACGTATTTATTTTGAAGCCAAGCTCTTTCAATTTCTTCAAATTATCCCACTGGCTATCCTGCTCGATACCATCAATAAAAATCGAGTAAAGAAACATGTCTAACTTACGGATCGCTACTTCTTTTGGGTCTAGAAGCTTAATAGAGCCTGCAGCAGCATTCCTGGGGTTGGCAAAAAGTGTGACCCCATTTTTTTCTCTTTCCTGGTTTATTCTTTTAAAAGAATTGAAAGGCAAATAGATTTCCCCCCTGACTTCTACTGCCTGCTGGGTATTTATTAAGAGAGGAAGGCTTCTGATAGTCTTGACGTTTGCAGTAACATCATCACCTTGATAGCCGTCTCCTCTTGTTATTGCCTGAGCAAATTTCCCATCATGATATATTATTGAAATACCTAACCCGTCTATCTTCAATTCCGCGACATATTCAATTTTTCTTACTGGAAAAACTTTTTTTATTCTCTCTTCAAATTCACCTAATTCATCAATGCTATAACAGTTGTCCAGACTAAGCATAGGAGTTCTATGTCTGACAGATGTAAATCCTTCGAGAGCTTCTTCTCCCACTCTTTGGGTTGGGGAATCTGGAGAAATTAATTCTGGAAACTGTTTCTCCAATCTTTCCAGTCTTTTAACGAGAAGGTCGAATTCGTAGTCAGAAATCTGGGGGTTGTTATCAACGTAGTATTTTTTTTCGTGATATACAATCTTTTCTCTCAGATTCTTGATTTTTTGTTCAGCTTGCCTGAGAGAAATATCTTTCCCCATCAACTTCTCCCCTGGTTTCACAGCGAACAGGAGAAGATCTTTTTTATTAAATACCTAATCTTCGCTTTGTCTGTTCGATAATCGAATTGAATTTATCCAGGATAACTTTTTGCTCTACCTGTAGCTTCTCAATTGCTTTGTGTTCTGATTCGATTTGCTTAAGTACGCTTTCCATCTCTTTTTTTTCATCATCAGACAGGTCTTCTTCATCTTTATCGCCGAATTTTTTATTAAAAGAATTTGTAAGTTCTTCTACTTTCTTGCTTTTTTCACTAATCTGTTTGACTTTTTCGTTGTATTCTTTGTTTTTATTGAAGTATATTCCCTCAGCCAGCTTCATGGCCTTTTCAGAATGAGAAGCAGATAAGAAACTCGCTTCAAGCAAGTATCTCATTGCCTCGTCAGCAACAGATGAATTTGATCTTACTTTCTCGGCTAAAATGATCCCGATGTTGTAAGCCAGTTCCCCATTTTTTTGCTTCGTATAGGCTTCTTTATAATACTTAAGAGCCAAGTCCTTTTTCCCGCATCTATGAAGGCTTTTTGCATAGTATCTGCAGCTTGCAAAATCATTTAAAGCCTTGTATGCGATCTTAAATGCCTTTTCTGCATCACTGTAGGATTTTTCGTCATAAAGAAATTTCCCTGTTTTTCTTAAGCTGACTGCGACCTGTTTATTCTTTAAAATATTATATGAACTTATATACGAATTCACTGCGCCTTTTAAATCTCTTGTTTTTTCAAGGACGTGGCCGTGTACAAAATAACCAGCCCCAATAAGCTGATCCCATTGAATTTGATTGGATGATCCGGCATTCTTATTCTTATTAGCTTTTGCAATTTGAATTGCCTTCATGGCATATTTATTTGCCTTCTCTAGATTCTGATCAAGTTGACAATAAATACCAGAAACAGCAACAAGAATCTGGTAGTTTATTATGTCATCCAGCCCACCTAAAGCCAAGGCTCTTTCTCCATACTGAATGGACTCGCTTGCAGTCTTTCCACTGTAAGGAAGAAGACACAGTTGGGCATAGGCATAATTCTCATTGGGGATCCCTTTACCTGCATATTTTGCAATAAAATCTTTAAGGAGACGGTATTTTTGGGCTGGGTCTTTGGTTGTCACAGCTTTAACATAAGCATCATTTGCCGAAATATCTTGAGCACATAAAGAAGCAAGGACAAAAACAATAAGCATGAAGGAAGTCAAGATTATCTTTTTCATATTCGACCTCTCATTGGAATTTTTTGAATAATATCGCGCTCAAATAAAAATGTCAATACTAAGACACAACAAGCAATATACATATATATACTAGACTAGCAAACAATGTGCCAAATATAAAGTCTTTTGGTTATTATGAATAATCCAGGGACGTGGACATTTGACTTAATTATCTCAATATCATATAAAATTAACCAGTGAGTTCTGATAGAAAATATTTTTCACTTCATTTTTCAGATAAGGTCGGTAAATCCCTGGAACTATCTGTTCCTCTTCGAGAACATTCCAACTTCAGGATTGGAGGAAACGCAGATTTTTTCTTCAAAGCATCTTCACGCAAACAAATAGTAGAGGCTGTACATCTAGCCAAAAAATGTTCTATTCCGTATTATATTATTGGAGGGGGGTATAATCTCTTATTTGATGACATGGGCTTCAGGGGTCTAATCATTAAAAACTGCGTGAAAAGTATCAGCAGGAGGCAAAGAGAGGAAATTGAAGTCTCTTCCGGAACATCCCTTCAGGATTTACTTCTCTTTTGCGTTGAAGAAGGAATGGGCGGTTTAGAATTCCTAGCAGGAATACCCGGAACTGTTGGAGGAGCTGTTTTTGGCAATGCAGGCGCTTTTAATCAGGAAATCGGGGCCTTTTTAAAGGAAGCCTTAATTCTTGATGATAAAGGAAATGAGACAGAAGTTAACAGGGAATATTTTGACTTTGAATACCGATGGAGCTCCCTGAAGAAAAAACACAATGTGCTTTTAAGGATTGTTTTAAGCCTTCAAGAGAAGGACAAAGATAATATAAAAAGTATAATCGAAAACAACCTTGAGAAAAGGAAAAGAAAGCACCCGCCTGCAGATACAGCATGTGCAGGAAGTTATTTTAAGAATCTTGTACTTCCCAGCGGCAAAAAAGTGCCAGCTGCTTTTTATTTAGACCAAGTTGGGGCAAAAAAGCTCCAAGTTGGAGGGGCATCTGTATATCCTGGCCACGCCAATTTTATCATTAATCGGGAGAATGCTTCTTCCCTTGATGTTCTTAACCTGGCCTCTGAACTTAAAAGAAAGGTAAAAAATAATTTTGGGATTGATCTTAAAGAGGAAGTCCTTTTTCTCCCAGCAGTGATTCCAAATCCTTAATTTTATTTGGAGAAAGTTTTTTTTCTCTTTTTGCAATTTTAATAGCCTGGGCAACTGCTCTCAAGTATATTTCATAATAAGGAGGGAAGCCCTTTAATGCATCGAGATGCTTTTCTAACGATTTCCGGTCGCCCCTTATAACAGGTCCGGTTAAAGAAGCTGCGATAGTAAATTTTTTTACATTGTGTAAAGTTCCTTGCACTAAAGGAAGAAGGGCTTGAGAGGCTTCATGTTCCTCAAGGCCAAGCATTTTAAGAAGGAATGCTGCTGCATCCAACAGCACTATTAAGAAATTGGATGCTATACAGCAGGCAGCATGGTAGAGAGGTTTGTCCTCGGGCTGTATAATTAAGTAACAGCTTCCCAGTTTACGGACAATTTGTTGCGCTAAAGCCACGCCTTCCCTGCATCCCTCAAGGCCGAAATAAATACCTTCAAATGCTTTTGGATCTGCATTTTTCTGGGCGAAAGACTGAACAGGATGAACGGATGCAGTTATGGCTCCCTTTTTTTTCAGAGGTTTTAATACATCAGAAGATAGCAAGCCGCTGCAGTGAAAAACAAATTTTTTCTCCCATTCTATATCTGAAAAAGCCAGTTCCCTAACAACCTTCTCAATCTCATCATCAGGCACAGAAATGATTATCAGTTCACCACACCCGGCGGTTTTTATGTTATCACTTGATGGTTTCCCCTCTCCAATTATCCGACTGCTTTCATTTGCAGAGGACATTCTTCTACAAGAAAGCGCTTTAATCCTATATCCTTTTTTTGAAAGAGCATACCCCAGTGATGTTCCAAGATTCCCTGCGCCTATTATGCATACGTTTTTCATTTCTCTGTATTGAATATTTTTTTCCAATAATCAACTTCAAGGGGCGACGGCAGCGTAACATTTTTTTCCATTTCCAATAATTTTTTGTATTCTTTCCTTGTCTCATTTAGCTGCCGGGAAAATTCTTTGCAGGTCAATGACTTCGCTCCTTTCATATAAGCGTAGTTTCTAATATCATGGTCAGTACTTACTACAAAGAAATTTCTTAAATCTGTCTGCTTTGAAATTATTTCCTTTATTACGCTATCAGCATTTTCTTCTGGAGGAGGATAAATAATAGAGAAAGACTTCTTCCTGAATTCTGAATCTGTAATATTTGGATCAGGAGGCCCGTCAAAAACAAGTAGAATTCTTTTCTTTTTGATGCTCTGGAAAATCAGCAAAGCAGCAATAAGCCTATACCTGCTTTTTGGGTCCTTAAGGTCATAGGCAGGAATGTATCCTATCAAATTGTTGCCATCGATTAAATAAGGCATTCTTTACCTCTCAGGCGAGCCGATCTTGCCGCATCTCAGGCTGTGTCATAACTGGCATTAAAATAAGCATTTTATTTCAAATT
>CAZYMU010000020.1:0-53387 GCA_964648465.1 uncultured Eubacteriales bacterium | reverse complement strand
GTGCCATTCATCCCCAGGCTTAAAAGCCTGGGGTTTTCTGGCATTTTACATAAAAAAATATTGTCTATACTCAATAGTGAAATTTAAATAATGATTCTTTACACAACTAATTATTTTCATTTTCGCTTCACAGGGCCAAGATAGCGGTCGAGCCAGTTCAAAGTCTCCTTGATTAACTTGTGTCTCGGTATGAAATGGTCTGTGTCGTATAACTTTAAATCCTTATCTTCTTCCGGAGTTCCTAGAAGATCGAACATCGGCTTTACCATTGTTTCAAAGGGAAGGAGCATATCATATCTACCATTAAACATAAGGGTTGGTATATTCACTCGAGAAACATAGTTGAGAAAATCCACCTCAGGACGTGGTCTTCCATCGATACCTCCAAGATGGAGGATGCTTGCCTTAAGACGCTCTTCCACTGCTGGAATGAGATTTCCGAGCAATCCTCCCCAACTTAAACCGTAATAGGCTAGCTTATTAATGGCGATATCCGGACGAGTTTCCAAATAATCAATACATCTTTTAAAATCTTTTACCAGCATGATCTGATATTCGGTAAATTGATGAGTTGCTTTGGGCGGGTCGTGCAGCCATTCTGGGATTCCATTTTTTCTTTCGTATGTTCCCTTGTACATAGGATACAAAACTGCACGGCCGTTTTTTATCATAAAAGAAACACAATTATTAAATTCCCATTCACTTGTTAGGTTTTTACTGTCCTTTTTAAATACAGCACTTGACCCTGGGAAATAAATAACTGTCTGATAGGGTGGAGAAGTATTTTTGGGAAGGAAAAGATAAGCAATAATCCGCTCATTTCCGTAGGCAGCATCAAAGGTAATCTTCTCCTGGATCCAGTCTTCGGCACTTTCATCCCTCCATTCAAGGTGTGCATTCAGATCAGTCTTGTCGTAAGAAAATTGATCTTTATATACCTGAAAGATAGAATCAGGAACCGGCTTTTCTTTATAAAAATCTCGGGCAGCTTCAAACTTAACCTGTTTAAATGTATCATCTGGGATTTTATCAATGTCGGGATAGAGAACACACCGAAATCCATTTTTAGAGGAGCGATCAAAAGGAGAGGCTTGACTTCTAGTATTAAACATATAAGTAACATCGTTCCAGGCACCACCTCTAATAATCCTGCCTTTCTGGGATTCGTTCCAGCACCACTCTCTCACATTCCCCGCCAAATCATATACCCCACAATAAGACATGCCTTGATAGCTCCCTACGGGGGCAGTCCCTTCATCTCCAAAATTACTATTTTGGATCATAACAGAATAGAAACCAAGATGATATAATAAGATATGCTCTCTAGTGGCGATACCCCAGTGATAGACTGTTGGCAGACTTTTCCCCACAAATTCTGCATAGGCCGCTGCCTCATACCAGCTAATGCCCGTTACTGGATAATCATCCTGTCCATCAGGATAATCTCCTGCCTCCCATGTTGCCGGACTAGATCTTTCAGTCTTATCAATAAATTCGGCCATGGCTTCTTCCCATGTTAATTCCTTACCATCTTTTATAAATTTGTGTTTCCAGTATCCTTTTCTCTGATATCCGTCCTCATCGACAAATTCCTTGAATTGTTTATTTGTTACTTCATATTTATCCATAAAAAAGTCAACTATTTCCTCTTCACCTTTAACTCGCACCATCCCAGGCTGAATGCTTCCTTTTTTATCTAATATTCTCACAATATCGTAGGGAATAAATACTTTATCTCCCTCCCAGTCATAGTCGTAAGTCAAAGATGAAGCTAAAACCGGCTCATATCCTTCTTTTTCCATCTTAAACCTGAAGATTCCGATAGGGAATCTGATGTTTTCAAGAGGCGAAACACCTAAATATTCCCATTCACTATCTGGTGCCTTATACTCTTTAATATAGATATTTGCCCCTGGAGGCTGCGTTTTGATGTTTATGTTCAAGGCACATTTTGATAGCAACTCGGAGAGCTCCGGATTATTTGGTATGTATTTTTCTGCTTTTTCTGCTAGTTTGTATCCCTCAACATAATTTTCTTGACTCGCCTCGATAAGCTGTTTGATTTCTGGCAGCAGTTCTTCTCTGGCCCATCTGATTTTAGCCTGGCGGTCGAAGAACCAGACAGCAACAAGGCAGATGACAAGAACCGCACTCACTGCTGGGATTGCGATCCGTGGCTTGCGGATGCGACGAAGGAATTTTCGCAGATTAAATGCTTCCAATTCCTCTGCTCTCAGGATGTCCTGATATTTCTTCAGGTCTTTCAAAATTTCTGCTGTAGAGGAATAGCGGGATTCAGGTTTTTTCTTTAAGGCTCGATTTATGATTTGCTGGAGTTCAAAGGGAATCTCGGGTTCAATCGCCTTTAGAGGCTTTGGCTCTTCATGCACAACAGAGTAAAGAATCGATGCCTCCCGATCTCCTTTGAAAGGTAGTTGACCACAGAGTACTTCGTATAGAACAACTCCTAATGACCAGATGTCCGATCGGTTGTCGACAATTTCACCTCTGGCCTGTTCCGGAGACATGTAAGCCACGGTTCCCAGAGTTGTTCCCTCTCTTGTCAGGAGTGTGCTTCCCTTGACCTTGGCCAAACCGAAGTCCATGACCTTAGCCTGCCCTTTCTCCGTAATCATGATGTTGGCGCTCTTGATGTCCCTGTGGATAATACCTTTCTTATGTGCTTCCTCAAGCCCCTCAGCCACCTGTATGGAAATATCCAGGACTTCGTCAAGTTCCAATGGGCCTTTCTCTATTTTCGCCCTTAATGTCTGCCCCTCAACATATTCCATGGCAATGAAGGATCTGTCTTCCTCTTCATCGATTTCATGGATAGTGCAGATATTCGGATGGGACAGGGCTGCTGCAGCTTGAGCCTCGAGCACAAACCGCTCTCTGGCCTCTTCATCCTGGATCAATTCTGGAGGCAAAAACTTGAGCGCAACGCTGCGTTTAAGCTTGGTATCCTCTGCTTTGTAAACAATGCCCATTCCTCCTCTTCCCAGCACTTCAATGATCTTGTATTTTCCGGCAAGTGTGGTTCCAGGAAGTAATTCCTTCATGGATTTCAGGATGGTTCTGGTCTGTGAGATGAAGATTTGCTCGGATGGATGAATTGGCGCCCCGCATTTACTGCAGAAGCGGGAATCATCCGAGATGTCGGCTTGACACTTTGGACATTTCATGGCCATTTTTCCCCTCCGCTTATTCGGCAAAAATAATATCAAGGAATACGGCTAGTGTCAAATAGCTAAAACATTGCTGATCTCAGCATGCTTTGGGACTGCAGATCTTTTGTCCAGATTAGGATTGTACTACCAGAAGTGGCGGCTGCTCTCGAAGGAATTTGCAGTCGTGCGAACGCATTTCATTTTTCTCCTCACAAAATGGAAATTTACTGGTAGATTTTCAACCTCTTTTCAACTCGGCCAGCCTTTTTTGCATCTTCAACTTCAGGAATCCCAGGACCAGCATCCTTCCTGTCATGGCAAAAGTTGACCCAGATGATATTATTATGACTACGGTTGAAAAGATTATTTTATTTTTTATAATTATTCTATAGGCTTTTTTAGTTTACGTTAAAAACAGAAAAAATGTTTAATCAGAAGTCTTATTCTTAGAGCAACGTTTTAGAATTTTTTCAAGGCTTCTGTCTGAATGACCTATGGCGGATATCTTCACAGCTTAAGCAGTTTATAATATCTTTCTTTTCAAGCCACGCCCGACGTGCAATCCCAACACCAAAACGCATCATTTCGAGCCCACCGGCATGATGAGTATCAGTCCCCAGGCTGATCATTATGTTTCTATCTTTGGCCTTCTTTAAGTAAAATTCGTTTAAATCCAGACGATCATAATAGGAATTAAGTTCCAGCACAATTCCCAACTTCTGTGCTCCTTCGATGACCTTTTCCAGGTCAACGTCATAACCCTCTCGGCCTGATATGAGCCTCCCCGAAGGATGGGCGATTATAGTGACATATGGATTCTCCATTGCTTTAAGCATTCTCTCTGTCACGTTTCTTTTAAATCCTGAATGAACTGCTGCCACAACAATATCCAAATCTTTAAGGATTTCATCCGGAAAGTCCAGTCTACCATCCCTGAGAATGTCCACTTCTGTTCCTTTCAGGATCTTTATGCCCTCAAGATGCCTGTTGATCTTGTCGATCTCATCTATCTGGGTCCTAAGACGCTCCGGACTCAAACCATTGGCGTATTTCGCCGACTGGGAATGATCACACACAGCGATATATTTATAGCCCAGGCCTTTCGCGGATGCAGCAATCTCATCAATAGAGAGACTGCCATCACTGTATTGAGAATGGACATGAAGGTCCCCTCTTATATCATTGGATTCCACTATCCTTGGAAGATTGTTTTTCAAGGCCAGTTCAATCTCGCCTCTGTCTTCTCTTAATTCCGGCGGAATGAAAGCCAGGTTGAGAGCCCTGTAGATTTCTTCCTCATTAAACCCTGCAATTCTCTTCTCATCCTTGAAAACACCATATTCTGAAATTTTCAGTCCCATATCTTTGGCCAGGGATCTCAGTTTAATGTTATGAGCTTTCGAGCCTGTAAAATACTGAAGTGCAGATCCATATTCTGATTCATCCACAATCCGCAAATCAACCTGGCGTTCCCCCTTTTCAGCGCTTATCATAACCGACCCTTTTGTCTTTCCCCTAGCCAGAACTTTAGTCACCGAGGGAAATCGAGTGAAGTAATCTATAATTTTTACACCGTCTTTGCCAGTTGTAAGAATATCGATATCTCCAACTGTCTCCTTCATTCGGCGGAGTGAACCTGCAGTAGAAATCCGACCGATGTGAGGAACTTCTTTAAGATAATCAATCACCTTTTTCACTAGGTTTGCAGCTTCAAAAATATTAATGCGTTCCTGAGCATGTTCATAGATTTCAATGCCTTTTTTGATGTTCTCCACCTTTTTCTCCCCAAGACCGGATAATCGTGCTAGCGACCCATTTTCGATAACTCTTTTGAGATCTTCAATGTTTTTCACTCCAAGCTCTTTGTAAGCCATATGGACAGTTTTTACTCCCAGGTTCTGGACATCTAAAAGTTCAAGCAGGCCTTCCGGAATACCTGAGAGAGCCTCATCTAATTTTTTCATATGGCCAGTATCGATGTACTCTTCAATTTTCTTTGTAATTCCACTCCCGATTCCAGGGATTTCTTGAACTTTTTTTTCTTTGGTGATGTCTTCAATATCCTCTGTTAGATCCTCGAGAATACGGGCAGCTTTTCGGTAAGCGACAACCTTGAATCCTGTCTCCCCCCTAATTTCCAAGGCGTCACCAATCCTGGAAAAAATAACGGCTAATTCTTTATTTTTCATTTGAAGTAGACTAATTTTATAATAATCCAACTTTAATTACGTTTCAATGGTTGAAGCAGGATACGGTGGCGATATTTCGGTATCCATATTATATGATACTCTGTGAGATATGCACTTTGACCTGATAATCTAATTTCCACTTCTCTATCATAGCATATCGCCACCTACTCATTCATCCACGGGCAAGCCCGTGGAACTCTGCCCTTCGGGCTTTTAGATCGTCCTTTAGGATTAACTATTGGGTGATCTTAAATCTTGTCTATCCCTTTTTTTCGATGAACGCAGGTTATAGGAGACCTTAAAGGGTGAGATTATCCCGGTTTTGTTCTGCTGACCATAAAGTATCCTTTTGCCGTTTAGTGTCGGCCATCAGTTTCCGTGTTCTGCCCGGAGGCGCGGTTTCGTCGGATTGGTGGGAAGGGCCATACTATGGCTTAGAAGAAGGTTTTGTTTTGATTAAGATCAAAGAAGATAAGTTCGAATGGGAATACATCAATTTTGGATGGGAAGTTCAGAAGGGTGGAAACTGAGGAATTCCTTATGGCAGTAGGTCTCTCTTTTTGATCCCGTCGATGCCATCCGCTATGAATAATGGCTAACCCTGGAAAGCTGCGGATCTACTCATATTTTATGATTCTAGCAGGATCGGAGAGTGGGGCCTTCACGGAATAATAGCTGACAGTCGCTAGAGCGATGGTTAAGGCCACAACAGCTGATATGAGAAATTTATCTAAACTTAAGCTGGTACGGAATGCAAAATCTTGCAGCCATTGTCTCATGATAAAAAATGCGATCGGCCAGGCAATAATGTTGGCTAAGATCACAAGTTTTCCGAATTCAAACGTGAGCATGAAAACCACACTGGACATAGAAGCACCCAGGATTTTTCGAATGGCAATCTCTTTTGTCCGGTTGGCGACAGTCAAGGTGGCAAGCCCGAAGAGACCCAGGCATGCAATCAGTATTGTAAAAACTGACGCATACCTCACGATCGCACTCCATCGTTGAATCTCTTGGTATTGCTGCTGGACATCCCGATCGAGAGGGCGAATTGCCCCAGAACAAGACCGCGAACCAGCAGATTGACGCCGGCGGCCCGCGGTTTGTTGCTCATGATTTCGACAGCCTGGAATCGAGAAAGAAAAATAGCGGTATAGCTCCCCGCGATGCATGCCACGAACAGCATGATAGCGAGCATAGACGTAAACGTCCAGAAATTGTAGGAGAAAAAAAGATCCTTGTTGATCATGGCATTAAAGGAAGGAAGAAACAGATGGACGAGTAAAACACCAAGAAAAAGAGCAGACACACTCATGAGAACCGCTTCCCCCAGAAATTGCACGATTAGTTGAGATTTCACAGCGCCCAGGACCTTCCAGACACCAACCTCTCTATTCGAGTTGCAGTACGTCCCACCGATAATATCATAAAATTGACACAGGCCACACCGAGTATAAGAATCGCTATAACCATTAAAATATAAGATTATAACGGATCACTGGTTCCTTCTCAGAATCCTAAAAACTATCTTTAAGAAATTTTTTAACATGACAAAACTCCAGGTCGTATTTGCTAAATCTAGGCTCTTTAAGCTTCTACGTTAACAATATTAAAGGAAATAAAAAATTCCTGTCAAGGAAGAATGCAAAATATGTCATTTAAGAATCAAAAGTGCACAGTTTTATATTTTTTATTATTGTTTTTTACTGTTTTATGTCTTGTCCCTCTTCTTCACATTCCTGAATCATATTCCCTTCTTAATTTGAAAAAACGTTCCTTTAATATAAAATTAACGAACATATACAGGAGGAACAAATGAGAATGATTCGTATTTTTAATATATCTGTCGCATTATTCTGCTTACTTCTGATTTCATGCAAGCAGGAACCAAAAGACATTGCACCCAATCCTGTCATTCCGACGCCAAATCAGGTCGAATATCAAAAAATGGAGTTTATCGGGTTTATCCACTTCACAGTCAACACCTTCACAGACAAAGAATGGGGATATGGAGATGAGTCACTCGAGATCTTCAATCCGGCCGACTTCGACGCGAACCAATGGGCACGCGTGGCAAAAAACGCGGGCATGAAACAGCTCATATTGACGGCCAAACACCACGACGGATTTTGTTTGTGGCCGTCAAAGTATACGGAGCATTCGGTGAAAAACAGCCCCTGGAAGGAAGGGAAGGGCGACATCGTCCGGGAATTTGTGGATGCCTGCCGGAGGCACGGCCTCAAGGCTGGCCTGTATCTTTCTCCCTGGGACAGAAATCATGCCGATTACGGTACCCCGGCATACATCGCATATTATTGGAACCAGCTCAAGGAACTCCTCACCGAATACGGCGAAATATCAGAGCTCTGGTTCGACGGGGCAAACGGCGGAACAGGATATTATGGTGGGGCCAGAGAAGAAAGACGAATCGACCGCACCACCTATTACCGCTGGAACGAGACATGGGCGATGATAAAAGAGTTACAGCCCAACGTGCTTTTATTTTCCGACGCAGGCCCTGATATCCGGTGGATCGGCAACGAGAGAGGATACGCTGGCAAAACGAACTGGTCCACCATAAACAACGCAAATATCGTTGTCGGAAGTGCCGACACCGGTTATCTGAACTCAGGAGACCCCGACGGGAAAAACTGGGTGATTCCTTTGTGCAACACTTCCATCCGTCCCGGCTGGTTTTATCACGAAAAGGAAGACAACCGGGTTAAAACCACACAGCAGCTCCTGGATGTTTATTACAAATCCGTAGGCAGAAACGGGGTCTTGCTGCTCAACATCCCTCCTGACAGAAGAGGATTGTTTCATGAAAATGACGTCCAAGCGCTAAAGGAGTTCCGGTCGGTTCTGGATGAGACATTCGCAACTAATCTGGCTTCGGGGAGATCAGTCGACGCGGCCAATTTTCGGCAGCGGGATAAAAAGTTCGCTCCGGCCAATATCGTGGATGAGGATTTGGACTCCTACTGGGCGGCAGATGACCAAGCCGGAGAAGTCTCCCTGGAAATCAACCTGGGAAAGCCGGTGCTGTTCGACCGGATTATGATCCAGGAACCGATCCGTTTCGGGCAAAGAATTTCGGAGTTCGAAATAAAAGGCCGCGTAAACGGAGAATGGACGCGGTTGGCAAGCGGCACAACGATCGGATACAAAAGGATATTGCGCATTCCCCCTGTTCAGTCGGACAGGGTCCAACTCATTATAAAAAAATCCAATAACACGCCGGCTATTTCAAATTTCGGGCTGTTCAAAGCTTCCCCCAGAGAAAGGAGGATTCAGGCCGTCTCTGTGCTGGAGTATTAGCTGTATTCCGCGGAACCAACTGCATTCGCCGCAGCTATTTCTCCGTAATAAGGAGCAGGCCTGAACCTGTAATACAGCCTTTTCTCCCCCTGCGTGACAATCGATTCAACCTCAGCAGCTCTCTTAAAAGGGCCAAAGGGAAAATTAATGTTCACAATTTATTATTAAACCATTTTGAAATGAATTGCTAGAAAACGAATAGATGATTGCAAATCCAACATAGAGAAAAACAGATATAAATAGCACAGCCCCTTATATGCTAGGTATATTAACTGAATTTTATTGACATCCATGCCTCTCGTGGATATATTTCGGATGTTACCGGTGTGGTAATTGCTGGGACATAAGAAGAACCAGCACATAAGGAAAGGCAAGATTGATCTTCTAAATTCAGGGATCGAGGTAAAAATGAGCATAAATCTTTCAAACAAAATTGCCCTTGTCACCGGGGCATCTAGAGGCATTGGTAGGGCTATCGCCTTGAAATTTGCAGAAGCCGAGGCCACAGTCATCGTCCATTACAACAAAAACAGAGAAGCTGCGGAAGAGACTTTGGCCAGGCTTAAAAATGGCAGACATTTTATCGTTCAAGCAGACCTGACTGATGCCCAATCCACAAAGAAGATGGTAGATTTTGTATTGTCCCAGGCAGACCGCATTGACATCCTGATCAACAATGCGGGCATGTATGAAGAAGTCCCGATTATCGACTCTACTTATGATGAATGGCAGGATATATGGAAGCAAACGCTACAGACCAATCTCGTCGGACCAGCAAACCTGATATTTTTGCTTGCCAGGGATATGATTGACCATGGGGGCGGGAAAATTATCAACATCTCTTCCCGGGGCGCTTTCAAAGGAGAACCTGATGCTCCCTGTTACGGAGCAAGCAAGGCAGGATTGAATGCCATGAGCCAGTCCTTGGCTAAAGCTCTTGCGCCTCATAAAATATTCGTCTATGTCATAGCTCCAGGTTTTGTTGAAACGGATATGGCTCGACCTATCCTTCAAGGAATCCAAGGCCAGAAGATCCGCAACCAGAGCCCCATGGGAAGGGTGGCACGGCCTAGCGAAGTGGCCAACACAGCACTCTTCCTGGCTTCTGAAGGGATTGATTTCTTGACAGGTTGCATCATCGATGTCAACGGTGCTTCTTATCTTAGAACTTAAGGATAATATTCTTCAGAAAAATTTACCATTTTTTGGTATCTTTTCTACCTTTGTTGCTGTTCGGATTGAAAGAAAATGTCTTTTCAGAAACTCAAAATGAGCATTTATTCAGCAATATTTGAAATATATTTTTTATGAAAATCAATCATAATGCGAAATTTTATTTCGTAATATTTAATAACTTTTAACCAACTCTGAAACTACAACTGAATCTGCTTTACTGATTCCTTTTTCACATTTGACTTTTCTTTTTTCTGTGATATAATTTTTGGCAGCTAGATTTTTTGAGGAAGGCGGGGAAAATTGGACTCAATTCAAACAAAAGTCTTTTCCTTTTCTTTTCGTCGAAAACTACTCAACCTGGATTATTCACGATTCGATAAAAGAAGAGAATAAAATGAAAGCTCGATTTCTTCGAGTGCTTGGGTTTGTAATTTGCTGCCTATTCTGTATTACTTGTTCTGAAAAAGTCGTCCCGGTTTCGGACAACTATTTTTTCCTTGCTTACGGGAATCTTCTCAAAGTTAATCCCGACAAACAGACCCTGTCTTATCTCTTCTCTTTTCATCCGGCAGCACCTACTGTAGGTTATTCACAGGACGGCTTCTACTGGGCCCGCCTCGGAGAAAAATCCATAGCAGCATTCAACCCTCTGAAAGAAAAAATGGAAGCGAATATTTTGCTTCCACACCGTCCATATAACCACATAACTACGCCAAACAATAAAGCCTATATCACTCATCATACCCTCACTCCGGAAGGGTTCTGGATATCTGTCATCGATACGCGAAAGAAAAAACTTATTGGCACAATCAAGCACATCAAAGGTTTGAGAAGCGGATTAGCTCAAAGGCAAGGTTTTGTATATATTGCAACAGCCGGTGTTGAAAACCCGGATACCCTCTTCCTCTATGAAATAAATACAAGGAACGATCATATAGAGGAAATATACAAAGTTCGGAATGCAGATTGTTACTGGAAAATTTCTGCAAGGGGAAACTACTTATATATCAGCCAAATCAACAAGTCAAAGAAAAATTCGCCTCCATCGATCGAAGTTATGGACATTGAAAAAAAGACAATCACGCAAACGATTCACTCTTCTCAGCTGCCCGGAGTAAAAGAAATAACCTCAAAAATTACCTTTACCAGAAACCATGCATTCATGCCCTGCCGCACAATTGACGGGAGCCCCGCTATAGGAGTATTCAATCCGGATTTAGGAAGAATACAGGGCCTTTTAAATGTCAGCGGCCACATTTATAAAATTATAGGCATTAAGGATGATACTTTATTATATATCGACAATCCTCTCTTGGCAGGAAAAAGAGGTATTTCTCTCTATTTTTATAATCTCAGAGAGAGAAAGGAGGTGAAAATTATTAATATTTCTAAATTCCTGAGGGATAAGTAAAGTATGCATCTATTTGAAAGGAGGATAATTATGAAAAAAAAGCTTTTTTTAGGCGCTGTCATGGTTCTTGCAGTCTCTCTTGTCTGCTTCGGCCTTCTGGGCTTCAACATCCAGAATGAGGAAGAAGTAGACCCAGCCATAGCTCAAGCTCAGGCAAAGACAGCGCAGTTTGTTGACATGGTTTATCGAGCCTATTTCACAGGCGACATGTCCGAACTAAAAGAGTATCTGGAGCAAAATGATACCGAAGGAATTGTTAGAGACCTTATGAAAAAAAACAGGATAAGGCTTGGTACTTCCCGGGTCAGGCGCATGGAGACCGCTGGCCAAATCCTGCCATTCGGAGACTTCACTGACAGAACTGTTCTATTGAGTGCAACAGAGGGCAGTATTATCTTTCTGGTTCTACCTGGCATGTATACTCACTGCGGTTCATTTGACAAGCAAAAATATGCAGCAACCGACCCCGACCAGGGATGTATAATTACGGCAAATCTTGATGGGGTAACCTACGAAACGCCTTCAGAATGGTACTATGGCGATGGCAAAATGGTAAGTCGGCTTGAGGCACAAGGAGTGAATTCCTGGAGACTGAACTGGGCACAGAATTCCATCATGCGCTGGTATCAGGGCTGGACAATTTACTCCTTCCTGAAACTGAACCTGGATCCGGTATCAAGATGGGGCCCCTGGCGCTGGTACTGCAGCAAGACGGTCTGGAGAGTATTTAAAAAAGCAGGACTAGATGTAGAAAATACACATTATTATGACGACCCCACAATTGTTTCCAATATAATGGATAACTCTTTACTTTTTCAGTTATATAAGGGTTTACTAATAAAACTAGGCATTGACCCCGGAGTAGCTCAGGCTATGGCAAAAGAAAAACTAATAAATGCACTGGATGAATGTATCACACCCGATGAAATCAGGTTTTCCGAAAATCTATTAAAAATATCCACCTGGGGAGGTTATGATCCCTATTAGTCTTAAAGTCAAAAAATATTACTTCTGAATCGCAGACCAGTTTGTTAAGCTAATTACAATAGAAGTTTAAATCAATTTAAGGAGAGTAATTCTATACAAGGGAAATTTCTAATCTTTCTTCAGTAAAAAATTCAATAGAATCATCTCAATTCATCATAATTTATAACTGTAAGTTATAGAAAATGGGTAAATTATGGAAATCTATAACCTGCAGTCATAAAATAGAATTTTTTAAAAGACAAATTAAAAATCTTATCGTACCTTTTCAGCAAAAATTCTTTAGTTCTTTCCTTCTTCTTTACATTGTCAGCAGATTTGATGATAATTTCTAAAAAGATGAAAAAAAGGGAGCACAAGATGTCAATTAAAAAAGTGGCCATAATCAGCTTGTTTTTCTTTCTTATCCTTGCAGTACTGCATGCCCAACAGGGACTCGTACCAGAATTTAAGACAGAGCCCAATGACATGGCTCTCGAGCGCCTGGCCCATCCAGGAACTCCCTTTAATAAAGCCGGCAGAAAATTTGCCATTCTTGCGGACGAATGCGGTTCTTTTGAAGCATGGGCTTATCCCCTCAAGCTCTTGCGCAGTTTTGAGTTCTCGTTTTTAACATCAGGCTCCACACGTCTTATCCAGGGAAGAGACATTGTCCGCTATATATCTGTTTCTCCTGAAGCAACAACCCTGACTTTTACTTATCAATCCTTTACCGTAAAAGCCATCTACATAACCCCTGTCGAGGAAGCAGGAGCCATTATTCTCCTGAAGGCAGAATCAACAGAGCCGCTCACAATTGTCTGCGGATTCCTGCCTGTTTTGCAGCCGATGTGGCCTGCAGGAATCGGTGGTCAGTATGCTTACTGGAATGATAAGCTAAGGGCCTATATCATCTCAGAACCCACAGGAAAAAATCATGGAATCATCGGGAGCCCTGCTGCCTCTGGAATTTCTTACACTCCTGCACACATGCTTTCTGATACACCAAGTGAATTTAAAATCGAGATTCAGGATCCATTGAAAGTCAAAAACAGCTATATCCCAATTATTATAGCCGGCGGCAAGGGGCCTCAGAAGAAAGTCCTTAAAGTTTATGAAAACCTGAAAACAAACCCTGAAAAATCCTACAAGAAGAATCTGGAATACTACCGTGATCTTCGCAAAAACACACTTCGCGTTCAAACACCAAGCACAGAGCTGAACCTAGCCTTTTCATGGGCAAAAGTAGTTTTTGACAACCTCATGGTGGAAAATCCGGACCTTGGAAAAGGACTGGTTGCCGGGCTGGGAGCATCCGGAACAAGCGGCCGGCCCGGATTCGGCTGGTTCTTTGGGGGCGATGCTTACATAAATTCATTCAGCCTTTTAAGCTATGGTGTTTATCCATTCGTACGGGATGCTCTTGCTTTTACACAGAAATGGCAGCGAAAGGACGGGAAAATGCCCCATGAGCTCTCACAGGCAGCAGGATATATCGACTGGTGGAAAGATTACCATTACGGATATATCCATGGAGATACAACCCCTTATTACATTGCTGCCATGTACGAATATGCCAAAATGAGCGGAGACACAGATTTTATAAAAAAGAGCTGGGATTCCTTAAAGATGGCCTTTGAGTGGTGCCTGGCCACTGATACCAACAACGATGGATTGATGGACAACAAAAAAGCAGGCCTCGGTGCGCTTGAATACGGAGCCTTGACAGGAATAGAAACAGACATATATTTAGCTGCTGTCTGGGTGCGTGCAGCTTATGCCATGCCTTACCTTGCTGCCATTGCAGGTAAAAAATCCTATGCTGCAGATTCAAAACATCTATATCAGAAAGCCCTAAATGCATTCAACGAAAAGTTCTGGGACAAAGACAACCAGTTCTATGCATATGCATTTAATACAAAAGGCGAACACGTCAAGGAAATCTCGCCGTGGAACTCAATAGGCCTTATGTGGGATTTCGGCACAGAGAAGCGAAGTTTAAAGTCACTCGAAAGAATAAGCTCTTCTGAGCTTACAACAGACTGGGGAATACGGAGCATTTCTGTGAACAGTAAGCATTTCCAGCCTCTGAATTATAACTACGGAGCAGTATGGCCTTTTCTCACAAGCTGGGTGACAACTGCCCTTTACAAACACCACATGCCTCTCCAGGCCTACAGCCTGCTTATGTCTACAGCACGACATACTTTTGATAACGCACTTGGCTGTATCACGGAGGTCTTTTCAGGCACTCATAATGTCTGGCCGCAGGAGGCTGTGTCTCAACAGGGTTTTTCCTCAGCAGGAGCAGTGCTTCCTTTTGTTCGCGGACTACTGGGGCTTGAAGGCAACGCACTGGATAAATTTGTCTCTTTTGCCCCGCATTTTCCGGCCTGCTGGGACCATGTTTCAATTGACAATTTCAAGATAGGAAAAGCCGTCTTTGCATTCGACTACAGGAGAGACAAGAATAAAATCATAGTTTTTGTTAAAGCAGGAGACGCCGGAGAATACAGGCTTCGGTTCGCACCTGCGCTTGGCGCAGGAACTCATATCCAGTCGCTTGTTGTCGACGGACACCCTTTTGATTTTAAATGTTCTGAAGCTGCACAGATTGTCCAACCTTTCGTAAATATTCCTATAAATAAGGACTCCATACAGATAGAAATCTCCTTCCTCCCGGCTTTCGAAATCTTTCCTTTGCTGCAGGATGGTAAAGTGGGAGACAGAAATAAGGGCCTAAAAATCATTTCTTTCCACAGAGAAGGTTCAAAATTTGAGCTTATCGTAGAAGGCCTGGCCGGAAGCACCTATCAATTGAGCACAGTGAACCCGGAAACAGTTGAGAGCCTGGAAGGAGCAGAAATCATTAAAAGCAGCCTTAGATTTGTAATGCCACAAGGCAAAAACAGTGAATTCGTATCACACAAAGTCATCATACAGGTAAAACAGTGATCATATCCGCTTCAAATAAAAAACTCAGGCAAAGTGTAATAAAAGCCATTTTTTCCTCAGTTGACACAGTTTTTAGTTTTTGAAATAATTATTCATCACTTAAAGGTAAATTCTTGTTTATAAAGTTAATAAAATGGAGCAAAAATGCTCTGGTTTCTTGAATAAAATTGAAGGAGGATGTTTATGAAAAAATTTGCTTTGATATTTTTCGTTACAATAATCGCTGGTGCTATTTTCGCATTTGGCTGTTTGAATTCAAGCAATACTGGAACTTTAGGTGCTGCTACCGAACTCGAAGGGAAATGGTCAAACGATATCCAGGGAATGACCTTTACATTCTCAGGTGATAATTTCAGTATTACCTCACCAAATCCGAGCTACTGGTATAAAGGAACAATGGAATTAAAAACAAACAAAACACCAAAACAAATAGACATAAAGATTAAAGAATCCGCCATTCCTCAGTATACTGGAAAAACTTCACTGGGGATTTATAAAATCAATGGAGATAAATTGATCCTTACTTTAAATGAACCCGGCTCTCCGAAACGCCCTCAATTTTTTGAAGAAACAGGTGGCGCTATGGTATTTGAACTAACAAAACAAAAATAGCTTTTTTTTATGGAGTTGACTAATGAAAAAAGCCATCATCATAATCGTAGTCATTGCAGTGATTATTGGCGCTCTTTTTCTGGCAACCAAAAGCTGCAAAAAAAACGCTGACACCGAAACAGCAAACACTGCAGAAGTAGAAATAAGGAACATAGCGAAAACCGTTGTGGCTACCGGTAAGATAGAAGCACTTTACAAAGCCGAGATCAAATCAAAAATAGGAGGCGTCATCAAGCAGTTTTATATTGAGGAAGGTGACAAGGTGACTGTTGGCCAGAAACTGGTGGAAATTATTCCGGGAGCCACTCCAGTGGAAATGGTTCGGGCACGGACCGAAGTAAAGGCCACAGCATACAATAAGGACGTCGCCGAAAAACAATATCTGAGGAGCAAAGAACTTCATGAACAAAACGTGATTTCGCCAGAAAATTACGATCGGGCTAAAGCGAGCTACCAAACTGCTAAGGCCCGTTTTTACGCTGCCATGGCTCAACTGCGAGTGCTGGAGCAGGGATCGAATGTATCAGCACTGGTTGAAGGCATCGAAGTCACCGAGCAGGATAAACGTGAAATCGATAAAGAGACACGGGAAGCCATAGCCAGCATGACAGTGATTGCTCCCATATCGGGTATTATCCTTTCCCGGGACACCGACAAAGGGAGTGCGGTCATCCCCATTTCCTCGGCCTACGGAGGAACAGTTATCATGACAATCGCCGACGTCTCTGAGAAGCATTTTCTAGGCGACGTGGACGAGGCAGATATCGGAAAGGTTCATCTTGGTTTGCCAGCCAGGATATATGTCGAATCTTATCCTGACGAGCCTTTTAAAGCAGATCTGACTCACATCAGCCCCCAGGGCCGCGAGGAGGAGGATATCATTAACTTCGAAATCCGGGCGGCAATCCATGACCCTGAGGATAGACTCCGTGTTGGCATGTCAGCAGATGCCGAGCTCATTCTGGAGGAACATGATAATGTTCTGGTTGTCCCAGAGGGCGCAATAATATACGAGGACGGGAAAACTTTCGTCAATATCCAGGATGATTCTGTCCCGGAAGGAATGCAGAAAATTGAAATTACAAAGGGCATTTCCGACGGTCTTCGAACTGAGGTCCTATCAGGCCTTGAAAAGGGCCAGGTTGTGATTCTCCCTAAGTAGTGTCATAAAATAAGTTTCATGGCCCCATCCTGACATTGGTCCGAACAAGCCATTTATCAAGGATTTAGTTATGAATTTTTCGGAAATAATAAGACAGGCCTTCATAGATCTTAAAGCAAATCGCCTCAGAAGCATACTTACGCTTTTCGGGATTATCTGGGGCATTATAGCCATAATGATTTTGTTGGGTTGGGGATTCGGGTTCAGCAATTTCATGATGGAAGGTATGCACAAAATCGGGGAAGACCTGGTTGTTTTGATACCAGGTCATACTTCCATTGGTGTTGGTGGTTATAAAGCCGGACGGCCCATTGTGCCGGAAATGAAGGATATTGAGGCTATTCAAATTCAATGTCCTTCGGTAGCCGAAATAAACCCTCAGATGGCCCGATGGTACTATGTGAAAGCCGAAACAGAATCCCGGCGATACAACATCCGCGGTATCCTGCCGGCTGCTAAAAAGATGAACAACTGGCAGGTGGCAAAAGGACGGTTTATCACCGAGGACGACTTTAAGAACCGCCGGCGTTTTGCATTCATAGGCAACAATATCAAGGAACAACTTTTTGACATAGGATCCGATCCAGTAGGCAAAAAGATTAGGATTCATGGTGTAACGTTCCTCATCGTAGGTGTGGCTGTTGAAAAAAAGTCGCAGTTATCTACCATAAACAGCCGACATGACGACCAGGTTCTAATCCCTCTAAGCACGGCACAACAATTGTGGGGGGACGGGAAGAGCCTTGATCTTGTTTTTGTCAGTCCAAAGGAAACTTACAAATCCAGTCAAGTTGTAACTGAGGCACGCTCTGTCATAGCCGAGCGCCACCATTTCGATCCTGAAGACGAAGAAGCGTTGATGATTTTTGAATTTGCCTTCTTCGAGAAGATGTTTAACCTGCTCTCTCTCGGATTGAACATTCTCTTGGGCCTCATCGGAATAATAACCTTATTTATCGGCGGTGTTGGAGTAATGAATATTATGTTTGTGTCGGTACAGGAACGAACCCAAGAAATAGGCATCCGTAAAGCAGTAGGAGCAAAGAAACGGGACATTCGTCTCCAGTTCCTGGCCGAATCACTATTCATTACAATGCTGGGCGGATTAATTGGTTTTCTGCTGGGTTCGGCCCTGCTGGGAGCAGTAAGGCTTTTACCTCTGCCCCAGTATATTCCCATTCCCCAAAACTCTACGGAACTTTCCTTGATTGTCGTATTTGTGATGATCCTGACCGGAGTTGTCTCAGGATACATTCCTGCAAAAAGAGCGGCTGAGATGCAGCCGGTAAAAGCACTTCAGTACGAACGGGGTGAAACTACCGAAGGCGGGAAAATACCAAAGCCTCTCTGGGTTTCTCGCACATTAACAGGTGAACTCATCGGACAAGCCTTTCTCGAAATTCGCAGCAGTAAGTCCCGGAGTTTCCTCACGATGTTTGGAATCTTCTGGGGTATTGCTGCCGTAATTGTACTCATTGGATTCGGTACAGGTTTCCAGGGATTTTTCGACCGCGAATGGGGAAAAATGGGTGAAAAAACTATCTTTGTGAGTGGCGGACGCGTTAAAAAACAAAGAAGCACCTATCGAGAAGCACGAAGAGTCCGGCTCTCATCAAAAGACGTAGATGCACTCAATACATTTCCCATTAAGGTAGAAAGAGCCATTCCGGAATATAACTGCGATTTTCCTGTAGTGAAATACATCAACGAAAACCGTGCTGTACACACCCTTGGTGTAGTTCCGGAAACACAAGAGATGCGTAATTTCAAGATTGCAAAGGGGCGGTTTATTAATCAAGGAGACATTGATGAAAGCAGGAGGGTCTGTTTTCTGGGAGCAAACATTCATGAGCGCCTCTTCGGGAGCCGTACAAGTGATATCACAGGAGAATACGTTAAAATCAATGGAGTCCGCTATCTCGTAGTAGGAACTGCCCAACCCAAAGGCTTTCAGCTGTCAATGAATAATTCCTATGATGACGATAAATTGCTTGTTCCGTTTACTACTGCATTGAAAGATTTCAGCGGGCAGAAATATCTGTCTCGAATACTTGTCTCGCCTGTCAGCAAGGAGAATTACAAAGAAGCCATATTGGAAATTCGCAAAACGTTGTCCAGACTGCACAGATTTCAGCAGGAAGATGAAGATGCCCTATATATATGGAGCATGCTTGAGGGTATGGATTTCCTGGTTTATATTGTATTGGGACTTCAGGTATTCCTGGGCGGAGTGGGAGTAATCACTCTGATGATCGGGGCTGTTGGAGTGATGAATATCATGTTTTTTGTCGTTACTCAGCGCACACGGGAAATAGGCATCCGCAGAGCTGTGGGGGCACTTCGAAGACATATTTTCCAGCAGTTCTTCATAGAGGCTTTAGCCCTTACGTTTCTTGGGGGGCTTATTGGATTTCTGATCGGTTGGGGTTTAAATTCAGGCCTTTCAGCTCTCGTAGAAATCTTGCGTAGTCAGAATACTCAGCTCATGATGCTTTTTTCGCCCCAGAATTCACTGCTTACATCGATGATTACTGTTTTTTTCATGATACTGGCTGGGTTTTTAGCCGGGTTAACACCCGCGCTCCGTGCTATGCGGTCGAACATTGTTGAGTCCCTTCACTACGAATAAAAATTGGAGATTACCTGTAAAAGAAGCGAACTATTTCCTGAGCTTGACGGCTGTGCCGTAAGCGAAAAGTTCAGCCGCACTGCCAACAACACTGGTAGTCATATAACGAACATTGATTATTGCATCCGCCTCCATCTCTACGGCCTGGGCGATCATCCTGTTATTAGCCGCTGCACGAGCCCTTCCCATCATCTCTGTGTATTCAGTCAGTTCACCTCCGAGGATCAATCTAACTAGGGCAGATAGGTCTTTTCCAAGCCAAATGGCAAATACTGTATGACCCTGGGCCATACCGAGAATCGCTGTTATCTCTCGGCCAGGTATTTCTGTGGAATTCATCACTAAAACTTGGGAGTCAGGATCAGTAAGGGGAAGCTTCTTTCCCGATGTCTTGTTTACACTTTGTTCGAGAGCCACTGTCAGTAAAACCACAAGTATACCTCCCAAAAGGCAGAAAACCGCTATTCTGAGCCACAAGGGTATGACTGGATCCTTGGAAATAATCACGTACCAAGGCGTGCCGATAAATACCGTAGTGAATAGCCCAAGCACGAAAGCCAGTGAGCCAATCTGTCGAACTATTTTCATGATTCCTCCTTAAATTGCCAAGATGTCAGCCAACGATCACTAGACTGCATCCCATATTATAAGAAAAATCTATTAAAAGGAAACGTCTCTAATATAATCTCAACTTATGATTTATAAAGCTCTGTTCTCAACTCATTGACCATTTTCTTAGCTATTTCCACGGCTTCGAGAGCAAGTCCACATGAATAAAGAGTCAAGAATCTTCTCCCTAAAGCTTTATCCGTTTTTAGCAGCTTAAGAGCGGCTTCTTCGATAGCTGCTTGCATTGCATATTCTTTTGCCTCGTAATCTTTCCAGACTGTACGTACTTTCTTTATATATTTTCCATAATTCAAATCTACAAGATTTTCCAGAGAATTAAAAATCCAAAACGCCTTTTCTGGGTCATAATCAAATGTTCCTGCAGGTGGATTAAAATGAAATTCTGCTGTCAAGTTCTCTTTAAGGTTGTACTGTTTGTAGTAAATATCAGGGGTCTGTGTGATTCCTAAATACCAGGGAGTAAGAACGCTGGAACAGGATGCAGCAGTAGTCCTCCAATAAATACAACCGATCTCTGGGGGCAGCCAGTTTCTTAACTGGAACACAGCAGCCTCCTGGTTATGTTGACTACAAATACATCCATCCCCTGAATTCATGAGGTCATGTGGGGAACCTAATTTATATCCTTCTGTTTTATCGAACTTAGTTCCCTCAAGATGATCGCTTAGCATGTCTCTCATGTCCTTTACTGTGATTTTACGATTTGCTTTGACTGAAAAAGGAAGATTCCCCTTAAACGGTAAGGCGATATCCTTTCCAGTCACAAGACATTGACCTCGCCATTGTCTTGCGTCACAACCATATTTGGTTTCAAACCATCCCTTGCTAACTACATCGTACGCATCTTTATAATTAAATGGTACACCACTTTTAGGATCGTACCAGCCCCTTTTTATTGCATATTCAATGATATCCAGTGACGCCAAAAAGTTATCAGTATCTTCCAGGTCTATTTCGCCGATTATGTTTACATTTGCCAGTACAACCACCTCATCGTCAGGAACTCTTTGTGCAACCCAGTGTTGTCCTATCGCCATTGATAGTATCCATGCCTCATTCGGATCTGCTATCACAAGCGTCACGCCGGACAAATAATATTTATTCTCTAGCTTCTTTCATAAAAGCTTCAATATTTTCAAGAGGAGTATTGACCGGTATGTCACAACCCGAACTTAAAACGAAGTTTCTTGCATCTTTCATGCTTTCCTTTAAATATTTTGTAGCTACAATTACTTCTTCAGGGTTAGATTGAAAAAATACTTTAACAGGATCTAAATTACCTATCATTGCAATTTCTTCCGGTATTATCTTTCTTAATTCCTTAAAATCCAATACGCTGTCTAAGCTTAATCCAACTACACCCGAATCCAACATTGATTTTATGAGGTGATTTGTGTTTCCGCATATATGCAGTATCACAGGATTATTATTAACATTGGAAATCAGCCTCTTCAAAGGATAGAGAGAGAATTCTCTATATTGTTCTGGGGATAGGATAACCGCCATAGGGTCTAAAACCGCAATAACATCAGCTCCTGCATCAAAAAGAGCATTAGTATATTCGCTAATAATTTCGGTAGAGAACTCCGTAAACCTTAATACAAGGTCAGGATTTAATTTAACATTCATAGCTATATCATAAGCTCCCATCAGTTCTCCAGCCATAGTAAAAGGTCCGATCACATAGCCGCCTTTTATTATCGAAATATTTTTCGCCATCTTTTCCATTAATTCAATAAAAACTTTTAATCTGCCTGTAATTCCCTGCCAATTATTTTTCAGGTTTTGAAGATCATCCTTGCTCTTAAAAGAGTGTTCTACAACTGCAGGATATTCATTTTCAGGGAAATTTATTTTCACTCCTAAAACTTCAACTTCCACAGTAAGATCCATCAGTGGGAAAATGCCATCCGGAGCAAATTTATCTATTAACATAGAAAGGGTTTTATATTGTACCTCGGAATCAGCAAGATTTTCTTTCAGGGTTGTTTTAGAGAGCTTAATTCCCGGTGCACCTAACAGAGGAATTACCAATTTATTCTCTCTAATAATATTATTAATATTCATAAATATCCCTTTAAAAAAGCTATCCACTACAAAAATTTTTTTGATTTAATATAAAGCATACAGCTCAAAGCAAATATAACCTTGGCTGCATAATATATCCAGAACAGCGTAGCTGAGGTATATATATGAGGAAGCAAAAAAAGGACTGCTATAATTACGGCCAGAATAATCTTGCCTTTTTCTTCTGCATTTAGAAATGCAAAAATAAAGGCAATAATGGCTATTAAATTAATAACGGCAATCATAGCCCCCACATAGTTTAAAACTTTTTATTCTCCATTTTAAAAATAAGAGCCATCAATTTCTTATTGAATCCTGGAATTTTTCTTTTTATATATGATGTGCTTACTTCCATATTTTTTAGGAATGGCAGCGCTACGGGGATTCGAACCCCGGTCTGATGGCTGAGAACCACCTGTCCTAGTCCCCTAGACGATAGCGCCATCGTATTGTTTGATTATTGATTTTATTGCACTTAAACATTGAGAGTCAATAGCAACTTTAATTATTTTTTTATCAGAGTAACACTTGGGTAACAAACTGCGATTAAAACCATTCAATTTGTAAAGAGCTTGTAAAGAGTTTGTTAACAATTCCCCCCTTTATGAGAAATTTTACTCCTTTTATTCGCATTTTATAATGAGGCAATGTGGCAATGAGGTGATTTATGCTAGAATGTCATATCATCCGCGGGAAGCTAGGCCCGTCTGGCTTCCCCTCGCCTCGATTTAGTTATTCTTCTATTTTTCCAACTTTCCCTTTCATGATTAGCAAACTGTCCTTCAATTTCTATCCAACCAAGTAATCTTCACTTCATAAGATTTTATTTGCTCGTGAGAATTAGAATTAAAAGCGATTGCTTCAAAATAGGCATTTTGGCCAGGTTCAATATCACCCATATTAGCTGGAGACCCATTTGCTGTATCTATGATGTTTTTGAACTCTTCATCAGAATAACAGCTAATTTCTACCTTACAATTATAACCAGTTCCTATTCCGAAATTACCAACATAGCCCTCGAATCGTGGAATCCCGGATAATGTGTAAGTTCTGCTAAGCGTTCCAACAAGCCGAATTTCAGCCGAAACTATTGGATCTGGAGAGGTTGTTGGCGCTTTCTGGCAACTAATGAAAAAAAGACAAATTAATCCTAAAATAAAGATTTTAGTTTTCACTTTCATTTATTAATTCCTCTCTTACCTCTTCTTATCCTTCCTGCTTACCCTCCCAATCATCCTCTTCAGCATCTGGATCAACGGCCTTGATAAGATTTTTAGTAAACTGATTATTTACTTCCATTTTTATTATAGGATTTTCCTATAAATTTTTTCAACTTCCATATTAAATATATTCTATTGTTGCAGGGGGTTTCGTTGTAATTTCATATGCGACACGCACAACTTCCGGAATTTCAGTGGTAATTCTCCTTGAAACCTTCTTTAGAATTTCCCATGGAACTTCTGTTGCCTCGGCTGTCATGGCATCTTTGCTTTCCACACTGCGGACAATGATGATATTTCCGAACTTTCTCTTGCCGCCGTCAATTCCTGTTCCCTTGTCATTCAGAAGAACAGCAAATGCTTGGAATGGCCTCAAGGGGCTGATTCCCTCTTCCACGATCTGAGTTGCTTTTCTTACAAGCGATATTCGTTCGTGTGTCACCTCCCCAACCACTCTGGTGGCCAATCCCGGTCCTGGAAAAGGCATTCTCTGGTAAATACTTTCCGGCAGGCCTGCCTCTCTACCTACTTCTCTTACCTCCGGCTTAAACAACTCTTTTATAGGCTCAATAACTTTAAAACCATATCCTTTTTCAGGATCGATCCCGATCTGTTCAAGAATATTATGCTGGGTTTTAACACCGCCTTTTGTTTCGATTATATCCGGGGCAATTGTGCCCTGCACTAAAAACCTGGCTCCACTCTTTAGAACTGTCCTTCCAAATATAGAATAAAATGTATTCCGGAAAGCCTTCCTTTTTTCTTCAGGATCAAATTTATATTTTAATGAATCAAAAAATTCTTTCTGAGCATCTATGATTTCAACATCTATTTTAAGACTAGAAAAAATCTGACTCACATCCTGCGGTTCATCCTCTCTCATCAACCCATCATCGATAAACACCACTTTTAGATTCTCTCCTATGGCTCTATGAGCAATGACTGTACATACAGAGCTATCAACTCCCCCTGATAAAGCAGAAATTGCTTTTTCAGAACCCACAGTTAACTTAACTTCTTCAACCTTCTCTTCGATAAATCGTTTTATATCCATTTTGTATCTCTCTCAAATATTTCTATCATGAATTATTATAAAAACTTCCAAGAATTTAGAGCAATTTAAATCTTACACTATCTTTTACCAAAAAGTAATAAAAAAAAGGCCCTGTGAAAGGATGTCAGACTTTCGTTACAAAATATAAACCCAGATACTCACCTTTAGAGGTGAAGATATAGATATAAAAATCATCACTTCAACCACCTAAAAAGGCGATTGACCCATTAAAGACATTATGACAATATTATGTACGGAAAAATTGAATTAGAAGAGGAGGGCCTATCCAAGGCATAGCTGAAAAGGGAGTAGGATGAACGGGGATTCCTCTCTCGGCCCTCCTCCTTCAACTATCTTAACTCGCAGGGAAAAACAACTATTTTAAACCTTTGTCCTCACCTCTACAATTCACGAATTGCTACCATATATTGTTATTCTTTTTTAAAAAATACAATATGTTGTTAAGAATGTCAAGTTTTTATATTAAATTTTTTTACTTATAAGAGAGCAGCTAAATTTGACCTGAAATCCTCCGTATGATATAAAAAAATAACCCTGGTTTTAAATGCCTTTAAGAATCCATGCCATCACATCCGAAGTCATACTAAATGCTTTTCAATCTATCACCGAAGAAATGAGCGTGGCTTTAGTCCGTTCTGCATATTCGACAAATATAAAAGAACGGAAAGATTGCTCCTGTGCCATTTTTGATTCTAAAGGAAACTTAATTACACTGGCCGAAAATATACCAATCCACCTTGGTTCCATGCAGGGATTGATGAATAAAATCGGCCGCAATCTTAAGAAATGGAATTTTCGTCGTGGGGATATTCTTATTGCTAATGACCCGTACCTCGGAGGAGGATCTCACCTTCCAGATGTCACTCTAACCAGGCCGGTTTATTATCATAATAAACTTGTGGCCTTTGTTACAAACGTCGCTCACTGGACGGATGTAGGGGGGCGGTCTCCTGGGGTAGGAACCGCTGGCGATTCTACCGAAATATATCAGGAAGGATTTCGAATCCCACCTACGAAGATCATGCGTAAAAATATCCTTCAAAAAGATGTGCTGGAATTTATAATGTCGAATGTGCGAGGAAGGCAAGAAAGAGAGGGAGATTTGCGTGCCCAAATAGCATCCCTGCTTTTGGGAGAGCGCCGATTGGATGAACTTCACAAAGAGTACAAAGCAGAAACAATCACCAAAATCGAGGCAGAAATATTTGATTACAGTGAAGATTGGCTTCTGAAAGCATTAACCACAATACCTGATGGAACCTATCATTTTTCTGATGTAATGGATGATGATGGTATTTCAAATGAACACTTGCCAATCAAAGTGACTGTTATTATTACTCACAAATACCGCCCCTCCATAACATTCGATTTCACCGGGACTGCAGCCCAGGCAGAGGGTGGGATTAACATGGTTCACCAAGCCTTACTGGCAACCGTTTTTTACGCTGTTAAAGCCATTATTGCTCCGGATGTACCTATCAATGCCGGGTTCCAACGTCCTATCAGGATCAAGGCACAATCAAACAGTCTTGTAAACGCCTCAGAACCTGCAGCTGTGGGTGGAAGAACAGATACTTGCCAGAGGGTCGTTGATGTCATTATGGGTGCACTGGCACAAGCCGTGCCGGAGAGAGTCCTGGCTGCATCCAACGGAGCTACGACTGCTATTATCTTTGGTGGAACTAAGCAACTTTCAGGTTCAGATTTTATCTATGTTGAAGCTTTGGGGGGTGGAATGGGTGCTCGTTTCACAAAGGATGGAATGGACGGTATCCAAGTGCATATTACAAATACCTCAAATTTACCCATTGAAGCTATGGAAATGGAATACCCTCTTCGTGTCTTAAAGTATGAATTAATACGAGATTCAGGTGGAGCAGGACGATTTCGAGGCGGATTAGCAATCCACAAGGAAATTCAGGCTTTGGTACCGGTACTTTTCTCCGCACATGCGGACAGGCATCTTGTTTCACCTTGGGGCCTGAAAGGCGGCCTGCATGGAAAGCCCGGGCGATTTCTTCTTAATCCTGGCCAGTCCGGTTCAAAGCGTATTAAATCCAAAGTCTCAGGAGTTTTAATCCGTAAAGGCGATATCTTGTGTGTAGAAACAGCAGGCGGAGGCGGATACGGTTCTCCTCTAAAAAGAGAGCCTGAACGTGTCCTAAATGATTTTATTCAGGAAAAAATAAGCCGACTGCAGGCACGCAAAAGTTATGGCGTTGTATTTTCTAGAACTGGGAAGATAGATCGCCTTGCCACAACGTCATTGAGAAAGAAAATGATGAAACGGAAGATAAGTGAATCATGAGCGTTGCAATCGATATTGGCGGAACCTTTACAGATATTATTTTTTGCGAAAAGAACCGCGGCGTTTTTTGGTCTGCCAAGATTCCTTCCAATCCAAACAATCCCGAAATACCATTTATAGATGGATTGACCAGGGTACTGCAATTAGCCAGGAAAGACATTTCCGAAGTAGATGTGCTTATACATGGAACAACTATTGTTACAAATGCTCTGCTTGAAGGCAATCTTGCAAGAGTTGGACTGCTAGTAACCCAGGGTTTCAGAGATCTGCTGGAGATCGGACGGCAGCAGCGCCCCAGTCTTTACGATTTGACAAAAGACCGAATGCCTCCCTTGATACATCGTGACTGCGTAATGGAAATCCAGGAAAGGATTTCTTCCAATAAAAAAATTATTCTCCCGTTGGACAAAAAACAGGCAGTAACACAAATCAAGACACTGAAAAAACAAAATTTAGATGTATTGGCAATTGCTTTGCTTTTCTCATTTTATAACCCCAAGCACGAAAAAATATTGAAAAAACTGGCACATAAGTTATTCGATAAAAGATTTATTTTTCTTTCAAGCCAGGTATCTCCCGAATTCCGGGAGTTTGAGCGTACAAGCACAACAGTGATTGCCGCTGCTGTTGCCCCCAGAGTCGTAAACTATCTCCATGCAATTCAAACAAAATTGAAATACCAAAAAAGGGAACAGGTCAATTTGAGAATTATGCATTCAGGTGGGGGTACTTTAAGTACTTACGAAGCGAAGAAACGACCTCATACCTTGATCGAATCAGGACCGGCAGCAGGACTTATAGGAGCGGCTCATCTTGCCAAAACCCTTAACCTGAGCAGGGTTCTTGCCTTTGATATGGGAGGAACAACAGCAAAGACCGGAATGATTTTAAATGGAAAACTTCAATATTCACAAGAATATGAAGTCGGAGGCGAATTCCACCATGGCGGACGTCAGAAAGGAAGCGGGTATCCTGTTCGTACTCCTATGATCGATGTAGTCGAATGCGGGGCAGGAGCCGGAAGTATTGCCTGGATTGACAGCGGAGGACACCTCAAAGTAGGGCCCCAAAGCGCAGGTGCTGTTCCGGGGCCTGCCTGTTATGGCAAAGGCGGTAAAAATCCGACAGTTACAGACGCACATTTGATTCTTGGCCGACTATCCGCAGATAATTTTCTGGGAGGAGAGATGCCTCTTTATCCCAAAATTTCAGAGAGGGCTATAAAACGAACCATCTGCATTCCCTTAGATATGCATTTAGAAGAAGCCGCTGCCGGGATTCTGGCCATCGTTAATGCGAACATGACTCGTATACTCCGTCTCATTTCCGTAGCACGAGGCTATGACCCACGCAATTTCACTTTAATAGCCTACGGAGGGGCTGGACCGCTGCATGCTACGGAATTAGCTGGGTCAATGTCAATCAGTCATGTTGTTATTCCTCTATTGCCGGGACTTTTTTCAACTATAGGCTTGCTTTACGCAGATATGAATATAGACTTTGTAAAAACTGTTATGATCCCTCTAACACGAATATCTTCTCTCAATAAAACTCTAATTCGCCTCAATAAACAGGCAGAAGCCTGGTTTGAAAATAATAACGTAACATCTAAGAAAAGAAAAATTAGTGTTTCTTCTGATCTGCGTTATTATCATCAAAATTATGAATTAAGTCTTCCTTTTCCTGGATTAATTCTCTCTAAAAATGACATTCAGCAGATTCAGGCAGCATTTCATGAAATGCATACTAAAATATATGGCTATAGTGCTTCCAGTGAGAATATTCAAGTTGTTAACTTGCGTTTACGAGCTACAAGACTCCGGTCTAAACCTCGAATGCCAAAATTGAATTTTACAGGAAACTTATTGGATGGGAATCGAATCAGAACCAGACCTGTTTGGTTCAAAAACAAGGAATTTAAATGCCGAGTTTACGAGCGTTCAATGCTGCCGGCCGGATTCACTTTTAATGGACCTGCTGTCGTTCAGGAAAAAGAATCCACTACGCCAGTTGGGCCGAATTGGAATCTTCAAGTTGATGCATTAGGAAATTTGCACATGTTGCATTGCAAATGAAAGTCTAATTTGAAATCCGCGGTCCCACGACACTAATGCCTGGAGGCTATAATCTTTGTTCTTCCCATCCAAGAAAGGTCTTCTAAATCTTCAAAATGCTCTTCAAAAATGCGGTAATACATTAATTCCTCTTTAGAATTAATTATCCAGCCATTTTTCAACTTGCGCTCAAGCTTAAAATCATTATCTGTAATGGTTTGATTAGCATAATCTGACATTATCTCTCCAAGGCCTGTTCCCTTCCAGAATTTGACTTTCTTTCGATTCAATATTGCTTCTGGAAGCTCACCATCCATAGCTTCACGTAAAACCCACTTTCCTACATTATTATGAAGCTTCAATTCAGGCGGTATCCGGAGGGCATAATTCACAACTTCAGGGTCGAGAAAACAAACGTGAGCAACTATTCCGTGTGCAGAAGCACTGCGATCAACTCGTTGCAATGCTGTATTATGCAGCCGTTTTGTTATATCTATCAATTCACCAGGCAAGTTTTTTCGCTCAATGTTTTTCAAATAATGATATCCAGCGAAAAGTTCATCTCCACCTTCACCAGATAAGACTTCATCAACATATTCGGAAGTTCTTTTTGCAACCAGAAAATTCATGAGGCTGGAACGTACAAGATGTGCATCAAAAGATTCCAGATGAAAAATAACTTCAGGTAAAACCTCAAGTAAATCTGAGAACTCAACCAAAACTTCCTGGTGTTTCGAATTAATAAAACCTGCCACTTGCCGGGCATACTCAAGATCAGGAGATCCTTCCAATCCAACGGAAAAAGTATAAATCTTCTCCACAAAAGGACTGGCCAGTGCGGCCAAAGTACTAGAATCCAAACCTCCGGAAAGCCAGGAACCAATCATGTCTCCTTGTGTAATTAGCTTTTCAATAGATCTTTTAAGGAGCTGTCTCAGTTTTTTAGTTACTATCTCAGGATCTGATGTTAATAGTTCTTTATTTTTTAGTTGAAAATAAGATTCCACCTGTTCACCATCAGATTTACACCCGGGAGGAACTGATTTGACTTCCGAACAGAGACCAATCAAAGCTTTGACTTCTGAGGCAAAACAAATGGCTCCCTCCTCATTTTCCCCATAATAAAGTGGAGCAACACCCAAGGGGTCACGCTTAAGAATCATTCCGTCTTTACTGGCTTTAACCAATGCAAAATGTCCAGCATTAGCACCATCCTCAACTTCATTTTTTTGCCTCATCCGGACAAGAGAGTCTGTCTGTGCCTCGGCACATACAATACCAAGAGTAGAGTTTCCATTTTCCCTGATATCTCTTCCAGCATTGCCTCGATATGATATTCTCTCCAACATCTTTTTGACTGCAATTTTTTCACCTGGTTGGTTAATCCCTGCAATTCCTGACACTTATACAACCTCCTTATATTTTGTAGGTAACATATTATGATGTAAGTTATTCATTTTATTTATTTTATAATCGCAATATATCATATTAAACTTCATGTGTCAAAAATCTTTAAAAATGACAAATATGATTTATATTGAATATTTTTTAGGAAAAGAAAAGATTCTTCGTAGAAAAATTTGGCTCGGAAGTAAGATTGACTCCCAGCCTTTTCAAACCCGCTTCATCACCAGGAGTAGGAATATGAGTCATATGAACATCACATCCTCTCAGTTCCTTCAATTCGTTCAGAGCCATCTTAACAGTTGGGTTTGTTGCAACGCTTACACTTAAACCTATAAGCATTTCTTCCAAATCCAGACTTAAGGACTTCGATTTCAAAATATCTTTTTTTAGACTTGCTACAGACTCAATTATATTAGTTGACAGTAAAGGGATTTTATCAGGAATCCCTGCCAATTTTTTTATTGCGTTTAAAACAAGACTCGATGCCGCATGCATGAGCGGAGAATTTTTTCCGGTTACGATTGAACCGTCTTTGAGCTCAATGGCAGCCCCACAAAAAATCCCCTTATTCCCTTTTTCTTTCTGCCTTGCATCTTGAGCAGCCTGCCTTGCTGGTGTGACAACTTTCCTGTCTTCGGGTTTAATATTAAGTTCTTCCATAAGAAGCTCGGCTCTCTGGACAGTATCCTTCTCCACAAATCCCATGGCATACTCACAGCTATAGCGAAAAAACCTTCTGATCACTTCCTGTTTTGCCGCCTCCCTTACGATTTCATCATTCACAATACCAATATTAGCCCTGTTTACTCCCATATCCGTAGGAGACTTGTATGCAGACTGTGATTTTGTGAGCTTTTCCAGAATACGTTTCAGAACAGGAAACACCTCAACGTCACGATTATAATTAACAGCAGCCTTTCCGTATGACTCCAGATGAAAAGGGTCGATAAGATTATAATCCCCAATGTCAGCAGTTGCAGCTTCATAGGCAATATTGACTGGATGTTTCAAAGGCAAATCCCATATAGGAAAAGTCTCAAATTTTGCATACCCAACCTTAATACCATGTTTATAATCATGGTACATCTGGGAAAGGCAGGTTGCCAGTTTTCCACTGCCCGGGCCGGGCCCGGTCACAATCGTCAAAGGTTTCTCGTAAGGAATGTACTCATTAGCTCCATATCCTTCATTACTAACGATTAAATCGATATCTGTAGGATATCCTTTGGTAAAACTATGCGTATAAACCTTGATATCCCGCCGTTCCAGTTTATTCTTAAACATCTTTGCTGACTGTTGATTTTCAAAACGAGTAATCACAACCCCTAAAATTTCAAGCCCCCAATCTCTAACATCATCTATAAGCTTAAGAGCATCTACGTCATATGTAATCCCAAAATCTGCTCTTAATTTTTTCCTTTCTATATCTCCAGCATAAATGCAGAGCAGGATCTCAGCCTTATCCTTAAGCTTTTGGAGCAGCCGCATCTTAACATTCGGGTCATAGCCAGGCAGAACCCTTGAGGCATGGTAGTCAAAAAGTAACTTCCCTCCAAACTCTAGGTAAAGTTTATTATCAAAAAGTTTTACTCTCTCGAGAATTTCTGCCGTCTGCTTTTCTAGATACTTTTCGCTATCAAATCCTACTGCTTTTCCCATTTATTGCTTCTCCTTTATTTATCTATCCTACCAGTGTTGTATTTCGCCCAGGCAAGTCAAATACGATTTACTGCCAACCGGCACAATATTCGATATGACAAAATAATACAATCAGGAAGAACACAGACAATTAAAAAGTGTGCCGAGGGCCGGACTCGAACCGGCACGTAGGAAACCCTACGAGGGATTTTAAGTCCCTTGCGTCTACCAATTCCGCCACCCCGGCTTTTCTTCTAAGAAAAAAACCGGATGCCTTTCTCTTTTCACCTAAGAATATAGATGATTTTTTCTCTTTTCTCAAGTACAAATTCAATTCATCATTAATCATGCTTTTGCTTTTTCCATTCGGAAACAAGATGGATTGTGCGATTCTAATTCTTTTTAACTTCAACTGAAACTTCAAACTTCCCGGTAATGACTCCTGTCGTGGGAGCATTTGCAGTTCCTTCAAATCCCGGCTGCTTTCCCCCGATAGCAACTTCAAAAATCCCCGGCTCTACTACCCGTTTATTCTTGAGGTTAATCAAAGAAAGCTGCCTTGGTGTTAGTTTGAAATTAATGCTTTTTTTTGCTCCTGGTTCAAGGTATATTCTCCAGAATCCCTGCAATGAACGAATAGGCACTGGAACCGAAGCTTCAACATCTGACACATACAGCTGGACGACTTCTTCGCCTTCTGTTTGTCCTGTATTTCTCACATCAACTGTAATGTTGATCTCTTGAGATGGATCGACCTTCTCCGGCAATCTCAGATTACTGTATTCAAACGAAGTATAACTAAGGCCGTGGCCAAAAGGATAGAGAGGTTCACCATCAAAATATTTGTAAGTCCTCCCTTTCATTGAATAATCCTCAAAAGAAGGCAGTTGATTAACAGATCTGTAGAAAGTAATAGGCAGACGGCCTGCAGGATTGTAATCTCCGAAGAGAACATCTGCAACAGCTGTTCCTGCTGCCTGCCCGGGATACCATGCCTCCACTATGGCCGGGATGTGTTCATCTGCCCAGTTAACTGCCAGGGCACTCCCGTTCAAAAGGACCAGGACAACAGGTTTTCCAATGCCGCGGATCCCTCTTAACAGTTCCTCTTGTGTATCCGGCAATTTTAAATCCAGCCTGTCTCCACCTTTAAAACCCTTAACATTAACTTCCATTTCTTCCCCTTCTAATTGTGGAGAGATCCCCATTGCCATTACGATGACATCTGCCTGCTCGGCTGCTTGGACTGCTTCCTCTTTCATGTTTCGTGAAGGCCTGGACCAAGCCAGCCGGACCGTTGAATCACTGTTATGCTCATAAAACTCAACCTTAATCCTGTAAGATTTTCCGGCTTCAAGCTCACAATCTTTGGATGTAGTCCTCGGATGATGACGGCTGTCATAATGCAAAAAGAGAGCATCTTCAAGAAATACGCGCAATCCGCCAAATGCACTTGCTGCAAGAGTATATTTACCTGTAACCGGAGGAATCAGTTCTCCAATCCATCGGACTCCAAAGTTATTATCATCAAGATCTTCCCTGGGAGCCCCGTCCCACCAGTTAAAATCGATTTCTTTATCAATGCGTGTAAAAACCGGTTCGCCCTCAAATTCCCGGTTGTCAAAATATTCAGCTTTAAGCCCCGCTCTGCCATCAGGAGTACGGAGAGCTGCAGCTGGAATCACGTGGAAAGACGGAAGATTTTCCGCTAGGAAGCATCCCTGCGCATAAAGAACTTTAGAATTCGGAGACACCTTTTGACGGATCCCATCAAGAAGAGTTATTGGATTTGACGGAGTGCCGTTATAATTACCAAGCAGAACTTCTACATCATCCGCATTGGGACCTATGACAGCAATAGTTTTAATATCCTTTTTCAAGGGCAGGAGATTTTTCTCGTTTTTCAGAAGCACTATAGATTTTCTTGCAGTATCTAAAGCCATTTCCTGGTGTTTTTTGCAATCATTCACTTCATAAGGGATTCTTGCGTAAGGAACTCTATCAGGAGGGTCAAACATGGCCAGTCTAAACCTTGCTCTAAAAAGCCTTTTTACAGACACATCGAGTTCTTCTTCCGAGATATATCCTTTTGCAACCGCTTCAATAAGAGATTTGTATTCCCTCCCACAGTTTAAATCACAGCCAGCTTTAATTCCTACTGCCGCAGCTTGTGGAGAAGTCTCCACTATTTTATGGGTTTTACAAATGTTGCTAATAGCCCCGCAGTCTGAAACTACATATCCATCAAAACCCCATTCTCCTCTGAGAATCTGTCTCAAGAGGCGGTCACTCCCACAGCATGCTTCACCCATGTATCTGTTGTAAGCACACATTACAGAATAAGCATTAGCATCTACGATACACATCCGGAATGCTGGCAGATATGTCTCTCTCAGATCACGTTCATCGACCACAGCATTGAACGTATGGCGGTCAAGTTCCGGCCCACTGTGCACAGCAAAATGTTTGGGGGTTGAAATAGTCTTAAGATAATATGGGGCATTTCCCTGCAGGCCTTTCACAAATTGCACACCCATCTTACCGGTAAGATATGGATCCTCTCCATACGTTTCCATACCCCTTCCCCATCTAGGGTCACGAAAAATGTTAATATTGGGTGACCAGAATGTTAATCCCTCATAAATACCTCTTTTGCCTCTCCGTACAAACTCATGATGTTTCGCACGGGCCTCATCAGAAATAACGGTTGCAACCCGGAACATGAGATCGCTGTCCCATGTTGCCCCCAGTCCAATTGCCTGTGGAAATACTGTCGCTCTTCCTGCAAGATACAAACGCTGCTGCAAGGCAAAAACAGAGAAGAAAGATTCCAGTTTTATTGAGAACATTTTTTTTCATAGAGATCCCCTCCTTATATTTCTCTTTCAAAAAGACCGAAACATTAGTGCCAGTTTTTTAGAAACCGCACAAGTTGACTGCGAAGCATGAATGGGTCTTCGCCTTCTTCCCCCCTGATACGTTGGCTCAGCGCATGGAAAAGCCGCTTCTGGATTCGAAAGGCTTCAACATGTTCCTTTACAGGCTTCTTCCGATGCCTCTCATTCAGCGTTACAAAAGAAGAAGTTAGGACATCAATTGGAACAGGATGTTTTAATTCATTATTCCAGACCCATGCAGCATGCAGTGCCGCTCCCAGTGCAGCCCCTTCGCCTTCAACAGGAACAGCCTCGGCTTCAAACATATCGGCAATTGTCTCACACCACGCCTCTGACTGAGACAATCCTCCTGTAAGATGTACTTCTTTTGCTTTCATTGGCATCCGCTGAAATCCTTCGTAAAGGTTCATAACATGACCCTCAAGAACTGCCCTGCATAGGATTTCGCGGGAAAAGTCTTCCGGTTTAAACCCAAAATAAACCGGAGATGCCAGTGGAAGATTTGGTGTTCGTTCACCAGTATACCAGGGAATTAAAAGCCTTCCTCCATTGCCAGGTTTTGTTTTTCTTACAATCTTATTGAACCCTTTATGGCTGATATTAAACTTTTTTAAAACAGCATTGTACCCGTTAGCCAGATTCGACACACAGACAAGAAGAAGATAATTTCCTGTGCTGTCACAGTAAGAAGCAATTTCTCCCGCAGGATCGATGAATGGTTTTTGCAGAACAGTACATGCGGTTCCACTTGTGCCAAGACTTACTGTCACTATACCCGGTTTAACATTGCCAGTTCCAACAGCCCCATACATATTGTCCCCACTTCCTGCATCTATCATGCACCGGGGAGAAAATCCAAACCTTTCAACCAGATCTTCCGAGATAAAGCCGATGCTTTTATCGGCATGTCTTAAGGAAGGAATCTTATTCAGCAAACCCGGATCAATGACATCGATGACTTTCTTTGACCACTTCTTCGTCTTTGGATTCCAAAGAGCCATTCCGGATGTATCCCCAGGTTCTATGACTTTTGTACCGCCTGTAAGATACCAGTTAATATAATTATGCACGAGAAAAAGTGTCGATGATTTTTCATAGATTTCCGGCTCGTGCCTGATCATATGGAATATTTTAGATGCTGTATATCCAGTTTTCTGGCTGTTCCCTACTTCCCGAATCATCACATCCGGTCCTCCGACCTTTTCTGTCAGTATGCTGCATTCTTCGAGAGTTGAAAAGTCATTCCAAAGTTTACTCCGAGGCCTGCTCAGTTTTCCTTTGTTATCCAGAGCAACCAATCCGTGCTGCTGTCCTGAAACAGAGATACATAAAATTCTCTCTGGAAGAAGGCCATAATTCTTCAGGTTCCTAAATATTAGATCGACTGCCTCTATCCACATCTTTGGGTCGGATTCTGAACATCCTTCATCCAAATCCTGGATCACACCGTTTTTCGTATTAAAATGCGGCAGATGCTCATCATAATTAACATAGTCGACGTGAACGATTTTCTCCGCTGCTGTATCTATAACAACAATCTTACAACCCTGAGTGGAAACATCGATCCCTGCAAAAAGAGTCTCCTTCATATTAATACCCTGGCAGTATTATTCCTGTTTCATAAAATCTTCCGGCTTTTTCATGATCTTTTCCGCATTATAGGAAGATAATAAGAATGGATAGGAGATCTCTGAAGATAGAGCCGGATATTTATCATCCTCCTCTTTTCCTTTTTGGAATATCCTTAAAATATAATCTTTATTGCCTTTTAAGGTCACTGAATAAAGAGGATCTTTGAAGTCTTCCGCTGCCTTCTCCTCTATGAATTCATCGCATTTAAGGTTAGATAACTGTGAAAAGAGAGAATCGATCTCTGTCTTTTGGGCTTTTTTCCCGTCAGGCGTTACCCAGAATTCTTCCTCTTTTGGTGCACTAGGCTGATCTTTATCTTCCTGCTCTTCAGGCTGAATCTCCAAAGGCACCATTTTTCTTGATAATTTATAGGTTTCCCCACCCGTATTAATTTCTGCACCTGTTATTTCATTTTTATCAAACTTCATCACAACCTTGTCTCTCAAATCCATTCTCTCCTGATCAAATGTACTGCGAAAAGAATTCCTTGCATGATACACGCGGGGATCTTTTCCCACTCTGACAAACGTGTGGCTGTAAGTCGAAGAAGGCTTTCCTACATCAAATTCCCGCAGTAATTGATCACCTTTAAAAGCTTTCACAACAATCTTTTTTGCCTCATCTAATTCATAACGCATGTAGTCCTCTTTTTCCGCAGATAATTCTGTCAGAGTTAAATTTTCGATGAAATCCAACATTCCCTTTACTTTGTCATAATCCGCGGGATATTCCTGAGGCATAATCTTCCACACATCTCCTTTTCCAGCAAGGATGATTTCTTCGCCTGCTTTGGATATTTCGATCATATCTATTTCACTTTTTTCTATCCTATCAAGTTTTGGAACTTTATAAGTCATTTTATTCCTGTTACTACTGAAGATAAGATAAACAAGAAGCACAACGATGATACCGAACAAAATAACATATTCTTTTTTCAATCTCATGGCCGCTCCTCCGTAGCCCTGCTTTTTTGAAGAAATATCGCCTCAATCATCCTTCGCCTGGCTCTACGCCTGAACCAGACGAAAAGGCCAAAAAGTACAAACAAAATGGGCAATCCGGCAATATTAAATATTTTCACAAAAGCCCTGGTTATCGCTTTAGTATCTTTTAGGGGATTAAAACGTTGATTCTTGCTTCTCATCACGGCAATATCTGACCTGTTATTCAAATAGTCAATTGTATTCAATAAGAACACGGCATTTGGAGAACTCCCCTCTTCATCCAGAACATTATCCTTTAAAATTTCCGCACTTCCGATCAAAAATATCTTACCAGGCTTTCCCTTGGAGAGAATCTCCTTTTCTCCCTTAATTTTTGATTCCGGCATTTGAGGCTTCTGCTGTTCTATTTCCTCATTGGATTCCTTCTCTTCACCCTTATCCTTTTTTGGCCTTTCAGGTACAGGTTTATCAGCAAAATAACTGGAGAACTCTCCCTCTAAGATATAAGCCAGAGGCATGCTCTTTTCATCTTTATCATCAACCGGCGGGCGAATCGCCCATGGACTTAGATTAATCCTACCCACCATTTCCCAGGACTTGTTTGAAGATGAAAATAATCTGTCGGCTTTTATCTTGTTTTTATCTATTTTTTCTTTGTCAATTTCCAATGGGGACATCTTAATCATAATTAATTGTTTGATATTCTTAATGAAATCCAGCTTGTGGTTGATATTTTCATTCTTTATGATTGGAGCGAAATAAACCTGCATTTCTCCACTGACACGATCACGGCTTGTATAGCAGCTCTCATCCATAACATAAGATTTCTTAACCTCAATACCGTAATTTTCCAGCAGTTTTTCCAATCCTGTATTTACAGGGAGATAAGCAGGCTGAGTCATTCCATACATCTGCTGACTCTGCCCTTGTTGTTTAATTTCATTAAACGCTTCCATGAAAACCGCCAGTGACTTTCCTTTCATTAAGAATTGATCAATCTGAAACAATTCCCAATCTGAAAAATTTTCCTTGGCACCTGCAATAATAAGAGTATCAATGCTGTCCGGAACTGGATTTTCTTTCAGGTCAACTTGAGTAACACTATAACTGCTACTGAGAAGAGAATTGAATCTTGTTAACGAATCGCCCTGCTGCTGCATCATCTGATATTGAGGAGGCAGTGCAGGGGAAAGAGAGAGAGTTCCATGAGTTGAAAGATATCCTATCTCGTCATTAATATTAATGAGATTATCAATACTCCCTTCAACGAAAGTTTTAACCTGTTCAATACCAACAATTGCAAACTGTTCCTCCAGGCCCCTGCTTGTCAAATTTAAGCTTTTGTCTAATAACCTCTGCTCTATTGATTTGTCACCGTATTCTATTCCAAGCGCTACGATGCCACTCCCTGCTGGCATAACGGACTCATCCTTTTTCTGAAATTCAGGCCATTGTAGTCCGAAACGTTCGTATCTTTTCAAATCCTCTTCAGTTACTTTGTCAGTACTGGGATCAATATAGACAAATTCCAGCTGCCCATAAACCTTACTATTTAGTTCCTTTACAGCTTGAGCAATGTTACTTTTTAATACTTCCAAACCTTCAAGATTAACCTCTGGAGCAATTTGTGAAAGAGATGAAGATTGTATTAATTTGACTTCTATTTTTTCAGATAAGTTTAATAGAGCTGAAATTTTATTATTCATCTTCTGAATAGTAGTTGTGATCTGATACTCAAGTCCTTCTGTAGATGTTATGGCTGGAATTTTTTCCACTATATCCCCATGGATAAACACCATCCCCATATAAGCCCTCTGAATTTTTGCCTCATCCTGCTCGATTTTCTGAACGTTTACAGGATAAATCCCATAATCCTGCGCTTTTTTTCTATTCTCTTCAGCCTTCTCACTTAAATCCCCCTCCTTAGCGCTTACATCGAAAAAACGAAAACTCAAGTAATTATTGGCATAAAGAGAATATTCTTCCAACAGGTCATGGAGATAGCTTTCAACATTATTGTATGGAGCCGGAAGTTTTTTCGAGAAAAACACATTGATAGTCAGAGGCTCCTTCAGGGTTGAGACAGCCTTCTTACTCGCCTTTGAAAGAGAGTAAAGCTTATTTGCGGTCAAATCAATCCTGAAAAAAAGGCTTACTCCTGCAAGGTTAATCAAGATGATTATTATGAGATAGAGAGAAAATTTATAATATTTTGACATTTTTTTAGCTTTTTCCATTTTGAACTCCTTATTTCTTTTCCTGCATAATCAGATTTGTCCCGTAGAGCGCAATAAAAGATACTGAAAGGAAATATAAAATATCCCTGGAATCAAGCATCCCCTTGGCTATATTTTTAAAATGGAAACTTGCACTTAGATACTGGAAAATTCCCACAAAAGAATTCGGGAGAAAAAACAGCATGAAATCCACTAATACTGTAAGGGAAAAGCATATGACCATCCCAATTATAAATGCAATAACCTGATTTCGTGTCAGTGAAGATGCCAATAATCCGATTGCGCTAAAAGTTGCTCCAAGCAATAAAGCACCCAGATATCCTCCTATTATAGGTCCCCAATCAAGCTCTCCTAAAAATGAAATTGAAAAGGCATACATAATAGTTGGGGCAAGCATAATGCCAACGAAGGCTACAGCGGCTAAGAATTTCCCAATTATAATGTCTTTGAAAAATACCGGCATTGTCAGCAAGATTTCATAGGAACCAACATTTATCTCCTCAGAAAACAATCGCATGGTAATTGCTGGAATAATAAAAGCAAATGTCACTGGCAAAAGTGAGAAGAATTGAGTCAGGCTGGCCTGACGGTTCAGGAAAAAAGTAGAAAAAAACAGCCAGCCCATAACGACTAAAAAAACCGAAATCACGATGTACGCGATTGGTGAAACAAAATAAGTTCTAAACTCTTTTTTAAATATGTGTTTCATATTACGCATTTCAATTTCCCCTGGTTAATTTCCTGAATATATTTTCAAATGACTTTTCATGAAGCGATTTTCTTAAATTATCAATAGTATCATCTGCGACGATCTTGCCTTCATCTATTATCACAACACGGTCACAGGTCACTTCTGCTTCACTCAGAATATGAGTTGAAAAGACTATTGTTTTTTCTTTCCCGATCTCTTTTATAATCTCTCGAGTCTCAGCAATCTGATTGGGATCCAAGCCGGATGTGGGTTCATCCAGGACAAGAATTTCCGGATTTCCCATCAGGGCATGGGCAATACCGACTCTCTGACGGTATCCTTTTGAAAGCTCATCAATTGTTTTATGCATGACCTCATTCAAACTGCACAAATCTGCTAATTCATGAAGATGAGATAGTTTTCTATTTTCTTCTACTCTCCTTATGTCAGCAATGTAATTTAAATAATCAAAAACCAACATGTCTCGATAGAGCGGTGCTTCTTCAGGCAGATATCCAATGCATTTTTTAATTTCAATCTGATGGTCATAGATATTATAATCCATAACCTTTATTGTTCCTGATGTAGGGCTCAAGTAACCGGTCAAGACCCTGTAAATCGTAGTTTTCCCAGCTCCGTTCGGTCCTAATAACCCCAGTATTTCGCCCTTATTAATCTCAAAACTCACATTATTTACAGCACAAAGTTCACCATAATACTTAGTCAAATTTTCGATTCTTATCATAAGCAACTCCTTTCCTTAAATATAAGCTTTCAGTTTGCCTCTAGTATTTTAATACATCATTATACATCTTTCCGTTTCATGCAGCATTCTATTTTTCTGTTTTCTCCATCATTTCCTTTAAATATTAGGATATACAACATGAAAAAATCGAAGTCAAATACATTGTAACGAAGCAGATGCGGTAAGACCGGCTCGCCTGGAAGGTAAAGAATGCCGATTATAATTAATATTAGATTCAAGAAAGAAAGCGACTCTCTTAATCTTGCGAAAAATCATGCTAACAAGCATATTTCATCAAGCTTAAATAATAGTATCAGCAATTTTTATGAATAATCCAGGAAAATTGGAGGAACTCCTGATATATTATCAGGTTGACTTGAATCCCAAATAATATTAGATTAATTTTGTTCTCTTTAAGAGAGCTATCGCTTTATAGAATACAAAATGGATAGCCATCCTCAGAAAACATTCAGGATTTTACCAGAAAAACTTGAATCATCCGTTGTTGAGTTTTCAAAAAAAGTTGCCGTTCTCTTTATCAACCTCAAAATCAGCCCAAACAAATTGACCGTCACAGCTTTTCTCGCAGGATTGGCTGCCGGTCTTTTATTCTTCTTTGAAAAGCCATTATTAGCAGGAATCATGATTTTAATATCCGGAGCATTTGATATACTTGATGGAAAAGTCGCTGCAAAATCAAACCGACAAAGCCTTTTTGGAGCTATATTTGACTCTACTCTAGACAGATATTCCGAATTTTTCATTTACTTAGGGCTTGCCGCTCATTTCAGAAGTCATTGGGCTTTATGGGTTATTTTCTTTACTCTTCTAGGTTCAACCATGGCAAGCTATACAAGAGCTAGGGCTGAAGGGCTGGGAATCGAATGTAAAATTGGAATTATGCAGAGGGCAGAAAGAATGGCGTTATTATTTTCTGGTGCAATCGCCGGATCCATTCTCAAAATTTTTAATCCTGTTATGATTGCAGTCTTAACGATTATTGCTCTTGTCTCAAACATAACCGCATTTCAGAGACTTTTTTATGTTAAAAAAGTCGAAGGACCAAACAAATCAGCAAAGGAGATCTGAAACATGAATAAAGTAAGAGTTGCCATAATCGGAGTCGGCAACTGCGCATCTTCTTTAGTCCAAGGTGTTGAATACTATAAAAATACAAAAGACTCAGACTTTATCCCTGGAGTCATGCACATTAACCTTGGAGGATATCATATCAAAGAAATAGAATTTGTGGCTGCATTTGATATCGACAAAAATAAAGTTGGCAAAGATTTAAGCGAAGCTATTTTCACTGCTCCCAATAACACTAAAAAATTTTCCGATGTTCCGCATCTCAACGTCAAAGTAGAACGTGGAATGACTCATGATGGTATTGGAAAGTATCTCTCTCCAATTATAGAAAAAGCTCCTGGCTGCACGGCTGACGTAGCCGGTATTCTAAGAAGAACCGGGACAGATGTTGTCATCAACTACCTCCCGGTTGGCAGCGAGGAAGCAACAAAATGGTATGTTGAACAAGTCCTTGAAGCGGGATGTGCTTTTATCAACTGCATCCCTGTCTTCATCGCCAGCGAAAAATACTGGCAGCAAAGATTCAAAAGGAAAAATCTTCCTATCATTGGAGACGATATAAAATCTCAGGTTGGAGCAACCATCCTCCACCGGACTCTTGTCAACCTCTATCTGGACCGAGGAATGCCTATCGATAAAACTTATCAGCTTAACACAGGAGGCAATACGGATTTCCTCAACATGCTGGAGAGAGAGAGGCTTGATTCCAAAAAGATATCAAAAACAAATGCTGTAACCTCGCAGATAAAATCAAGGGGGCTGGACATCCACCCCGATAATGTTCATATCGGTCCAAGCGATTATGTCCCGTGGCAAAAAGACAATAAAATATGCTTCCTGCGAATAGAAAGCCGCCACTTTGGTGATGTCCCTACCTACCTGGACTGCCGTTTGTCAGTAGAAGACTCCCCAAATTCTGCGGGAGTGGTCATCGATGCTATAAGATGCTGCAAACTGGCTCTTAACAATAAAATATCCGGAGCTCTCTATGAACCTGCATCTTATTTCATGAAAACTCCTCCCAAACAGTATACAGATACAGAAGCCCATAAACTCACAGAAGAATTCATCAAAAAGTTCAGTAAAAAAAAGTCGGAACAAAAAACAAAAGGATAAAAACGGATTAGGTGAAAACATGAATAAAAAACTGATAATTTGTTTATTCCTGGGATTTTTTTTCCTTTCCATCACTCAATCCATGGCAATAGAAACAGGAAAAATCCAGGGAAGAGTACTGGATGAAAACGGAGAGGGCCTGCCCGGAGTTGGAATAACCGCAGAAAGCCTTAACCTTCAAGGAACACGAACTGTAATTTCTTCAAAGAACGGCGAGTTTCTCTTTCCCCTGCTTCCAGTAGGAAAATACTCTCTTAGTTTTAAACTCGAAGCGTTTAGCACGGTTGTCCAAAAAGACGTTATTGTCCGGCTGGGAAGAGTAACTAACCTCACCACAGTCATGAAATTGTCTAAAATAAAAAAAGAAATCATTGTCACTGCATCGCCTCCTCTTATCGATAAGACTTCAGTTGACACCAGTTACTATCTAAATAGCAAAGACCTTGAAAAAATTCCGGCACAGAACCGGACAATTGTTGATATCACTAAGTTCACTCCTGGGGTTACCAGCGTCAGAGTAAACACCCGGCATGGAACAGCTACCGAAGGCCAACCAAGTTTCCGAGGCGAGGGAGAAGAAGGAAACAACTGGATAGTCGACGGACTTTCAATAAGCGGAGTAAGGTTGAAAAATTCAGGGATGTCTATCAACTATGACTCTATAGATGAAATCCAGATTATTTCAGACCCATTCAGTCCGGAGTACGGTTCAGCTTATGGCGGTATAATCAACATGGTTACAAAAAGCGGAAACAACGATTTCTCAGGAGAATTTTCACTCATTTTCATGGATAAAAAACTTCAATCCTCCCGTGAAGAACAGCTTGCCACGGTGAGCGAACCAAGTTACTTTTCCAACAATAACTTTTATTTCAACCTTGGCGGTCCATTCATAAAAGACAAGTTGTGGTTTTTTATCTCTAACAATCTTTTCAATAATACAGAGGAGACAAGAGATAATACAGTAGATTATCTTTTTGTTCCCGCCGGGAATAAATCAATACGTACTAATAACATTTTTGCAAAACTCACCTACGCTATTAACAATAATCACAATCTCTCGTTGACAACAACTTACAACACATCTTTTGGACAGAAAGGTGGAACCGGGATTCCAGAGCTATTCGAAAAGAAAGATTTTTCCGATTTCATATTCCAGATTAATTACAAGGGAATCCTCAATTCTTCTACTTTTATTGAATCCAGTCTGGGACAGGTAAAAAGAGACTCTCTTACCGAACCTGTTGATAAAGACCTTGGACCTGCTCAATATTATATCGAAGATTTAGCCAGGAGCATTCATAATTCTTACGGAAACGTTACAGACAACCAGCAGAGGCTGGACTTCAACTTTAAATTAACAAAATATGTAGAAACAGAAACATTTGGCCGCCATGAATTCAACCTCGGTTTTGAATATTATTCCTTTTCTTCCGAATTCGGAGTTGACTTTACCGGAAAAAACGAAGACCTGTTCTCCGGAAACGGATTTGACAACGGAACAAAATACTATTTTGACACACTGAGGGAAGAAAAAGGAACTCCCACCTTTTTCTACGAATATGGAATTTTTAACTTTATCAATTCTGCCAGAGGCTTAGGGCTTTATTTCAAAGATAAAATATCATGGAACAGATTCACGCTTATGGCGGGATTTAGAAGCCAGACGCAGCTCTGTCTCGACAATAATAATAAAAAATTATGGTCATGGAGCTTAAATGACTTCATTTCTCCCCGCCTCTCTTTAGCCGTAGATTTAACAGGCAATGGAGCAAATGTTTTGAAGATTGGATGGGGAAGATTCTCTGATCTTATTACAACAATGCCATTAGGTTTACTCAACGCAGGAGCCGGACTAAAGTTTCGCACATACAGATGGAATGGCCCCTCCGCTCCTGCGGAAAACGAAATTCACAATTCTTTAAACTGGCTGTTTGAAACAGAACAGGGAGATCAACCGTTTGAAATCGCTAAAGGTATAAAACCTAATTTCCTTACACGCTATCTTGTTGAGTTTGACCGAAAACTGGGAAATGACTGGGCATTTATTGTGCGTTACATCTGCTCAAGCACAAAAAACTTGCTTGAGGTACTAGCCGTTTTCGATCCTACTACCGGATATAAATTCCTTTATGATAACTTTGAGTATAAAAGAAGGAACTACCATGGGATCGAGTTCGAATTAAATGGCAAAATCGGGTCATTCTTCTTCCTGAATGCTTCATACTGCCATTCTTCTGCTAAAGGGACAAATCCCGGTCAGACTGAAACTGGTTCTTGGTCTCAAGAAGAAGGCAGTACTAATTTTTTAGGTCTTTTTGGAAATCATATCTACATCCCTGACCTTCAGGGACTTCAAGAAACCAAAGAGTACTACGATTGGGCCCTTGGCGGCCTTGGAGGGAGGGGGATCGGGGATGAAGGCTGGTATGGGAAGCTCCCATATTCTGTTGACCACAACTTCAAACTCAACACAATATTTCTTGCTCCTTACGGTGTGGCATTCTCAGCAGCCTTTGAATGGATCTCAGGATACTACTGGGAAAAGCTTGGTTATGTTCCCTTCTTTGGAGGATATTATTCCTACCCTGAAGGAAGAGGTTCAAAAGAAACTCCAGGCCACTTTTATCTTGATACAGGGATTGAAAAAGAATTCAAATTATCAGGAATCCGGTTTGCTCAAACAATGGCATTTACATTAAGAGCCGATATCTTCAACCTGTTAAACAGTCAGACTCCAATTTCTTACGTCAAAGAAAATATCCCTATGTTCGGCCTAATATGGGGGAGACAGCAACCACGTCAAGCACGGATTACTGCAAAGATAAAATGGTAAAAACAATTGTGCTTATTTTCTTTTCTTCCTTCTCACCCAGCCCTCTTTTTCTACCTGTTTGCTTCGAGAAACGGCAAGAGCTTCCGAGGATACATCTTTGGTTATTGTTGAACCAGCTCCAATATATGCTTTCTTACCAACTCTTACAGGAGCAACAAGCTGTGTGCCGGACCCAATAAAAACTCCTGCTTCTATCGTAGTCTTATTCTTATTAATACCATCGTAATTACATGTAATGGTTCCTGCCCCAATATTGACGTCCTCCCCTACTTCAGAGTCTCCCAGATACGAAAGATGCCCTGCTTTGGAGTTCCTTCCGAATACGGTGTTCTTCATCTCAACAAAGTTGCCAACCTTTGACTGCTTTTTGAGCACTGTTTTTGGCCTCAAATGTGTAAAAGGACCCACTTGAACTCTATCCGCAATCGTGCTGTCTTCAATCATCGTGGATGTTAATATTTTCACATCGTTCCCTACTCTCGAATCAATAATATGGACAAATGGATAAAGCAAACATTGACGCCCGATTACAGAATTCCCTTCAATTATCACTGAGGAATAGATGATCGTATCTCTTCCGATCTTTACATTAGAATCGATCCACGCTGTAGCAGGGTCATAAACAGTTACTCCCATTTCAGCCAGAGACTGAATCTTCCTTTTTCTAAGGACATCCACTGCTCTCGAAAGTTCAATCCTGTCATTTATTCCTACAACTTCCTCATTCTGCCTTGTTTTGCAAATGCCAATCTTTTTCCCCTTCCTGGCTAATATCTCAATGATATCTGTAAAATAGTATTCACCCTTTTTGTTCTGGTTTGAAATTTCAGGCAGTGCTTGAAGAAGGTCCTTTATTTTAAAAACATAAATTCCAACATTGATTTCTTTCATTCTTCGCTGGATAGGTGTGGCGTCTTTCTCTTCCACAATCCTGATTTTATTATCCCCCAAATAAATGATACGGCCGAAACCTGAAGGATCCTCCAATTCAGCACTTAAAAAAGTCAGGGAATTTCCTTTTTTTCGATGAAGATTCAACATTGGTCTAAGAGTTTCAGGTTTAATTAGAGGCAAATCACCGTGTATTATGAGGACATCTTTATCCAGGTCTTTTTTGAGAGCAGATCTTGCTGAAAGAACTGCATTGGCTGTCCCCAACTGTTCCTTCTGGATTATAAAATTAACTTTCTTTGAGAAAGCTTTTTTCATCACATTCTCTTTCTGATATCCTACAACCACATGAACATTTTTCGGATTCAACCTTAAAATGCAGTCTACTACCCATTGGAGCATAGATTTCCCCAAAAGAGGATGGAGAACCTTTATTTTTTCTGATTTAAACCTGGTTCCCTTTCCTGCAGCTAATATTAGAGCAAGAATGTCTTGTCTCATTCCAGTCCAGCTATTTGTCTAAGCTCTTTATCTTCTCTCAATTCTTCAAAATTACTCTCATTTTGAGCCAATATATTAAAAAAGTCATCTATTTGTATAGCGTTATTTAAATTTTCCGCACACTCTTTTGTCTTTCCCAATAGACAAAAGGCACTAGCAATTAAATAATATATCTTCCCTTCTTTGGGATTCTTTTCAAGAGCTTTCTTCAACAATTTAATTGATTCCTCATATTCTCCCTGATTTATTTTGTAAACACTGTATTGAATATAGTCATCTAATGTTTTCAATGGCATTGTTTCTTTTTTCTGCCGTCCTTTACATATCTCTAGATAAATTCGGGCACGATCAACTAATTCCTTTTCCAAATTATATTTATTTAAAAACACCTTAAGGGATTCATAAGCTCGTTCATAATCTCCCTTGTGAAAAGCTTTCATAGCTTTTCCATAAGAAGCAACAGCTTTCTGGTATATATCTTCTTTGCTTTTCTCTTTTTCTCCTGGCATTTTCTATCTCCCAAGCTTTAAATCATAGTGTTAGATATTTTATATTAGAACACAAGATTTGACAAGAATAAATTTATTTATGGGGCTAATTCCACTTCAGACATAAGTCCAATATTCCGGATTGTCAAGGAGGAAACGGGCCACTTTCAAATGGAGACTGTGTCCTGCTTTTTCAGCCTTGAAATATCCGATCAAAGGAAAACCAAGCAAAGAAAGATCCCCGATCAAGTCAAGAATCTTATGCCGTACAAACTCATCAGGAAAACGGAGAGGCCCGTTTATAACACCATTTTCATCAAGGACAATTGTGTTTTCCATGGATGCCCCTAAAGCCAATCCTTTAGCCTTAAGATTTGAGGCATCTTTTAGGAATCCAAAAGTCCGTGCAGGTGCGATTTCTGTGGAAAAATTCTCTTCATTCACAGATATTTTTAATTCCTGCCTCTGTATGGCTGGATTGTCAAATTCTATAAGATATGATATTACAAAAGCAGCATCCGGACTGACAGAAATGGAAGAATCTACTTCTTCAATAATAAAGGGCTCTATAATTTTAATGACTTTTTTTTGTTCAGTCAGGGATTGAATCCCAGCTTTATGGATAGAACTGACAAAGTGAGCAGCGCTCCCATCCATTATCGGAATCTCCTCAGCATTCACTTCTACAATCAAACTGTCAAGACCAAATGCATAAAGAGAGGCCATCAAGTGTTCAACTGTCCGCACTTTCTGATTCCCTGACACGAGGCAGGAACTGTTTTTAGCATCTATGTTACGTGGATCCGGTCGAATCATAAAATTAACAAGATCTGTCCTGCAAAATACGATTTCTCCTGAAAACGAAGGCTTTAAGCATAAATCAATATCCTCTCCAGAATGTATACCAACACCTGACATGCAAATATCTTTTCTAATCGTTTTTTTTACCATAATTCAGGCAAACAAGTATAACTTAAAATTTTATAGTCAGCAAGAATCCAGAGTATTCAATTTATCATAATTATGCTAAAATTGTCATGATGAAATCAAAGTTAGAGAAAATACTGAATGACGTCAGCATAGGTAACCTTTCTCCTAAAAAGGCTCTCGAAATTCTTGAAGGCTTTCCATATCAAGATTTAACATTCGCAAAGATCGACCACCACCGGGAGTTGAGGAGAGGCTTTCCTGAAGCCATTTACGGCCAAGGTAAAACAAAAGACCAGATACTAAAAATCGCAACGGAAATTCTAAAAAATGGGAGCAACCTTGTTATCACCAAAGTCGAGTCCTCTGTCTTTAAGAGTCTAAAGCAGAAAATCCCTGGTGTTAGTTATAATACTCTTGCTAAAACAATTTTCCTCAAGCAAAAACCAGCCCCTCCAGGAAAAGGAAGAATAGCCATCACAACAGCCGGGACATCAGACATTCCGGTTGCAGAAGAAGCATTTGTAACCTGCGATATTCTAGGTAATGAAGTCGATAAAATATATGATATTGGAGTAGCAGGGCTCCACCGCCTCTTTGGCGAGTACGACAAATTGAAGCATGCAAGAGTGATTATTACTGTCGCTGGCATGGAGGGTGCTCTACCAAGCGTGATAGCCGGCATCACCAATGTTCCAATTATTGCGGTTCCAACAAGTGTTGGATACGGAACAAGCTTAAATGGAATGGCGGCTCTATTCGCAATGCTCAATTCCTGTTCTGGCGGCATATCTGTTGTAAATATTGACAATGGATTTGGAGCAGCTTGCACAGCAAGTCTAATTAATCATCTTGAGTAAACAACCTATTATCACCTTGACAATTCAAAGTCTCAGCCCTATATTTTGGTAGTTAAGTTTTATCTCACTCTTGTCGGAAATCATGGAAATAATAGACCAAATCAGGCAAGTTGCAAGCATAGTGGATATAGCCTCACAATACACAACGCTGATAAAGCGTGGACAAAAATACGTAGGCCTTTGTCCATTTCATTCAGAAAAGACCCCTTCCTTTACTGTCGACAATGACAAACAGCTTTATCACTGTTTTGGCTGTGGAGCCGGCGGAGATATTTTTACTCTTGTCATGGAAAAAGAAAACCTCGGTTTCCCTGAAGCTCTGCGGTATCTAGCAAAAAAGTATAACATAAGGCTTCCAGATAAAAAAAAGTTTTCTTCACAAAAACTAAAACTAGAAGAAATGTTGTATAAAATAAGCGAAAATGCCCTCGCTTTTTTCAAGAAAAACCTGTTTAACACTAAAGAAGGCCAGAAAGCCCTCGGTTATCTTGAAAAAAGAAAAATTTCCGAGGAAATTATACAAAAACTCAAGATAGGTTATGCTATGAACTCCTGGGATGCTCTTCTCTCTTATTTTCAGGGCAAAAATATTTCTCCCGGTGTACTCGAAAAGGCAGGACTAGTTCTTCGGAGGCAAAAAAAAGAGGGTTATTATGACCGGTTTAGAGGGAGAATTATTTTCCCTATATTCACTGAGACTGGCAAAGTTGTTGCCTTTGGTGGAAGAACAATAATAAAGGCTGAACCCAAGTATCTCAATTCTCCAGACACTCTTATATATACTAAAGGAAAACTTCTTTACGGCATTAATTTCTGTAAAGAATCTATCCGCGAAAAAGGCGAAGTCATTCTTGTAGAAGGGTACACGGATTTCCTCTCACTTTACCAGGCAGGAATAACCAATTGCGCAGCCTCTCTCGGAACAAGCCTGACCACTCATCAAGTCTCCATAGCCAGAAATTTTGCACCAAGAATGATCATCAGCTATGACGGAGACGATGCTGGCACAAAAGCATCTATCAGGGGAATATCTCTCTGTTTTGAAAGAGGTATCCAAATTAAAGTCCTGACATTGCCAGACAGAATGGATCCTGATAGTTTCATTAGAAAATCTGGTGTTGACAAATTTAAAAGCCTTGTTCAAAACAGCACAGGAGGCCTCAAATTTTTAATCAATACACTAATCCGCAAAACAAATCTCGAAATTCCTGAGGAGAAAGCTAAAGTTGTAAACCATGTCCTTACAGAGATAGAAAAAATCGCAAATCCTTTTATCCGCAGTGAATATCTGAAGAAAACAAGTGAGCATCTCTCAATTAATGAAGAAGATTTAAGGGCAATGATCAGACAAAAATCAAAAGGGGTAAAAACCGAAACAAAAGGCTACTTTCTTAATGCAGAAAAAAGACTTCTTCAAGTTCTTTTCGAAAACAGTAGTTTCACTACGACCATATTTAATAATATGAATGAGCAGGATTTTAAAGGCCTGAAAAGCGAGCCTATCCTCCATGCCATGTCACAATTTTTCAGGAATGGCAAATCTCCAAATTTTAACGAACTTATGAAAAAAATTGACCCTTCACTTCGTACATTACTGTCAGAAATCCTACAGGAAACCAGGGAAAAACCAAGCATGGAAAAAGTCAAAGATTACATCCAAGCTCTAAAGAAACATGCCCGAGAAAAGCAGTCGGAAGAAATAAATGCTCAAATTTCAAAGCTGGAAAGAAGTGGAGAGCAAGAAAAGATTCTCTCTCTTCTCAGGCAGAGGCAAAAAATTACCGAAGAATTATCCCAACAAAATGACTGAAATTTACGTTATAATAATAAGAGGGAAATTCATAAAAACAGGAGCTGCCATTGGCATCAAAAAATAACACTCATAAGCAAGAAATTCATCAACTCATTTCAAAGGGAAGAAAACATGGATATTTGCTTTTCGAAGAAATAGAAAAAACCTTCCAGAACAATAAGCTTTCCGGAAAAGATTTCGATGCGTTTCTCAGCTCCACAGACAGTTATGGAATCAAAATCCTCGACAAACACAGAGTGGTAAGAATCAGAAGAAAAAAAAGCAATATAGTCTCTCTGGAGGGACTAGAACGGACAACTGACCCCGTCAAGCTTTACCTAAGAGGAATGGGCAGTATTTCTCTCTTAACACGAGAGGGAGAAATTGCTATAGCAATGGAAATCGAAAGAGGCGAAAAGACAATAATCAAAACCCTTTCAAAAACGCGAATTGTCCTTAATGAGATTCTTCTCTTGGAAGAAAAGTTGAAAGAAGATTATGAATGTGTTCAGGACATTCTAGACATCAGTGAAGATGATATCACAGAAGGCAGACTCGAAAAAAAAAAGAATCTAATTCTTACCAAAATCAATGAGATAAAAGATTTAAGCAGGCAATTAGAAAAAATCCCTTCCAGGAAAAAAGACAAATTTACCCGGGGGCGCTTGATTGTAAAAATGAGCCGTCACATCCAGGACCTCAATATTCGTCCAAGCCGCAAGGAAATAATTATCCAGAATCTCCGTGAAAAATTAAAAGTCATAAACGAATTGGAAGAAACAAAAGAGGAGCTGTATGTTTCTCTCAAACACACAAAGAGCAAAAAGAAAACAGCTGAACTAAAACAGAAAATCAGAGAAATAAATAAACTAATACGGAGATTCCAGAAAGAAATTGGCCTAGACTCTACCGGTTTAAGAAAAATCCTACGCACTATCTCAGCCGGGAAAAAAATTAGTGATCAAGCAAAAAAAGAATTAGTTGCCGCAAATTTAAGGCTTGTCGTCTCCATTGCTAAAAAATATAGCAACCGCGGACTCCAATTTCTTGACCTGATTCAGGAAGGGAATATGGGGTTAATGAAAGCTGTCGACAAATTTGAATACAGGAGAGGATATAAATTTTCAACCTACGCCACATGGTGGATAAGACAGGCAATTACTAGGGCAATCGCAGACCAGGCGAGGACAATAAGAATACCTGTTCATATGATAGAAACAATAAACAAATTAATTAGGGTGTCACGAAGTCTAGTGCAAGAAATAGGAAGAGAACCGACCTGTGAAGAGATATCTGAAAAAATGGATCTGCCTATTTATAAAGTCAGAAAGATCATAAAAATCGCCCAGGAACCTATATCTTTAGAAACGCCGATCGGAGAAGAAGAAGACAGTCACCTTGGTGATTTCATAGAAGACAAATTCATCCCTTCACCCCCTGACACAATCATTCATATAAATTTAAGAGAACAAATTGAGGAAGCATTAAAAACTCTCACTGAAAGAGAAGCAAAAGTTCTAAAGATGAGATTTGGCTTGGGAGACGGCAACGAGCACACTCTGGAAGAAGTAGGACAACAATTCAAAGTAACGCGTGAAAGAATCAGGCAGATCGAAGCAAAGGCCTTGAGGAAATTAAAACATCCGAGTCGCAGCCGTAAATTGAAATCTTTCACTAATGACGTATAAATTAGAGGGAATTTCCCAGCGATTCCGCAACTTAAATATTTTAACTAAGACATTTCCTCTATAGGCAGA
>CAZYMU010000019.1:0-53973 GCA_964648465.1 uncultured Eubacteriales bacterium | reverse complement strand
TTATTGAGGAATTTAATACGATGTCCCCTATCTCGTCAACCTAAAGTACGGATTATCGTGATGAACCTATTTTATGGGCAAAAAAGTGTGGCCCGAGCCAGTTTTGTGGTTTTAGTTTTATCGCCAGCCTCTTCCATAACCGTAATTTCTCCAGAGATGTCTTCCTAAGCCTCGGCCCAATCCCATGCCATCATAATATCCTCTGCCATAATCCCTGAAATTACTCCGACCTAATCTTCCTTGACCTTGTCCATAGTAGCCCCTGCCATAACCACCACCAATCCCCTGTCCATAGTAGCCTTTGCCATAACCTCGGCCTAGCCCTTGTCCATAATATCCTCTGCTATAACCACGACCAAGCCCCTGTCCATATAAACCCCTGTCGTATCTAGAATTTCCATAATAAGAATCAAGTGTTGCTTTCTGTTCTTTTGTCAATAAATTTCTGATTCCCTCGTCATAAGATTTTTCTTTCTCCATAATGGCATCTTCAATCTTTGTCATCTCGTTGATTTTTGCTTCTATCTTCTGCTCATCCGGATTTGCTCGGTAATACAACTGCCGATATTCCAACTCTTTCACTCTGAGTTTAGAAAACAGCGGCGAAATTTCTTTCTCCAAATTCAATTCCAATTCATCAATCTTTTTTAGCTGGCTTTCAGTAAGTTTGAGGTTATAATAATCAACGTCTCTTTGTCGATATAAATTGTCTCTATAATATCCTTGTGCTAATAGGACCTGGGAAATGGACACGATGAATATTAAGCCAATAGCGATGATTAATATATTCTTTCTCATTGTCCTTGCTCCTCTAAATAATTTTTTCATGTGATATTTTATCACAAGAAATTGGCTTTTGCTAACCCCAATTAATAAAAGGAGTGTATACTGTAAATATAGGGTCGGGATGCGCCCAAGACATTTCTTTTTCTTGTTCTCCTCTTCCATTTTATTTTTTTTTAAATAAAATAGAGGGAAATAGTTTAATTTAAAAGATTTGGCACATTAAAAAATGCAAATCTCTTTAAGGAGGGGATATGAAATGAAAAAAAGTATAATTTTTATCATTGCCACATTGATTTTATCTGTATGGGCAGAAGGCCTTACAAACCCTTTTGAAAAAGAGCAAGTACCTTTCTCTTTTGAAGGACTGAGTGGATTAGAGAAGATTCATTTATCTCGAGAAGCAAAAAGCATACTTAAACAAAACGGCTTTGTCGTTACTCCTGGATTTAACAAGGAAATATATGATATCTACACCAGCAGCAAACAAACGAATCAACCCATTTTTATAACTACTGATGCGGTTTTGCACACATCGCACATTTTCTTTGATTATCTCTTAAGAATCCTTGAGATTGAAAAACTCTATGATCTGGCAAATGAACTCACAGATAGGATGCTTGATCTTTCTGAAAATCAATATAAAGAAGCCAGGGATAAAACAGTAAAGCAAGCAGCCAGATTGAATATGGGATTTTTTACTGTAGCTAAAAAAGTGTTTAGCCCGGAGTATCACGCTGGATATGAATTGGAGGACTTAATAAACAAAGAAATAAGCAACATGAATTCTCATGAAGGAACAAAGTTCAGGGAACTCTTAACATACGTTAAAAACCCGAGTCTTTTTAACACTCCCTATGCATACGAAGATTACAGCCAATATATTCCCAGAGGCCATTACACGAGGAATGAAAAGTTCAAGAAGTATTTCAAAGCCATGATGTGGTACGGACGAATTGATTTCAAACTGAAACCAAAAAAGGCTGAAGATGCGATTGTTCATGGAAGAAAGATGACCCTCCAAGCTCTTTTGATGACAGATGCTTTGATGAAAGACAAAAAAGCATTTCAATTGTGGAAGATGATTTATGAGCCTACTGTTTATTTTGTTGGAAAAACTGATGATCTGTATGCCGATGATTATATGAGTCTTATTCGAGAGGTGTTTTCTTTCAAAGGATCTATTGATAGATACAATGATAAGGATAAATTATCTGAATTTATCAAAAAAACCATGAAACTTAAACCGCCAAAAATTCTTTCAGGTGCTGCATTTGTTGAGAATGGAGAATTCGATGTGACAGCAAAAGGGTTCAGGTTTATGGGGCAACGGTTCATCCCTGATTCATACATGTTTCAAGAACTGGTTTTTGGAATAAAGGATAAAAAACTGATTCTCAAATACACAGGTACCGGGAAACCTTTTACCATGGAGATTATTCCAAATGTAGGACCGGCAAGGGCGTTTCCCCGTGGATTGGATATCTTAGCTGTCCTCGGATCCAAAAGGGCACTTGATATATTAGAGAAACAAGGCGACACCGATTATTCAGATTATTATGACCAGTTGAATAAGCTTAAGGAAGAATTTTCCCTTAAAAATACCGAAGATTGGAAGCAGAATCTTTATTGGAGATGGCTGTACTGCTTGTTTCCACTTATTGAGGAGACTCGGGAAGATAATGTCCCAAAATTCATGCAAAATACAGCTTGGAAAGACAAGGCAATTCAGACAACCCTTGGTTCCTGGGCAGAGCTGAGACACGATACTATACTGTATGCAAAACAGAGTTATACAATGCTCGCAAAGGGCATAATGCCCAGAAAACCCTTATTTACTTATGGGTATGTCGAACCTTATCCTGAGGTTTATGGAAGAATTAAAGAAATGATGGAGGATATGAGGAATAATCTCTCCAATCTGGGGATCTCCATCGAAGGAATATCGGAGAAAATAAGCAAGTTCGAAGAAACTTTGGGAAAGCTAACGATTATTTCTGAAAAAGAACTTAAAGGAATGCAATTGAGTAGAGAAGAATATGATTTAATTTGGAATATTGGGAGTATTCTTGCTTCATTAAAACGGTTCCCGAATAGTATTATGACAAAAATAACATCCGGAACAGATGAGAGGATGGATATCGCAGCAGATGTTCATACAGACTTAAACACAAAGAAGGTTCTGGAGGAGGGAGTCGGTTCTCCTTTTAATATTTATGTGATTATCAGGGATACGAAAGGTTATAGACTGTGTCAGGGAGGAGTTTTTTCCTATTATGAGTTCAAGCATCCAATGGATGATCGCTTGACAGATGAAAAATGGCAGGATATGGGAGAGAAGAAGAAAAGACCGAATCAGCCGGATTGGACAAATACTTTTATCACGAAAAGGAGACCACCATCATGAGTAAAAATGTTAAGGTTGCATTATTGCGGCTGCTGTGGTAATTTGGCGCAGAGAATCAGTCAAATTAGATGGATAATTTCCCGCATATGAGTAATTCAAAAAAATTTATAATAACTGGCTTTTTAATATGGTGTCTTATTGGTTTTATGGGCTTTTCAGGTGGTCAAACAGATGACAAATTGACTTCACTCCTGGATAAAATATCTGAACGGATGGAATCTTATACAGAGATGGAAAACTGGTCGTCTGTGATAACATCAACTTCAATCGATATGGATAAACACTGGAAAGAGAAGAAGAAAACAGTAATGGAAAAGATCATCACTGTTCAGGGAGAGGAAATTGAAGAAGAGATCCTTAAGGTCATGGAGGAGAAGAATGGCAAAATACATGACATAACCAGAAAAGTAAAAGCGAAAATTGCGATAGAGAAAGCCAAGGCGAGAAAAAGGGGGGAAGAAAGCCGGGAAAAAGGGGACAAAGACCAGGGCGGCGGAAGTTTCAGCCTGTCTCTGGATGAAGCTTTTCCTTTTAAAACGGAAAAACGTGAGGAATATGATTATTCTCTGCTTGAGGATGCTGTTCTTAATGAACGGGCGGTTTATGTCCTTGATGTCCGTGCCAAAATCCCTGCGGATGAAAAAATGGAAGGCAGCTATTTTATCGATATGGAATCGTTCGATTTGCTTAAGGCCGACCTAAGTCCTTCAAAAAAACGCAATGCCCTGAAAGAGTTCAGGATAGAAGCGTTCTTTCAGGTACTCCAAGGTAATCATTTTGTTTTAAAGGAAACCAGAATACGAGTCCATGTCAGGTTTTTGATCAAAAACATCCGTATGGAAGCGTATGAAGTCTATAAAGACTACAAGACCCTGGATTAAGACGAAAGACACTATTTTCTAGTTAAGCTTCAGCAACTCATTTATCTTCAATCGGCAGAAACATTGGATCCCATGGTTTAAGAAGAACAGGTTTTTCCTTAAGAATTTCAAGAACTTTTGGAGAAATATATTTCTTATGAATCACAATCCTAAACATGTATTCATCCAACCATTCATCAGTCATGGTAAGGAAACCATTGTGTCCTGCATCTTTACTCCAACTGTTTTCGAGGAGCCATTTTGTGGCTTTGCCATTTTTATCTGTTTCCACACCAATAAGCGCCATTCCATGAGTAGATCCGCTCGCACAAGTAAGAATACGTTCCTTTTTATTCATATCAAATTTAATACCGTAAAGAGATTCGTAATCATAATTATCTAAACTAAGCAGGCCTTCATCACGGTTCAACTGTTTACCAACATCACAAGCAAAATACATTGCTTCTCCGTCTAAAAGGGAAGCTTTTGCAAACTCCTTGAGAGTTTTATTCGGAAGATTTATATATTTCCAGTTTACTCCTTCAACCAAGTCACGATAATATTCTATTTCATAAAGTTTATTATATGGACGGGTGGGATCATTCATCATCATTACATAATCTTTCAAATCAATGTCAACTGTCTCCTTGAAGAATTTAACAGGAGTATATGTTTTTGATTCACTGATTTTGTCATCCTTGTCTTTATAACGCCAGGTAAATTCCGCAGGAGGTTCACCAAGATGGTAGACCAGTAATTTATAAATATCCATCATCATTTCTTCTTTTGCTTCTCGCAGTGATTCGAGTAATTTTCCCTGTTCATGCATCTGACGTAGTCGAATACCATCTTCACGAAGCTTTTTTCCGATAATCCTGCTCATGTCTCTTGTATGGGAACTATGATAAGTTTCAGGCATAACACTCTTTGGAACAAGACCGTATTTATCTATTACTCCAACTGCCATGTTCCAGACTCCACCGTCACTTACAGGATGCTTAAAAAGCCACTCAACTTTTCTGTCCAAATAATCTTTATCCCGTGTTTTAATCATATTTTCAAGAAACAAGTTGGATTTCTCCAGTTGATCCCAGAAAAACGAGTAGTTTTCAGAGAACTCAAAACTTTTTAAACTGAATTTTTTTCTTGCCTTTTGCCTGATTACATTCAAACTTGTAAATAACCAGCAGCGCCCGGATGATTCCTGATTTGTGATTCCTTTAACATCCAATTTTACTCCAAAATAATGATCAGTTTTACCAATATTCGAGCGGTTAAGTATAAGATCATTAATCTTATTACTACTAATGACATTGATTTTTCCCTTATCCTTTACTGATTCGCGCATTTTCTTTAGTAATAATTGTGAGATAGAACCCTTTTGCTGTCCTGTTACCTGAACCGAGGAAAATACAAACAAAAGAGCAGTCAACAAAGATAATGTCAGTAGATTTTTTCTCTTCATGTTTCTCTCCTTTTATTAATTTTATTTATATCTGTAAGACACATAATAATTACTATATTGCACGCAACAATAACCTATCAATATACTTATCATTTTGCAATCCTATACGTGATGGCTTAGATATACATTTTTTCTATAAACCTAAAACCTTTCAGCAGGATTATTCGTATATATATTTGTAACATACAAGTAAATAGAGGTCTATATTTCTATTTATTAAATTTATATTTTTTAGGGAATCGTTATGCTTAAAAATTATTTAAAGATTGCTTATAGAAACACCATAAGACATAAAGGCTATGCATTTATCAATGTTGCAGGATTGGCAATCGGGATGGTCTGCTGCATCTTAATACTCCTTTTTGTATTTGATGAGCTGAGCTATGATAAATTTAATGAAAACCATGACCGGATCTACAGGGTTACCCGGAAGTGGTTCAATGAGGACGGCGTTGTCAATCTTCACCTCGGGCATGTAGCACCTCCTATTGGCCCCCTGCTCAAGAACGATTTTCCAGAGATCCTTCATTCAGTTCGGATAATCCGTATAGGAAGGTCCCTGGTGGAGAACAATTCCAGGTATTTTGAGGAACCGCGTTTTTTTTTCGCAGAAAAAGATATATTCAAAGTGTTTACATTTGATATGACATCAGGAGACCCTGAGACAGCTCTCCGAGATCCATTTGCCGTAGTTATCACAGAGGAAATGGCTCAGAAATACTTTGGAGCTGAAAATCCGGTTGGAAAATCTTTAACACTTCAGGTTTCCACACAGAAAGCGGAGATGAAGGTAACCGGAGTCATCAAACCGCTGCCCCAAAACTCTCACTTTCATATCGACTTTTTGGGATCATTCAAGACATTTGAGACTGTAGTTGGAGAACAGGAACTGCAGAACTGGAGAAGCAACAACTATGCCACATACATTCTCATGCCTGAGAAACATGATATAAACCGTTTGAAAGGCCAACTCGACCACTTTATTAACAAACATATGTCCCAAGGAATGAGCGAGAGAACCAAGCTCCAACTCCAGGCACTGACGGATATCCATCTTCATTCCCATCTAGATTCTGAAATCGAAGCTAACAGTGACATTACATATGTATATGTTTTTTCTATCATAGCATTATTTATCCTTCTTATAGCGTGCGTCAATTTTATGAATCTGGCAACGGCCAGGTCAGCCGGCCGGGCCAAAGAAATCGGTATGCGAAAAGTCGTGGGAGCACCGAGAAATCAGCTTATTCGGCAGTTTTTGGGCGAATCAATATTCACTGCAGTCATATCCCTGTTGATCGCAGTAGTTATAGTTCTCCTGATCATCCCGAAATTCAATCAGTTTATTGGCAAAGAGCTGTCTTTTAATTTAACAGAAAACATGCTGCTGATTTTTTTACTGCTGCTTATAGCCATCCTGACCGGATTTATTTCCGGTATCTATCCATCCATATTCCTCTCTGCTTTCCGACCTGTCCATGTTCTAAAAGGAAATTTAGACAGTGGAAAAAAAGGATTATCTTTCAGGAGAGTGCTGGTTGTGTTCCAGTTTGCCATTTCTATTGTGCTAATTGTCTGCGTGGGTATTGTCTCAAGCCAGTTAAGATACATAAAAACTAAAAACCTTGGTTTTGACCAAGAACACGTGGTGGTACTCCCCAGCAGTCCAGCAATAGTTAACAGGCTCCGAGCATTTAAGGCCCGTTTCTTACAGAACACAGACATTCTAAGCGTTTCAGCAGCTAAAAGAGTTCCTTCCGGGAGGCTACTAGATTCAGCAGGAGCTCGTGTTATCAGCGGTGAAACAAGCCAGCCTATAAATTTCCGTATTGCCCAATTGAGAGTAGATTATGATTATGTTCCTACATTTAAAATGGAGATGGCAGCAGGCAGAAATTTTTCTCAGGAAATGAGCACGGACTCTACTCAGGCATTCCTACTCAACGAAACTGCTGTTAGAAGGATTGGTTGGAAATCTCCTGAAGAGGCAATTGGCAAAGGATTCAGCTACGGCAGACGCAAGGGACAGATCATAGGTGTGGTAAAAGATTTCCATTTCGAGTCTCTCCACCAGGAGATCTCCCCTATTGTGATGTTCATATCATCTACAAGCCTTAATCAGATATCTATCAGGATTAGCCCACACAGCATTCCCAAAACCATAAGCTTTCTACAAAAAATATGGATGGAGGCCAGACCTAATTATCCATTCTCTTACTATTTTATCGATGAAAACTTCGACCAACAATACAAATCCGAAGAAAAACTGCTTCAAACATTTAGTTATTTCGCCTTTCTCGCTATTTTTATCGGATGTCTGGGCCTTTTCGGTTTAGTGTCTTATTCGACTGAACGCAGGACCAAAGAAATCGGCATTAGGAAGGTTTTGGGTGCGTCTACGGCAGGACTTGTGTTACTGCTTTCAAAAGAATTTACTAAATGGGTTCTTCTGGCTAATATAATTGCCTGGCCAACAGCGTATCTGATTATGAACCAATGGCTTCAGAACTTTGCTTACCGCTCCAGTATCAATCCCGGAATATTTATTGCAGCAGGAGCTCTTGCCTGGGTCATAGCATTTCTCACAATCAGCTATCAATCCATTAAAACTGCTGCAGCTAATCCTGTAGATTCGCTGAGGTATGAGTAAATAATTTTAGGGACGGTTCTATTTTTCTCCATTTATAATACAGCGGCGATTCGAAACGGTTTATTCTCCTCTGCATCAATGTTCGGATACACCTGTCTCTGCGTGGGCCTTCCACCAGTCAAATGATTGTCCCTCTGCTGATAGTCCGACGTCTACTTTTTTCCCAGGTGCAAGGTCGATAGGTTGTGTTGGGCCCAATTCAGTTCCGTTAGAAAGGTGAACTTCAACACGGACTCTGGAAACAGTCTTTTCAGTTACATTTTCTACAGTTCCAATGAAAGAGGAAGATTCATTATCAAAAGATAAAATTAACCGAACTCCTTTTCGGACTTCATCGTGGGTTCCGTCTTTGTCAATCCTCGGGTTAGCTTCTTCGCCCTCTCCAGCATGTTCTTCTTCGCTTTCTTCCGCTTGTCCTACCTGCTCATGTTCATGCGTACTTGCTTCTGCGGACTCACTTTCATTAGAACCTTTATTACAGCCGTATACAAACACTAATAAAAGACTCATGCAGATAATCGTGAAAAATCTTAATTTTGGCATCTTCTTTTACTCCTTCCAATCAGATTAGATATTAGGATAGGATTAAAGAACAATTTAACCTGACCTGATAACACATGTCAACTTAAGTTTTTATTATTCCAGTTTCTCATCCTTCTCTCTATGTCTTTGTTCTATAATTTCCCTAAATAGCTTATGAGAACAGGAACGACCAGGTGCAATTTCCGCAATTATTTTTTTGACTTTGGCGTTCTCCAACAGGACATCTGGATAGAGTCTCTTTATGTGTCCTAGGTGTAATTTCTTTATTCCATAATCAATCTGAGAGAGATTGTTTCTTTGGTTCGTTTCAATGCGATTTCCTCTCTCCCTTGCTATCCTAACTACACGACGATAATAATGAGAGGAGCTAAAAGAGTTGAAATGCAGACATGGCGGATGCACTAAGAATTGCCACACTCAGGTTGTCATCAATGCCCATAGGTAAGAGTTCTGTGCATGTGGCCACAAAGGCTCCTGCCAAATAAACCGGAATTGGCACAGAAACAAAATGGAGGAAGAGATATCCAACTAATAGACAAGCGTTCAGGTGAGCAAGACTTCCTTCTAAAGACTTCTGGAATATCTGTGTGCGGCCAAAGTAAATGCCGAAGAACTTACTGAAGAAGTCTCCAAAAATGAGAAATGAAATCGACATAATAGCAATAGATTTTTCGAAAAGTAAAAAGGCTATGAAAATCGCCACAAGAAAATTTGTCATTGACGAAAATTTTTTGTATTCCTTCGGTTTGTACAAATCTTTGATTTTCTTGAAAAAGAAAGTATTTATTTTTTTAGAAAGAAGCCGAACAAAATCCAACAGAAGGAAAATAAGAGTCACGATGCCTGTTAACACCAGTGCTTCTCTTTTGGTGTTGTTTAGATAATAAATAGCTAAAAGAATGGCTGCAGGCCTTATAAAAAGACGCCAATTGATTTCATGTTTAATATTCTTTAAGAGGACAGGAAGCAGCTTGTTATTATGGATGTTAAACATTTCAATAAACCAGATATATCCTATTATTGAAAGAATGAAGAATGAATATTCCTGTGAAGGTGAGAAAACAAGAATACAAATACCAAGGACAGGGAGGATAACGCTTCCAATAAATTCACCGATCTTAGTAATATACAGAAAAGAAAATACACAAAAGGCCAGAAAAACAAGAGATTCCAGTGGAAGCCATCTATTTACGTAGAACATTCCCAGGTAATATATTAAGATGGCTGTGGCTGTAGCAACACCTTGCCCTCCTCTGAAATTAAGGTAAAAGGGAAATACATGGCCTAAAATAGCTGCACAAGCTGTCAGGTGAACTAAAAGAGGGGGGGCTCCAAGCAGGTAGGCTGTGTGCATCACGAGAAGTCCCTTTGAAAGGTCAAAAAAAGCTGTCAAAACGGCCGGACCCAAGCCTAAAACTTTGTATGCGTTGACTGCCCCAGCGTTTTTCGTCCCTAATTCACGGATATCTACACTATGTAGGACTTTTCCAAGAAAATAAGATGGAGAGAGTGAACCTATAAGGTATCCGAGTTGAAGAAAAAGTATATAGCTTAAAGGGCTCATGGCAACATTATGTTTTCCCCGGCTATCTGAAAAAATAATATTATAAACTTAAAACATAGATGTCAAATTCCAACTTCAAGAGATGAGCTGGGAGATTTACACATCCAAAGCAAGAGTATTACATTAATATTCCTGGATACTCAATGATATTGCCTCTTTCATACGAACCTTTTATTGACTTTAGATGTTTCTACTATGTATTATCTGTAATGTAGCAACTCAATGGGTTGAAATTAAACGAAAATGAGCAGAAATCAAAGCACCTCCAACGATTCGAGAATTCGAAATTAAACCGTCTTCAGAAGGACCTAAACTCACCCTGAAGACAAGAAGGAAAAGAGGATGGAGGAAGGAACCATGAAAGTCAAAGTGGTAATTCCGTCGTATTGGGGAAGAGAGAGTGATGTTGGTTGGAAGGAAGGAAACGCTATCTATGACCACCCTACTCCTCTGGATAGCGAAGGCACGTTGCTTAGAGCAATACAGAGTACAGCCATACTGAAAGATAAAGATTTTCAATTGGTGATAATTGCAATCGCCACCGCAGAAGATATTGAAACCCAGGTTGAAAAGAAGGTTGTTGATATCATCAAATCCGCTTCTCCTGCTAACAGAGTAGAAATATTGCTATTCGGGTACTCCCATCTAAAACAAATACATGAACTATTTATTAGTGAGGGCAAAAAAGAGTATATTGATCTTCTCCAACTTCGAGGATATTCCGACATTCGAAATCTGTGCATGTTCATTCCTCATGCTTTAGGCTCAGAAGTGGCGGTGCTCATTGACGATGACGAGGTGTTTAAAGACCCAAAATTTATGTTGAAAGCGAAAGAATTTATTGGAAGAAGTATTGGAGGCAAAACCGTCAACGCAGTAGCGGGATATTACCTTCAAGCGGATGGCGATTACCACGTTAAAAAAAATTTTCGCCCCTGGATGAAATATTGGGACCAATATTACAAGATGAATGAAGCATTTGATAGGATTATTGGGTGCGAACCGAGGTTGAAAGAAACGCCTTTCGTTTTTGGTGGGAATATGGTTATCCATCGAAATCTCTTTACCGTTGTGCCTTTTGACCCAGGTATCACGAGAGGAGAGGATATAGATTTTTTGATAAATGCAAAGATGTTTGGTTTTTCGTTCTTCCTGGATAACCAACTATCTATCAAGCATCTTCCACCACCAAAGACGCATCCCACCTGGATGCAGTTGCGAGAAGACATCTATCGTTTCATTTATGAGCGAGCAAAGATTAAGCATCAAAAAGAGGTAAAGGGAATGACGAAGATTTATTCTGAGGAGTTTGATCCTTATCCCGGGTGTTTTTTGAAAATGAACCTTGAGGAGAAGATAGAGAAAGCATGCAAGTTGTTATCTGAAGAATATCTAGCACAGGGTGACAGACAAGGTAGTGAGGAGGCATTAAATAATATCATAATTGCCAAAACAGATGCAGTACCAAAATTTGACCCTTTTCAAAAGTTATGCGAGCTGCAAAAACGCTGGCAGGAATTGATGCTGTTTGTAAGCCACAAAGAAATTAATTCACGAATAAGGGACATTATTTTGTAATAGGGTACAATAAAAATGAAAAAGAACATGAACCTGCTGTTCCTGCCCAAGCTGCTTCCCAGAGCAGACATCATAGGTGGACCCATCCTTATCTATCACAGAATAAAGAATCTGTCTTCGATGGGGCATAAGATAACGCTAATTGCCCCTGCTCATACCAAAGAAGACGTAAAGGATACAAGTCTCAAGCCTTTCTGTGAGGAGATTATCAGGATTGATTCTTTCAGAGAACGACCGCAGGATGAATTAGAAGCACTTTATAAAAGATTAAATAGACCTAAGTTCTTTTTATCCGGAGACGGTGGTTACAATGAAGGGATTGAAAATGCATTGAACCTGGCATTGAAGGAGAAGCATTTTGATGCCATTATTGCTGAATATTCGATGATGGGGCAGTACATAGAGGCAAATCGCAGCCTTATACCCTCAGATACCACGGCTATAATTTCGGTACACGAATGTTATACAAAGGCTTTCGATATGAGAGCCGAAAAAGGAGAAGATATTAGTGAAAATATAATAAATGAGTTATTCAATTACGAGTTTAAGATGTATGAAACTGCCGATAAAATTTTAACTTTGACCACGGAGGATGCTACTATCTTGGTAAATTACGCTCCAAACTTGAAAAATAAAATCAGAGTAGTGCCTCATGGAGTTGACACGGCCTTTTATACGCCACCAACGCTTAAGTCTTGGGAGAGAAACACAAAAAAAATCATTTATTTGGGCAATTTTCAGCATTATCCCAATGTAGATGCAGTGAAAAATTTTATCAACCACTGCTGGGATAAAATCTTGCAAAAAGTTCCTGATGCAAAGTTTTACGCAATTGGGTTTAATCCACCTCAAGAACTCCTCGATTTTAGAAGTAAAAACGTAATTGTTCGTGAAGGTGGGGATAATAATAATGTGCAGCGATATTACTGGAATAGCGACGTGTTTGTGGCACCGATTGAGTTGGGCATGGGTTTTAGGGGTAAGCTCTTAGAAGCTATAGCTTGCGGGCTGCCCGTAGTGGCTACTCGACTAGCCACCTTTGGAATAAATCCAATAAATGGGAAAGACATGTTCGTAGCTGATGATTATGACACATTCTCCGAGTATGTGATTATGCTTTTAAAAAATGTCGAGCTAAGGAAAAAGATTGGCATGAATTCCTTAGCACGAGCAAAAAAATTTGATCACAAGTATGCAGCCGAGAAATTGGAGCAAGTGCTTAAAGAAGGCAAATGAGTAATACCAAAAAAATTTAAATAGCAGACCTTTAATTTAAATAGGGTCAGACCTGTGCAGCTGACTCTAAACAAATGAGATCACTCCTTATTTTCCAAGAAATATGGCTTTAATTGATAATTTTGGGCCGCCAAAAGGTCTAATTAAGAGAGAAGAGCTTATTCTTCTTTTTTTAATTTTATTGATCCTGTGCTGCCGTCTTCTGTTTCCCAATAACCAGTCTGTGTATCTCCTTCTACAGTCAAAGTTATGTACACTTTCATGGTACTGTATCCGTCATAAATAGAAAAATTGAATGATAAATTGCTGTCTTTAAATTCGATATCCTCACACTCCGTCTCATCAAGCATGCCTAAAGAATCAGAAATTGTACCTATATACTCTCCTTCTTCTTTTTCAAGGACTAAGGTTATCTCATCCGTTCCCTGATCAGGGACTTCGGTTTCCCCCACCCAAGTGCCGTTTATATCGATATCCTGACAAAAAGAAATTCCACAGAATAAGGTAAAAATAATCAAGGCAAAGGTCGACGTACTTTTTTTCATGTTCTCCTCCTTTTAATATTTTATAGTACTCGACCTTTAAAATACAATTTATATACTACTACGAAATCCTTACTAAAAAGTTCCATTCAGAAGTCTTCATAACTATATATATAGCAAAAAGATACTTTAAAACCTTTTGAGGGCATCTCTCTAATTGTATCAGCTGTTTCTTGCGGACATCTTGTTGACTGGATATGTTTGTTCTGTGTATTATTGTTGATTCACCAGATCAGAAGGTGGAAATTTGATGAAAATGAGTATAAATCAAAGCAATTCCAAAAAGCAAATTCATATGTTTCTAAAACTTTAGTATCAGGAAGTTCTATTATGAGTAGAAAATTAATTTTGATATCACTTACGATCGTTTGTCTGTTTTTTCAATTTGGATTTAAAACTGATGCAACCGCAACTAATCGGTCGCTTGTCTCTTTCTCTTCCGGAGCATTACTTGTAGAGAAAGCTCCCGAATACAGCTCTGGATGGAGTAATATCTGGATTATGGACGAAAATCCGCGAACCGGCTGGTGTTGTCCTAAGGGAAAGATTTAGAATAATGTGTCATTTTGCTAAAATAAAAAAAGAGACTTAAATAAAGATGTATAGGTGATTATATAAGAATGGCTCGTCGGTTCGGGAAGAAATTGACAAAAATCACAGTTAAAAAATATTTTAGATGTTCATTTCCCCCTTGGGAATTGAATTCACTAATCAAAAAAGGAGGATAACAATGCTTAAATCAATTCATGTTTCCGTAATTTTAATCCTCACGGGTTTAGTCGTGATGACAAACTGTACGCAAACAACTGATCATGAAACGAAAAGAAATTATAATGGCCCGTATACTGGCCATTATCTGAATCGAGTCGCTTTTCCCATCGGAGGTATGGGCGCCGGCATGATTTGCCTGGAAGGTACGGGTGCCATCTCTCATGTTTCATTGAGGAATAAACCCGATATCTTTAAAGAACCCTGTTCTTTTGCAGCCATAAGCATTAAAGGTGTTGATTATGGCGCCAAGGTTTTAGAGGGTCCCGTACCTGCTTGGAAAGTCTTTGGATCTCCGGGCACAGGCCGAGGCGCCTCCGGCTCCAGTTATGGTTTACCTCGATTCGAAAATGCAGAGTTTATTGCCAGTTTTCCATTCGGAACCGTTGTGCTCGCGGATGAGGATATTCCATTGGATATTAAAATTACAGGATGGAGTCCTTTTATCCCCGGAGAGGCTGACAATTCCAGCCTGCCCGTGAGTTCTTTAGAGTACCATTTTAAAAATAATACCAATACAACGATTGAGACCGTTTTTTCATATAATACCAAAAACTTCATGGCCATCGGTAGAGAAGGCAATACTATTAAATCCACTAAAAATGGTTTCATTCTCTGGCAGGATGGCAGTGAAGAGAATCCTCACTACGCCGGTGGCTTTGCAGCCTTTTTGGACGATGATGACACCGTTGTCGACCACTGCTGGTTCAAGGGGGGATGGTGGGATGCTGTTACTTTGACATGGAAAAATATTAAAGAGGGTATTCTATTGGACAATCCTACAGTCGAAGGACCATGTCCTGGTGCTTCTCTTTTTCTTCCTATCACTTTGAAGTCAGGCGAAGAAAAAATTGTCCGACTCATGTTTGCCTGGTATGTGCCGAAAACGAATCTGCGGACGGGTCAAGATCTTGAAACCGAAACTTCTTATAGTTGTGAAAAATATCATTCACCCTGGTATGCCTCACGTTTTAAAAACATAAATGAAGTGGCCTATTATTGGCGGTTGAAATATCAAGAGTTATATGAGAAGACAAAATTATTCAGCGATGCTTTTTATGACACATCCCTTCCCGATGAGGTTGTGGAAGCGGTTGCCGCCAATTTGACCATCTTGAAATCGCCCACTGTTCAACGACAGACCGATGGACGCCTATGGTGCTGGGAAGGCTGTTCTGATTCGCGGGGGAGCTGTGCGGGTTCCTGTACCCATGTCTGGAATTATGCCCAGGCGATTCCTCATCTCTTTCCCGATCTGGAGAGGACTTTGCGGGAAACAGAATTCTTTGTCAGTCAGGATGAAAGAGGTCATCAGGTATTTCGTACAGGATTTCCGATTCGCCCAGTCCAACATACTTTTCATGCCGCTTCGGACGGCCAGCTCGGCGGAATAATGAAAGTCTATCGCGAATGGCGTATTTCTGGTGATAACGATTGGGTAAAAAAGATGTGGCCAAAGGTAAAACAGAGTCTCGCATACTGCATCAATACCTGGGATCCTCGGGGCAGAGGTGTCCTGGAAGAACCTCATCATAATACGTATGATATTGAGTATTGGGGACCCGATGGCCACTGTTCCAGTTTTTATTTAGGCGCCTTAACCGCAGCCATTAAAATGGGCGATGTGTTAAAAGACGATGTGACTCAGTATCGAGATCTCCTCACAAAAGGAATACAATTTTTCGAAACAGAGCTTTATGATGGAGAGTATTTCTACCAAAAAATTACTACAAAAGGGCTGAATGCGGAATTCAAACCTCTGGATGCTTCTTCAAATGGGAAAGGTTACAGTGATATCGTAGAGATGCTGAACACAGAGGGTCCCAAATATCAGTATGGTACGGGCTGCCTATCCGATGGCATTTTGGGTTTCTGGATAGCGCGTGTCTGTGGGCTGGACGAGATTATTGATACTGAGAAAGTGAAAAGTAATTTGAATGCCATTCATAAATATAACCTTAAGTATGATCTAACTGATCACAACAACCCGCAAAGACCGGGCTTTGCAGTCGGGAAGAATGGCGGCCTTCTGCTCTGCACGTGGCCTAAAGGCGGTGCGCTTTCCATCCCATTTGTCTATAGCGATGAAGTATGGACTGGAATCGAATACCAAGTCGCGTCGCATCTCATGTTCGAGGGGATGGTATCTAAAGGGCTGGATATCGTGAGGGTATGCCGTGATCGATATGATGGAACCATTCGTAATCCCTTTAATGAATATGAATGTGGCCATTGGTATGCACGCGCTCTGTCGAGTTATGGCTTGATTCAGGGACTCACTGGCGTCAGGTACGATGCGGTTGAAAAAACATTATACATTGATTCGAATGTAGGCAATGATTTCCGTTCTTTCCTTGCAACCGCAAGTGGTTTTGGCACAGTTGGCTTGAAAAATGGCATACCTTTTGTCGAGATGAAGAAGGGTAATCTCGATGTGAAACAAGTCATTGTTTCAGGTAAGAAAATGAGCTTGTAAGGCAATACGCAGCCCGATCCCGCCGACCGGGTCTGCCGTACGAAACTATGTGTCGAACCTGTGGGAGATCTTGAAAAGTTGTTCACGATGTGGAATGAGTGGGGCTGGCACAGAGTGAAGTTTTATGGTGATTTGAAAAAGCCGGTTTATGCTTTGGCCGATGCCATGGGCTGGACAGTTGTCGATGAAGCGTATTGACATTATTTTTTTCTCTGATATAGAATACGAATTGAGTTCATGAACATTAAACAAAACATGTAGGACCTTGTTGGGAGCAAAAAAAGAAATTCTTATCCCTGAAGGATCTTTTTCTATATTTTAAAAGTTCAGTATCATTTCAAATCCAACCTGAAGGAGGAAAATAAATGAAAAGATTCATGCTTGTCATTGGTCCCATTCTCTGCTTGTTTTTCCTGAATGACTCTTTATTATCAGATAAACTATACTCTTACGGATGTACCCGATGATGCAGCCTACTTCCATGCCCAGTTCCGGAGAATAAACCCTTCACCTTATAAATCTGTCTATACAATCCTGGATGGCGTCAAAGGATGGGGACATTACGTGGGAACCTACATGTGCTGGGGATCCAATAACACCGGTTGGTGGGGAGAAGGCGAGATCAAATTTTATATCGACGGCGACAGTGATTTCCCCACTATATGCGGAACAGGTACGGAGGACTATTTTTGTGGCTCTTATGGCTTTGATGTGGACAATCAATACAAAGAATTCACCACTCCCTATGTGGGCATGCCCCAGGTTCTGAGGCCGGACGGATTTATGAATTCTCAACAGCGCTTTGGGTTGTACCGCTGGCACATCATGGATCCGGTCCGGTTTGAAAAAGATTTGAGAGTAACCATTCAAGCTTTAGGTTGGCGTTCAGGAGGCAGGTATTTGCCTCTGCAAGATGATATTTCTTCAGTTGCTTTCTGGTATCAGCAGGAACCGCATGCCCCCTTCCCCAAATTACCAGATAAGGATCATTTAGAAATAAGATGAGGCAATTTGTAAAATAAAGGCAAAGCTTTCCTATCGAGCTATTGCCAGGGCCTGTTCCGTAAGCAAAGATACTGTAAGATACTATCTGTACAGGGCATCGCAAGTGGATTTGAGCTGGCCTTACCTGTTAAATAGGGTCAGACCTGTGCAGCTGACTCTAAACAAATGAAATCACTCCTTATTTTCCCAGAAATATGGCCATAATTGAGAATTTTGGGCCGCCAAAACATACCATGACCATGTGAATAATCCTTAACCTTTTAATCTCTTTCCTGCTCAATGCAATAATGTCCTCTTCCATCAAGGCTCTCCTTACTTTTTTTTGTAAATAAGAACCTTAACTTATTTTTCATAAACCGGACATTTTTATTTTGCTAAAATAGGACATTATCACGTTGCTGCAACAGCCCTAATAAGCATCTTTTTTATCTGTTTATCATAATTATCCCCTTTTTTTGACATAATCAAGAATCTGCTAAACCTTATTCTATAAGCTGACCTTATTCCTAATCCTATTCCTAAAATTATTTCCCTGTAGATTGCAAATTTTAATAAAAACCAGCTTTGCTGACTGAAATTTATAAAGAGGCCTATCCATCCAAAGCGTCCACTCCCCCACTCTGGATATCAAATCTTACTATTAACATATATAGAAGAAAGCTTTATACTGATTGTTGGAAAAGGGATGTTTTATATGTTAAGGGAGCAAAAATAATGAATTTAATTACAGTCCATAGTCACTTTAAAAGTTTTCAGCCCCGAATAAAGAAAATATTTCTCTTTATGTGTATAACAATTTTCAGCTATGCCTCTTTTCCTCAGCAAAGCTTTATCGAACAATCTCTTGTTATCAATGTGGAAGTTCCTGTCAGGGTATACAAAGGGAATACCTTTGTAAACGATTTGAGCATAAAGGATTTTGAAGTCTTTGAGGAGGGAATCAAACAGAAAATAGAAGCTGTTTACCTCATAAAAAAGAAAAGTGTGGAAAGAAGCGATGAAAAGAAAAAGTTTAGGCCTCAAACTTCGAGAACCTTTTATCTCTTCTTTGAGGTTAATAAATATTCTCGCAGGCTTCAGGAAGCGTTGAAGTATTTTATAGAAGAGATCTTTTTGCCTGACGATGATCTTATAATCATCACTCCCATGAAAACATACAGGCTAAAAGATGAACCAAAAAAACTGAAATCAAAACAAGATATTTTGGAAGAAATCAAAGGATTATTGAGACCGGACGCTTTGGCCGGGAGTGCCGAATTCAGGCATATAAAGAGAGACTGTGAACAATTAAGCAATGAAATGAAGTCGCTTATACAACAGGCTACAGGGGTCCAAGATGCCGGGGATGTTGATTTGAGAGACGCAAGTCGAAAGCTCGTAGAATATGCAGGCCTCATGTCAAGGTTAAAAACGTACCGCCAGGCAGATGAACTGAGGTTGATAGACTTTGCAAACTATTTAAAAACGCAGGATAGACAAAATTATGTTTTTATTTTTTATGAGAAAAAACTTATCCCGCAAATTGATCCAACACTATTGGCTGATTTTATTAATAGTTTTGAGGGAGATTCCTATGTTGTGCAGAGTTTAACAAGTGTTTTGGATTATAATAAGAGAGAAACATATTTAGATGTCAAGAAAATAACTCAGGCTTTTTCAGACACTTCGACTTCAGTTCATTTCCTGCATGTTTCAACTCCTGTGGCACAAATTCCAGGGCTCCGCATGGAAGAGTATTCACAGGAGACGTTTAACATTCTTATAGAGATTGCCAGAGCCACCGGAGGATATGCGGAGAGTTCTTCCAATCCGGCCGTATTATTTAAAAATGCCTTGTATGCTTCTGAGAATTACTACCTTGTTTATTATTCTCCAAAGGATTACGCGGGAGACGGAAAATTTAAAAAGATCGAAATCCAAGTGAAAAACAAAGATTATAAAGTCATCCACCGCCTTGGGTATTTTTCCAATTGATTGAATATTGGATGATATTTTTGTCTTAAAGCAGACGTCGGAATGGGAATGCAGCAGTTACCATAAACTCCAGAATATTCCTGAAAGAAAAAGGAAGAAACATATACTAACCGGGACGATTTCGACCCTAAAATTAGCCGATTAAGGCATAAGAAAGGAGGGAAATAATAATTAATTTAAAATATATCAGTGATTTGCATAGGTCCGACCCTATTCCTACTATTCCTACACAAATTCATAAACTGGGTGAGTCACTGTCTTAAAATAAATGTGTTATTCCGTTCATTAGATTCATCAACCACGTGTCCGTAGTCAACCGTAATTTTAGTATCTTCAGTATAATCCCATGGAAATTGTATCAGGGTGCTCCCATGTTGATTTATGTAATCTATATTTCCCTGACTTAGCCCCAGCACTTGCGCACGCTTCCCCAAAGCGTAAATTTGAACACTCAATCTATGCGGATCATTTAATGAAATCTCAGAATTTCTCCAATTTTCATTCTTTATTATAAATCTCAACCAACGTATACCATCAGACTCAATCCTCACATCAGACAAAGTCAAATCAGGCTTCTTACTTAAGTATTTAAGAGGTGAATGAGGTAAAGCATGGAATCCGGACTTCAGCAGTGTAAAGGAACTTTGGCTCTCATATGTATACTGCTTACTCAAAGTTGTGATTCTGATTTTGTAGTCAGAACCTGGTGTTGCCATACCTCCCTCATACTTACCCGCTTTCCACGTAATAGCTATATCACCCGTACCTATCTCCAATCCCGATATAATTGTCCCTATTTTTTCCCCATTCTTTAACAGGTCTATTCTTATTGGTCTGTTGGAATCAAATCCTATAACTCTCCATCCTATAGTTTTGTTCGATCCGATAGTCCATCTCTCTCCCCCATTAGGAGTTCCTATATCGAGTTTTTGAGTCCAAATGAAGGAGTTGTTTCCCTCATTTGATTCGCTAACCAAGTTGTTATAATCAACTGTTACTAAAATATTATTAGTACCCGTATCTTCCCAAAGAGGACGAAAATCAACCAACCCGTGGGTGTTGAGTTCCACAATCTCGTTATTGTCGAAATATATGATCTGTTCATTACCTTCATCAAGGCGATAGAGTCGCACACATAACTGATTGGCTAGGCTCGGGTCTATTTGGGCAGAAGGACTCGCCCAATTCATATTCTTTATTCTAAAAAATAAGTGATGTTTTTGATCAGCCAAAATAACAATAAACACATTTGTAACAACCAAATCAGATAACAAATCAGGATTAAGCAAACCTTGTGTAGAAGGTTGCTCTGGCTTTATATTTTTGGGGCAATTTAGTGTTTTGATTGTTAAATCATTATATACTGGTCTTTTTTCTAAATTTGGTTTTAAAATTTCCTTTTGGGGCTTTTGCTGTGAATTAACTAAACCTGTAAATATTATAAACATAAAAAGTAAAATAATAAGAACGCTTTTTTTCTTCATTTTCACCTCCATTGACAATATAAAAAACATAAAAAATATTAACAAACAATAAGATAATAAGTTCCTCAAGACAAATAATCTATTTAGAAAGTGTATAGATTAATTATATGATTATAAAAAAGCGTTTGCAACATTCCTTTTCACGATCAAAAAAGGAGGGAAATAGGATTTTATAGAATAATTGATGCTAGATATTGATTCTTCAACGATCAAAGCTTTAGAGGAATTCGGTTATAACCTTATGGACCTAACGCATGAGGATTTTCTTGAAAAAAAAGTTATAATCCGTCAATATATGGTAGAAGCTGACATCCATCCAAAGGAGAGAGGTTTTTATGTCTAAAATTCTTATCACCTATTTCAGTGAAACAGGAAACACAAAAATCATTGCTGAGGCCATCTTTAAAACTGTAGATGGGGAGAAAATTATCAAACCGATTAACGAACTGCTGGATAATGAGTTAGAAAGATACAGCCTTATCTTTATCGGGTTCCCGATCCACTCTCACAGCGTTCCTTTTCCTATAGAAGCTGCACTCAAAAATATTCCCCCCAATAAAAAAATCGCATTTTTTTCTACCCATGGGGCACTTACCGGAAACCGTCTTGCCCGAGAGGCATTAGAACACGCGAGTGTTATTACGTCAAAAGCAAAATTACTGGGAACTTTTACTTGCAGGGGAAAAGTCTCGCCTGAGGCTCTTGAAGTTCTGGAAAAATCACCGGAGCATAAAGCCTGGGCTGAGATGGCTGTTTCAGCCGATACGCACCCGGACGAGAATGACATGGAAGATGCCGCCTCCTTCGCCAGGTGGATTATAACCCTGGCTGCACAAGATTAGATTTGCCTGCAAACTTTATTTCGATATTCTTAGAATCCTTTCGTCTTTACTGACATCGATTGTGGGTCTTTTTGGTATCCACAGGTATTCCGCAAAAGCTTGATTCCCGCATCTGATTTTCCCTCTTTTTACAGCTCCCAAGCTTCATCTGCCTTATTTATGTAAGGAAGGAGAATTTTTACATCATCTTGAATGCCAAAATTCTTTTTTTTCGTAACTTGAACACTCGAGGTATAGCCCAAACTTGCCAGTTTTTTCCGGGTTTCCTGGTCGACCATTTGAGCAGCATCAATTTTCTCGAGTGGTATCAGAATAGTCCTATTTCTGTGGATCTACTTGGTGCTGCCATATCAATTCCCAAGAAGACAAATATCATGACACATGTTAAAAGCCTTATTGTTAATCGTATTTGGATTTTTTTCATTTATAATATCAAAATTTTCCTTTTCTATAGGGAAAAATGATAAGCAAGTCCGTAATTAATGATAGCCATGAGTGCTAAAGCATGTTAGAATGCTGGGTTTTAATAGGTGCTAAATGGAAAATACAAGTCATAACAAACCAGTAACATCATCTCCTTACACGACAACAAAGGGTGTCCAAACTCTTTTAGGAAACCCGAAACAGGCTATCATCAAACTGTCCATCCCCATGATCGTTGCCATGTCGGTCCATACCCTCTACAATTTTGTGGATGGACTCTGGGTCTCCGGATTAGGGCCGGATGCGCTCTCTGCTGTGGGTTTTTTCTTTCCGTTCTTTTTCATGGTATTTGCTCTGGCCGCCGGCATCGGAGTAGGAGGCAGTTCTGCCATCTCTCGAAGAATTGGCGCTCAAGACAAGAAAAATGCTGATGCCATTGCCTCCCACACCATGGTCATGATGTTTATCACAACTCTTATTATCACTGTCCCCTTTATGATTCTGGCACCCAGGATCTTTGCTGCAATGGGAGCAGGGCCAATCGTGCCGACAGCCACTGCCTATGCCAGAATATTGTTCGCCGGAACACTTATCATCCTGTTCAGTAACATCTCAAGTGCCATTCTCCGGGGAGAAGGTGATGTCAAACGAGCCATGATCATCATGATGCTGGGAGCCGGCATCAACATTATCCTCGACCCGATTTTTATATATGTATTAAAACTTGGAGTTAAAGGCGCCGCCTGGGCGACAATAATCTCTTTATGCGTGTCATCTGCATTTCTATTCCACTGGCTTTTTATCAAGCGGGATACTTATGTTACCATTTCCTTTCGTCAATTCCGTTTTCGTAAGGTCATCCTTAAAGACATACTTAGGGTTGGGATCCCTTCCACCTTCATGCAGATGTCTATGGCCCTAACAATGCTTATCATCAATCTCATCGCGGTTAAAGTTGGAGGGACCGACGGCGTGGCAGTATTTACCACCGGATGGCGCGTTGTTATGTTCGCTACCCTACCGCTTATTGGCATTGCGACAGCTGTAACCTCGGTGACAGGCGCAGCCTTCGGTGGAAAAGCCTACCGAAAACTCGATATCTCCTATATGTACGCGATTAAAATCGGAGTATCCATCTCACTAATCACTGCGGTTATCACTTTTTTCTTGGCTCCCTCTATCGCCTGGCTTTTCACCACAACACAAGAAGCTTTCAGAATAAGGCCTGAATTAATTACCTTCCTGCAGATCATGTGTTTTTTCTATCCGGGAGTCTCATTCGGGATGTTCTCTTCAGCCATGTTCCAGGGAACAGGCAAGGGAACAATTTCTCTTACTGTGACGGTCATTCGGACGATTATCTTAACCACGCCCCTGGCCTACTTCTTTGCTATAGTCATTGATATGGGACTCGATGGTATTTGGTGGGGAATGGTAGCCGGGAACCTGACAGGTTCATTAATCGCCTTTTCCTGGGGACGACACTTTGTCCGCAGCATGCTGTCCAAAGGCCCGGCATTAAAAATCTCAGAAGTAATGAACTGAGATAATATTTTATAATTATTTTTTTCATATAAAAATAACACTAACCGGACTCCTATTAGATAAATAAAATGATAATGTTTCTGGCAATTGACCTTAGCATATTGTGTTCTAATATTTTTATTCCAGGATGTTAACTAGCGAAAATCATGCAAAATGGGTGGTCTAAGCGCAAATATAGGGGGTGAATTTGGGCTATCTATATCGCAATCTATAGGTTGGCACAGCCAAGCCGCAATCCTGATCCTGGAGTTCTTTCCCGCGGACTTCTTGTTGACTAGACCTGTTTTTATGTTTATTATTGGCGACTAAGCTATTCAGAGAGTGGAGATTTGATGAAACTGAGTGAAAATTGTCATCAACAGAAAAGAGAAATTCCTATCTATACAAATTATTGGAGTTCAACCTGGTTATGAATCTGTTCTTATGGATAAGATAAAAAAATATATTAAGGATTAGGTTAAAATGAGCGATTCTACGTATGATATTGGTATAATAGGAGGAGGACCCGCAGGTCTCACGGCAGGAATTTATACGTCAAGAGAAGGGCTTGAAACTCTTTTGTTAGAGAAAGGATTATGCGGAGGTTTACCTGCTAGTACTACATTGATAGAAAATTATCCTGGTTTCCCCCAAGGTACAAATGGCATGGATTTGATGGAAAAATTTAAAGAACAAGCTCAGCGATTTGGTTCAGAGATTGCTGAATTTAATGAAGTTACTGAAGTAGGAGTGTTTGAGAAAAAAAAGAGGATCAAAACAGATAATAAAGAATATTATGCTCGTTCTTTGATAATAGCTTCAGGCAGCATTCCTAAAAAATTAAATATTCCAGGTGAAGAAAAGTATGCAGGAAAAGGTGTTTCTTATTGTGCTACATGTGATGGTCCTCTTTATAGGGGCAAAGATGTTGCTGTTATAGGATGTGGAAATTCTGGATTGCAAGAAGGAGAAGCTCTTCTTAACTATGTGAACAGTGTAACGTTTATAGAATTTTTACCTTACATGACAGCTGAAAAAATACTACAACAAAGATTAAAAAAAGATAAAAGAACAGAGTTTTTACTGAATCATGAGCTCACTTCTATAGATGGAGAGGATTTAGTTAGTCATGTTATAGCAAAAGACCGTCAAACTGGTGAGAAAAAAAGGATTGATGTTTCAGGTGTCTTCATATACGCAGGATTTTTACCTAATTCTGAATTTTTGCAAGACATTGTGGAATTAGATAAGAAAGGATACATTATCACCGATGAAAATATGGAAACATCTGTACCCGGTATATATGCAGTAGGAGATGTGCGTTCAAAAAAAGTACGACAAATAGATGTTGCTTGTGGAGAAGGTACAATCGCAGCTATATCTGCTAGAGGTTATATAAAAGAATTGAAATATGAAAAGGTATTGTAATGAATTTCAGAAAAGTTAAAGACGTTTTCAATTTTTTGGGAACTTGATGAAATTGAGTGAAAATCGCCATCAACAGAAAAAAGAAATTCTTACTTTTTTATTTTTCCTTAATATTTGTGCTGCTTATCATTGACCTTAAGTGCTATTTTGTGTATTATAAACAATTCATATTAAGCGTTAGATTTTAAAAAAATTATAATAGAAAGAGTTAAATTTTTATCATTCAGATAAAAATATATCAACAATGAGCTTACTGAAGTAAAAAAGTACATCACAGACGTGAGGTAATAAAATGGATGATTTTTCTTTCAGTGTTTCAAGAGAAGCAAGAGACAATGAATTGGCAGATGAATACGATGTCGTCATATTAGGAGCCGGGCCTGCAGGTCTTACTGCCTCAATCTATACTTCTCGGGCAAAATTGAAAACTCTATTGATTGAAAAAGAGGCCATAGGAGGGGAAGTAGCCAGCACGGATCTCATCGAAAATTATCCAGGATTTCCTGAGGGAATCAGCGGAGGTGAACTGGCAGATCGGATGCTGGAGCAGTCCAAACGTTTTGGCACACAGGTTGTTCATAAAAATATTGACTCCTTAGACTTAGCAAGCCAGCATAAAATCATCAAATTTGATGCAAAAACAATCAAAGCAAAAAGCGTTATTATCGCATCAGGAACTTCTCCCAAGGCATTAAATATTCCAGGAGAAAAAGAATTCAAGGGAAGAGGAGTCTCCTATTGCGCTACATGCGATGGGCCGATTTTCAGCGGCAAAGATATAGCGATTATTGGATGCGGAAATTCTGGTTTGCAAGAAGGGCTTTTCATTCTAAAATTTGTGAAATTACTGACAATGGTGGAATTTCTGCCGACAATTCAAGCGGAAAAAATTCTTCAGGAAAGGATGAAAACGCACAAAAACATAAAATGGTTTCTTAACCACCAGATTACATCCATAAACGGCCAAGATTCTGTTTCGTCGATAACTATAAAAAACAGAGAAATCCAAAAGGAAAAACAAATTCCTGTGCAGGGTGTGTTTATATACGTTGGTTTGATTCCAAACACAGACTATTTGGGCAACCAAATCAAGCTCAACAAATGGGGATATATCATTTCGGATGAAAGAATGCAGACATCGATTCCAGGTGTTCTTGCTGCCGGGGATATTCGAGACACACAGATAAGACAAATCGCAACAGCCATCGGCGATGGCGCTGTTGCTGCTTCTTCTGCACAGCATTTCATTGAAAATTCATTAAAGGAAGGAATTAAAAATGGCTCATATACAAGAAAAAGATAAAGATTATCTTCGCAAGGAATTCAGCAAGATGAAGCAAAACGTCAAGCTGATTTGTTTTACACAAAAATATTCATGTCAGTATTGTCAGATGACATGCGAAATTCTTCAGGAATTAGAGGAATTATCGGAAAAGATTTCATTAGAAATTTATGATTTTGATGAAGATAAAGAGATGACAGAACACTATAAAATCGACAAAGTCCCCGCTGTCATCGTTGAAGGGGATAACGATTATGGAATCCGCTATTATGGTATTCCCGCCGGCCATGAGTTTAGTTCAGTGATAGAAGATATCATGGATGTATCCAATAAGAACACATCGTTAAGCGAAGAGACAAAACAGGCTCTCAAGCAATTGGAAAAACCTCTGCACATTCAGGTTTTTGTTACACCATCCTGTCCTTACTGTCCGAGAGCAGTGCGAATGGCACATCAAATGGCGATAGAGAGTGATAAAGTGCGGAGTGACATGGTCGAGGCGACTGAATTTCCTCAATTGTCCAACCATTATAACGTAAGCGCTGTGCCTAAAATTATCATCAATGACGTTGTTAATTTTGAGGGTGCACTTCCAGAGCGGGATTATCTAGAAAAAGTTTTGGAAGCAGTAAGGCATTAGGGGATCACGAAAATAAACAAGTGCCTATTTTTTTATATTTCAGATAATGGTAAAATATTGTCATGCTTATATAGCAAAAGAATGGAAGAAAATCAAAAAGCTAGTCGCTGAAAAAGGCAAAATCTATAAGAATTTAAACGCTGCAAAAAAGCATATCAAATCCTTATGAAAAAAAATTCAGCCTGGTGACTCCGTTTCCTATCATCGGAAATTCACAGCGAAAAAGGAAACCCTTGTGGCCACACTGCCCATCGGCTATTCGGATGGCTATTCCCCACAGGTCGCTGACAAGGGCAAAGCCATTATACACGGCCGCCACTGGCCAATGGTGACCGCTGCCACAGCAAACCACATCATTGTCAATATCACCGGTGGGAAGAATATCAAAATCGGTGACGAAGCGGTTCTTATCGGATCCCAGGGCACAAGTGAAATCGATGCAGAAGAAGTGGCCGAATGGGCGGGAACATCGGTCTATAAAGTTTTAATTTCCCTAAATCCTTTGCTACCGAAGATCTATATATAATGTAATGGTCAATCCATTCTTAGATACCTGCCCCAAACTCAGCCGATGCAATAATTATCCAGCAGAATAAGGTTTTTAATAGGCCTGTGATGCTGTGCTCACCTCTATAGGGGGTGAATTTGGGCTATCTATATTGCAATCTATAGATTGGCACAGCCAAGCTGCAATTTTGCCCCTTGCAATTTTGCCCCTTTATTTATTTTTCTCCCTTTCTCAATTCAGATTCACGGGCATTTGCCTTTACTAAAAGCTCCCTATAATAAGTAAAATCTCCGTCTTCTAATTTATCTCTGTAAGCACTATATTCATCTAGAGTAACTCCCAATTGATTACACATCTTTTCTATATCTTCACTCCTTTTAAGGAGATTCTTAGGATCACTGGCTTTTTTTGGATCATCCGATCCATATTTATAGCTAATATATATCACTTGTGCTGTAATTTCTACAAACAAATCATCATTCATTTTTCCTGTTTGGCTGACTTCCTCCTTCACCTCCTGCGCAGCTTCAACCTTTTGTTCTGCCTCAGTCACAGTTGATTCTTCTCCACCTCCTTTACAACTAAAGGTGAAAAATAGTGCAATTATAAGGACTGATGCGATAATGATAAAGTTTTTACTTCTCATAAGTTTTGCCTCCATTTGTAAAATATATTACTCAATATTTTTATTCTAACAAAAAAACCAATATAAAGTATATCACTTATCCTGTCTGTCTCGATAGCAAACTTTATTTAACTTCGACCCATTTATTGATGGAGGTGAAATACAGGCCCGCTTCTTTGATGGGTTGTTTGGTGATTTCCGCCCAGAAACGGCTGTAGATTTTGACTTGAGGGGCGTAATAATTCACGAAGCTTTCGAGGTTATCTCTGACATCGTCGGTCTTGAAGTCGGTAATTATCCATCCGTCTCTCTCCAAAAATGCCAGGTCGATGGCACCGGTTAAGATTACCGGCAGTATCTGCTTGTCTATATTCTTGTATTTCGAATCTTTTTTACCGGATTTATTACTTTCGTGTGTTGTTAAATCACCCGTTTGTGCCCTTGCCTCCTCCCTATCAGTTATTCCCATGGCTTTTCTATCTGTCATGATCGAGAACGGAACCTCAAAGAGCTTTTTTTCTGCTTTATTCACTCTTTCCCAGAACTCGGATTTTGTTATTGACAGGACCAATCTTACAAGCTCAATCCTTTTGTCCAGGCTTATTTCTTCAGCCACAAGGACATTTTCTGCCAGCAGACCAAGCTTTTGGCCATTATCATCCCAATCCGCATCCCATTTCCCCAAAATCTCGAGCATCTTATGCACGGCTCTGCCCCAGGCCATACCGTAACTTCCCCGCCTCCACTCGGGCACTTCCAGATCCTTCTTAGCCAGCGACGTTACACTCTCCACGATATAACTCGGCGCTGCAACCACATCCCGCCTCTCTTTTATCTTCTCCTTCGCCACTTCCCATTCGTCCTTCTTGAGTCTAAGTTTCTTCCTCTCCTCCATAAACCCCACATCAGGAATCTCGAGCTCGGGCACAATCTGCATACAATCGTCTAAAGAACTCCATGCTCTCCTCTCCCCAAGTATCCCCTCATACGTGCTCACAACCAAACAGTCTTTGGCCCTCGTCGATGCCACATACATCAACCTCTGCTCCTCGGCCTTTGCATAACATCTCTCCTCCTCCGCTTTTTCCTCCCACCCTACAGGATGGGAAAGGGACATCCAATGATGCAACCCAATCTTTTTGCTGCACGGAAAATATCCCTCAGGAATCATCCCCTTCCGTATGATGTGCTTATCCGGCTCATGCTCCCTTTGCCCAACAGGATTTGCCAGAAAAACAAAAGATGCTTCCAATCCTTTTGCTTTATGCAGATTCATCATCCGCACGGCATTTTTTCTCCCCGGAGTAAGGCTCATCTCCTCAATTTCATAAACGGAAACGAGCTCCTCCAAGTAATCCACAAGCTCGAAAAAAGATGCTGCTCCTTTCCTTTCTTGACTGCGAAGAATCGTCAAAAGCTTGAAAAGATTCCCGGCCCGGCTGCTTCCAATCTCAGAAGATGCGGCAAAATTGATGACGCCCGAATCCTCGAAGATCATCTCCAGAGCCGTTGTTGCAGGATACTCCCTTATCCATTCCCACCACTGTCTGAGTTTGGAAAGGCTCTGTGGAACCTTGTCTTTTACATCCATTTGATTCTCATCTTCTTCCTTTAAAAAAGAGAACCATCCCTTTTTTTGTTTATGTTCATACAGATCCTTATCGCTCACTCCGAAAAATATTCCTCGCAGCACGGCCACGGTATAAATAGGATTGTCAGGGTCATTCAAAGCCCTCGCAAGGTTCAAAATTTCCTTTGCTTCTTCGGATTCTGAGAATGCACCACTTCCTGTTATCTCGTAAGGAATCCCACGTTTCTCTAGAGCCCTTGCATACACGGTCATGTTTTTCTTATAACGGAAAAGGATCAAAAAATCCGACGGCTCCCATTTCTTCCCTCCATTTACTTTCTCTCTCAAAGCACTGCTTATAAAATCGGCGATTTTGTCGGCATCAATCCCGACAATCAGATTTTCCTTATGCCTCTCCTGCTGTGGAATTGAAATCTTAAACACTCCGTGCAGCCTCCCTTCCGCCTTCCTCACCGTATTCAAAGTGGCAAAAGCCGCCTGGTATCTGTCCGCCTTCTCAGGGAAGACATTCTGAAATACTGCATTGTTCCACTCAGCAAGCGCATCGATAGATCGGAAATTCGTGGTCAAATAAAGTATCTCTCCTCCTCCTTTCTCGATCTGCTCCTTCACGAGATTGTAGGTGTCGATATCGGCCCTCCTGAACCTGAAGATCGACTGCTTCGGGTCACCCACCAAAAACAGTGACCCGGGCCTCGGCGTCAGTTTGTGCCAGTCCTTCTCGTCCGTATCGGTCCCTGTTAAATAAAACAGAACCTCTGCCTGGATCGGATCCGTGTCCTGGAACTCATCGACCAGGATATGTGAATACCGCCTGCTGAAATACCGCCTGACCTCAGGATTTTCCCTGAGCAATTGCGACGACAACATCAACTGGTCCTGGAAGTTCAGTTTCGATTGACTCAACCTCTTTTCCTTGAAGAAATCCAACGCAGGCCTCAGAAATGCTAGAATTTTTGAATGTCTGAATTCCTGCCACTGCCTCAAAGCCTCTTTGATAACCCTATCACTGAATGCATCGAACACACTCTGAAAGTCCAGTGCCTCTTCTTTGAACGGCCACCGGTTCTGTGTGACCTTAACCTTTTTGTCCATCAGCTCCAATGTTTCCATCAAAACTCCATGGTCAGAAAAACCGAGGTTTGCCTGACGCAAAAAACACCGGTGCATCAAACCCTGGATGGCATCATATCCTTTTGCAGGCTTCTCAAAAGGCACGCACTGCCGGGCATCACTCAGAAAATCCTCGAGAGCCCTCCTGTATTCACCATAATCCGGCTCTTCATCATTCCCCCCAATAAACCCGACTTCCGGATAAAGCGACAAAGAAACAAACGGCTCCTTCAATTCGTCAGGAGTGATACCAGTCCTTTCGAGTCCAATAAGCGCCTCCTCATCTGCGACCATTACTTTCACCAGATACTCATGCCAGCAGTTCTCCCGGAAGATGCTGTTCTCGATCTCTTCCATCTCTGCAAAATCAGGGTCCAGCGCGATCTCTATAGGCCGTTCCCTCAAAATCTTCGCACAGAAGGAATGGATAGTCCCTATAAAACTCTGCTCAAGATAATGAAGAGCCTCGGCTAACCGGTCATAAGTTTCCTTATCCTTATCTCTTGCCTGCAAAACTGCTCTCTCCAACTCTGTTTGGAAACGCCCCCTCAACTCGGCTGCCGCTTTCCTCGTAAACGTCACAGCCGCAAATGTGTTGATCTTGGCCCGACCCGATGCCAAAAGCGCCAGCATCCTGTCCACTAAACTGTGGGTCTTCCCGGAGCCTGCCCCTGCCTCGACAAGCAGAGTCGTGTCCAATGCTGTTTTTATCTTCTCCCTTGCTTCCTTATCAATAAATTGCTGGCTGTCCATCACTATTTATACTCTTTGAGTCTGTCTACAACTCCAAACTCCACAGGATTACTGTACTTCTTTGCTTTGGCCCTATCCTTCGCACCATCACCACAGATGGGCAAAAAATCACAATAGGCACAGTTTGCATCCAACCCAACGATAAAATACCCTTTCTTCAGAATGTCCAAAAGCTCACTGAGCAGGCACTTGAGTTCCTCCCGGTTGAATTCCTCGACTTTAACCTCCTTGCCTTCTCCTCGCCGTGTCGGGAAATAATATCCACTCTCCACAACCTTAGGACTTGCATCTACCCCCGTTTTCTTCAATACTTCCTCTGCAGCCAATGAGTAAAGAGCATGCTGAAGAGTACGTCCTCCCCCAAAGCAGCGGATTTTTTCATACTGGGAGTATCGACCTGTTTTGTAATCTATCACCCGGTAGCGATTACCTTCTACCCGATCGATCCTGTCGATTCGTCCCCTCAGCCGGAAAGAAGACTCAGGCGTTAGCGCCACATCCACCGGCTCTTCCATTCCCCTGCCCTCTTCCTCTTCGATCCCAAACACAACCTCGAACATCAGGGGCTCCACCAGCTCTCCCAGTTTTTGCTCAGCCGCCAGAAACACATCCAGCGCCTGCATCACTTCGGCCCTTTCTTTGTCGAAGACCCCTTCAGAGGGCGGTGGGATTTCTTTCTTATACCGGGAAATGGTCTCCTCAGCGATCTTCTGTATGAGGGATAGGTGTTTTATCGCCTCGACCTTCTCCCCTTTCTTTTTCAATTCCGACATAAACACACAGAATATCTCATGAATCAGGCTCCCCCTCTGGAGAGGATCCAGCCAAACCGATGGGTCGAATTCGACTTCCTCCGGCTTGTAAAGGCCAAGAATGTATTTTAGAAAATATTTAAACGGACAAGAGGCCAAAAGTTCAAACCTCGATGACGACATGACCACATCTTTGTTGAAGAGAGGATTGACATCTTCGATCTTCACCTGGACCATGCCTTCGTATGGACTCAATTTTAAAGAATTCCTTATATCGAGAACATCGATTCCCCTGCCAAGTTCCGGAAAACATTGTTTCACAACATCAAGCCCATCGTAGAGTATGCCGTCAGATGAAAGCTTCCGCAGCCACCAGTCGATTGTGTCAAAGGTTTTATCCATGTCTTCAGGCAGGAATCCATGAGGTTCGGGAAGCCTCTCCAAAAGCGCCGAATAATCGAGTCTCGGGTCTCCCTCGACCAGACGAAAAGCCTGAAGCATCAGAGATGAGGGAAAAGACGGCCGCTCGTTCACGATGTTATAGGATGAATAACTCAGCACAGCCCTGCCTCGTAGCGACGAGATAAGCGAAGCCATCGAATACAGGTTCTCCCTCAACATATCCTCTGTCGTCTTGAGCGAGCCTGAAATCATTCTTCTTTCTTCATCCAGAAGAAAGGGATCCTGGTATCCGGTCCCGGGGAAGTGCTCCTGGTTGAGCCCAACCACAAATGTCAAAGGGCGACCTGAATAGCCGCCTGAGCGATAGCTCGAAAGATGAAGATGGCCAGGCTCCGGTCCCGATCTGCCAACGCGGATGTTCTCCAACAGGATGCGAAGCCTCTCGAAAGCGTCCTCTTTTGGCAGTAGAGCCGTCTCGAGCTCAGCCACTTCTTCCAGCCTAACCCTTATCGATGCATAGGCTTCCCTGTCCAGGTCATTCCGTATCCGTGAGAATTCCTTCAGAAACCGGGAGATCCCTCGACAAAGCTCCCTGAAATCGATCTCCTCCTCCCACAGAGGAAAGCAATCGAGCATATTTTCTACGAGCTTGATGACCCAGTCGATATCCTTGATATTGGCCTCATATTTCGGTGTCCTTTCATCGCCTTCATCATCTGTAATCTTCAAGGCTTTGCTCTCGCAGCTCTTCTTTAAATTCTCCAACCGCTGAATATACCGCTCTCTTCCCCAGCCGATCATGGCTTTCTTCAAATAACAACTGGTTTTTTGTGCAGAGGGGACGCCTTCTTTTTTCCTTTTACCGTGAAGTTTCAGGTCACCGCTTTCGATCATGCGGCAGACCTCCGATGTCTGAAAATTTCCCTCTATCCATTTCAGCGTGCTGCTGAATATCTTACCTGGGGATGTAAATCCAGGTGGAATGCCGTTCCCAAAGGTTACCCGAAGTCTGGATTTCATGGAAAGCACATAAAATATAGAGGGATAGGTTATCCCAGGAGGATAAACAACTTCGACATCATCCAGAGGGATCTTTTCGCTGGTTATACGCCTCAGAATTTCCCGGCATTCATTTGAGGGCCCTATGGCTCTTGCGAGTTCCAAAGTGCCGTCTTTGATGGGAGGAGGGGCTTTGTATGTGGCAAACAGCCACGGCGCCCTCTCAATATCAGATCTCGGCACTAACTCATCATTGCGAATACCCCTGTTATTACGATCCACCGAAGTCGGCGAATCAATCTCTTCCTTATTCTTGTCATTGCGAGCGACCATGGGGAGCGAGACAATCTCAATGTAATACCTTGGCCTCTCAATCCCTATCACCGGATCCTGTGGAACCATGATCAGGTTTTCCCACGAAATCTTTGTTAAGAATTCTGTTTCTAACTTGCTTAAAGAGCTGTTTTGAAGGATAAGGAAATATTTTTCCTGATCCGAAGGGCTTTCTTCGGCACTTTCAAGCGCCATGAAATAGAGCCCTGGCAAGTCTATTAACTTATTTCTTTCCAGCTCTTCCTCATAGCTTTTCAGGATAAGCCTAATTTCTTGCCCTTTCTGTTCATTGATAAAACTCTCTGAAGATAAATCGTCGTTCCTTATGCCATCCATCCTTAGTGTATAGAGCGACTTGTATAGAGCCCTTATGATTCCTGGTGATGGCTTGAGTTCACCGAAGTAACCCAGCCTTCCCTCATCCAGAAGCGTGCTGAAAACCTTGTTCAGAAGAATCACAGCCGACGATTCGGAAATCTGGCTGACCTCATGCTGCGGGAGGTCGAGTCCTGCAAATCCTTGAGCCAGAGATGGCAGCGTCGCAAAGCGAAGATTCACCCAAGAATGCCCGGTCTTTGTCAGCGATTCCCCGATCTGATGCCCCACCTGATACGACGGCATCACAAATATTTTCTCTTCAAGCAGATGCTCCCCACAAAATTTAGCTAAGAATTGAATTAAAATATTCACGTGTTCAAGCCACAGAAAAAAAACCCATAACAAGTTAATCATATAGCATTACTACTTTTCCTTTCAAAACAAATTTTCTCTGAATCAAATCTTTAATATTTACCCCTTGTCTTATGAAGTTGCATCAATGCCACAATATAGTTTTTGCATTAAAAGAACAAATGAATTTCCTACAAGTAGATATTTTTAGGCAAAATTGCTGGTCTAAGCGCAAATACAGGGGGTGAATTTGGGCTATTTATATTGCAATCTATAGATTGGCACAGCCAAGCTGCAATTATAAAATAAAACACAATTGCTTATTTTTTTATATTTCAGATAATGGTAAAATATTGTCATGAATTGGGAAGATACACTTAATATCCTTAAAAACCAATTGATCCAGATTATGAAATGCAGGCTTCTTCCAGAAGGCAGTTATCTTGCCGGTGGAACTGCCATCAGCCTTTTTTTGGGTCACAGAATATCTGTTGACCTTGATTTTTTTACACCAAAAAAATTCAATTCACAACATTTCGTCTATGACATGAAGAAATGCTTCAAAGATGCCGTTGTAGAGATAATGGAAGAAAATACAGGCATATTATATGTTTCAAATGAGAAAGTTAAATTTTCATTATTTTATTTGCCCTATAATCTTCTTTCCGCCGTCGAATTTATCAAACTTGACAGAAATATCAGTTGCCCCGTAGCTTCAATTAAAGACATCGAAGCGATGAAAGCCATTGCTATAACCCAAAGAGGCTCTACAAAAGACTTTGTCGACTTGTTTTTTCTTCTAAAAAAAAGCAATCATAATTTTAAAGATATTTTAAAATTCGTTATAAAAAAATATGATGTTGAGAACAGATATGAATATCATCTAAAGACATCTTTTGTATATTTTGATGATGCGGAAAAGGAAAAAGATAATATAATGTTAATAAAAAATAGGGGCAAAATTCATAAAATAACCAACAAGGAATGGAAAGATATCAAGCAGTTTTTTTATGAGTTTATAAAATGAGAGAAGAATTATTCTGGGACAGGGATCCTGGTTCCGTGCCTCCTGAAATTGAAATTGAGAGAGCAATAAATTTCGGGGGTTTTGATTATATTAAAAAGATCCAGAAAAAAAACAGTATGAAAAAATTCATAGATGTTTTACTAAACAGCCGAAACCTAAGTCGAAAAGCAGTCAATTACTGGTGCCTGAAGCTGCATATTGACAGGATGAAAACAACAACCTTCAAAACTAATACTATCTGGACTCCTATTAGATAAATAAAACGATAATGCTTCTGGCAATTGACCTTAGGATAAGGAAATTCTTATCTTTTGTAGGATTTTATCTTGTAGCCAAGCATTCTCTCAGTTATTCCTAATGCCCGGGCTGCCCTGCTCTTAACGCCATTGTTTTCCTGGAGTGCTTTCTTGATTTCCAAGATTTCGAGCCGCTTGACTCTCTCTTTCAAAGACAATCCATCCATCTGTAATTTTTCTTCTTTTTTTTCTTTTAGAAAAAGGGGTAGATTTGCGGTTGTAATGTAATCCTTCTCGCAGAAAACAACCGCTCTCTCTATGACATTTTCCAGTTCCCTGATGTTTCCGGGAAACGAATATATAATGATAGCGTTCATGGCTTCGGCAGATATTCCCTCGATTTTTTTTCCCTCCTTCTCGGCAAACTTTCTGATGAAGTGGTCCACTAGAGGAGGAACATCCTCTTTTCTTTTTCTAAGAGGAGGAACATAGATGCGGATAACGTTTAACCGGTAGTAAAGGTCTGGCCTGAATTTCTCCTCTTCCATCAGTTTCTCCAAGTTCCTGTTTGTTGCTGCGATGATTCTGACATCTGATTTCAATGGTTGAGACGATCCCAACCGGTAGAACTCTCTCTCTTGCAGGAAGCGCAGGAGTTTGACCTGAAGCTTGAGAGGGAGGTCACCGATTTCGTCAAGAAAAAGGGTTCCTCCGGAGGCTGACTCAAATTTTCCGATTTTTCTTTCATGTGCGCCTGTATAGGCTCCCTTCTCGGCCCCGAAGAGTTCGCTTTCGATAAGGGTTTCTGGAAAAGAAGGGATATTGACGACAACATAAGGCCCTTTTTTTCTGTTGGAGGAATAATGGATGGTTTTGGCCACAAGGTCTTTTCCTGTTCCTGTCTCTCCAGAAATGAGAACCGTTGCCTCGCTTTTAGCCGCTTTGGCTGTCAACTGAGCTACCTTGTTCATTTCCGAGGAAGTGAAGATGAAATTTTTGGGCCTGAATTTTTCTTCGAGAGAACTTTGAAGCAATGAGACTTCTTTTTTCAGCTTCTGCCGTTCCAATGCCCTTTCGATCAATAAAAGAAATTTATTAAAGTCTATGGGCTTGGCGATGTAGTCGTAAGCTCCCTTTTTCAAGGCTTGAACAGCCGTTTCCACGTTTCCGTATGCGGTAACCATAATAGACGTAATCAATGGATTTTTCTCCTGGACTCCCTGAATGACATCGATTCCTGTCTCCTCGTCCAGTTTGTAATCGACCACAGCGATGTCTATGGTCTGCTCTGTGATGACTCCAAGGGCTTCTTTCCGGGATGAGGCTTCAAAGACTATGTAGCCTTCTTGTTCCAGATTCTCTCTGATCAGTTTTTTCTGGAGAGGATCGTCCTCAACAATTAAAAGATGTCCTTTGTCCATTTCAACCTCCCGTAATCTGAATTGAAAAAGAGGTCCCCTGCCCGATGCGGCTGTCGAATGTGATGCTTCCGTGGTGGGCCTCGATGATTTTTTTTGTCAGGTAAAGGCCAATGCCCATGCCTTCCTTTTTATGGGAGTAGAAAGGTTCGAAAATGTGCGTCTTTTCTTCATCAGACATTCCTCTTCCGTTGTCTGTGATGGTTATGGAAACTTTTTTTCGGTGTTCTTTGGCTTGAACACGAATCGTTTCCTTTTCGGAAACATCGAGGGAATTTTGCAGCAGGTTGAGAAAGGCCTGGCTCATCAATCCCTTATCCGCATTTATAATGATCTCTTTGTCTTCGAAATACTGCAGGTCCAATGACTTAGAGGAACCTCTCCTTTTCAAAGATTCAAAGATATCCTCGATAAGATACTTAAGGACAAACCTCTCTCTCTGGAGGTTCAGTGGTTTGAGCGTGGCTGAGAAAAGATCAATGATCCTGGATATTTTTTGGATTTCTGTTCTTCCTTGAGAAATGTCCTCCCGGAGTTCCTGTGGGGATTTTTTTTGTAAGAGCTCAATGAGAAGGGCCAGGCTGTTCAGCGGATTTTTGATTTCATGGGCTATTCCTGAGGAAAAAGCGGAGATCTCACGGAATCTCTCCTTCTCCCGCTTTTCCTTCTCGGTTTCCTTCTCTTTTTTCATGTAGTGTGCTTGAGTTTGATAAATACCCAAAAAGAAAACGATTCCTATACCCACGATTACGGCAAAAAGAATAATGAAATTCCTTCGGGAATAGGCCATCATCTCTTCGAGATTAACCAGGGAATATCCTAAATAAATATGGTAATTTTTCTGATCGGGTGCGGTAAAAGAAGAAAAAAAGTTGAATATCTTGCCGGCCGGTGAATCTAAGACCCACGATTCTTTTTCCTGGATGGTTTTGCGAGAAAGGGGAAGATACCCTTCGAACTGAGACTTCCAGCCTAATATGTTCTTTTCATCGTCCAACAGGGCCATATAATAGATATTCTCTTCTCCGGAATAAAGCTCGAATATCTCGTCTGCCTTATAGTTTTCGCTCAAATAATGGGATATGTTGGTCTTGAGAATTTCGGCCGTGGAACGGAGCTGTTCTTTTACCAGGTCTTCGACCTTGGTTTTGATGTAGGCCCGGTTCACTGTTGAAAGGATAAAAAAAAGGATAACAATCCCTATCAAGGGAAGGAAAAAAAATAAGAATATAGCCTTCTTTTTCAATACAAGTCCCTTTTTCTTTTCCCCTTCCTATTTGTTTGTCCCTTTCCTCCTCTCCAATTGGGAAAGCCGTGCTGATCCCTAAGAAAAAGGGTTTGGCCGCTGAACTGGACTTCCCGTGTAATGATATTTCGGACGTTTTCTTCGGATGCGTAGAAGGACCCTTTGACCACAAGATATTCGCCCTGGTGGAAATCATGGTCAAAGAACCATACGGGGCTGATTTCGACCTTGAAGATATTGTTTGTCTTGTTTTCCTTAAGGATGATGACGAGAAAAGGAGATGTATTCTTGTAGAGAGGCTCCATTTTGATTTCTTTAATGGTGCCTTTGACAGTGATTTCCTTATCCACGTTGTAAAAATGCTCTTTTTTTTGTCCGAAGGACAAAGCTGCTGCATAGATCAAAACAACGAACAATCCCCATATAGACAGACGCTTCATTTTCTTTCTCCATAGGGTATATTCCATTGAATCCCGGCGGAAAAAAAGTGGCCGTTCCAGTCAAACAAGGAGTCGTTGGAATCGTTGTCTACATAGAAATAGGAGACAGAAACAGAAAATTTCGAAAAGTTCTTCTTGGCTCTCACTTCGAACTGTTTTCTTTCGTCCTTTCGCAATATTCCCAGAGAATCTCCTTCAAGGCTCAGGCTTTCAATCCCTGGGAATTCCTTATTATCCATAGTATACATCAACTTCAATTGGATATTCCAGGGTATAATCACAGTCATTTGAGTTCCAATCCTGAAACCTTCCCAGGAAAACCGATCATAGGAAGGATTTTCGACAGCGTAGAACTCTTCTATGAAAGTGAACGGATTTTTTCCGGAAAGTCTCCATTGTTTTGTGCCTGTTAGCTGAAGTCCCACTCGACTCCCCATGCCTTGGGCAATCAATCCCGACAGAGAAAACACTTGGATTCCCTGTCCCTCATTCTGGGTTTGTATGATGAACTGTTTCAGTCCACCTCTATAGGGATTGTGCCGCCCTTTGCCCCCCGAAGACGAAGAATTTGTTTCCATGACCACAACTTCCTCCTCTGAGAAATAAGGGTGTAAAAAGTTTTTGTACCCCCAGCTCATCTCCCCCTTCAGAGTGGTTTTCGTCTGAAAGTATTTATCGAGAGAGAGCATCAGGGAGTGGCTGACGGAATCAAAAACAGACGACTTGTAGTTTTTGTACTCAAACGTATAGTTGGATTTCAGAATGGATGTCTGGCTGAGGTAGGTTTTGAAGGCTGTAAAAAAATTTCCAGAGAGATAATTGAAATCAGAATAGTCAGACCGGTAGAAAGCTCCACGTCCGGTTAGCGAAAGATAAAACGCGGATTTTTCATTAAGAGCATGAATGTAGTCAATCCCCACATCTTGAGTGTAGTATGTGAGATTGGGATTTTCAAAAAGATAGGAATAGCTCCCTTCAGTAAACAGTGAGAACTCGGAGATATTCTTATCCACATGAATGCCAAAAGTTGAGAGCTGGTCTGATTCTGCAAACCGGTTTTGGAAGAGATTGTTGGTTGCGTTCTGGAAAAAGGACAGGGAAAGGGTATCAGCAGTCAGGTTTGGTCCGATCAGCAGTACAAAAAACAGGATTAATGCGTATCTTCTCACGTTTAACTCTCCTCTTTGTGTCTCATCTGCCGCCGTGCCTGTTGCCTAAGCCCTTATGACCTGTTCCATCGCATATGCCGCTGCCGAATTGACTACCGCGAAAATTGTGTTTGTTCCTGAACCTGTTTGAGGAAGCCATGTTTCCATTCCTTCCCTGGTATCCCGTACCATCTTTGGGCCCGGCCCAGTCACTATCCTGGCCATTGGGGATCCCATCATTGTCGTGATCACGGAAACCATTAGCAAAATCACAGATTCCGTCTCCGTTTTCATCTACAAACAGGGTGCGGACTTGGAATCTTGATTGTACCATGTTTTGTGCGACATTTCGAGCCGCTTTCTGCGTGGTATCCCCGGCGAAAATTAAGCCCACCCCAAGGATCATCAATGATCCCATCAGCACGATTGTTTTTCTGATGTTCATTGGAACCTCCTTTCGTTTAATTTGTTTCATCAGGTCATTTGTAATGCAAAACACGTGCCAAGTTATATATTGTTGAAAATAAAGGAAATAAAATTATGAACGTTATGAGAAATCCTACATTATTGTAGGAATGGCTACAATTTTGTAGGAATTCGTATAGAAATCCCACTAAAAATTTATAGCCGTAATCTCTACAAACAAATCATCATTCATTTCATTTTTCCTGTTTGGTGGACTTCCCCATCAAAATAAATTACAATAATTTTAGGGGAATAAAGAATATGGGAGATTCAATAAAGCGAAAAATTATCTTTGCCCTCACGGTTCTTGTCGTCTTAATTTGCTACCTAAGTCTTAAGCCTTCGTTCAAACAGGAATCAACAGCCGACGAGTTTAATAAGGGAGAAGAAACAATGATCAAAAAGGTAATCAAAACAGATAAAGAATGGAAAAAGATCTTGTCGCCTGAGCAATACCGTGTAATGAGGAAACGCAGTACAGAACGATCTTTTAAAGGCAAATACAACGACCATTATGAGAAAGGAATATACGTCTGCGCTGGATGCGGCACCCCCCTGTTCAGCTCGGAAGCCAAATACGAACAGGGCACGGGTTGGCCGAGCTTCACTGCTCCTGTGAATGAAAATCATATTGACTATTTAGATGATTATTCCCATTTCATGCACAGAATCGAAACGAGATGCGCGGTCTGCGGAGCTCATCTCGGACATGTCTTTGATGACGGTCCAGGCCCCCCAGGCAAGCATTACTGCATTAATTCAGTCAGTCTGGATTTTAAGCCGGCTGATTCTCAACAACGCGCCGAATCAAATCCTGAAGATAGAACTGATGAAAAGGATAAAAAATCCCTAAAAGTTGAGACCGCAATCTTTGCTGCAGGCTGCTTCTGGGGAGTCGAGCAAAAATTCAGTTTACTTCCAGGTGTTATCTCGACTGTTGTTGGCTACACTGGAGGTCACACAAAAAACCCGACTTACAGGAAGGTCTGCTCCGATAAGACCGGACACGCCGAGGCCGTGAAGATCACCTTCGACCCAAATAAGATCAGTTACGAAGAGCTCCTGGAATTTTTCTTTAAAATCCATGATCCAACCCAGATCAACCGCCAGGGACCTGACATCGGCACCCAGTATAAGAGCACTATTTTTTACAACAACGACAGTCAAAAGGAATCTGCTGAAAAAATTGTCAACAAGCTCGAGAGTTCAGGCCGGTTTAAAAAGCCTATTGCCACCCAAATCGTCCCCGCATCTGAATTCTACAAAGCCGAGGAATACCACCAGAAATATTACGAAAAACGCTAAAAGTGTTTAAAGAACTTTTAGATTGGGATTTGGTCGATGCCTTCAGGAGGACAAAATGACCAAAAAAAGCTTGATCAGACTTATAATCAGTATCTTAATCTGCCAGTTGGCTGGCTTTCTTGGTTCCCTGTTTACAACCCCTTCCATTCCCACCTGGTATGCTTCACTCGCAAAGCCATCTTTCAACCCCCCGAATTGGCTGTTCTCTCCTGTCTGGATAACTTTGTTTGTACTGATGGGAATCTCTCTCTATCTTCTGTGGGAAAAAAGTTTGACAGGACAAAAGGTAAAAAAAGCATTGATTTTCTTTTCTATCCAGCTTGTATTGAACGTTCTCTGGTCCATCCTATTCTTCGGCCTTAAATCGCCGCTTTTTGCCTTTTTCGAGATAATTGTTCTATGGGCTGCCATCTTATTAACCATTATACAATCCTTCAAAATTTCAAAAATCGCCTCATTTTTACTCCTTCCTTACATCCTTTGGGTAAGCTTTGCCGCAATCCTCAATTATTTTTTATGGAATCTCAATTGAAAGTTGAGGAATTGTTGACAGGATGAAAACAACAACCTTCAAAACTAATACTATCTGGACTCCTATTAGATAAATAAAACGATAATGCTTCTGGCAATTGACCTTAGCATATATTGTGTTCTGATATTTTTATTCCAGGATATCAACTGGCGAAAATCGTGCAAAATGGGTGGTCTAAGCGTAAATATAGGGGGTGAATTTGGGCTATTTATATTGCAATCTATAGGTTGGCACAGCCAAGCTGCAATTCTGCACAAGCTGCAATTCTGAATACCTTCGATATTGTTTTGGCAACAAGTTTGTTATTTATTTATCTGTACCTGCCGTATCTTGACCTTCCTCCGAAGCGCGGATTGACAACATTGCTGTAAACAGAACCAAATGTATAGCTAAATCCTATATCTATTGAATACTCAAAATTGGTAGCCAGTTCCTTTCTCTGTAGAAGGATCTCATCCAATGAAACACCTTCAATAGGAAGTGACAGCTGGTCGCGGATACTGTCATACCTTCCATTGAGGTTTATAGAAAATCCCTTAAAAATTCTGAATGAAAGAAACCCCCTAAGCTCAAACCGATTTTTTGATATGTCATGAAAATAATTAGATCCTTCTAGAGAAGTTGAAACACTTCCCCATGGTTCCCTTATTTCTAAAGTCAAAGTTAGAGACTCATTAAAGAGATTTTCTTTGGTTTTTTCAAAGATAGTCTTTTCTATATAATTCACCAAATTAAAGCCCACCCTGTACAAGCAGCGGAGCTGCCTTCGCGTTGATTGTGAATAAAGGAAAAAATTATACTCCACTGCAGGAGCAACCATATAATGGGAATCTATATTACTGTAAGTAGAGGAAGAAGCTTCAATCCAGCTTCCTACTGACCAGTGTTCACTTAGGCTTTTTGCAAAAAGCCCTCTTAAGTCTTTCTCTTCGGAAATGCTTTTAATTGAGTAGTCTTCATAGTCATAATTATCTTCTTCATAATCGCCGGAAAGTCCTAATTGAATTTTCCACTCAGGGGTAACTCTGTTTGCAGAAAGGTCCAAGCTGAGTTGTGTTGTTTGTTGGCTTGCTTCTTCATCAAATTCTCCGCCAACCCGGATATTAAACACCCAAAAATCCCAGTTATCTTTGACTGCAGTTGGCTCAAGTTCCAATTTGCTTTGGATGGAAAGAAGATCTGCTATGGGAGTTTTCATAAGAAAGGGAAAAAGACCTTTTTTTATGATTTCAAGCATTCCTTCCCGGATTTCATCCCTGGTTTCAGTTTCGTTTGAAGAATAGGTTAAAGTATTTTTCATGTCCTCAAATTGATTCCTTCCTATAAATGTCAAGGTGTATTTATTCCCACCGCTTCCGGTATGTTCATCTGTAACAAGGATATGGATATCAGCATCTGTCCTATCACGGACAAAATTCACATAGGATATTTCTTTCCGGATATAATTTCTATCACACCGCCAACAGTCAAGAAAAACTTTAGGCGCGTTTTCTTTCAATTCATCCATATTTTCTTTCAATTCATCCATAATTTTCCGGCTGGATTCCGAATAGATTTTTGGTACAAAAGCTAAACTGCTCATGATTAGTATTAAAGTGATTAGCCTGGTTTTTCTCGTCACAGAACATCTCCTCACTTCAAGTCTTTATGAAATGATAATCAGTCATTTATTTTCATTGAGACAAAGTAGAAAAATATTATACCAGATAATTGTTAAATATAAATTAATAAAATATTAAAATATTTTAATATTTCTTTTCTCTTGAACGGAAAAAGAGGAATTTGATCCATTTATCACTTTAGATGGTAAAAAGCTCATTTTTTAAGACCCTCCTGGCGATATGCACATCAAATATGGCTACATCAAGGGCGATGAGTATTACGTTGTAAAAATTGCTTCTGGAAGCTATGAAAACTATAAGTTGAATCTTCCCAATACTTTTGAGCTTATATTGGTATTCAAACAGAAAACAGGAGAATTGGCTTCCATATTAATAGAGCTTCTGTATTAAAATAACAAACGAATTTCTTACAAGTAGATATTTTTAGGCAAAATGGGTGGTCTAATCGCAAATATAATTGGTGAATTTGGGTCATTTATTTTACAATCTATCGGCTGGCACAGCCAAACTGCAATTATACAGAGACACCAAGTCTATTCCAATAAAGTTGGTACAAATAATATCATAATAGTTGACATAGTTAATTGATGTTCTTTATCATTGAATGAAACTCAGAATGCTGCGTCTGTTGAGCTAATCAAAGCTGTTGTTGCACAACGTGAAATTAAATCTGATGAAGAGCTTTTAGAAATTGAAAAAGCAGTAAATACAAGCGTGGATATGCATGTGGCTGCTATGCAAATGGTAAAGCCCGGCATCATGGAATCGGAAATTGCTGCCAAAGTACTGGAGATTGCAGTTAAAGCCGGTGGCAATATTTCCTTCCCCATAATTGCTACAATACACGGTGAAACGCTGCATAACCATTATCATGGTAATCAATTGAAAGATGGCGATATGCTCCTTCTCGATTGCGGTGCAGAAACTGCCCTGGGATACGCAGGTGATTTATCAAGTACAATGCCCGTAGGTGCTACATTTACAGAACGCCAGAAAGAGATTTACAATATCGTTTTGGCATCACATAATGCATCGATTGAGATGTTAACTCCTAGGCTTCCATTTAAAAATATTTATTATGAATCTTGCCGGGTAATTGTTGAAGGCTTGAAAGAACTGGATTTAATGAAGGGTAATGCCGAAGAAGCTGTACAATTAGGCGCACATGCCATGTTCTTTCCATGTGGACTAGGCCATCAAATGGGGCTCGATGTCCATGATATGGAGAACCTGGGAGAAGTGTATGTGGGGTACGAAGGAAAACCAAAAAGTACACAGTTTGGAATAAAATCATTACGCCTAGCAAAACCGTTAGTACCGGGAATGGTACTTACAATTGAACCGGGAATCTATTTGGTGCCTTCATTAATTGATATGTGGAGAGCTGAAAAACGTTTTGTAGATTTCATAAATTATGAAAAGCTTGAAGCATATAAAGATTTTGGAGGTATCAGGAACGAAGAAAATTTTGTTATCACAGCAGATGGATACAGGCTGATAGGTAAACAAAAGCCTAAAACGATTGAAGATGTTGAAAAGCAAAAAAACTTGGGAGTCTAAAATGATAAATATTTTAAAAATACTTTTTCCCGGAAATTCGAAAGTTTATCTTGTCTTATTTCTGATTGGATTGATCATAACACCTGTTTTTATAGAAACACAGGAAAAAAGTCAGGATGTCCTGACCCTTGAAAGAATCTATAAAAGAAATGAGTTCAGGCTGAACCGATTTGGGCCGGTACGGTGGCTTGAAGATGGTTCAGGTTATACCATTCTTGAGAAGTCGCAGGATATTGCCAATGCCCAGAGCATCATTAAATATGATCCAAAAACCGGGGAGCGATCTGTACTAGTTAGAGCCAGCCAGTTAATTCCAGAGGGGAAGAAGAATCCCCTGCCAATTTCAGATTACATATGGTCATTTGATGGAAAAAAACTTTTGATTTACACCAATTCTGTACGTGTATGGAGATTGGAAACCAAAGGTGATTATTGGGTACTGGACTTTGTTTCCGGGGAATTATTACAGCTAGGGAAGTTTGCCGATCCATCCACTATGATGTTTGCTAAATTTTCGCCCGATAGTAAGAAAGTTGGGTATGTAATTAAAAATAACATCTATGTGGAAGACCTGAAAACTTCAGACGTAGTTCAAATCACACATGATGGCTCTTTCAGTATTATAAACGGGACTTTCGACTGGGTGTACGAAGAGGAACTTTCATGCCGTGACGGATTTCGCTGGAGCCCCGATGGGAAGAATATAGCCTATTGGCAGTCGGATACCGAGGGAACCGGGATATTTTATTTAATCAACAATATCGATTCAATATACTCTCAACCGATTCCATTCCCATATCCAAAGGTTGGCACAAGCAATTCTGCCGTGAAGGTTGGAGTTGTTTCCGTTGATGGCGATGAAACAAAATGGTTTGATATACCTGGTGACCCGAGGAACAACTACCTGGCAAGGATGGATTTTATCCCCAATTCAAATGAGGTGATGATCCAGCAATTAAACAGACATCAAAATAGAAATAAAGTTTGGATTGGTAATGTAGAATCAATGAAGTTAAATAATATTCTAACTGATAAGGATGACGCTTTCCTTGATATCCATGATAATATTCAATGGTTGGACGGTGAAAAATATTTTACATGGACCAGCGAAAAGGATGGATGGTGTCATTTGTATAAAGTTTCCAGGAATGGGAAAGAAATGGACCTTATAACCAAAGGTGATTTTGACGTTGTGAACATAAACTATATCGATGAAAAAGGGGGGTATGTTTATTATATTGCTTCCCCCGAGGACTATACACATCGCTATCTTTACCGCAGCCGTATCGATGGTTACGGTGTTGCAGAACGTGTCAGCCCTAAAGATATGGAAGGGCATTTTTCCTATCAGATGTCGCCCAATGCGAAATGGGCAATTGCAACGTTCCAAAACTCAACGACACCAAACAGGATATCTGTAATTAGCCTTCCCGGGCATAAAGAAGCTACACTACTTGAGGACAATTCAGAATTAAAAGCGAAGTATGATGCCCTCGGATTAAATCCCAAAGAGTTTTTTAAAATCGATATTGGCGAGGTAGTGTTAGATGCATGGATGATCAAGCCGGTTGGATTTAATCCCTCAAAAAAATGGCCAGTGATTTTTTATGTGTATGGTGAGCCGTGGAGCTCAACGGTTCAGGATAACTGGAGCGGCGGCCAACTCTGGGAGCAGTATATGGCTCAGCAGGGGTATGTTGTAATAAGTGTAGACAACCGGGGAACAAAAGTCCCGAGAGGGCGCGACTGGAGGAAATCAATTTACAGGCAGATTGGGATACTAGCAGCACACGACCAGGCAAAAGCTGCTACCGAAATTTGTAAAATGCTCGGTTTTGTTGATTCTGAAAGAATCGGTATCTGGGGATGGAGTGGAGGAGGTCAAATGACCCTCAACTGCATGTTCCGGTATCCTGAGATCTATAAAACCGGAATTGCTGTCGCATTTGTTTCCGACCAGAAATTGTACGATACAATTTATCAGGAACGGTTTATGGGGCTTCTCGGTGAAAATAAGGAAGGTTACCACAATGGTTCACCAATTAATCATGCATCAAAATTAGAGGGTAACCTGATGGTTATTCACGGAACCGCTGATGATAACGTCCATTATCAGAGTTTCGAAATGCTTGTTAATGAGTTAATAAAACACAATAAGCTTTTTAGTATGATGTCCTATCCCATGCGTTCTCATGGCATAAGTGAAAGAGAAAATACTTCACTTCATCTACGAAGGACCATGGAGAAATTTTGGAAAGATAATTTACTTCCCGGTGGAAAATAGAGCTAAACAATAATTTTTTCAATTCGAAGCATATCGTCAGATGCAAATGGCTGTGGCATGTTAAAGGATATACACCCAAAAGAAGATTCAATTTTAGTCTTGACATCCAGACCATTTCCGGTCCCCTTGTTCCTGTAGGAACAAACCAGACTGAAGAAGGACGAGCAAACAACCATAGAGTTTAATTAGTAAAGCAATAAAGCTTTATAGATAATCCTAATTTCACATAACATTACCCGCCAGTCGAATAGTTCATCCATTACTGGGTTTTACCCTCACATAAACGGAATCCCAAAAATCAATAGCACAAAAGCCCAAAATATTCATTTTCTTAAGCAACATAGATACCGATTCATAACTAGTTAATCATATAGCATTACTACTTTTCCTGTCACAAGATTTTTTCTTTGAATTGAATCCTCAATATTTGCCCATTGTCTTATGAATGTGCATCAATGCCACAATATAGCTTCTGTATTAAAAGAATAAATTAATTTCTTACAAGTAGATATTTTTATGCAAAATGGGTGGTCTAAGTGTAAATATAAGGATTAGCTTTGGGTCATTTATTTTACTATCTATTGGCTAGCGCAACAAACTGCAATTACAGGCCTCAAGATGGGCTCTATGACCTCAGATGTTGACATTGATATCATGATAAACCATAATATTAATAAAAATAGGCTGGGAAAAAATGAAAAAGTTAGCTGAAATCAAGAAAATCATTGCTGAAAACAGACAAGAGATTTTAGATAAATTTGCAGTAAAGGAAATGGGAATTTTTGGTTCAACCCTGACTGATGAACAATCAAAAAACAGTGATATTGACATTCTGGTGGAATTTTCCAGACCGGTGGGTTTTGTCCATTTTATGAGATTAGAAAATTATCTCTCTGATTTACTCCAGGTAAAGGTAGACCTAGTTACCAAGTATGCTTTAAAACCTTTTATTGGTGAAATAATCCTACAGGAAGTGATTTATGTCTGATCAAAGGAAAAGGGAATTCCGTTCCATCAAATTCACACCCTCTGAGCGACTCTATTACCAATAATACACATAAAAATCCAATTAAAATATTCACGTGTTCAAGCCACAGAGAAAAACCCCATACTGGTTAATCATATTCCATTACTACTTTTTCTTTCACAAGAATTTTTCTTTTAATGGAATCTTCAATATTTTCCCATTATCTTATGAATTTGCATCAATGCCACAATATAGCTTTTGCATTAAAAGAACAAATTAATTTTTTTACAATTAGATATTTTTATCAGAATGGCTGGTCTAAGCGTAAATATAGCGATAAACTTTGGGTCATTTATTTTACAATCTATCGGCTGGCACAGCCAAGCTGCAATTCAATTCAAGTTTGACTTTTTTAGTATGGTACATACACCTGTATACACAGTGGGCTTGTCTCCTTATTTCCATGCCCTGGTTTTATCATATCGAACGAAGACTTAGGAGCCATTTCCATCTACGGACTTACGTCCGCGGAATTTAACACGTAATATTAAGTCAATGATCCTGGGCTGTAATTCCGACTTTTCTCAACTGTCCCTTAAGATATTGCTCACCTCTGTTCAATACACCCTTGAAGTGTTTCCTTACCACAATATCAAATTTAGGACATAGTTGACTTTCCAAATCCTTCATCCGGTTAGGCCTTAAACTATCAATTAATATCTTTCCTGTTGGAATTTCACCTATCGGGACTTTCGCAAGAATCCATTTTTCAAAAGGAGAAAGACGTAAAACTGCTATAACAGATTGGTACCCATCGTGAGTACGGTCGCGGAGTGCTTGCACATTATCAGGGCTGATAGTAATTGATAATTTCTCTGTGGCTTTTACCTCAACCGCAAACTTCTGATTAGATTCCGATGTTATATCAATATCAACTCCTTGCACGCCTCGTTCTACAATATTAGTAAAGCCCATTTCATGGAAGCTCAGAGCCAGTAGTTTTTGTACAATTTTGCCAAAAGGTCCAGATGGGGTGCTTTTGATTCCATACTTTTTCTGCAACTTCTGTAAAAGTTCAAGAGTTTCTACTTTCATAATTATATTTCCTTAGAAATTCTCGGGCCGGAATCCGGGGCCCAATCCGAAAGCTTATATATAGTTTTGACTTTGGTAATATTATCCTTTAAAAGCCGTTGCATTTCAGTATCCATAGTAGAGACTGTAATGTTTTTTATACCGCTGAGTTCATTAAGAATTTCTACAAGACGAGCTTTTTGCTGTGAATCTAAACTTTGCGATGAGTCATCCATTAAGACAAATCCGAGAGGATGAGAATCTCCAGATGTTTTAGCCAAACCTAAGAAAATAGACAAAGCAAGACTATTCAGGTCTCCTTGACTTAGAACAGGAACGGGTCTCTTGCCGTCTTGGTCTTCGAAAACATAAAAGTTTCCGCCAGTTCTTTTATCCTCTTCGACTTTAATATTGAATTTTTGAAAAGCCGGGTTGTTGGTTATTCTACGAAAGTAGTAGTCAATTGCACTCCTGGCTGAATCTATTTTTTCTTCTGCTTCCTTCAGCATACAAGATTTGATAATTTTACTAAGTTCTTTCACATCTCTTACTAGATTTGAGACATCGGTTCTGATTTTCTCTTGTGTCTGGTATTCATTGGTTTTTTGGATTTGGTTTATTTCTTCGAGCTTATCCTTCAATAACAAAACATCGTAAAGTAAATTCATTATATCTGTTTTTTTAGAAATAGCCTCAATTTCGGATTTTTTACTCTTAATAGCATCTTCAATCTCTTTTAGATATGAATCAATCTTTTTTATTTCTATGGATAATATTGCAGCAGGGTCATCTCTAACTCCCAATTCTTTATTTAGAAATTCTGAGATATTATTGATTGCCCCCTTTAATCTCTCTTTTTCTCCTTTAGTCTCTTCCTCTAAGCGGAGAAGTTCCCTCTTCAATCTTTCAAAATCAGTTTTCTTTTTGTCCAATTCTGTCTGTCGTTTCTTTAGCTCCTGCACTTGGGCTTTAATTTTTTCTTCCCAGTCCTTTCGTAAATGCTCAAGCAAATTGGACACCTTTTCTCCGCATAAAGGACAAATTTCAGCATCAGAGGGAGCAGCCGATTCCAAAATGGAAATACCTTCTTCAATCAATTTTGCTTTGGGGCTTGTTCGCTTAATTTCTTCATCAATAGTCTTAATCTCTTCAAATGCTTTTCTTAGTTTATTGTCGATTTCATCTTTGTTTCCATTCTCTCGTTCAAAAGCCTGAAGTTCCTTCCTTTTTGATTTATAATTTAGGTATTGAGTCTCATATTGAGTCTTAAATAAAACCATTTCGCTTCTCTTCTTTTGTTTTTCTGATTGTTCCTTCACCTCTGGAGATTCTGCCCAAAGACGATTGCACTCTTTCTTAATTTCATTAATGAATGATTCTGTATTTTCCCAATCAGAAGGAGGAGAGATCGCTGTTGTTTTAAGCCCCAATAGTCGGGCAAAGTTACTGATACTTTTTATGGTTGATTCCGCCAGTTCAAGCAGTTTATTTTCGTTTAATTCTTCTTCACTCAGTCCTTTCTCTTTGGCTTTACCTCTTTTATCATCCAGGTCTTTTTGCCTAATATTTATCGTATCTTGTACACGGATCTGAAGTTTATTAAACTCTTCTGTTAGCTCTTTCTGAACCTTCAAAACGTCAGACTTCTTAATACCATCAAGAATATTCCGGTAATCTGATAAACCTAAGAGGCGGTCCATTACATCACTCTGTTCACTTGGTTTTTGCATCACAAAGTCGTGGATGGTCTCCTGGTGTTGATACACAGTAGTAGCAAAGTCTTTGAAAGAAACCCGAATTAATCTCGCAATTTCTTTGTCAGTTTCATCCGCCTTTTTTTCTGTTCCATCTTGTGAATATATTTTTATACTTTTCCCTTTTTTGCCCTTTCCTTTTACTTCGGTTCGGACAACAGAAAATTCCCCCTGTTCTCCCTCCATTACTAATTTTACTTGTGCCTTTTCAGAATTATCATTTACAACTCTCCAGGCCATATCACCTTTTCCAACACGTTCACGAATGCCAGATCTTTCACCAATGCACTTGTCGCCGTACAAGCACCATTCAATTGCATTTAACACACTGCTTTTACCCTGATGATTCCCCCCATATAGTAATATAACAGGATTATTGAAATCGATAGATTTCTTTTGAGTAAACCCTCTGAATCCCTCTACTACTGCCTCTTTTATCTTTAACATCGCATGCCTCTATTACAGCATTTTTTCAAGTTCCTCAATTACCTGCTTATAATCCTTTTTGATTTTTTCTGTCCGTGAGTTAAGTTCTTTTTTTATCTTCTCAACTCCACCTTGTTCATAGGATTCACATATATCTTGCCAAAGATTTCTCAATTTCTCTTCTTTTATTTCTTTTTGTAACTCTTCTTTATAGGTCATTGTTTCCCCCTCACCTATTTTATATCTCATTGAATTAATAATCTCAAGATTTAAAAACAAAGTAACAAATATAAGACCTTCTTGAGTCACAGATATAATGAATATATAATACCATAAAGGGCTAGAGATGAAATCAGATTGCCTCCCAGGTTTATATCCTAAAGAAGCAATCTCAGAATATTCTCCGGAATCTGAAAAAAAGGTCTACGATGCAATAAAAGAAGCCCTCCCTTCTAATTGGTATGCATGGCATTCTATCAAATTTAGATCAAGAAAAGAAAATGACATTGAACTGGAGAATATAATATGATTATAAAAAGAATTAAAGATAAGATTCTTCCAAATACAGAAATAAAAAAACCGGAAGCTAAAGGAAAACACTTGGTAAAAGGATGGGGAAAAAGGAGAGGTCAAGAGGCTCTTATTTATACTATTCCAAATAACAGGGAACCTAGTAAGTCTTATGAGAAGGGTATAACTATATATGAATTCAAAAAAGCATTTCAAAAGCTGAAGAGTTCCGGGGAACTAACTCGTGAATGGTTTAATAAAAATTTAATGGATTGTGCAAAAGAAGGATCATGTAATTTCACTACAATTGGTGGAATTTTTGAGATTCTTGATGAAGCTGAATATATAAAGAGAGGAATTTATAAGTCAATCTAAAAGACCTATCAAAAAAAACAATAAAAAGTTACAACTGACTATGATCTTTATATTAATGCAGATTAGGATTGTTTCCCGTCAGCAAAATTCGTACAGACGATGGTATTTCTTAAGCTACAGATTGTTTGTGATAATCTTAAGCTTCGTGTTTTACTTGAATTTGTTTGAATTGTTTGTATTTTCTTAGGAAAAATCTCTTTAAAATTCTATTCCCCCTCTTTCACAACTATCGGCTTTGTCCAAGTTTCCATTAATTTTTCCGGGATTGATTCAACGACCAAATCACGGCTCAAAACAATCTCATCATGCCCGTAATGGATAAGATTCTTTCGTTAGTCTCGCGAATAAAATGAGCGAGCATTTAC
>CAZYMU010000018.1:0-54568 GCA_964648465.1 uncultured Eubacteriales bacterium | reverse complement strand
GGATTGAGCTAACCAGTACTAATAGACCGTGAGGCTTGACCGTAAAGTTTATTCATGGCAAAAAAATGTCATGCTTATCAGTAAGCAAGATATATTAAGACTTATTTAGATCAGATTATTTCCCGGCAACCATAACGGAGAGGATACACCCGTTCCCATTCCGAACACGGAAGTTAAGCTCTCAAGTGCCGATGGTACTGCTCTGGGGGCAGAGTGGGAGAGTAGGTCGTTGCCGGGTTTTTTATTTTTCAGAGCTGACTCTTTCGATTAATCCCAGGATTCCAGGTAAAATAATAACTGTAGTTAAAAAACAGGCTCCTACCCCTATAAAGAGTACTCCACCGAAGGATGCCCAGCCTCTGAAGATAGAAAATACTAAGGAGCCAAAGGCAAACATAGTTGTAAGTGATGTCAGAAAAATAGCTTTCCCTGTACTGGAAAAGATTGTCCGGATTTTCCCCTTCCCTTCATGCTTCCAACGATGCATGATATGAACACCGTCATCGATGCCAATCCCTATGATTATAGGAAGGCCTATGATATTAACTACGTTGATTTGCATGCCGATAAGATGCATAAAACCAACCATCCAGAATACACCGCATGCCAGGGGAATCATTGCCATGATTGCATAGCGCGGGCTCCGGAAATCCATCAGCAGGAGCATAAAAACAATAAGAATCGTCAGTAAAACCGCATTCCGTCCGTCACGGGCAAATATTTTGAGTATGGCACGAAACACGGGAGGTAATCCTGTTGCTTTATTTGTAACACTTTCCAGGTCATCCACGAATCTATGGAGAGATTCCGGATTTTCCCACAGTTTGCCGGATGGGAAAACAGTAACTAGAAATTGATCCCGAGTCTTATTACAGTAGCGGTCTAGAATGGATACAGGCAGTTCTTCCAGACTGATCGGTTCAGTCGAGCACATCTTAATGATAGAATCTTTGAAATATGGAGCAAAATACTGCTGAAATTCGGACAGACCTTTAGCAGTAGTTGAAGAATTAGCGTCCAACACTTGCTGTAATTGTCGAATAATATTTTGTGAGAGGGGTTTTTCTGGATCTCCAACGATTTCTTTGCATTTGTTGTCGACTTTGTCCCTACCCCCAATAAAAGCCATGTCTTGAATTTCCATTATGTTCATCTGCAGCCGTTTGACCTCTTTATTTAAAGCAGCTAAATCATCCTGAATCACAGCCTGCTTTATTGGGACAGCCTGGACTTTTTCGTGGATTTCATGGATATGGGGAATTCTTTTTAGCTGCTCTTCTGAGGATGGGATGTACAGGGAAATGTCGTTAGTAATAGCAACTGAACCCATTTCACGGTACTTCTTTGAAAATTCGCGGGATTGCTCGATATTATCGGCCAAAACAAGGGCATATTCCATACTCAAGTCAAATTTTTCTAGAATCGTATCCTGTAGAGCGGTAGAAGTTAATCCTTCTGGTTCAATATTCATATAATTCTGGTCAAAAGATATTTTGACTGCTGACCATACCAGCATGAAAGTTAAAATACAGCCGGTGATGATGGAAAAAACATAGTGTTTGCTGAGCCATTCGCTCATGCGGCCGAGAGACTTGAAAGAAATATCACGCTGAATCCTTTCTCGTTTTATCGCTTCATATTTTTTATCTAGACGGCGCTCCCTAAAGACCAACAGCAACGGTAAAAAGAGCATAGTGGCAAAGAGAACGGACAAAATGCCAATTCCTATGACCATACCCATTTCCTTCATTCCCCGTGATTGACTGATAAGCAGGGCCAGGAAAGCACATGCTGTTGTCAGTGCTCCTGTCAAGATCCCTTTCCCGCTTTTAAGAAATGTTTTTTCCATGGCCGTGTCAATATTGTCTCCTGCAGCACGAGATTCTGTGAATCCGGAGATCAAATGAATCGAAAAATCAATACCTAATCCCAGCAGAATCACTGCCATCATCGATGTCATCATGTTTAGTTGGCCTATGATGATGGCTGCCATACCGATACCCCAGATTAAACCGACAGTGAGATTTAATATCGCGAAAACAGGAGCAAACAACATCCTGAAAGAAACAATAAGCAGTAAAAGAATGAAAAATAAAGCGATTAAGGTGGAATATTGAAAGCTCTGTGCAGCATAGACCTGTTCATCATGTTCCCGGGCCACATCGCCGCTCAGACCTGTCTTAATATCAGGATAATCTATTAACATGTCATCTACAATAGCCTGTACTTTATCAGTCCCTACCATAAGAAGATCCCTATCCATCAATGTGAAGTTAGGAATGGCAATTAAAATCAAGGCTTGTTTATCGTACGATAACATATAAGGCTCGCCCAGGAGAAGTTTGTCGGCTGAGTCATAAACTTCATTTTTAGAAACAGTATGTCCTTGTACGGCATTCTGTAATTTTAAGATTAGATTTTGAATTCCATCTAAAAATGTTACTGTTCTGTCTTCTTTTTCGCGGGTGGAAATGGATTCTTCATGGCCGACGTATTCTTTTTCCATTGAATTGTTAAGGTTGGAAAGCAAGCCAGTCAGGTTTGGATCCATAAATATGTGTTTGGTGTTTTTTAGATCTGCTTCCTTTACAAGCATCAGTGCATGGTTTTTTAAGAACTCCACTTCAGCCTTATAGTCAACACGCTGGAACAGTTTCATGTTAATCCTTGCTTGAAGCTCATTAGCTTTGGATTGGAGCTCTGATATTTTGGATTCCCGGTTACTTTTCGTCTTTAATTTCTGTATGTTCTTATAAATCTTGTCAATCTCTTTTTGAAATGTGTCATTTTTACTGCTGTCCTTCAGTTGCAATATCTGCGGTGCAATCTTGTCGGCAAAATTTTTAATCTTTTCCTCTTCACCCTGGACTACTACGACAAGGCTTGTAGCTGTTGTAAACTCGTTGAGAATTTTATTGAACTGAATTACTCTCTCATCGCGGGAAGGGAGCAAATCTGATACCCGCATGGTGATCTTTAAATTGGCTGCAAACATGCCGAGAATAAGGGTTATGAGTAATACTACAAGCAGCATTCTCCATGGGTGAACAGTATGCCAGTTAGCCAGGCTTTTTAAGATTTTTTCTCTCATCTGCTCTCTCCTTTTCCGTCATTCATCAGAAATAGATGCGAAGCCTGATCATGCCTCCATTTCCCATGTTTTTACCGGAAATCTTTCCCTCTCTGCCAAAGCTGAAATTCAGATATGCTATAATCTCTGCATTATCCGATAAACTGTAATTGAAAACCGGAGCTAAAGTAAAACTGGAATCTGAAATGCTAATAAAGCTTGAAAGCCCGATGGTCATGAGATCGGTTGCAGGGTGCTGGATGAGAGTATATATCTGGTCGCGGGAAATGGCTTTTTGTTCGGCTGTAAACAACCGCATCCAATCATTAAGGTCATAATCTTCATAATTGGATTTGCCAAATGTATTCCTGTAATATTCAAGCAGAATGTAGGTCTTGAAGTCGAAGGTGTAGTCCAAACCAACAACGAGTTCGCAAAAGTCTTTGGATTTTTCCATTTTATTGTAGCCATATTCAGCCCAAATCCCCAGTCCTAAGAATTCCCCTGCCATGCTTCCTCCTAAGAGCTGTCTTTTCTCGGAAACTTCAGAAAAATTCAATATTTCATAATCGAATTGTGTATAATCATGAAATCTCCAGATCTTTTCGATCGCGATCAGAGAATAATCGAAATGGGAAATCCGCCCCTCAAACTGAATCATTTTTGCAGAATCTTTCCAATTATCACCTGGAGAATAGAGTGCTGTAATTGAGTAAGATGCTCCCAGCGGCACATCCATTCTCATGGCATTGTGCCCTGGCATCTCATAGGTAGGGTCAAGCATGTCCTTGATATTGAACACATCGGTCGGGTTCCAGACATAACCGGTGCCGAGAGAAATTTGTTGCTTACCAACAATCAGGTCAAAATATTTAAACCTCATCTTGATATAGGCGTTGTCAAGAAAATGGCGGTTAGAAAATGGAATTACATAAAATGATTCCATGCCTTGAGGGATTTTAGAAGTAATATCGCTGGATAGAAATTCCAGGATATCCCATTGGGTTTTTCCGTGATAGGTTATGTAATCAAAATTGGCTGCGAATGTAATATTTTTTGAGATCTGAGATTTTAAGTCCACTCTAAGTTTATTTGTATAAAGCTGGTAGAAGTTGTTTTTGATTTTTGATGCTAATGCCTGGGACTCAAAATATCCAAATATTTCAAGTTTATCTTGAGCATTAAGAAATGGAAGGAAGCAAATCAGAAATATCATTAAACATATAAATCTTTTCATTTTTTTAACTCTCTTTCTGTAAACATGCTGTCTTCCAGTGTGATGTTGTATTTTACTTCGAGAAGCTCCATTTCTGTTTGGGTGTTGTCGTTTTCATTGAACATTACCATTTTCATAGCGGTAGGGATGTCATCAATTATCCGGATATCGCTTTGTACCAGTCTTTTCTCCTGAGAGGAAGGATTGTGTTCCTCATAGTAATCGATTACAACCGGATAAAAATTTTCTTTTATTACCCACATAATCAATCTCGAATAAGAAATGTTGCTGTCCGGCTTGCGAGTGAGTTCAAGCTTGAAGCAGTTATGTCCTTCCATTTTTTCGTCTTTGAGTCTTTTTGGGCTGAAGTCATTAATAAACTCATCTCCGCTCCCCATGTCTTCGTAAGAAAAATCGCTTCCCTGCATTTTTTGCTTTTTTGCGTGAGTGGCAAGCTTTCGGACTCGCTGAGTGCGAGGAAAGTACATCCAGATGTCATCGGAATGATTCAACATCAGTATTGCCTGCCCTTTCACGCGTGTTGGTTTCAGATACCGCACGAGATTTTTCTCACCTTTATTTTTACTCCAGGACTCATAGATGAATGTGCGTTTGCTGCCGGAGCTTGTTATAATGATCATCTTTGCCTTTCCGTAACTTGTCTGTACATTGATCAGTTCATTAACTTTCTGGATGATGTCTTCTCCAGTAAGATCCTGGCTGAATGAAACAAGTGCCAATATCAGAATAACAAGCCCTGATATTATTATGTTTTTCATGAAATGTCCTCCCTGATTCATTATGCTATTATCTAACACTGTGTATTAATTCTAATTTTACAGATTGTATTTATGCTTTGCAATGAATTCATTAACCTGGGTTATTCATAAAAATTGCCTCAGCCTTCAAACTTGTACTTTACTTATTTATTTGCATTAATTATTATTATAACTTGGTGATTTGATGATAAAGGCAACAACGATTATTTGTGTGCGCCATAAAGGCAAAGTAGCTATTGCTGGTGATGGTCAGGTGACTCTCGGTAATACAGTTTTAAAGCAGAAAGCCCGTAAAATAAGGACTCTTTACAAGGGAAAAGTGATAGCCGGATTTTCGGGGGCCACTTCTGATGCATTTGCCCTTTTTTCCAGATTTGAAGCAAAACTGGAAGAATACCACGGGAATCTTCCCCGAGCAGCTATTGAACTTGCCAAGGACTGGCGCTTAGACAAAGCGCTTCGAAGACTGGAAGCACTGCTAATTGTTTCTGATGAAAGCAACTCTTTACTGATTTCGGGGACCGGTGATGTAGTAGAACCTGATGACGGAATAATTGCCATCGGTTCAGGAGGCGCTTACGCTCTTGCGGCTGCTCGTGCTCTCATAAAACATACGGATTTATCTGCCAAAGAGCTTGCCATGGAAGCCTTAAAAATAAGTTCCGGTATCTGCATTTATACGAATGATCAAATTACAGTTGGGGAGCTCTAAATGCCTATAGTTCTTCCTCAATCTTTTAAGGAACCTGTTATGGAACTTATGGATAAAGAGCTTACTCCTCGTGAGATAGTAACCGAGCTGGATAAATTTATAATTGGCCAGCAGGCGGCAAAAAAGGCAGTAGCAATAGCGCTTCGAAACAGATATCGGAGGAGAAAACTTCCCCCTGAACTTGGTGATGAAATTGCGCCTAAGAATATCTTGATGATTGGTCCTACCGGAGTTGGCAAGACCGAAATCTCACGAAGGCTTGCCAAACTTACATCCTCCCCATTTCTAAAGATAGAGGCAAGCAAGTTTACTGAAGTCGGATATGTTGGCCGGGATGTTGAGTCAATGATAAGGGATTTGGTTCGAATGTCTGTGGAAATGGTTAAGCTGGAAAAGATAGAGGAAATCAGGGAAAAAGCTGAAAGAAATGTTGAAGAGAGGGTGCTTGATGTTTTACTTCCTCCGTTGAAAAGAACAGCGAATAATGTGGAACAGAATGAAGTTGATAAATTCCATGATACAAGAGAGAAACTGAGACATCAGTTAAGGAAAGGGCTCTTGGAAGAAAGGATGATAGAGATAGAAACCAAGGAAAAAATGTCCTCTCCTTTTGAAATTTTTTCCAATTCTGGTATTGAAGAGATTGGAATACACATTCAGGAAATTATCCCCGGGTTAGGAGGTGGAAAATCCAAAAGAAGGAAAGTGAAAATAAAGGAAGCCCGGGAATACCTGTTAGAAGAAGAACAGAAAAGACTGCTGGATATGGACCAGGTGAACAGGTTGGCTGTAGAGAAAGTCGAACATTCAGGAATCATATTTTTAGACGAGGTTGACAAAATATCCGGCCGTGAAACAGGACATGGCCCGGAAGTCAGCCGTGAGGGAGTCCAGAGAGACCTGCTTCCCATAATCGAAGGGACTACTGTTAACACTCGGTTTGGCTTGGTGAAGACAGATCATATTCTTTTTATCGGTGCCGGGGCATTTCATGTTTCCAAACCTTCTGACTTGATTCCGGAACTTCAAGGAAGGTTTCCGATCAGAGTTGAGCTCACATCCCTGGACAAGAAAGATTTTGTAAAAATATTGACGGAACCGGAGAATGCTTTAATCAAGCAATACAAAGCTCTTTTAGGGACAGAAGGAATTCATGTCGAATTTACTGAAGATGCGATTGATGAAGTTGCAGAGATCGCAGAAAAGGTGAATGAAATAAACGAGAATATTGGAGCCCGCAGGCTTCATACGGTTATGGAAAAAGTGATGGAAGAGATATCTTTTGATGCTCCTGAGATGAAAAAGAAGAAAATTTTAATCGATAAGACTTATGTGGAAAAACAGATTAAAGATATTGTAGAAGACCAGGATCTCAGCCGCTTCATTCTTTGATGAAAAGATTCTTTTATCTCCTTATAATTTTGATTCTTGTATTTTTCTGTATTTTTTGTGGGAAAAAAGGTCCTATTCTGGCGCCGCTTATAAAGATACCGGGAAAAATTGAAGCTGTTAATGCAATCCAGAAAGGGGATAAGATCATCCTGACATGGAAAAATCCCCCAACTTATTCAGATGGGAGTCCTATGTCTGAAATTGAAAATGTGGAAATTTGGCTGCTTAAAGAAGATGAGGACTCTTCTAAAAAAGAAATGCCTGTCAAGTTAGAGGAATTTGAGGAGATTGCCGAACTTATTCTTTCCATAAAAAACGAAAAATTTCCTGAGTATCAGAAGGCTAAATTCCATGGTGAATTTAATTATTATTATTGCTTAGCACATGAAGAGTTTGTTTCGAAGAGATTAATTTTCAGCTTAAGAATAAAAGACAGGAGAAAAAAGAAATCAGCATTTTCAGAGTTGATATATGTAAAACCTAAAATTCTTTCTCTCCCGCCTATAAATATCCGTGCTTCTGTTTTTGAAGATAGGATAGAAATCCAATGGCATTTTCCTGAAGGGAATATAGATCAATCCTTGCCTCCTGAGCTGGAGGGTTATAATATTTACAGAAAAGAGGGTGAAGAAATACCAATAAGGCTAAATACCAAGTTGATAAAAGAAGAAAAATACGAGGATAATGAATTTCTTTTTGGAAGGAATTATTTTTATTTTATAAGGACTTCTTTAACAGATTCCTCCCCCTATTTGGAGAGTGATGACTCTGAGACGATAGAGGTTTTGGCGGAGGATATATTTCCTCCTTCTCAACCAAATGGGTTAGTGGCTGTCGCTGGAGAAAATCTTATAGCCTTGAGTTGGGATGCCAATCAGGAGGAGGATTTAGCTGGCTACAGGGTTTGGAGGAAAGAAGAAGGAGAGGATGAATACAAGTTATTAGGCCCTCGAATAATTAAAGGAAGCACGTATAATGATGTTACAATTGGAAAAAATAAAAGGTATTATTATACTGTAACTGCTCAAGATAAATCCGGGAATGAAAGTCAAAAATCAGGAAGCGTATCTGAAGTTGTAAAGGAGAATTTACAATGAAAATTTATCGCTACCGACATGCAAAAAACATTTTTTTTGGAGTTTTGAGAGAAGAAACTCTTTTTCCTGTCGAAGGATCGGTGTTCAAGAAGTTTAAAGTCAAGGGAAAAGGGATTCCCATAGGTGAAGTGACTCTTCTCCCCCCTGCAAAACCTTCAAAAATAGTGGCAGTAGGAAGAAACTATAAGGACCATGCTGTGGAAATGGGGAAGCCTTTCCCGAAAGAGCCTCTTATTTTTTTAAAACCGCCTTCTGCACTGATTGGGCCGGATGATATAATCATTTATCCCAGGATGTCAAAAAGAATAGATTATGAAGGTGAGCTAGCATTAATAATCAAAAAAAAGGCACATGATCTGGAGGAAAATGATGAAACCAAAGATTATATCTTGGGCTATACTTGTTTCAACGATATTACAGCACGCGACCTACAGCAAAAAGACGGGCAGTTCACAAGGTCAAAATCTTTTGACACATTTGCTGTTGTGGGGCCCTGTGTTTCCACGGATGCTGACCCTTCAAAACTAAGACTTAAAACTTTTTTGAATGGGAAACTCAGGCAATCAGCAAATACGAGAAATTTAATTTTTCCTATTCCTTTTCTGGTAAGATTTATTTCCAATATAATGACCTTGTATCCTGGCGATGTTATTACTACTGGAACACCATCGGGTGTAGGGCCTATGGTACCCGGAGACAGGGTTGATATTCAGATAGAAGGGATAGGAATTCTTTCTAATAGAGTAATGAAAATTAAGTAGTAATCTTATTACTATAGTTTTTCTGGTTTCTTTGGTTGGCTTATGTTAGATTTATTAGGGAGATAGATAGAATAAAAAGTTGAAATTAAGCAAATTCTGGAGGTGAAGATGAAAATCTTTTTAGACACGGCTAATTTGGACCAGATAAAAGAGGCAGTAAGTTGGGGGATTATAGATGGGGTAACGACGAATCCATCTTTAGTTTCCAGAGAGAATGAAAAATTTGAAGATTTAATCAGACAAATTTGCAGTATTGTTCCTGGGCCGGTAAGTGCAGAATGTGTTTCCACCCAAGCAAATGATATCATAAAAGAAGCAAGAGTTTTGGTGAAGTTGGCAGAGAATATTGTTGTAAAAATACCGATATGTGTAGAGGGGCTTAAGGCAACTAAGGCATTATTCCAGGATGGCATCAAAGTTAATACAACCCTTGTGTTTTCTGTCAGTCAAGCACTGCTTGCTGCTAAAGCAGGGGCAAGATATGTAAGCCCTTTTGTAGGACGCCTGGATGATATTTCCAATTATGGTCTTGATCTCGTAGATCAGATTGTAACAGTAATCAATAATTATGGATTTGAGACAGAGGTGATTGTTGCAAGTATCCGGCATCCTCTCCATTTTGTCGAGGCTGCTATGATGGGGGCTGATATTGCGACTCTGCCCTTTGAGGCTCTAGAGAAATTGGTAAAACATCCATTGACAGATATCGGGATGCAGAGGTTTTTAAAAGATTGGGAAAAGGTTAAATGCTATAAATGACCCAGACATAATTACGAATCGCATCCTTTGTGCATTTCATAGCTGATTGACAATAATGAAAGCAAATAAAAAGCTTAAATTTTTAATAAGTATTTCAGTAATAATCCTTATCTTGGTTGGAACCGGCTCAATTATAAGAAGTATTTTTCTGCGTAGAGTTAAAAATAAGATTCAATCGAATTTTAATTTCACAGAGGTCCACATATCTTTTTTCCCTCCTGTTTTGGTGTTAAATGATATTAAGTCGGTTTCTCTCTCTCCTTATTTTTCCGCAAAAAAAGTTTCCCTTAAAATTTCTTATAAATCATTGTTATCCAGAGAAAAACCGTTCAATGTTTTTATTGAGCAGCCTGTTTTGAGAATCAAGAGTTTCCCGTTGGGAACTGAGGGTGCCGACAGAACAAAATTTCGGCTGAAATTTCCGTTTGCAATAGAAAAAGGTTTAATTAAAGATGGAGAAATAGTTTACTCGGGAAAAGAGGCGCGAATTCATTCTAAAGGTGCGGATATTCTTTTTGTAATGAAAAGAGATTATTTTGCTTTTAAAGCAGAAGTTAAAGATAATATTTTTTCCTTGGGAGCTAATAAACAACCTATTAAAGGAAGTATGAGTCTGTTAGCAGAAGGAACCGATAGAGAAATCGAAATAAAGAAGCTAAGAATTAATGGGCCTGATGAGATTCTGAAAATTGAAGGAAAGATCATTGCTCTTTTTGACCCAGAATATCGTTTTGAAACATCGTTCAGGGGCAATATAAATCTAATAGCGAATGTGTTCAATCTTCCTTTTAATTGGAAGGGAAAAGCCGCAGGAAGTGGAGTTCTAACAAGAAGAGAAGGAGAAATTGCTTTCCGTTCAGATTTTTCAAGTCAGAGTCTTGTCTTGAATAGAGTTTTTATGGGGGATGTCAAGGGAAGAATCGATTTCAAGGAAAAAACTGGTGGAAATCTCGATTTTAAAATCCGGAAAAATGGACTTCTTGGTGAGAATTTAAAACTTTATTTCTATGAGAATAAGGTTAAAGGTACTGCTCAAAGATTTTATCTTGAGCCGATCATGAATTTTGTAGATTTGCCGTATCCTGTTTCTTCGCCTGTATGGGGGAGTTTTAGTATTGATAGAGGGATACTTTCTGCGGATGTGGAATTCAAGGATGATGGACTTGAAGTAAAACCTGGTAAATTTCCATTTCAGGGTAAAGCAAGATTCAATTGGGATGGGAAAAATGAATTCAGTTTTTATTCTTCAAGTCTTGAGTCAGACTTTGCCATATTAGAAGTCGATGGAAAGATTAATAAAGGTCAAGATGTGGATTTTAGCTTGCAGGGTGAAGTCAAAGATGTCAGGAGGGCAAGAGAATTTACATCTATAGTGCTTCGCAAAGATTTTCAATTTCCGGAGATAAGAGGAAAAGGCCATACAAATATCCAGATATTTGGTGATTTTAATTTTCCGAATGTCAGGGCGGGATTTACTATATATTCTGGAGGGTTTGATAAATTTAATGCCGGGTTTATCGATGGAGAGGCTGAAGTTGTCAAGAACAATTTTTTCGGAAGATTCAATGTTGATGATCCGTCAATGAAAGGTAAAATCGACCTAGTTACGACTCAGAATGAGACAAAAGTAAAGATGCATGTAGAGAGGGGATTGCTTGAAGCTATCCTTCCAGATTTGGACATTGAATTGCCGCTTAAAGGTGAAGCTTCCGGAGATTTCGAATTTAACCAAAAAGAAGAAGATATGATATTCAAGGGGAGCTTTACGAGCAGCCGGCTAGATTTTGCCGGCCAAATCCTGACAGATGTAGAAGGAAAACTATCGAGTGGGAAAGAATTCTTTTCTTTTCCAGATCTTAAATTTAATATGCATGGAGCAAATATAAAAGGATCTGTTCTTTTGGGACTATTAAGCAAGGAGTTTGACATTGATGTCGAAGGAGAGAGGATGGACCTTTCTTCCATTTATGCTGGTTTAAGAGGAGAATTGTCATTTCATCTTAAAGGGAATGGCCTTTATAGCAGTGATTCGGCTGTAGGGCCTTTTGAAATAAAAAATTTGTATTTTGAACCTTTCCAAAAAACCAAAGCAATAGGGAAACTTAAAGTCAGTTTTTCAGAAGAGCAGATTAATATCGAGACAGAAGGAAATTTTTTACCGGGAGAAAATAAGTTCTCTGTTTCTCTTAACCTTCCCGTCAAAGAAGAATCACTTACAGGTAAAATAAGGGGATCTTTTACAAACCCTGACCTTCTGCTTCCATGGAAAGGAACGAAAGGGCATATTAATTATCTTGCTGACGTTTATGGCACGAAGCGTTCTCCCAGAATAAAAGGAGCTATTGATTTCAATGGAGAAGTATTTCCTTTGCCTCATTTTGCTCATGCTTTCAGAGATTACTCAGGGCTTGTTTTCGTTGAAAATGGTGACTTTTCTCTGCGCTCCTTCCGAGGCACATTGGGTGGTGGGGAAGTAAGGGGTTCTGGTCAGTTAAAACTGGGAAAATCAGGCATAGAAATAATTAATGTCAGGACAGAAGGAAAGAACCTGTTATTATCCCCTTTAGAAAGGACAAGAGCTTTAGCAGATGGAACATTGTCTCTTATCAAAGACGCTGACCGTTTTGTCTTAGAAGGATATTTCTTTATTCGTAGGCTTTCTTATAGACGGGAGCTAAGTGAGAAATTTGTCTTTTCTTCGGTTCCATATTACAGCCCTCGAAAGGGGCCGGGTTTTTTTGATGATCTCTTGTTGAATATCAAACTTCGAGCTGATGACAGTGCTTGGATGGAAAACTCATTGGGAAATGTTCAAGGAAAATTTGATCTAACTATTTCTGGCAATGTGTATTCTCCTGTTATTATAGGAGATATTGAGACGCTAGGTGGAGAAGTTTATTTTCAGGATAGAAAATTTAATATACTAAAGGGAAAAGTAAGCTTTTTTAGTCCGCTGAAAATTAATCCTTATTTAAGCTTTAAGGGAGAAACCTATGTTAAGGATTATCGGGTAACCTTTTCTCTCGACGGCTTGTTAGATCGATTGAATCCTGAATTCAGCTCTTCACCTCCGCTTCCTCCTGAAGATGTTCTGGCTCTTCTTGCTGTGGGAGAAGCATTCAGGCGGACTTATCGTTATGATAAAAGCATGCAGCAGGGGACAGCCTCGCTTCTCTCTTTTCAGCTTTTAGAGGAAGCGAAAAAGCGTGCAGAGAGTCTATTCAGTATTACCAATATCAGAATTGATCCTTTTATTATGGGGTCTTCGGCAGAAATGAGTGCCCGGCTGTCAGTGGGAAAGAAAATATCACGAAACTTTTTTATTCTTTATTCGACAAATTTAACAAGCCAGCGGGAAGAGATTACTCGCCTCGAATGGGAGCTTACGAAGGATTTATCCGTTGTGAGCACACGGGACGAAACAGGCCGGATAAGCATTGATGTTAAAATTCATAAAAGATTTTAGCCTGAGTAACAAAGGGTGGTTTGTATTAAACATTACTGCCCTGTTTTTGTCTTTGGTGTTTTTGCCTCAGGCGACTTTTCCTCAAAACCGCAATTATTTTCCTATCGTAACGAGGATTACCGTAGAGATAGACGGCGGACGAGGCAGTGAGAACATAAAAGAGCTGATTGCAATTAAAGAGGGTGAAAAGTTTTCTTTAAAAAAAGTGGACAGCAGTATCAGGCAAATTTACAAAACAGGACTTTACTCTGACATTCAGGTTTTAAAAGAAGGAGAACAAAAAATAAAGCTGACTTTTTCCCTGGTGAAGAAAATTTTTGTTAGGAAAATAGATTTTTTTGGCGAAGAAAAAATCCCCCGGAAAAAGCTAAAAGAAGGTTTGCACTTAATAAGTGAAGGGAATCCATTTTCTGACAAAGATCTGGATAAGGCTGTTGAAGAACTGAAGAATATTTTAAACAAAGAAGGATATTTTTATTCGGAAGTTGAGCCCGTTATAGACAAAAACCTTAAGACATCCAATGTCGATGTGTTTTTTAAGATTCATTTAGCCAAGAGGTTTATTATTGACAAGATTGCTTTTTCTGGAGATGTCATTATTCCTGAAGCTGAGTTGAGGAAGAAGATTAAGACTAAGGAAGGGACAGAATTTATCCCATCAGTGCTGGAGGAGGATATTGAGAAACTCAGGGGTATTTATAATTCTAGGCATTACCATCAAGTGGAAATTGAAGTTAAAGAAAAGAAGCTCAATGAAGAAAAGGGAAATGTATCCCTGGTTCTGGGAATCACACCCCATGAAAAAATTGAGATTGAAGTAAGGGGTGCGGAAGTACCATTGAGTCTTCTGAAACCAATCTGGGAAGCCGAAATATTTGAGGAGTGGGGCTTGGCTGAAGGCGAAGCAAAGATCATAGGATATATGAGAAATAAAGGACATCTTTTTTCCTCTGTCGATTCTTTTGTCGAAAGAAAAAATAATAAGGTCCGTATTGTTTATAAGGTATCACCCGGCGAACGATATAGAATTCAGGATATTTCTTTCGAAGGACTTAATTATTTTACTCCTTCACAGATTGGAACTGAGCTGGGGATTAAAAAAAATATTCCTATTCTGAGCAAAATTATCGGAGCCAGACTGTTTGAATTGCCCAGGGAGCTTATATTCCTTTATAAGACCCGAGGATTTCCTGATACGAGGGTTGACCTGACTTTTATTAGAGAGGGGAAAAAGGTTAAGCCTGTTTTTTATGTAGAAGAAGGAAGGCAGGAAAAGATTGAAAGCATTTCCGTAAAGGGAAATGCTTTGTTCAGCCAGGAACAGATTCTTAATTGTTTAAACATATTCAAAGGATGTCCTTTCTATCAGCCAGACATTCAGAAAGATATAGAAAGAATAGAGATTTTTTATTTAAATAAAGGTGTCAGAGGGACAGAAGTAAAAGCCCAGGTTCAAAATATTGGTAACGATTTATTTTCTGTTAATTTTAGTATCAATGAAGGCAAGAGAGTAAAAATTGAGAGCATTATTATTACAGGAAATGAAATTACAAAAAAAAGCACAATCCGAAGAGAATTTTTAATAAAGGAAGGGGATTACGCCTTTTATGATTCGATCAGGGAAACAAAAGCAAGGCTTGAAAGGCTGGGAGTTTTTACCGAAGTGAGAGTCGAAGAAATTCCTATTTCACCTGAAAAGGAAAATTTGCTGTTCAGATTCAGGGAAGGAGAGAGAAATTATGTCGGCTTAGGATTGGGGCTGGAGACAAAAAATGAACCACGTTCGTTTGCTGTATGGAATAATGTTGTAAGGCCGCGCGGAACAGCTGAGTTTATACGGAGTAATATTTTTGGCTCGGCTGCCCAGTTTAGTCTTATTGGACAAGTTAGCCTTAGAGAGAAAAGAGGAGTTGTTTCCTGGGAGCAGCCTTACTTTTTCGGATTACGGATGCAGACTTTCCTGAATGTGTGGTTGGAAAGAGAGCAGCGGAAAAGCTACAGCTTTGACCGTCGTGGCATCAGCCTTTCAGCTATTAAATCCCTGTCAGATAAAGAAAACATGGTATTATTGACTTCCTTAAGGTTTGCCAGAACAACATTGTTTGAACTTCTCACGTCGGAATCAGAGGTGGACCGCCAGCTTTTCCCTTTTTCTGCCACATCTATTTCTGGAAGTTTCATATGGGATAAAAGGAATGATCCTTTTAACCCGGAAAAAGGATATTTTTTCAGTTCTGTTCTTGAGTGGGCCTATCCCCTCTTTAATGCTGAATCCGACTATTTGAAAACATTCTCGAAATACCAGGTTTTTGTGCCAATTTTTCTAGGTTGTACATTTAGTTCGACGACCCGTTTTGGACTGGGACGAGGAAGAATACCAATTCATGAAAGGTTTTTTGCTGGGGGCAGCAACTCTTTTCGTGGAGTCGAATTTGATGAACTTGGCCCAAAAGATCCGAATTCTTTAAAACCTGTTGGTGGGAAAGCTCTTTTATTGTTTAATTTTGAGCTGAATTTCCCGCTCATTTCATCTTTTAAAAGTTTATCCGGAGTCGCTTTTTATGATGCAGGAAATGTTTTCGAAAGGAGAAAACAAGTAAGCTTGGATTCTATTCAAAATGCTGTAGGACTTGGGTTGCGCTATCGAACACCCTTAGGGCCTGTCCGATTTGAAATTGGTTGGAATATGAATGCACCAGAAAGAGAAAAAGAAGTTTTAGTTTTCATTACTATTGGAAATATTTTTTAAAGAGATAGTAATATGAAAAGGATATATAATTTTGCTGCGTGTCTGTCTGTTTGTTTGTGTCTTTCGGCTCATTGTTTGATGTTTGCTGGTGATGGCTTGCCGGATATTGTTGACCGCATAATGGCTGTAGTTAATGAAGAAGTCATAACTTTGACAGATGTAAGAATTGTCGAAGCATTTGGACTGTACGAATCAGATAAATTAGGCCGTATGCAAGATATCCACTCATACATTCTTAACAAATTGATCAATCAAAAATTGATCCTTCAGTTGGCCAGCGAGAATATTTCAATCGAGAAACAAGAAGTAGATTCATATCTTAATGATGTCATAGAAAAAATTGGCCAGGATGAGATGAAAAAAATACTTGCTTTTTTTAGCATTGATTTGGATGATTTAAGACAATATCTTAGGGAAAATTTATTTTTTAAAAAAATAATATCTGCCAAGTTCAGCCAGGCAGTGAGTGTAAGTCTGAGGGAAATTGAAGCATATTATAATCAGGTTTATATCCCTTCTCAAGAAGAAAAAGGTCTTGAGCCTAAACCTATGGTGGAGATTCTTGATGAGATTGAATCTGCCATAAAACTAAAGAGAATGAATAAGCAAGTCGAAGAGTGGATATTAAATTTGAGAAAGAAAGCGAATGTACAGGTCAATTTTAAAGTTGGTGACAAAATTTCCCCGCTGCATCAGTACTCTGAGTAGTAAGAAAAAGCCGGTTTTTAATATTGCTTTGTAATGAATTTTAAATGTAAAGCATGAAACATAAGAAAATGGAGCAAGTATGAATCTGGCATTTTTATTTCCAGGACAGGGCTCGCAGGGAATAGGCATGGGGAGAGACCTCTACGAATCTTCCTCTTTAGCACAGGAAATATTTGAAAGGGCAGATGAAACTCTGGGTTTCAAGATTTCTAATATCTGCTTTGATGGGCCAGAAGAAAAACTCAATCTGACACAGAATACTCAACCTGCTCTTCTTGTAGTAAGCCATATAGTCTATTCGCTATTGGGAAAAGAGCCAGTAATAGGAGCAGGACACAGTCTTGGAGAATATTCTGCTCTTGTGGCAGCTGGCTCTCTTAGATTTGAGGATGCTGTCTTACTTGTCCATAAGAGAGGAATGTACATGCAGGAGGCAGTTCCTGTAGGAGTTGGAGTCATGGCTGCTGTATTGGGTTCTGACTACAGGGATGTTGAAAAAGCCTTGGAAAAAGTGGATAGAGGAGTTGTGCAGATTGCAAACTGGAACAGCAAGGAACAGATTGTTATTGCCGGGCACAAGCAAGCTGTAGAAAAAGCTTTATCCTTGATAAATCCTCCGAGGTCTATGATGCTTCCGGTAAGTGCTCCATTTCACTGTGAGCTAATGAAAAGCGCAGAAGAGAAACTTGCTCATGATTTAGAACAAGTTGAGTTTAGGGACCTTAAGTTTCCGATTGTTACTAATTCGGGTGTGAAAATTATCCATAGTGGTAGAGAGGCTAAGGATGCCCTGAGGAAGCAGGTAAGCTGTCCGGTACGTTGGTATGAATCTATGGAAGTTCTAAGGAAAGAAAAAATTGATTTGTTTGTTGAATTAGGAGCAGGAAAGGTTTTGTTGAGACTTTTAAAAAGGATTGGTAGGAACTGGCCGTCCCCACCTGAAGTTTTAAATGTGGAGGATTCTAAAACGTTGGATAATATCCGGAATATTTCAGGTTAGTTACTGAGGGTTTACTGCTTTCAGGTTCTTTTCTTCCGACCCCTGGATAACAACAGAACAGGCCATGTCTCCGATGATATTTGTTGCTGTTCGACACATGTCAAGAAATCTATCGACTCCCAGAATTAAGGCAATTCCTTCGAGTGGGACACCGATTTGTTTCAAAACCATGGCCAGAGTGATAATACCGGCTGAAGGGACACCGGCAGCCCCTATTGAGGACAGGACAGCCATAAGAACAATGGTAATCTGGTCCACAGTTCCTAAAGGTATACCGTAGATTTGAGCGATGAAAACAGCTGCAATTCCTTGATAAAGAGCTGTTCCATCCATATTAATGGTAGCACCTAGGGGGATAATAAAGCTCGAATATTCGCGCGAAACTCCAAGATGTCCCACACTTTCCATGGCTACTGGAAGGGCTGCATTTGAGCTTGATGTGCTGAAGGCAATAACCATGGCTTCTTTTATCGCGCTAAAAAAACGCAGAGGATTTGTTCTGCCGAGAATTGAGACAGATAGACTGTTTATGCTGAAAGTATAAATAAAAAGGCCTCCGAGTACGACAAGAGAATATTTAAGAAGAGTAATTAGAATATTCACGCCGTATTTACCTATAACAGCAGCGATTAGAGCTAGAACGCCATACGGAGCAAGTTTCATGGCAATATGGACAACCTGAATGATTGCGTCGTTTAAAGCGTCTAAAAATTCTATAAGAGTTTTTGTCTTTTCCTTTTTTATTAGAGTAAGGACTACTCCGAATAGAAGCGCTAGGAAAATAACCTGAAGCATGTTTCCTTCAATGAGTGCCTTTATGGGATTTGTAGGGACAGTGTTTACCAACATTTCAACCAGAGTTGGTTTTTCTTCCATTTTCTGAATGCCTACTTGGGCTGATGATTCATAATTCTTGTAAAGCTCTGTTTTGACATCTTCTTTTAAACCTTCGCCCGGCTTTACGATGTTGGCTAAAATGAGACCTATACAAATTGCAATGACAGTGGTTATAACAAAATAGACAGCTGTTTTTGCACCTATACGCCCGAGTTTGCGGATATCCCCAAGGCTTGCAGTTCCAAGCATGAGGGAAACGAAAACAAGGGGAACAACAATCATTGTTATTAAGCGTAGAAAGATAGTCCCGACAGGTTCGATTATTGTGGCTTTCTCGCCAAAAATAAGGCCTACAGCTACTCCTAGAATAAGTCCGATGAAAATCTTTGTGTGCAGTTTGATCTTCTTCATTGTTTCATCTGATCCGGCATTTCTAAGATAAGACTATCAATAAATATTTTTTTTAGGGGCTTATCATAACGTCTAGTTTTTTGTAAGTCAATTTTATTATCTTGAATTATTTTAGCTGAGAATTACATTTATAAAAACTCTTCTTACTGCTTTCGGGCCTTGAAAATAAAATTTGAAGTACTGTCAAAGCGGCCTGAGGCAGGAAGGTATTTTTCTATTAAAAATCCTTTTTTCTCAAGGAATGTTTTTATCTCATCTGGTACGTAATAGTGCCTTATGGGAACGAAATACCAGTCCATGATTAATTCTTCGAGTTTTTCACCCTTTCGTGATTTTTCTCTTTTCTTGAAGAAAAAAACAACAGGAGCGAGAAATATAGCAAGAATCTTCGAAATAAGCTTCCGTGATATCTTGGGAGTTCGGATCAGTGTCTTTCTAATGATTTCATGGATGAAAGTGAGTCTGGTTTTTGTGTAGATAGCGAGAAGAATAGATCCATTTTTTTTGAGTACTCTTATCAGTTCGGTTATTGCCTTGAATGAGTCGGTAGTGTGGTGAACAGTTCCCCACGCCCAGACTATGTCGAAGCTTTCATCTGGAAAAGAGAGTTCTAGCATGTCCTGTTTTATAAATTCCACATTATGAATTCCGAATTTATCCTTTAGATTCTGTGCTGTATCAAGGCTTCCATTGCTGATATCGATTCCAGTGACTTTAGCTGTGCCATTATTGGCGAAGATGATACTGAAGATACCGGTTCCACATCCTGCATCTAGGACAGATTTGCCGGTGACTTCTTCTGGAGAGAAAAAGATTTTCCAGTGTTTCTCTGTTTCTCTATATTCAGGAATGTATTCTGTCCATACAACATCATAAAATTTTCCCACTCTTTCTTTATTCATAATGTTGTTTTCAAGTTATTTTGTTTTTAAATAAGGGATATAATATATGCTCGATAATTTGAAGTCAATCGCGGCCATCCCCTCGAATTCATCTTCTTTATATTTCATACTCAGGTATCCATATTTGTGATGAGCCAACTTATCATATCCATTTATATTTTCTATACCATGCAATAGTTTGAGCCATTCCTGTATTAAGATCTATTTTCGGACTGTAGCCAAGGGCCTGCTTTGCCTTTTGTATTGAAAGAGGTTTGGGGTGGATGAAAAAAGATAATTTTCCCACAGACAGTGGAGATTCTCTTTTAAAAAGATAAAATATTTTTTCTACAGGCCACACTGCTGCTTTCACTGGAAAAAGAGGAAGCGAAAAAGGAGGTATTTTATTCCCTAAAGATAAGGCGATTGTTTCTGTTATTTCTTTTACGGTTAGGGCTTCATTTCCTGCAATATGATAGATTTGCCCTTTTTTTCCTCTTTTTGCACAGAGTAGAACACCCTCGATGAGGTCGTCAATATAGACAGGTGTCTGCAAGGCATTTCCTCTTGTTACAAGGATGAATCTTTTTTTTGCTATAGTTTTTATTAGTTTAAAAGTTCGCCTGTCTCCTGGTCCGTAAGTCCATCCTGGCCTAACAATAACTATGTTCATTCCATTCTTTGCGAAATTAAGGGCAGTCCTTTCCCCTTCAAGCTTTGTATTATCGTAGATGCTTCGTGGATTTAGTGGGTAGCCTTCATCTGCGGTCTCGTTTTTTTTCACTGATCCCAAGACCCCTGCCGAGCTAAAATGGACAATCCTTTTAACTCCTGTTTTCTTGGCAGCTCTCAAAATATTCTTCGTTCCTTCTGTATTGATCTGGGAAAATTCCTGTTTATTTATTAGAGAGGCCCCCAGGGCTGCGGCAAGGTGAAAAATGATATCGGTGCTATCGAGCGCCTTTTCTAGCAAGTTGAGGTCACGGATATCTCCCTTCACAATTTCGCACTCTTTTTCTCTGTAAATGCTTCTATTATGGAATAGGACGCGGACATGCCAGTTTCTATTGAGTAATTTCTCTACGAGATAGCTTCCGATAAAACCTGAAGCTCCTGTTATAAAGGCTCTCATTGTATTAATCACAACTCTTTTCGAATCCAGATGCTTTCTCAATAGTTGTGATGATTTTTTCCCTATATTTAGAATAAGTGTAGTTTCTTTCTGCCGTCTTTTTTGCCGTGTATGCACGCTCTTTTGCTTTTTTGTTGAAGAGTGCAAATGAAATTCCTTCAGCCATGCTTTCTGGATTAGGGTTCACAAGAATTGAAATTTTATCACTCAAAATTTGTGTGTGTGTCCAGAGATTTGTAGCGACCAATGGCTTTCCGGATTTAAGAAAAGAGTAAATTTTCAGAGGAGTGTTTGTCCCTGAGAGTCGGGGAGAAACAAGGACATCAGCTAGAGATATAAACAAAGGCATCACAAAAGGACTAACCTGACCGGTAAAGTGTACCTTTCCCGATATGTTTAATTCCTCTGCTTTCTTTTTCATTCTTTCAACAGCGGTTTTGTTCTCCCCTACTAGAAGGAAGACTACACTTTCGTCTCTAAGTTTTGCTGCTGCTTTCAAAAGAAGAGAGATACCCTGATAAGGTTGAAAGTTTCCAGCATAGAGGACAATCTTTTCTTCTTCAGAGGCATATTCTTGCCGTTTTTTCTTTATTTCATATTGGGAATATTTTGGGTGTTTAAAATCAATAAAATTTTCAAGGAGAATTGATTTTTTTCCGAATCCTTCTGCTCTTACTTTTTTCAACAAGTCCAGACAGATGACAATGATGGCATTTGAGTTTTTCAAGATGTATTTTTCCATCCACATAAAAATCTTTTTTAAGAGTTTTGAACGAGAAAAGTTAAAATTTTCAAGCTGCTGAGGTAGGCTGGAATGCATATCGTAGATGTGAGGAAGCCGCCAGATTTTTGCCAGAGTTACCCCAAATAATGCTGCTTCTTCATGAGAAAATATCATATCATATTTTTTTTGTGTGAGCTGCCAGACAGCTTTTAAAATAAGAAGAAAATCGAGGGGAATTTTAGCAGAAGAAGGTCCGATTTTTATTTTATTTATAAAAAAAAGATTTGGGATTCTTAATATTTTTAAATTTTCAAATTTTTTATTCTCTCCAATATGATAGGTAATAAGGTCGATTTCATGGCCAAGGTTGGAAAGAACCTTTATCCTGAAAAAAATGCTTATAGGTGTTCCTCTTGGTTGGAAAAATGGCTCTGGAGCAAGCATTAATATTTTCATTGGAATATTGATTTATTCTGAAGTTTCGTCTGAATCAGAATCGATGATTTCCAGGATCGAATAGATTTTTTTGTTCAAGGATTCATGATATGTACGTACCATAACTTCTGCTAAAAGTCCCAGAGTGATAAATTGGACGCCGATAACAATCAGTAAAATAGAAAGAAGGAGCAAGGGACGACCGCTGATGCCAACTTTTACTATAAGCCGTTGATAGGATAGATAAAGCCCTATGATGCCCCCTGTGATTCCGCTTATCAGTCCGAAAAGCCCGAATATTTGAAGAGGCCTTGTGGAATAGCTCAGGAAGAATTTAACGCTTAGGAGGTCTAGGATAACTTTGATAAACCTCGTTATGCTGTACTTGGATTTTCCGTAGCGCCTTGGCCTGTGATTAACTTTAACTTCAGCAATAGTCACTCCTATATTGCTTGCAATAGCAGGGATAAAACGGTGAAGTTCTCCGTAGAGATTTATATTCTTGATTACATCTCTGCGAAAAGCCTTTAGAGTACAGCCATAGTCATGAAGCTTAACTCGTGTGATGACAGAAATAAGCCGGTTGGCTATTATGGAAGGAAGGCGCCTTGATAGGAATTTATCCTTTCTTTTTACCCTCCAACCGCTTATTATGTCGTATCCTTCTTCGATTTTCTTTAAAAGAATGCCAAAATCGTTTGGGTCATTCTGAAGGTCTGCATCAAGAGTGATAAGAATGTCTCCTATAGAATAGTCAAATCCTGCAGAAAGAGCAGCTGTCTGTCCGAAATTTTTCCTCAGTTTTATGATTTTGACTTTTGAATCCTGTTTTTGGATTTTCTTTAGCAAAGGGAAAGATTCATCCCAACTTCCATCATCAATAAAAATAATCTCATGTGATTTCCCTAATTGGTCGCAGGAGTTTTTAATTTCTCTGTAAAGCTCAGGCAAATTTTTGGCCTCGTTATAAACAGGAATAACTATAGATAAATCCAATAAGTTCTTTTTGTTCATTTGCATCAATATATCATAATCAATTTCAAATGGCTATAATCTGATAAGACATATTGATGATTTGCCTTATTGTCTGGTTGTATTGACAATGGCTGGCTATTTTTTTAAAATTCAGTGTAAAATAAGATCAGAAATGGTTGGGAAAAAAATATTAATCGTGGATTATGACATCAAAAGTCTGGATATGATGGCTAATCTTTTTTCGGCTTACGAACTCCAGATCATAAAAGCCACAGATGGCCAGATGGCCTATAATAAATATAAATCTGAAAAACCCGATCTAATCCTGCTTGAAGCCATGCTTCCTAAACTTCATGGTTTTGACCTGACGCAGAAGATATTTAATGAGACAAAAGGAAGCCTTCCTGTTATTATTGTTACCGGTTTGTATAAAGGTCATCAGTACCGAAATGAAGCTTTACACTCTTTTGGTGCTGCAGATTATTTTGAGAAACCTTATAATAAAGATGCTCTAGTAAGTTGCGTAATGAATTTACTCCATGATGAAATTGATATTGAAGAAGAACTTCCAGATCCTGAATCTGTAATAAATATCCTTGCCGATATGGCGGGAAAAAAGAGCCTTTCTTCTAAGAAAGAATAAATTCCCTGGTTTTGTGGAAATCCGGAAGTTTCTGGGTTATGAGTATTAGAGACTGTTTCGATTTTGATTCCCGGATTCATCTTACACATTATCTTTCATGGCGATTTTCATTGTCGGATTTCGGGTTGATAAAAATTAGAAAATTGCTTAGTATTTAGGCGTAGAGAAGTAAGACATCTTAAATTGGAAGGTAGAATCAATGGCTAATCTATGGACAAGATGTAATAATTGTAGGCGAATTCTCTATCTCCAGGACATTATTGATAATCAGTACGTCTGTCCGGCCTGCAACTTCCATTTCAGGGTATCAGCCAAGAAGCGGCTGCAGATGCTTTTTGATGATGGTCAGTATGAACTTTTTGATCAAAATATTCATCCTCTCGATCCTTTAGGATTTGAAGACACAAAGAAATATTCCGATCGGCTTAAGGAAAATGAAAAAAAGACAGGCCTCGTGGAAGCAGTTCTGTGTGCTCTGGGTACGATGGGGGGGATAAATGTCATCCTTATAGCTATGGAGTTTTCTTTTTTGGGTGGAAGTATGGGTTCAGTTGTTGGGGAAAAAATAACACGGGCTATGGAAAGAGGCCTTAAGGAAAAACTGCCTGTAATCATTATTTCCTGTTCTGGAGGAGCGCGAATGCAGGAAGGATGTCTTTCTCTTATGCAGATGGCAAAAACAAGCGCAGCTATTGGCAGGCTTGAGAAGGGTGGCATTCCTTATATTTCTGTCATTACTGACCCGACAACTGGCGGAGTTACTGCCAGCTATTCCATGCTAGGTGATATCAACATTGCTGAACCAAATGCCCTTATTGGCTTTGCAGGCCCACGGGTTATTGAACAAACAATAAAAGAAAAGCTGCCAAAAGGCTTCCAACGCTCAGAGTTTCTGCTGAACCACGGGATGCTTGACGATATTGTAGAGAGGAAAAAATTGCGTTCATATCTTATAAGAGCACTGCGGCTTTTCCTTAATAATTCTCAATGAATTATGAACAGTGTTTATCATATCTTGAACAGATTCAAAGTCTTGGTATCAAGTTCGGATTAGATAATGTCAGGACAATTCTTTCTTGCCTTCATGACCCGCATCGGAAATATCCTTCAATCTTAGTAGCAGGAACAAATGGAAAAGGCTCGGTTTGTGCTATGCTTACACACATTTTGTCTCTCCATGGTTTTCGCACAGGCCTATTTACATCCCCACATCTTATAAGAGTTGAAGAAAGAATAAGGATAGGAAATGATATCATCTCAAAGCAAGCCTTCAGCAGGCTTCTTAGCTTCCTTAAAAAAAAGATAGAGGATCTCATCGCATCAAAAAAGGTTATTTCCCCACCTACTTACTTTGAAATGATGAGCTGTTTAGCTTTTCTCTATTTTAAGGAAAAAAAAGTGGACATTGCTGTTCTGGAAGTTGGGATGGGAGGAAGATTTGATGCAACGAATGTTGTAAATCCGATACTTTCAGTTATTACTACAATTTCCTACGAGCATCAAAGATCTCTGGGAGACACCTTGGGTCAGATCGCGTTTGAGAAAGCCGGGATCATAAGATCTGGAGTTCCTGTGGTCTGTGGAGTGAAGACTGCAGAGGCTTATGAGACTGTAAAGAAAAGGGCCGCAGAAATAGGAGCTCCTTTTATCGGTGTATTTGATAAAAAGGGATGCTTTAAGCAGCAAAAGACTGAAACAAACTATGTATTTAAGTATATATATGACGGAAGCGAGTATACTTATTCACCTTCTCTTTATGGGGAACATCAGGGAAACAATGCGGCTGTTGCGATTGCCGCGTCAGAACAAATCAGCAAGAACTGGAAGAAACTTATTAAGAAAAAAATTATTGAGGGTCTACAAACAGTAAAATGGGATGGACGCCTGGAAATAATCTCCCGGCATCCCTTTATTCTGCTGGATGGTGCACATAATGAAGAAGGAGCGACAGCAATGAGGAGATATATCCAGGATTTTATTGCTTCCCCAAGAATCCTTATTTTTGCCGTAATGAGAGATAAACAAATCAGGAATTTAGCAAAAATTCTTTTTCCTATGGCAGATAAAATCATCCTTACGCGTTTTCCTTATTACAGAGCTGCTTCGCCAGAGGAAATAAAGAGTAGAACCAGCGAGTATCATGATCAGATAATCCTTGAACCTGACTTGAAAAAAGCTGTTCATGTTGCGGTCAAGAGTGCTGCCGCAAATGGTGCTATTTTGATAGCAGGCTCGCTCTTTCTTGTTGGGGAAATTAAAAAAATTTTTAAGAACAAAACATGCTTATAACTTGCTTTTTTAGACTAAACATGGTAATTTTCTCTATCCTAAATTATTGAAATATTTTTATTAATTTAATCAACATGTTATCGTTTGATGCCAGTATTATAATAGTTTTTTTATTAGTCTGGATTCTTCTAGCTGTACTTATAAAAATCTTTTTTAACCCTTTGCAAAAAACAGTGGGTGACCGGGAGGCAAAAATAAATCATAACAGAGAAGCTGCTCAAAAAGCGGTTGAGAGTTATGAACAAACCATATCAAAGATAGATGAAAGCATAAAGGCAACTAAAGCTAATGCCTTTTCAACACAGGAAAGGTTTGAACGGGAAGCTTTAAAAGAGAAAGAGCGTATGCTTGCCGATATAGCTAAAGAATGTAAGAGTAAAGTTAAGGAAACGAAAGAAGGCTTGGAGAAACAAATGGAGAGTTTGAAGAAAGAACTGGAATCAAGAAGTAAACTTCTTGCTGAGGAGATAGAACAGAGGCTCCTAAAGTGATATTTCAGAAAAAATGTATTATTATTCTTTTAATGACGCCTTTCTTTCTTTTTATGGCTACTGGAGAGGGAAGTCAGTATTCAAATGCAATGGAATTCATTGGAAAAACCTTGAATTTCATAATTCTTTTTGGGGGGTTGGCATTTGTTCTTATTAAACCAATCAAAAAATTTCTTGAAGAAAGGACAAGTAATATTAAACGCTGTATGAAAGAAGCTGAAGAGGCGAGAAAGAATGCAGATAAAAAACTTCAGGAAGGGAAAGCCTGCTTGGATAAACTGGCGAAGAGGGTTGAAAAAATTAAAAAGGATGGCGAATTGCAGGGTCATGAAAATAAAGAGCGAATCCTAAAAAATGCCCAGCAGGAAACCAAACGGATACAGGATTCAACTAGTCAAGAAATCAAAATGCTTTATGAGGTAAAGACTAGAGAACTTAGAAAATATGCGGCTAATCTTGCTGTTTCTTTAGCAAGAGAGAGGATTCAGAAGAAAATAGTTGGTGAAGACCAATTTTTTCTTATAGATAAATCTATAGAAAGGCTTGAGAATTTATATGAAAAATCAGGTTCTAGTAAAGAAATACACTCAAGGGTTAGTTAATACTATCAAAGATGAGAAGGAACTTGGAGCTGTTCGCCAGCAGCTTCTTGATTTTAAAAACATGCTCTCCACACAGGAAGATCTGTATGATATTCTTACTTCCCCATTTCTTCCTGCATTAAAAAAGACAGAAATAACAGCAGAGATTCTGGACAGGGGTTCATTTAAAGAAAAAATCTCACGCTTTATTCTTTTGATCGTTAAAAATGGCCGCCTGAGTATTTTAGTGGATATTTTGGAGTTCTTGCCTGAATTGTGGAATGAGGAGAATGGTATCTCCACGTTTGAAGTTTTTTCTGTTGTCCCGCTGACTGATGAGCAGGAAAAAAAATTGGAGAAAAAGCTAAAGCACCTGGAAAAAAGGCCAGTTTCTTTAATATTTAAGAATGATTCTTCCTTAATAGGAGGGCTTTTAATAAGGAGAAAAAATATAATTTATGATATTTCTCTTAAGGGAGACCTGATGAAACTAAAGGAAAAAATAATCGAAGGGTAGGAAAAAAATGGAAATAAAAGCGGATGAAATCAGCAAAGTAATCCAAAGCCAGATAGAAGGCTATAAGATTGGAGTCGATATCAAAGAAATCGGGACTGTAACCTCTGTAGGAGACGGAATTGCCCAAGTTTATGGGCTTGATATGGTTATGTATAACGAGTTGCTGGAGTTTCCTCAGGATGTCTATGGCCTTGCTCTTAATTTAGAAGAAGAAAGTGTTGGGGTAGTCATTTTGGGTGAGAGCTATCTGATTAGAGAAGGTGACCTCGTCAAGAGGACCCATAAGATAGTGCAGGTTCCCTCTGGCCCCGTATTAATAGGAAGAGTAGTAAATCCTCTAGGGATGCCTTTAGATGACAAAGGTCCGATAAAAAGCAATATAAATATGGTAGTGGAGCGCCTTGCTCCTGGTGTTGTTGACCGTATGCCTGTAAGAGAACCATTACAGACAGGAATAAAGGCTATTGATGCAATGATTCCAATAGGCCGTGGTCAGAGAGAACTCATAATTGGAGACCGGCAGAGCGGGAAAACAGCCATTGCTGTTGATACTATTATCAACCAGAAGGGTAAGGATGTGATATGTATTTATGTTGCTATAGGACAGAAAAATTCTACTATAGCCTACTTAATAAAAATTCTTGAGGACCATGGGGCAATGGATTATTCCATCATTGTAGCTTCATCTGCCAGCGATCCCTCGCCTTTACAGTACCTTGCTCCCTACAGCGGGTGTGCTATTGGAGAGTATTTCAGGGATAATGGACAGCATGCACTTCTTATCTATGATGACCTTTCCAAACATGCAGCAGCCTACCGAGAAATATCTCTTCTCCTACGTCGTCCACCTGGACGAGAAGCTTATCCTGGTGATGTTTTTTATCTTCATTCAAGGCTCTTGGAGCGTGCAGCTAAATATAATGACAAACACGGAGGGGGGTCCCTGACGGCACTCCCTATAATCGAAACTCAGGCTGGGGATGTCTCCGGCTATATTCCTACAAATGTTATTTCCATTACAGACGGACAGATTTATCTTGAGCCAGAATTGTTTAATGCGGGTATCAGGCCAGGGATTAATGTAGGAATTTCAGTCTCAAGGGTTGGGGGGAGTGCTCAAATAAAAGCCATGAAACAGGTGGCAGGGAAATTGCGCCTGGATTTAGCCCAGTATCGTGAACTTGTGACTTTTGCCAAATTTGGCACTGAGCTGGACAAGGCAAGCCAGGCCCAGCTTGACCGTGGCGAAAGACTTACTGAGATACTCAAACAGGACCAGTACGTTCCACTTTCGGTTGTAAAACAAGTCTTGATAATTTTCGCAGGGAACAAAGGTTATTTAGATGAAATCGAAGTTTCGAAGATTAAGAGATATGAAAAGGAGCTCTTTGAATATTTTGAAAAACAGCATTTAGACTTGCTTAAGAAGATTGAGGATAAAAAGGAGATTGATGAAAAGATAGAGAAAGATTTAAGCAAAGGGATGAAAGAGTTTACAGAAAAATTCAAAGAAGAAAAGGAATAAAATGCCTGCCTTAATTGACTTGAGAAGAAGGATAAGGAGTGTCAGGAACACACAGCAGATAACCCAAGCGATGAAGACAGTTGCCACGGCTAAGTTTAAAAAAGCCCAGCGTACTGTCCTGAAAAGGCGTCCATACTGGCATAATTATCCTGACCTGATATCTGAAGTAACTTCCTGGGCTCCTGAATCATGCCATCCTTTGCTCGAAAAAAGGGAAGAGAAGGAGATAGCAGTTGTTGTTGTTACTTCTGATAAAGGTTTGTGCAGTGCTTTTAATTCAAATCTTATGGAAGAAACTCGCTGTATTCTTGAAGAAAAGGCAAAAGGCAGTAAAATACGTCTTGTGTTGATCGGGAAAAAAGCTGTTTTGTATTTTAAAAAACTGCGGTTTCCGGTGGGCCGTTCCTATGTAAACTATCTTCATGAATTCACAGACAAGGATTTGGAAGACCTAGCTCAGGATTTAATGCGTCTTTATGTTTTAAATAAAATCGATGCTGTTTATGTAGCATATAACGAGTTAAAATCGATTCTTGCTCCTCGCGTGAGTTTCCTAAAAGTTCTTCCTATTGACCTTCCAGATAAGAAAAAAGAAGAAGGAAAAGGAAGTGAAACAAGATATCCGGTAGAAGTGAATCCTGATTGGGAACCTGGCATAATTCCACTTCTCAACACACTCCTTCCGCTTTATGTAGAAAAACAGGTTTATCATTGTTTTTTTGAATCTTTAGCAGCTGAACACGCAGCCAGAATGATGGCAATGGATAGTGCTACACAAAATGCAGAAGATTTGATTGCAGAGTTAACTCTCGTCTTGAACAAGGTGAGACAGGCATCAATTACTAAGGAGCTTCTGGAAATAATGTCAGCTGTTGAAGCCCTAGCGAAAAAATAGATAGTTTGGAGAGAAATATGGCAAAAGCTGAAGCAAAAAAGGAATCGAAAAGAAAAGAAAAAAGAAAACTGAAACCTAAAACTGAATTAAAAGAAAAAGCAAAAAAGAAAAAAATCGGGCGAGTTATAAAGGTTATCGGACCGGTTGTGGAAGTTGAGTTCAGAGATGTCGAACTTCCAAGAATCTACAATGCTATTCGAATTACAAACAAGGATCTTGATGGTTCCTCTGAGAAATCTGCTCATGAAGGGAAAAAGGGAATACTTGCAAGCAAGAAATCGGTAGGCAAGGAACAAACCTCTATTCCTGTTGATATTATTGTTGAAGTAGAGCAGCATATTGGAGAAGATAAGGTGCGCTGTGTTTCCATGCATCCTACTGATGGCTTGGCACGGGGGATGAAAGCCATTGATTTGGAAGGTCCTATTCAGGTTCCTGTAGGTAAAGCAACATTGGGGAGGATGATTAATGTTATCGGTGAACCTATTGACCATTTGGGCCCGATAAAAACCAAAGTGAAATACCCTATACATCGTCGACCTCCGCGACTTGAGGAACAGAGTACCAAGTTGGAGATGTTTGAAACAGGAATTAAAGTGATTGACCTTATACAACCGTTCTTAAAGGGCGGGAAGATCGGGCTTTTCGGTGGGGCAGGAGTAGGCAAGACGGTCATTATTATGGAATTAATAAATAATGTGGCTCAGCAGTATGGAGGGTTTTCTGTCTTTGCCGGAGTCGGCGAACGTACAAGAGAAGGAAATGACCTTTGGCTGGAGATGAAAAGTTCTGGAGTAATCGATAAAACAGCCCTCATATTTGGCCAGATGACCGAGCCTCCTGGAGCAAGGCTACGGGTTGGGTTGGCAGCTCTTTCTGTTGCAGAATATTTTAGGGATGAGATGAATCAGGACATCCTCCTTTTTATTGACAACATCTTTCGATTTGTACAGGCTGGTTCAGAGGTTTCGGCTCTCTTAGGAAGGATGCCTTCTGCTGTTGGCTATCAGCCAAATCTTGCTACAGAGCTTGGTGAGCTTGAGGAAAGGATTACTTCAACTAATAAGGGTTCTATTACTTCAGTCCAGGCTATTTATGTTCCTGCTGACGACTTTACAGACCCGGCTCCCGCAACAACTTTTTCTCATCTTGATGCGACAACGAACCTTTCTCGTGGTCTGACTGAAATAGGAATTTATCCTGCTGTTGACCCGTTGAGTTCATTCTCTCGAATTCTGGATCCTAGGGTTATCGGAGATGAGCATTATCAGGTTGCACGTGATGTCAAAGAAGTACTTCAGAGATATAAGGACCTTCAGGACATAATCACTATTCTAGGAATGGAAGAGCTTTCAGAGGAAGATAAAGTTATTGTAACGCGTGCCCGGAAGATCCAGCGTTTTCTTTCTCAGCCTTTTAATGTAGCACAGGAATTTACTGGGAGGCCAGGAAAATATGTTCCTGTTAAAGAGACAGTGAAAGGCTTTAAGGAAATTGTGGAAGGAAAGCATGATGACAAGTCAGAACAAGCTTTTTATATGGTGGGAGGAATTGAGGAAGTTGTTAAGAAAGCAGAGGAACTAAAATCAACATGACACAAAATAAATCGTCTTCCATCCGACTGAAAGTGATTGCTCCGGATAAGCTTCTGATTGATGATCAGGTTCAGGAAGTTTCTCTCCCTGGCTTAGATGGCTATCTGGGCATACTACCTGGCCATAGGCCTTTGGTTGTTGCTCTAGGAAGAGGAGTAATAATGTATAATCGGGGCCACAAAAAAGAAAACTTTCCTGTCCGAGGAGGATATGCAGAAATCCTTCCGGAAAGAATCATTGTTTTTACGGAATTAGAAAAAAGTGAAACGGATAAGGTTAAGTCAGATAAAGAACAAGGATGAGACTCTTGATACCTTTTACAATGGATGTATCCTTGTCCTCCAGAAAAAGAAAGGCTACCGTTTCTCGTTAGATGCTCCTCTCCTGGCTGATTTTATCCAGCCGAGAAAATCTGATAATCTTCTCGAACTCGGGACAGGGAGTGGAATCATCTCTCTTCTGCTTAGTAGAAAAAACTTTAAAAAAATTATTGCTGTTGAGATTCAAAGATCCCTAGTTGACCTGGCAAGGAGAAATGTGAAGATCAACAATCAGGAAGGAAGAATCAGTATAGTTGAAGATGACATCTGTATATTCCAAGCTCGGAAGAAATTTGATATCATTTATTCAAATCCCCCTTATATTCAGAAAAACAAAGGACATTTAAGTGTTTCAGAAGAAAAATCTATAGCAAAACACGAGTTAAAATGTGATATTTTTGATATAATGCAAAAAACTTCTGAACTCTTAAAGAAAGATGGAAAAGCTTGTTTTGTTTTTCCACAAAGAAGGAGAGAAGATTTAATGAAAGCTGCAGGAACAAGCGGGTTAAGAATAAAAGCAATCCGCTTTATTTTCCCCCATAAGAATAGCGATCCCAACCTATTCCTTACAGAATGTAATTTTTCCTCGAAAGAAAAAGTTCTTCTTCCTCCGCTTATCCTCTATGATGAGAAGGGAAATTATACTTCAGAAGTCTTGGAAATATTTTCTGGGAGAAGACATGCTTAGATTCATTAATAATCTGAGGGAATTATATAAATGCAGGGCTTTGATCAAGACTCTGGTTGGAAGGGACCTCAAGGCCCGCTATAGAGGAACTATACTTGGTTTTTTCTGGTCTTTTTTTAACCCACTTCTCCTGATGATTGTCTATACTGTTGTTTTTGGTTTTATCTTAATGCCTCGAGATCCGGCATTTGAAGGTTCTCCCTGGCTGTATGCCCTTTTTCTTTTCTGTGGAGTTCTGCCTTGGCAGGTGTGGTTTTCAGCATCTTCCTTGGAATCAGCCAATGTACTGGTGGCCCAGGGAAATCTTATAAAAAAGATGCTTTTTCCCACGGAAATTCTTCCAATTGTTGTAGTGACAAGTAATTTTATCCACTTCCTGTTGGGCATCCCCATACTTTTTCTTTTTATCCCAGTATTAGGGAAAAGTTATACGCCTTATCTCCTTTTCTTGCCGATTGTTATTCTGGTCCAGTATGTTTTCACGCTGGGCTTCTGCTTGCTCGTGTCGTCGCTTACAGTACATTTCAGGGATATCAGGGACATTCTGGCAAATTTGTTAACTTTCTGGTTTTTTGCCTCTCCCATTATCTACCCGATGACATTTCACACCGTGCAAAAACATACTTGGCTTCAGATTTGCCTCAACTTAAACCCGATGACACATATAATGTGGGGTTATCAAAGTTGTGTGTTTTATGGGGAGCTTATCCACTGGAAGAGACTTGGAGTTACTTTCCTGATCTCTCTGGTTTTGTTTTTTATTGGATATTATATATTTGACAGGCTGCGGGATTCTTTTCCAGAGGAGGTTTAGGTGCTTGCCATAAATGTCGATCATGTCTCAAGAGTATACCAGAAATACTCTTTCCAGCATCGTTTTAAAACTTTTAAGAGCGCAATAATCAAGGGGGATATTTTTAAATCATTAAGACCGGATGAGTTGGTTATGGCTCTGGATGACGTCAATTTTAAGGTCGAAAAGGGAACAACGTTTGGAGTGATTGGGGAGAACGGATCAGGGAAGAGTACACTCCTTAAGGTGATTAGTGGAATTGCCAAGCCAAGCTCAGGAAGAGTAGAAGTAAATGGTAAAATTTCGGCTCTGATCGAACTCGGTGCAGGATTTCATCCAGAAATCACGGGCCGGGAAAATGTTTATATTAATGGAATTATGCTGGGTCTTTCTAAGAAAGAAATCGATGAGAAATTTGATGAGATTGTAAAATTCGCTGAACTTGAGAAATTTATTGACGCACCTGTTAAAACTTATTCTTCTGGGATGTATATGCGTCTTGGGTTTTCTGTGGCAATAAATGTGCATCCGGATATACTTCTTGTTGATGAGGTGCTTGCTGTTGGAGATGCTTCTTTTGTGCCTAAATGTTTGGACAGAATCGCTGATTTTCACCAGAAAAAAAAGACGATTCTCTTTGTAAGCCATGACCTTAGTTCTGTAGAGAAAATCTGTAACCGGGTTATTTGGCTCAAAAACGGAAAAGTTCAGATAATAGGGGAACCCAAGCGTGTTGTGGATGCCTATCTTCAGGATGTTACTGAAAAGAAAGAGGAGGATTTCGAGAAGCGGCAGCAAGAAGTTACTGGAGAGGAAAATTGGGGAGAAGAACAAAGGGAAAACCGCTGGGGGGACAGAAAAATTGAGATTATAAAAGTCAGTATGAAAAGTCTTGACGGTAAAGAAAAATATGTTTTTTCACCAGATGAGGGAATGGATATTGAGATAGATATTGCGGCCAGGTCAGAGGTTAAAGACTTTGTCTTTGGCATAGGACTTTTTAATTCTCAGAGAATCTTCTGTTACGGTACGAACATCCTTCTTGAAAATTTTGAGCCAATTTCTCTTAAAGGTGAAGGGAAGGTTGTATGCAGGATTGGAAAGCTGAACCTCGTAAATGGAACATATTATTTGGATGTTGCAACTCATAAAAAAAATGGCTATCCCTACGATTATCACAGAAACCTTTACTCTTTTATGGTTTCATCTAGATACAAAGATGACGGCATTTTCCGGCCGGAACATTCATGGAATTTTTCCAGCCAAATTAAAGTAAAACAACTAAATACACCAGGACAGAATAAAGAAAACCTGGGATCAAATATCAAGATAATAAACAAACCTGAAAAATAATGGTTAAGAAACTGCAGCCACTTGTCAACTTGATAGGAATAAGAGAAGGTCTTAAATCTCAGGGGAAAAGAGTTGTCTTCACAAACGGATGTTTTGACCTCATCCATGGGGGGCACATCCATCTTTTAAGAGAGGCAAAAAAGCTCGGTGATGTCCTTGTGGTAGCAGTCAATAACGATTCTTCGATCAGAAAAATCAAGGGGTCAGGCCGTCCTATCTTCCCACTGGAAGAAAGGCTTGAAATTCTGGAATCAATTGAGGATATTGATTGGTTAGTTGCTTTTTCGCAGGAGTCCCCAAAGAAACTAATTGAATCTCTTCTTCCGGATGTCCTTGTCAAAGGAGGAGACTGGCTACCAGAAGAAGTCGTTGGCAAACAGGAAGTAGAAGAAGCGGGAGGGAAAGTCATTATTATCCCGTTTCTTTGCGGTCATTCAAGTTCTGAGATTGTAAGGAAAATTATTGAATCTGCAAAGAGTGATTTATAAGCTTCGTACGAATCAGCTTTTATCTGGCTGTATGCGATTTAATAAGCTTTTGACCAAACCAGGACCAGATTTTTTTGTGGAAGGCAAGGCTTGGGGGATTGTTTTTTAATACTGAGAGTATGGTCTTCTCCTCTTTATCCTGTGGAGTTATTTTGAATATTGTACTGTTGTCCCAAATAACAGGAAATTCTGGATGAAACTGGATTCCAAGTATATTTGGATATTTATCATGTCCGATTGCTTCCACAACTTTTCCGTCTAAGGAAGTGGCGATGATTTTTATCCCCTTACCGGGCTTTTCAACCATTTGGTGATGGAAGCTAACAATAAATGGTGTGTCGTTTTTATTAAAGCCGAAATCCAATATAAATTTTCCATTTTCGCATAGTTTAATTGGATGCATATTGTAAGATAGAAATCTTTCTTCAGGATATAGGCGGGCATAAGGATTTGAGTGCCAGTTTTCCTTTCCTAAAGAGATCACGTCTTCCAGATATTTTTTTTCGTATTTTTCTGACCAGATGTCCTGAACCAGGGTCCCCCCTGTCCCAATGTTGAGACTTTGTTCTCCGAGACAAATTCCCAAAATCGGGAATTCGGGCCGCGATTCAAGGAAAGGCTTAAATTTTGTATCCTGGTTTCCTCCGAGAAGATGGAATATGAAGGAAAGCTCAAGAAAATGACGGTATGGAGTCGAGATGCGGGTTAGAAGGTTTATTTTTTCATTATAAATATAGGGTGGGATATCTGCTCCACCGAAGAAAATTATGCCGTCCGAGTTCTTAAAGATGTTGTTGAACTCGTTACTTAGGCAATTATATTTGAAAAGATTGTCTTTATTAATATTTCCTGAAAGCTTGTGAAACTTAATCCAGTCTAGTCTGTTTTTTTTGATAAATTCAATAGATTTTTGATAGTCTGTACGCTCTTTTTCGTGGAAAACACCGATTACAACCAGGTTTTCAACATTAAATAAACCTTGTTTTTTAAGCTCTATTAGCGAATGAAGGCTTCCCAATGAAGGATAGAGAATTGTTAATCTAACTTCGTTAGATGCAAGTTTTGCTGTGTCGAAATATCTGTCTGGTTCCAGAGTTGACGGTGATTTGCAAGAGGATATTAAGACAAATATTGATATGATGAAAATTACAATCTTATTAGAAAAGGATCTTTTCATTTTATTCGCTCCCTTGAATTTAGAGCTGACTAGAAAATTATAAATGCCTCGTTATGGTTTGGCAAGAAATAATAATTTTGGCTCGTATCAAATAAGCATACCTGAGTTAAAAATAAGAAGAAAAGGATCACATTAATTATAGAGGGATAGCTACTCTCTGCTCAGACCGTGACCCAGCTTACAATTAATGACATTTCCTTTTCGATCTTTTCGGCGCTGAGGAACTTCGCAAGTCATTTTATAAATAAGTGATTTCGAATTTTCCTGGCTCATAAACAGTAATCTTACACAAACAGCCTTTTATTTTGCATTTGAAGATTTCATGTGTTTCTCCGGATTTTTTATCTTGAATTCTTTTTCTCCAGATTATTTTATCGATCTTGTATTTCTTATTGTTTATAATAACTGATCTAGGTGTTTCCTGTCCTTTGTACCCTTCATAAAAGCACACATCTATATTTTTGCTTACTCTTTTATTATTTTTCATAATCCGCCACATAAAATATTATAAACTTATTAGGTTCAACATTAAAAGCTTAAGATTGCTTCTAATGTCCGGTAGCTCTTTAATAAAAGGCAGCAAACTGTATAATGATGATATGAGTTTGAATTTCATAAAAGAGACCGACGAATTTAAGAACTTGATTCATGCTGTAAAGGATGGAGAAAGTGGAATAAATATCTCCGGTCTCACAGAAGGGGCAAAGCCATATTTTCTAGCAGCTTTTTTACAGGAGTCAAAGAAAAAAGTTGTTTTGATACTGCCGCCTTCCTCTTCTCTTTCTCTCTTTGAAAAGAAGATCCGTTTTTTTTTATCACAGTTTTCTTCAAATGTAAGCCTCAATATACTTCCTCCTCTATCTGAGAGTCCATACCAGGATATTTTTCCTGCTCTTGAGTCGATATCCTCACGAATGAATTTTTTTTACAAGTTGCTTAATTATCCACCAAGTTTTGTTATTACCAATGTTCTTGGACTTCTAAAGCCTTTTCCTGACCTTGGCGAAAAAGAACAGTTTTTTTTAGGATTAGAAAAGGGAGATATTTTTACACGTGAACACCTGCTTGAAGTCATGAGCAGGTACGGGTATACCAGGCAAGATATAATAAGCTCTCATGGCGAATATGCATGGCGCGGGGGTGTTGTCGATGTTTTTTCGCCGTGGCAGTCCTTTCCTTTCCGCATCGAATTAAGCGGAGATCAGATTGCCTCACTCAGGGAATTTAAAACTTCATCTCAGCGTTCAGTACGAAAAGTTGACCACATTATCATTCCTTCTCTAAGGGAATTTCCATGCTCCCATAGATTTATATGCGAATGGGAAGAACTTGCCAGGGCAAAAGTGGAGCCCTCTGCCTTAAAAGACATTAGTGAGAAAACAGGCTGGCTTAAGAAAGGAAATTTTCCCTCCTCTTTTCCTTTTCAGGCATTGGTCCACTCAAAACATTTTGTGCCTTTCAGTAATTATTTAAAGGATTTTCTTTATATTGTTGACGATTTCGCCGAAGTCGAAAAATACTGGGAGGAGGCAATAAAAGATTTTCAAGGGCAATATGATGATATTAAGAATGAGGGAAAGTTCTCTCTTCCACCTGAAGAAATATATTCTCCGCACCTGTGGGAATATATTAAAAACAGCGCAGTTCGGTTGAATGGATTTACTTCTCAATCATCAAGAAAGATGTTCAAATTTCCTTTCCAGTCTGTTCCCAGGTTTGAAAATAAGATACCTTTTTTCCTCAAATATTTGAAAAAAACACAGGAAGAAAGGGAAAGAAATTTCATATATTTCTCAAGCAGAGGAATAAGAGAGAAATTTGCCGGCCTGCTTTCTCAACATCAGATAGGATATGTTGAATCTCCTTCTCCTTTTTTTCTCCAAAGAGATGAGGCTGTAGTACTGCTACTGGGAGATATTCAGCGAGGGTTTAGTTTTCCAAAATTGAAGGTAACATATTTTTCTGAAAAAGATATTTTCACGGAAGAAAAAATTATTGTCAGCCGGCCCCACATAAAGCCATTTATGTCTCATTTTCAAGACCTGAAGGTAAGCGATTATGTTGTCCATGCGGATTATGGAATTGGAGTCTTCAGTGGATTGGTGAAAATAGCAGTGGAAAGAAAATACCGTGAATTTATAGAAATTCTTTATAGAGATGATGATAAGCTTTTTATTCCTGTAGAAGACCTTAACTTGGTGCAAAAATATGCAAAATTAGGCACTGGCTTCCCTGTACTCAATAAATTGGGAACAAATACGTGGGATAAAACTAAAATAAGAGTAAAAAAGGCAGTGGAGAATATGGCAAAAGAACTTCTGCATCTGTATGCGAAGAGGAAAGCAATCATAGGATACGCTTTCAGCGTTGAGGGAACATGGCAGAATGATTTTGATGAGACATTTGAATATACCGAAACAGATGATCAAATCAGTGCAATAAAAGAAATTACAAGAGATATGGAATCAAAGGCTCCAATGGATCGCCTTTTATGCGGAGATGTGGGTTATGGAAAGACTGAGGTGGCTATAAGAGCATCTTTTAAGGCGGTCATGGATGGAAAACAGGTGGCTGTTCTCTGCCCGACCACGGTTCTTGCCAGTCAGCATCTTAAAACTTTCAGAAACAGGATGATGCTTTTCCCTGTCAGGATTGAAAGCCTTACTCGGCTTCAAACAAAATCCCTGCAAAAGAAAATCATTGAAGATTTGCAAAAAGGATTGGTTGATATTATTATCGGCACACACAGACTTCTTTCCGAGGATGTTAAATTCCGTGACCTTGGACTTCTGATTGTAGATGAAGAGCAGAGATTCGGCGTTAATCATAAGGAAAAAATAAAAAAGATTAAGGCCAATGTTGATGTTCTTACCATGGCAGCCACACCAATCCCGAGAACCTTAAATATGTCTCTCACTGGTTTAAGGGATATTAGCCTTATTGAGACGCCTCCTAAAGACAGGCTTGCTATACATACGGTCGTTACTTCCTTTAACCGTAGCCTTATAGCATCCGCTATAAAGAAGGAGCTGGCCAGGAGAGGGCAAGTCTATTTTATCTATAACAGGATTGAAGACATAGATACTATCGTTCAAATGATAGAAAAATGGGTGCCGCAGGCCAAGGTAATTGCTATCCATGGCAAAATGTCCAGTTTGTCGCTTGAGAAAAGAATGATTGATTTTATCCAGCAGAGATATAATGTTTTTGTTTCGACCACCATCATTGAAAATGGTATTGACATCCCACTTGTAAATACTCTCATTGTCAATCGGGCTGATAAGTTCGGGTTAGCTCAGCTTTATCAGCTGCGTGGACGTGTGGGCCGTTCTTCCCGCCAGGCAGTTGCTTATTTTCTTGTTCCCTCTTTTATGGATTTGAACCAGTTAGCCAAAGAACGGTTGAAAGCCCTACAGGAATTTACTGAATTGGGATCCGGTTTTCGCCTTGCGGCAAGAGACCTGGAAATTAGGGGAACTGGAAATTTCCTGGGTGCACAGCAGCATGGATATATTGAGGCTGTGGGATTTGACTATTATATTCACCTTTTAGGAAAGTCAATCAAAAAACTCAAGAAGGAAAAAGTCCAAGAAGTCAAAACTGAGATCAATTTAAAGGTAGATATCCACATTCCAGAAGATTACCTCCAACATGTCAACCTAAGGCTTAATCTGTATAAAAGGATCTCTTCAGTAGAAAATCTTGAGGAAATTGAAAAACTAAGAGATGAGATTAAAGATAGAAATGGCCCTATTCCTTCTAGCGTCAGGAATCTTCTTTGTTATGGGACCGTCAAGTATCTGGCAAAATATATAAAGATTAAATCCATTGACCGTATTGGCCAGAAGATTGTCTTTAAATTTTTTCCGATGTCTCCGGTAAATCTATCCGGGTTGACCAGAATAGTAAATAAATATTCGGGTTCCATTACTCCACGTGGGGTGATGAGCGTTTTTCTGTCTTCAGATAAAGATGTAAAAATCATGGATGAAACGATATTAATCTTGAAGGAGTTATCTTTAATGTAATATAATGGGTTGAATTTAAAGAAGATGAAATATGTCAAGGTGAAGAGATGTTTATTTTTAATTTTGCTTGTGCTTTTTTCCGCCTTTTTTATTATAAATTGTCATGGAAAGAAGGTTGAGGAAAATCTATCGGATTATAAGTTGAATAATCCTGAAAAGAAGAATAATATCATTCTCAAAATTGAGGACTCTTTCTATTTTAATTCCAACTTTGAAAAACACCTTCTTCTTATTGCTGGAAATGAATACAACAATCTGTCCCTTGATTCTTTAAGCCGCCTTTTTGATAACTTTGTCGAGGAAAAGATTTTGTTAGAAGCTGCAAGGAGTAAAGAAGTTGCATTAACATGGGAAGAAAAGAAAACTTATCTTGCTAAACTAGCGAAAGAGTCCTGGCCATATGAGAAAAAATTAGCAATGAATCAGATCGATACAAAGGTTCTGCTTGAAAGGTTGTTGATAGAGAAATATACTTTTGAGATTGTGAAGGATATTGATGTTACGGATGAAGAAATTAAGGAATATTATGATCTCCACAAAAGAGAATTTTTGCGGCCTGAAAGAGTTAAAGTAAGCCAAATTCTATTAAAGACTGAAGATAAAGCCATTGAAGTACTTGAAAGGCTCAAGAGCTCTGATGATGAAGATTTCAGAAAAGCTGTGAAAGAAATATCTATAGGGGTAGAAGCTTCAAAAGGCGGAGAAATGGGCGTATTTGAGATGGGGCAGCTTCCTTTTGAGATGGAAAAAGTGATATTTTCGCTGGAAGAAGGGGAATTAAGTCCTGTTGTAGAGTCTTCTTATGGTTATCATATTTTCAAGCTGGATAAAAGGTATGAGCCTGGATTAATCTCCGAAGAAGAAGCTGCGTCTGAAATAAAAATAAAAATCCTGAATGTTAAAATAAAACAAAAGATTTCACAAAACTTAAAAGAGCTGAAAGAAAAAATAGGATGGGATTTCTATCTAGAAAATTTGAGTTTCCCTTATCAGAGGAATAACCGTGAGTAATATGAAAAAACTGATTATTTGCTTCTATTTATTATCAACATTGACATTTCTATGCGGCCAAGAAGTTGTTGAGGCAATTGTTGCAGTCGTAAATGATGAAGTAATCTCTCTTTATCAATATAAACGTCAGAACGAAATCATCTATCAAACACTCAGCAAGCAACTTCAGGGTGCAGAACTAAATGAGCAGTATAAGAAAATGAGAAGGGAACTGTTAGATCAAATGATAACAGATATTCTTCTTTTACAGGAAGCTAAAAAACTGGATATAAATGTTAACGAACAGGTTAATATGTCTATTGAGAAGATTAAAAAAGACAATGGCATTGAAACAGATAACCAGTTAAAGCAGGTTTTAATGCAGCAGGGTATTAGCTTTGAGGACTGGAAGATGCAGATGGAAGAGAATTTGATGAAACAGAATATCATATTTACGAATGTTGGAAGGACTGTTGTTATAGATGACTCAGAGATTGTAAGCTATTATAAACAACACCAGGATGAATTCACCGAGCCCCCAGCGTACAGCTTAAAGGCCATTTATATTTCGGCTGAAGGGAAAAGTGAGGAAGAAGTACAGGCTAAAATGGATGAGATTGAAGCTAAGGTTGAAGATGGAGAAGATTTTGCTGTAATTTCAGGAGAGTATTCTGAAGGACCCGAGAAGGAATCTCAGGGTGACTTGGGTGTCTATAAGAAAGGAGAATTAGAGAAGAATCTGGAGCAGGCAGTTGATGTATTAAAGACAGGTGAAATAACTTCCTGGCTTGAGATAAAAAATGGATGGTATTTGCTGCGTTTGGAGGATAGAAAGGAAAGTTACATCAAAGCTTTTGATGATGTGAAGAAAGAGATCGAAAAGAAATTGTTTGAAGAAAGAAGCGATAAAAAGCTTAAAAAATATTTAGAGGAAGTCAAACAAAAAAGCTATATAAAAATCCTTTTGCCAAATCCGCTTGATTTCTAAGGCAGGCAAACAGCTGCGGCAAAGGTTGTTGTCCACAATTCCTTTATTCCTTCAGAAGTTTGTGTAATATTTTGAGTTCTGACGATTAAGTCTTCGGAAATTTTGTATAGGCTTTTTTCTTCGTTCCAGATTTGATTGAGGTCAAAATTTTTTCCAAGGGTCGTAGCAAGCATGAATGCTGCCAGGTCTTCTGCGTATTCGCCAGCTTCCATTTCTTCCTGGCCGTAACTGCTGTGTTCAGATAGATATCCGTAATGGTTGGGAGTATTTGGGATAGCAAGGCCTATGGAGGCAGAAATTAAACGGTGGGCTTCATTTGAAACATTTTTGCTCATTACAAGAAAGATAATTTGTCCTGGCTGGAGAAGACTAAGTCCTTCCTCTTTTGATATTAATTTACAATGTGGTGGGAAAATGCTAGAAATTTTAACAAGGTTATAAGGAGCAATATTTGCATCTCTAAGGGCCAGTTCAAAACTGGCCAATTTTTCCTTATGATGTCCTTTTCCTTTTGTTAAGAATATTCTTGACGGGATGATTGTATCCATGGCTTATTTCCGTGTTTTTAAAAACGAACTCGTGAATCATCCATGTTAATCGGTTTGTATTGATGAATTAAGGAGATTTTTCTTCTTTCTTTTCGATGTTGACAGGCTCTGGCTCTTTAAAGTCGATTTTCTTTGAAACTTCCCATTCTCCGAGATTGATGAATTGTGAACCTTTGGACTGAGAGAAAAGTTTGACTATGACGGTTTTCCACTGGGGGTTATTCTTAAATGAGGCCAGATTCTTGGCTTCGACTCCGTAATTGCTTTTTAATAGAATGACCTTGCTTGTTTCGCCAGGATTGACAGGTTCTCTGCGAATAGCAGCCAGGAAGCAATCTCCAAGGTTTTCGTAGTCATTCTTGAAGCGGAAGACAGCATTAAAATTTATATATGTCAGAGGCTTGTCTGTTAAATTTTTTACTCTAAAGGATATTGCAGGAACCAGGATTAATTTTGGTGGCCAAGACTGGTAGTATTTATCTACCCATTTTGTCTCAACATCTTTAATTTCTATTGACGCAGCCAACTCTTCATCAGTTATAGATTTCATAAGACCGACTTTATCGAGAGTGAAGACTACGATAATTGCGAGGATAGCTACTGCTAACAAAAATGACCATTTTTTCATCTATCTCCTCCTCCTCATTAATATAATTGATGTATTAAAATTATGCAAATAATTTTAAGTTGGTTTATTGGACAATTTGTGAAACAAAAACTGGCTCAAGGTCATATTTTTGAATTAAATGGAAGTTTTCTCTTAAGACTTTGAGCGTTTCTGGAAATGGATGACAGATTCCCACAGCACTTCCGTTCTTTTTTGCAAGACTGAAAAGTTTAATCAACTGAGCTTTTATATGATCTTCATCGACTACTGTATCGAGAAAGATGTTGCGGTAGGCTGAAGGAATACTAAGTGTTTGTGCAACTTTGAATGCAACAGAACTTCCTGTTGTTCTGCTGTCGATAAAAAAAAGATTCTTTTCCTTTAAACACTCGAGAATTATGCGCATGAGCTTTTCATTGCTTGTGATTTTCGAGCCCATGTGGTTGTTTGCCCCGATGATGTATGGAATTTGTTTAAGATCTTTTTCAACAGTGTCAATGATTTCGTCTTTGCTCATATTTGAGTGAATGAGTCCTTTAATATTGTTATTTTCTTCTCCGTTATTGATTGGTTCCAGTGGCAGATGAAGAAGGATTTCCAAGTGTTTTTCGTGAGCAATACGGGCTGTTTCCTCCCCGAGAGGGCTGTAAGGAATAATTGCGATTGTTAAAGGCACATCGAGAGAGCAGATATTGTTTAAGTTTTTCAGGGAATATCCCATATCATCAATGATAAGAGCGACTTTATTATTAGGTTTTTCCTTGAGAGGGATTTTTTTTATTTTGACTTTTTCTTTCTTGCAGGAAAAGAGGATTATAACTCTTTGTTTTCCTTTTCCCTCTATTTCCCACAGAAAGTAATATTTTCCTGCAGCTTGTTGTTCTTCCTTTTTGACAATTAAAGATTTTGTTTTTTTAAATTCATTTTCGAGGAGAGATTCTAAGAGACCGTATTTTTCACTAGGAATGTCGACCATTAGATGATATATTCCTTTGCTGTCTCTGAATTGATTAACTGAATCCTCAGGAATGCCGAGAAATAATAAATTCTGAAGGATAATTTCGTTAAGCAACTCTTTTTTAAAGGATACTTCCTTTTTTGCTGCAAGAGCGGGGAACAGATAGGATTTCTCTCCTTTTTTCCAGCTGATATAGTCTAATCCTAAGGCAGATAAAAGAGCTAGAAAGCATAAAGAAATAGTAAAGGCTGGAGGAAATTTATGGTAGATTCTTGCTCTGAGCGATTTGGATATTCGCATATATCATATATTGTATATCAAAAAAGATTACATGTTATTTTAAGATAGGAATCAAGGCTCATCTCTTCTCTCTTCACCTTTATATCCGGTATTATGCCTTTCTGCCATAATTCTTTCTCTGGGTTGATATAAAAAACTGCCGAAGTAAGCAGAAGTCCGCTTCCATCCTCTAAAGCGAAGAAATTTTGTTTTGCCACGAGGCCGGGAGTTTGAAGGCCAATGATTTTGGCATTTCTGTATTCTTTGAGAACGCCTGCAACTACTTCGGCTGGCCCTATAGTGGCTTGATTTGTCCAGATTACAAGAGGTAATTTATCTAATCCGGCAGTGTCAGGACAAGAGAGAGTCTCTATGATTTCCCCTCTTTTTTTAAAATAGCCAATCGCGTCTGATTTAAGGAAAAGATTGATAAGTTTTCGTGCTTCCTCAATATCACCTTCATAACAGTTTCGCAAGTCCAAGACTAGTGGTTTTTTTTCGTTTTTTAATAGAGGGAGAATTTTCTTTTTGATCTTGTTAACAGAGGGAGGGAAAAGATAGTGGAATTTTAAAATGCCGCTTGTCCCTTTTGCAGGAGAATATGAGAATGGTTCTTCAGAGAGAGTAGTTCTTTCGATACTGATTTCCTGATTTTTGCCCATCCGCAAGATCCTAAGTTTTACAGGGCGTTCCTCTATTTCCTTGAGATAAAGATTTGCTTCAAACATACTCATCATTAAGGTTGATCTGCCATCCAGGGAACTGATAGAATCGCCGATTTTAACCCCTTTTTTTTCTGCTGGAGAATTTTCCTTGATCCCAAGGACTACAGGAAATGATCCGTATCTTTTGTAAAGAACAATTCCTGTCCCTTTTAGACGATTTTGCATTTGCTGTTTGAATTTTATTACACTTTCTTTTCCTAAATAGCTTGAGAGAACGTCGAGGTGGTTGACCAATCCCCTAAAAGCCCCCGTTGTTGTCCTTGTTGGATTTGGTTTTTCGACATAATCATCCTTGATTAGGGAAATGACATTTCCCAGGATTCTGATTTTGTTTTGGGGAAAAGACTTGGAGGATCGGCCTGTCAGGAACTCTTTTTCAAATAGAAAAAACAGAGATGCTGCAATGAGGATTGAAAAAAGAATGAATTTTATTTGTTTTTTGAACATTTTCTTGGATGAATAATTTTATCATCTTCTTTTCAACCATTGCAAGGGATTAAGAGGTTTTGTCTTGAAGCGAATTTCAAAGTAAAGCGTGATTCCCTTGAGAGAGCTTATATCCCCCACCATGGCAATAGGCTGCTTTTCCTCGACCATGTCTCCCTTTTTTACAAAAAGATCTGAGCAGTGGCCGTACAAGGAATAATATGCCATCCCGTGGTCAATTATAATCAGATTACCATAACCCTGGAAGTAGTCAGCATAAACAACGGTTCCAGGATGGATTGATCTAACGGTTATGTTTTTTTGAGGGCTTATTTCTATACCATTGTTCATAGTGATTGTGTTGAATCTAGGATGACGTTTTAGGCCGAATAACGTGACGGTTTTTCCTGTGATCGGCCATGAAAGCTTTCCCTTTTTCTCATAGAGCGGGCTAAAATGAGCGGGGAGGGAGATTTGATTTTGAAGTAATTTTCTTACAAGAAGCTGTAACTGCTCAGCTCTGTCTTTCAATTCTTCTAGAGCCTTCAAATGGGTCTTTTGGTTCTGGTTTATTTCTCTTATGAGAGTTTTATTCTTTTTTTCTTGATCATTGAGTTCTTTTCTTTTCTGCTGAGCATTTTGGATAGATTGGTTGATTTCTTTTTTCTTTGATTCCAGTTCTTCTTTGGATGTTTCCAATTCAGTTAATGTGTTTATGTAAGAGGAGATAATTCTTTCTTGGTAGTGAGCTAAAATTGTGAGGTGTTTATTCTCGGAGAGAAGAGACCCAACATTTTTAGCCTGAAAGATGAATCCGAAATAGTTAAGCTTGCCAAACTTGTAAAGTGTGACTAGAATCTTTGCGACTGATTCTTTTTCTCTGTCAAGTTTTGTTTCTAATTGAGTAATCCTTTTTCCTGTAGATATTAATTCGGTGTTGGCCCTTTTAATCTGGAGATTGCACATAGAGATTTCGTTTCTTATCAGTTTTTTCTCGAATCCTATCCTATCCAATTTGGAAAGGACGGATTTTTTTTTCTTCTCTTCTTGTCTGATCCTTGCCTTTAGATTTTCTATATCTTGGGCGATTTTTGTCAGGCGTTTTTCATATTCGGAGATGTCTTGCTGGAAAGGAGTACTGTACAAAAAGACTGAAACAATGAGAGCTGCAAATAAGCATCCGCCCATGGTTTTAAAAAACTGTCCTTTTTGCATAAGAATCGAGTATAATATTTATCCCATTATTTTCTAAGGACGTAAATAATCCCACCTATTATTCCTATAATCAGCATAAAACCCAGGTCAATTATGGAGAAACAAAAAGCAGCTTCTGGAAGAATCCCGTAGAATGTGAAAATCTCGATGTAAGAGCCTTCTCTAAGTCCCAGTCCATTGATTGTGATGGGGATGAGCAGGATAAAGTGGACAATAGGAATAAATATAAAATAGTCAAGCAAGTCTATATTAAGATGAAGTGCTTTTCCTATTAAAAAATAGTGGATGACAACATTTACTTGAAGGAGAAAAGCCCATATTAAGACTTTAAATAAAGCCATTTTTTTCTTTTTATAAAAAAGAATTGTTTGACGGAAATCAGATATTATCTGTAAGACCTTTTTTAGAATTCCCTTATTGGGGATTTTGCCGAGAAGTCGGCCTGCGATGGGGGTAAAGAAGGTTGCAATAAGGCATAGCCCTAGAAATCCCAGGACAAGAGAAATCCAGATCACGGGGATTTTTTTTGCCATGTCAATACGGAGAATGGATGCTGTAAAAGCAAAAGCAAAAAGCACCAGGATGCCGGAAAAACGTTCTACAAGAATAGTTGCTGAAGATTTTAAAAGAGATTTGGAATAACGAGATCCATCCCAGATGCGAACAATATCCCCTCCAATCCTTGTTGGAAGAAAAAGATTAAAAAAAGAGCCTACAAGATAAGATTTTACCAGAAAACCTAGAGGAACAGAGTCATCCTGTGCATGGATAAGAATTTGCCATCGGACTGCGCTGATGAAAAGACCTATAGCGTGAAGGGAAAATGACAGGACAAGCAGGAACAGGTTGAGTTCTTTTAGAGTGTTAATAATGTCTTTAATCGATGTCTTGAATATAAGGATGAGTGCTATTACACTAAAACTGAAGACAAATTTAAGAACGAATGTCAGTCCATATTTTCTTTTTGGCATTTACGCAGTATATTTTATTATCAAAATGGGCTCATTAGCCAGTAATTGTTTTTATAATAATAAAGATAAGGATAATAAATATTACTATTGGCGCAAGAAATTTTATATTTATTAGCCAGAAAGGTTTAAGCGGAAAGCGTTGGTTTCCGGATTCGATTTCTTTGAGAGCATTTCTCACTTTCCAGGAATAAGATAAAAATATACTGATAAAAAGGGCTCCGATGGCCAGCATAATATTTCCAAATATAAGGTCCATATTGGCCATGATTTTTAGCTTTGTGAAAATTTTGACAGCTTCATGAGAGAGAGCAGAAGGAATAGCAAGCAAAAATGAGCTAAGGCCAATCACAACAGCAGCTTTGCCTCTTTTCCAGTTTTTTTCATCGATCAAATAGGCTGTCGGAACTTCCAGGAGGGAAATTGTGGATGTTAAGGCAGCTATCAACAGAAGTATGAAGAAGAGTATGCCGAAAATGTTTCCGCCTGGCATTTTTGAAATGACAATCGGCAAAACTTGAAACATAAGGCCTGTTTCGGCTTGAAATTTGTCGGGGCTTATTCCCGGTGTTGTAAACAGGGTAGGGAAGATTATGATCCCGGCCAGAAGAGCAACAAGGATGTCTGAGAAACAAACCCATCCTGCAGAGCTAACAAGGTTATCTTTCTTGGGGAGATAGCTTCCGTATGTCATCATGGTTCCCATTCCAAGGCTCAGGGAAAAAAAGGCCTGCCCAACTGCAAAGAAAATGACATCGGCGTTGAATTCTGAGAACTTAGGTTTTAGGTAGAAAGATAGACCTATTTCGGCGCCGGGAAGAGTTAATGCTCTGACTGCAAGAATGATGATAAGGAAAAAGAGGGCAGGCATAAGAATCTTTGACCATCTTTCGATTCCGCCTTTAACTCCTTTGGAAACGATGAATGTTGTAAGTGAGATGACAATAAACAGGCAGATAAGAACTTCTAAAGGATTTGCTGAAAAATTTTTAAAAATGATGTCAGAAACCCGCCATGCTTCGTCACCACTGAATGTGCCTAATCTTCTAAAAGTACCGATAGTAGTTTTATATAAATATCCTGCTGCCCACCCGGCGACCACAGCGTAATAAGAAAGGATAAAAACACCGGTTATTACTCCCATATAACCGACTAATTTCCATGGGCTTCCTGGCTTAATGAAATTAAAAGCTCCAACAGGATTTTTTTTGGCATGCCGTCCTATAGTGAGTTCGGCCAGCATTACTGTGAATCCTATGAATATGACTGAAAGAATGTAGGTCAGGACAAATATTGCACCTCCTTTTAATCCTACCATCATAGGAAATCGCCAGAGGTTTCCAAGGCCAATAGCTGAACCAGATGCAGCAAAGATAAAAGCAATTTTAGAGCCCCAATTTCCCCGTTGGTTCAATTCCTGACTGTCCATATTCATGCTCCTTAAGTGTTACAAGAATACTCTTAGTTTTCAATATTATTATCATAAACCGTTGATACAGGTAAAGAAGAAACAGTAGAAAATGGTTTTTGAGTTTTGGTAAATTTCAGTATATAGTGAATGCCAGTAGGATTTTTGATACACAACAAAAATGGATATATTAAGTAAAGCAGAAAGAATATATAAAGCTGCTATTGCTGAAGTAGAGCCTGAAAACCTAATAAAAAAATCAATATCCATCCATGATAATAAACTGATTGTTCAGGATAAAAAATATGACTTGGATTCTTTCGAAAACATCTATTTAGTTTCTATTGGAAAAGCTGCACCGTTTATGGCAAAAAGCATCCTGGAAATTTTACGTGATAGGGTCAAAGAGGGAATTATCATCTGTTCTCCACAGGACAGGATAACGCAGAAAAACATAACATGTATTCCTGCTTCTCACCCACTGCCGGAGGAGGCAAGCTTTAGGGCTGCTCAAAACATCCTTGGTTTAGCTAAAAGAATGGGGGAGAGAGATCTCCTGTTTTTTCTTGTATCAGGAGGAGGCTCGGCTCAGGTCACTCTTCCAGCATGTGGGATTTCACTTGAGGAAAAGAGACTCGTTACCAACAAGCTGCTTAGAGCAGGAATAGATATTAAAGAGCTCAATACTGTCAGGAAGCATCTTTCCCGGATAAAGGGGGGCTGGCTGGCGAGGGCGTCTTTTCCTGCTGAAGTCATCAGCCTTGTTATATCTGATGTTATCCATAATGATTTAGAAACTATTGCCTCAGGGCCTACATGCTGGGATTCCTCTTCCTACAAAGATGCATTAAATATTTTAAAAAAACACGGCATTTGGGATTTTATGCCATCCTCTGTAAAGGATGTTATTGAAATGGGAATAATGGGGCAGATTGAAGAAACCCCAAAAAAAGATGATCCTGTTTTCAAACGGGTTGGAAATTTTATCATTGGTGATAACAGCAATGCTCTTAAAACTGCTCAGAAAGAAGCTGAAAATCTTGGGTTTACATCTTTTGTCCTGACTTCGTCTGATCATGGGGAAGCGAGTGAGGTAGCCAGGAATTATATTTCACTTCTAAATAATATTCTTCGATCAGGCAAAACTTATCCTTTTCCATTATGCCTTTTGTCTGGAGGGGAACTAACAGTTTCGGTAAAAATGGGAGGCAAGGGAGGCCGAAATCAAGAATTTGTTCTGGCTTCTATTATTGAGATTGACAAAGAAAAAGCAGGATTAGAAAATTTCCTGATTTTAAGCATTGGGACTGATGGAATAGATGGTCCGACCGATGCTGCAGGTGCTTGGGCAGGGCCATTAACAATGGAAAAAGCAAGGAATTTGTCATTGGATCCTGTTGCTTATTTAAGGGATAATGATTCTTACAATTTTTTTAAGAAAGTCGGCGGTTTGATTATTACAGGCCCTACTCATACGAATGTCATGGACTTTAGGTTATTTATTATTGATAAATTATCTGCGGTAACCTAGGAGTGGGTTGCGTCGCAAAAAATTGAAAGTTCCAGTAAATAGAATCATTGAAACAAATGTGATAAGATATGGAGCAATTGAAAATTAGAGGCAGGAAATGGAAAAAGATTGGAAAGCAAATCTAGCGAGATTTTTCGATGAGTTAAGAATTATAGAAAATAGCAAAGAAGAAACTATGGATAACTTTGATCAATTTTGTGAATTTATTGTGGAGCCTGCTTTTGAGGCTTTGGCTGAAGAACTTAGAGTATACGGTATGAAGTCGAAATACAGCAGGTCAAAAAAAGAATCGATTACATTCATGATTAATTTTCCAAAATCGGGAATTGATAGTTTCCAATATATTATTCACCTTCCAAAAGATTCCCTGAAACTAAATTTGAAGCTCCAGACAAGAGGAAAGAAAAATAAAAAAAGCCAAATGAAGGAAAAAGAAGAACAATTTATGGGAAAAAGGAGTACTTTAGATATTTTGAAGTTGAAAAAAGATGATATTATTGATGATATAATCGAACACTACCGCTGTTTCAATTTTGAAGATATTCCTAAACCAAAATAGTAATTGACACATTTTTCTCCTATTAATTATCTATTTCTATCTTATTGTGGTTAAGGTTCTTACTTATCGATCTATATTTATTTTTTGTCTAATCCCTTATGCCAGTAATGTTTACCTTTCAACATGTTTTTTATTGGCAATTTAAGTCTTTACGATGAAGTATGTTTATGGTAATAGATAGGGAACAAAATGGACTTTTTTGACTTCGTTTCTAGAGGATTCAAGATATGCGCACCCAGGAAGTGATTTATAACTTTTATTTTTTCTGTTTAAAAAACATCGAAGGATTAAAAAAAACATGAAGAAAAAAACAATAGCTATTCTCTTTATACTGACTGTATTATTCTCTCTTTCAAATTTGAATGCCGCTGATATCAAAGGAAAAGTATTTGCCCTGCCCAAAGAAAAACCCTTCACAAAAGGGGCAGTTTTGATCAAAACTCGCGGGGAAGAAAAATACACCAAAGCTACTATTGATTCTGAGGGAAATTATTTTTTTAGGGAAATTGAACCTGGCGAGTATATCATTAAATTGGACCTTTACGGTCTGACTCCGTTTGAGAAGGAAATTGAAATCAAGGAAAAAGATGAGATTCTGAATGTTGACTTGCCGATCTCCCTTTCTATTCTGGATAAAAGTCTTGTTATTTTACGGGAAGCAGATGATGCTATCTGGTTTCCTGTAATGGTCTTCCTGCTTCTGGGTACAGGGATTGTACTCACCTTTGTCTGCAGATTAATACAGGTGAGGCGGCTTATACTTTCCATTAAAATGGTTTTACGCGGTGCCATGCGTAAAGATAAATCAGGGAAAGAAGAAGGAGACATTTCTCCATATGCCGCCTTGATGACGGCCCTGGCAGCTACCGTTGGAAACGGAAATATTGCGGGAGTAGCCACAGCCATCGCGACTGGAGGCCCTGGGGCTCCAGTCTGGATGTGGATAGCCGGTTTTCTCGGTATGGCTACCAAATATGCCGAAGGATTCTTTGGGGTTAAATTCAGGATAAAGAACGAAAGAGGGGAAATGTCAGGTGGACCCATGTATTATGCCCGGTACGGAATAAAGAATGAGAAAATAGCTAAATTCATGGGGATATTTTTTGCTATCTGTGGAACCTTTGCCTGTCTATTTGGCACAGGAAATATGGCTCAATCCAATTCCATGGCCTTGGCATTTAATGTTCAGTTTAATATCCCTTTCTGGCTTACTGGGCTTATTATCACGACATTTGTTGGTGCAGTCATTATGGGAGGAATCAAGAGGATTGGGGGCGTGTCTGAGCGCCTTGTTCCGATAATGATATTCTTTTATTTCGGAGGAGCAATAATTGTCATACTTGCCAACATTGCAAATTTACCGGCAGCCTTTGCCGTTATATTTAAGTCCGCATTTTCGATAAAAGCTGTTGGCGGAGCAATGGTAGGTACATCCATAAAGCAGGCGATTTCAGTAGGTGTGCGGCGGGGACTTCTCTCTAATGAATCCGGATTGGGCTCAGCTGCTATTGCCCAATCTGCCTCAAAATCTTCTGATCCACCAAGAAATGGGCTTATTGCCATGACTGGGACATTTATTGATACTATTATCGTCAATACGCTGACAACTTTGAGTATTGTTATTACCGGAGTATACCTTCAAACCGCAGCTTTTGGCGTATCAGACGGCCTTACGTCTACTGCACTTACTGCTGCTGCTTTTGATTCAGTCCTTCCATTTGGCGGATATATAATTGCAATATCCTCTCTTCTTTTTGGTTATTCAACGCTTCTTGCCTGGTGTTACTACGGAGAAAAATGTCTGGAATATATTTTCGGGGTAAAAATCGTTCATTCGTTTAGAATAGTTTTTCTCGTACTGCTTTTTGTTGGGTCTATACTTCAGGGAGTCCATCTGAATATAGTATGGCTTACTGGAGATATAGCTAATGCTTTTATGGCTTTTCCCAATCTGGTATCCCTGCTCATTTTATCTGGTTTGCTTGGTAAAGTTACAAAAGATTATTTTTATAAAAAGAAACGCAAAAAAGATACGGTTTACTTTCGGGACTAGTCTTTTTTTAACGAAATACCAAAGAATTGAAGATTTTGACTCATAAAAAAGAATTTTTAGTTGTTCCTCGTTTTGAAAGAATTTCTTTCATTATTCACGGATTCGGGACAAAATATTTAGAGGAAGAGCATTTTAAAGAGAAAACTGAATTAAGAAATTTCAAGTTTCTATCCCTTACACAAATTCATTCAGATATTATTCAAGTTATTGAAAAATTCCCCGACAAAAAGTTAGAAGGTGACGCCATGCTGACAAAATGTCCAGGGATTTTTCTCCTTATAAAAACTGCAGATTGCCTTCCTGTTTTTATTGTTGATGAATTAAATAAAGTCATTGCATCGGTTCACTGCGGATGGAAGAGTACGTGCAAAAGAATATTGAAGAAAGTGATTCAAAAAATGGAAGTCTGGTATGGTAGTACTGCATCCTCCATTCTTGCAGCTATGGGGCCGTGTATTGGGCGAGAATGTTATGAAGTTGGCGAGGATGTCCTCAAAAAATTTGAGAATGAGGGTCTTTCTACTAAGTTTTTTTTAAATAGCCCTGGGGGTAACGGAAAATATCTTATGGACTTAAAGGAAGCAAATTACTCTCAGATGATTGAGCAAGGTGTGAAAAAGAAAAATATTTTTTCTATAGATCTCTGTACTCATTGTGAAAAATACCTGCTTTCATACCGTCGCGATGATAGTTTGGAAGACAGGATGCTTAATTTCGTCGGGATATCATTTTAGTTGCTTTTTGACTGATTATTTTTTATTCTTTATCTAACCTGGATTATTCACGAGTCAAGCTTGCTGCAGATGCAAGGCACAGCGCATGA
>CAZYMU010000017.1:0-60372 GCA_964648465.1 uncultured Eubacteriales bacterium | reverse complement strand
GGACTGTTATTCACATTGGATATGGATCGGTATTTAAAAGGCTTCAATGGGAAAATCGTGAGTATGTAGAAAGTGATAATTTCCTTGAGACAAAGCGTGGCTTTTTCTTCAAGGTCTCCTATTTATTGAGAATATAAGCCTTTCATATTGGTTGATATAAAAAAACAATCGTATAAAGTAAAAATATCTCTAAAAAAAGTTTAAATTTTTGGTCAATAATTCTGGAAGATCAATCGAATGTATGAATCTGTCCTAGATTAAGAGATAAAATACATAAAAATCCTTTTCTTAATGTCTTATAATTCCAATAAATTGGATTAAATTCAATTTATTGGATTATTGAAGGGGCTAATTTATAAAAGCAAATACTAACTTATTGATATCATTAGAGATATAAAATGAGGTAATTTGGCATGGAAAATGCGTATAAAAGTGTATATAAATATAATATTCAAAAAAGGAGGAGTAAAAAGGAGATCTTAATTGCGAAAAATATTAGTTTTTTTATGTGTAGTTCTTCTTACATCTTCTTTAATGGCGCAGGTCAGAACAGGTAATATCTACGGAACGATCAGCGATGCAGATGGTAATTTTCTTCCTGGTGTGAATGTTACCTTGACAGGTTTATTAACAGCTCCTATGACAGCAGTCACTTCGGCTGAGGGAATATTCAGATTCCTCTCTCTCCCACCTGCAAGAGACTATACAATCAAGGCCGAATTATCAGGATTCAATACTATTATCCAGGAAAACATCATCGTTGTTGTTGGTTCGAACGTACAATTAAACATCACAATGGAAATGGGAACCCTTGAAGAAGCAATCACGGTTACGGCTGTTACTCCTGTTGTCGATAGCAAGAAAACTTCGGTAGGTACTAATGTTACCCACGAAGTCCTGCAGTCTCTGCCCACGGCAAGAGACCCCTGGGTCGTCCTCCAGATGGCCCCATCGGTTATTACAGACCGTGAGAATGTCGGAGGCGCAGAATCAGGCCAGCAATCCAACTATGTCGGAAGAGGCTCACCCGATTATAGCAACAATGTGTGGGCAATGGACGGAATGGTCATCACCGACCCTGCTGCAATCGGAGCATCACCGAGTTATTATGACTTTGATGCTTTCGAAGAGATGAACATCGTGGTCGGCGGTGCTGATGTCACTGTACAGACTGGCGGTATTGCCATCAACATGGTTACACGAAGAGGCGGAAACAGGATTTCACTGGGCGGCCGTTTTTATTTAATCGATGAGATGTTCCAGGCGAAAAACGAGGACTATATCCTAGAAATTCAGGAAACAGAACCAAGCTTTCTAGGGCTCAATTTGATCCGCGATAACAAGGACTACGGATTCAATCTTGGACTTCCTCTACTGAAGGATAAAGCCTGGTTCTGGGGGTCCTGGGGAGTTCAGGATATCCATACAACAACAGTTTACCAAAGGAAGGATGATACACTTCTTCAGAATATGGCTGCCAAATTCAACCTCCAGATAATTCCGGAAAACCGGTTTGAGGCTTTCATCCATGTAGGATCGAAGGCCAAATACGGAAGGTCTTCCTCTGCTGCACTTCCTGGCGGTTACTCCCAGGGCGGAAGGTATCACTTCGGAAGCCCGATTGTAAAACTCCAGGATGAGCACATGTTCGGGGATAATCTCTTTGTATCTGCTAAATTCGGATTCTCTGATGCAGGATTCAATTTGACCCCGATGGATGACCTTAATTTTGAGCATACCGTATTCTATGATATCAAAAATTCAATATTTGAAGGCCCTAACGGACTTACTGGAGAATGGCGCTATTATGTTGAAAGACCGGTCAACCAGTATAATCTCCTCGTTAATTACTTCAATGATTCACTCTTCGGTGCAAGCCATGATATCAAGCTAGGCGTCGAGTATGCAGACAGAAATGCTTACACCGAATCCGTTTATACCGGGAATATGCAGATCAACTGGAACTACAATGAATCCACAATGGATTTTACTGGCGATGGCGCCCCGGATGTCCCTGCCGATGCAAATTTTTATCGCTTCATGTACTGGAGAGGATATTACAGGGATTATGGTATAAAGGCCATGGCTGCATACTTCAGCGATACAGTGACATTTGGACGGTTCAACCTGCTCTTAGGACTGAGGTATGACTACCAGCATCCAAGAATCAATCCTGTTTCTATCGAAGCTATGAATGGTGATCCTGGCTGGGATGTCGCTGATGCAACTGTGCAGTCAACACTCGATGCGATGCTTCCTGCCATCGATATTGCAGAAAAAAGTGCAGTGGATGCCGATGGAAACACCTACGCATGGAGAGTCTGGTCTCCAAGGCTGGGATTGACCTGGGATGTCACTGGCGACGGTAAAACCATTGCCAAACTGTCCCTTGCTACTTACGGCGACTTCATGGGAGTCGGCAGTTGGAGCCAGATGCCCGGTGGAGCCAGCGGATGGATAGATTTCTGGTGGTGGGATAACAGTCCTGCCACAGGCCGCGCTGCAGACGGAACTGTTCAACTCGATGAGCTCTACTGGAACACAGTAGGAGACGGAAAATACACACCTGTCCAACTCTTTCCTGGCGGTGGTGCTTTTGTAGGAAACTGGGCTGATGCAGGCGGCGAATTCTGGGGAAGCTATGATTACACGAATCCCCTTCAGTTAGTGGATCCTTACTATTCTAGAGCTGCAGATGCCGGTTCTTCAAGGACATTGGAAGCAATGCTTACTCTGGAAAGGGAAGTCTTAACCGATTTTTCGGTTGCTGCAAACATCTCTTGGAGAAGATATGATAATAACAACTGGGAGGTCAAATATTTTAAAGATGCGGATGGAAACGCCTACGGCTGGCAGACACAGGATTGGTATGTAGACTGGAGTCTTCCTATCAGTAATATCTCACAGTACCTCCCGGATGGTTACACGAAATGGGACGGTGACCTTGGAGACGCGCCCAACCATACTTACCAATACATGACCAATGACTACAACGGCTATGACCCCTCCTCTTACTCTCCTTGGGTCCAATATCAGAGAAGACCTGATTATTACCATCAATATTACGGAATTGACTTCATCTTCAACAAAAGACTCTCCAATAAGTGGATGCTAACTGGAAGTATTACTTTACAGACTCAATCAATTCACTATGGCGACAAAGGTTACTGGAGTGATACAAATCAATGGGCTCTCGAAAGCAAATCCTATGCAGCTTATATAGGTGGTGCAAGCGGAAAAATCGACTCGTACATCTTCTCCAGATGGTTAGTGAAAATCGGAGGACTCTATCAGCTTCCTTATGACATCAACTTCTCTTTCACTTTCCAGGCCAGAGAAGGCTGGCTAATTAGAGAGAGATTGTACTTTACTGACTACACAATCCCGAACGCAAGAAGCAGAAGCAGATGGCTATATCTAAATGAATTCGGAAGCGACAGGTTGGACACTTTTTATAAACTCGATATTAGACTTGAGAAAGTGCTGAAGAGCGGAGATTTCGGCAAGATTTACCTGATGGTAGACATTTTCAACTGCCTGAATTCCAAAATCGAGAACAGACGCTACCAGAAAGACTGGGGCAACTTCTACTGGTATGGCCCTGGAGACTCAAGAAATTACTTCAAAGAAAGTGCCTCTGCATATACACTTAATGAAATCTTAAACCCGAGAGTTTTGAGAGCAGGAATCCGGTTCAGCTTCTAATAGTATAGTTAAAAGCACAAGTTCAAAGCCCCTCCCTCCTTTTGGCGGGAGGGGCTTTTTTTTTATAAAAAGAAAAGGCTGTGTCCTCGAAAAAAGTTGCCTGTCCTCCTTTTTGATGATAAAATAATTTAGCACAAAAAAATTACTCCATACAGCGGAGGTTTTCAGATGAGAAAAGCAGCACTCATGGTTGTCTTTATTCTCTTGATTAGTCTTTTTATTTCTGCACAGACCTATAAAGGAAAAGGAAGAATCACAGGCCTGATTTCTAACGAGGAAGGCAATCCCATTGAAGGAGTGAAGGTCAAGCTGTTTTCCTTAAGAGGAAAATCAGGTTTTGAGGTTAAGACAGATGCCAAGGGCAATTGGATTGCCTCGTGGATAAGAGGAGGGACGTGGACTATCGATTTTGAAAAATCCGGGTATATACCTAAAGGAATAACTGTCCAGGTGACTGAATACGGCAAAAAGCCTCCCCCGATTGAGATGACATTGAAGAAAGTCGAGGGATTAGTAATTACAGAAGAGTTGAAGGAAGAACTCAAGCAGGGAAACCAGCTCTTTGAAGAGGGCAAGTATGAAGAATCCATCCCGGTCTATATTAAGATTCTTGAAGAGTTCCCTGATGTTTATATAGTTAATAAAAATATCGGGAATGCTTATTTTAAGTTGGAAAACTATGACGAAGCTGAAAAATATTACTTGAAAGTTCTTGAGAAGGATCCTAAGAATAACGACGCCATGATGCTCATCGGAAATTGCTATTCAAACCGTGATCAAGGAGATGAAGCCTTGGAATGGTACAGTAAGATCGAATTTGAGAAAATCAATGATCCGACTGTTCTCTACAATATTGGAACAAAATATTACAATCTTGCAAAATACCAGGAAGCCATGAAGTTTTATAATAGATCCGTCGAAATCAAGGATGATTTCCTAGACGGACTTTATCAACTCGGGCTTGTTCATCTCAGCCTTGGAAACTACAAGGATTCCATGGCCGTTTTTGAAAAGTATTTAAAGCATGATTCCGAATCCGAGCGTGCCAACCAGGTCATCAATTTCATCGAATTTCTAAAAAAGCAAATCGAGGGTAAAAACCCAAATTGAAATGGGAAACAATCGCTCCATATATTTCCTTTTGTTCTTCTGCCTTTTTTTAAACACATTTTTGTCTGCCTCTCCTGCATTTAAAAAAGAAAAACCAGAGTGGAATGTTATTCTTATCAGTATTGATACTTTGAGAGCAGACAGACTGAGCTGCTACAGCAGCAAACATCTCGAGACTCCTAATATCGACAGCCTTGCCAAAAGAGGTGTGCTGTTTTCAAAAGCCTTTGCCAACACACCTGCTACTTTACCTTCCCATACAGATATGCTCACAGGCACAACTCCTCTCTATCATGGAGTCCATGAAAACGGTACGTTTGTACTGCAAGATGAATTTTTAACGTTGGCCGAACATTTAAAGAGTTTTGGGTATTCTACCGGAGCTTTTGTCGGAGCCTATCCACTGGATTCAAGGTTTGGGCTCGCTCAAGGTTTTGACGTCTATGACGATGATTACAGCAGCCCAAGCTCTTATGGACTGGCTTATGTGGAAAGAAAAGCCAAGCTTGTTGTAGACAGTGCCCTAGAATGGTTAAAAGCACAGAACCATCCCTGGTTCCTATTTCTCCATTGTTTTGATCCCCATGACCCTTATGAACCACCGGAGCCTTTCAAAAGCAAATATAAAAACAATCTCTATGAAGGAGAAATCGCTTACGTTGATCATGCGCTGGAAAAGTTTTTAAGCTATATTGAAGAAAAGGGTCTTTATGATGATAGCATTATAATCTTCACTGGCGACCACGGCGAATCTTTGGGACAGCATGGAGAAATGACCCACGCCTATTTCGCATACAACACAACACTTCATGTCCCTCTCATAATTTCTGCCCCTGGAGTGCAGCCTGGCCGAATCGAACAGTATGTCAGCCACGTAGATATATTTCCAACGGTCTGCGATGCCCTTAAGATAAAAGCGCCGACTTTTCTTCAGGGAATTTCGCTTCTGCCTGCACTTAAAGGAAAGAAGATTGTAAAGAAACCCATTTATTTTGAAGCAATGTATCCCTATTACAGCCGGGGATGGGCACCCTTGAATGGCTACATAGCTAACGGAGTTAAATTTATCGAATCTCCTATTCCAGAACTTTATAATATAGAGCAGGATTTCGACGAACTTAAAAATCTCGCCAAAGGGAAAAAACTAGATAAATACAGAAAACAACTTGTAAAAATAATCAACGAGCAGTTTCTTCCTGAAAGCATGAAAGCCGAGCAGAAGACAGATAGAGAGTCCCTTGAGAAATTAAAAAGCCTGGGGTATATCTCAAGCCCCCAGGTTCCCAAAAAGAAGAAATTCGGGCCTGAGATGGATATAAAAACCTTACTTCCATTCCATAACAAATCCATAGGAGCCATTAGGCTCTACAAGGAAGGAAACGTGGCAGAGGCAACCAGGCTGCTGAAAGAGGTGATTACAGAGAGGACGGATATCGATATTGCCTACTCGAATCTGGCAACTATTTATAAAGAAACAGGGAGGCTCGGAGAAGCTCTTGAAGTATTAAAGTTAGGACTCGAGAATCTACCTTCGAGTTATGAGGTTTTCTCTACTTATATCAACTATCTCATTGACGCCGGCCAATTTGATGAGGGCATCAAGCTTTTTAAGGAAAAGAGTTTGCGTCAGATGGGCCATGACCCTGAGATATGGAACTACTTAGGAGTGGCATACTATAAAAAAGGAGATTTTGATAATGCTATTCTAGCCTATAAACAGGCTCTATCATTAGATAAGGATTATCCTGTGGCCTATTGTAATTTGGGAACATCCTATTTCTCTCTAAGCCTTAAGTCAAAAGATGAAAAATTCTTGCAGAAATCCATCCAGGCATATAAGAAGGCTATAGAACTCGATCCGGATTATGCTTCCCCTTATAACGGCCTGGGTTCAGCTTACAGATATTATGGCCGTTTAGCCGATGCAATTCTCATCTTTGAAAAGGCATTGGCACTTAATCCTGATTTTGGCAATGCACTCTACAATTTGGGCATGACATATTTGGATAAAGGCGATAAGGCTAAGGCACTTGTGTGTTTTAATAAATACAGGAAAAAATACTACCGGGTTCTTCCACTAAAAGATAGGCAAAAATTGGAGGCCTTGATAAAAAAATGCAACGAAAATTCCTAGCATACTGTTATCTATTCATGCTTAGTGTTGTTTTTTTAGGAACGATGAACTGTTCCTCTTCAAGAAACATAGAACTCGACCCGGAAAGCAAGGATTTTTTTGAATATGCTTATCTCATTATAACAAATCAAGAGAAAAATATTTTCTACCATCTTCCTGACATAGAGTCAAGACAAGAATTCATCAGAGAATTTTGGGAAAAGAGAGATCCCACTCCAAAGACAAAAGAAAATGAATTCAAGGATGAATTTTACCGCAGAATAGAATATGCCAACCAACGCTTCAAAGAAGGGCCTCCGGGATGGAAGACAGATCGGGGAAGGATTTATATCTACCTTGGTTTTCCTGATAAGATTGATGAAATTCACACGCATAATATGCCCGGAGTTAGAGGCCCTATTCTCTGGTGGGTTTATTACAGATACGCGTTTGCAGTGATGTTTCTCGACAAGAATTATACCGGTCATTATACTCTGGATCCATATTCTGGTATATACGGGGATCTTTTTGATGCTATTGAAAGTGCCAAGTTTGGGTTTATTTTTCAAGATGAGTTGGAAGCAAGGAAATTTATTGATTTTGATTTAGTGTACAATAAGGCAAAGAAAGAGTTTGTTGTATCGATTCCTACGGATTATCTAACGTTTACAGAGGAAAATGGGCTTCTCAAGGCCGATTTTGAATTTGAGATTTTTATCTACAAGCAAAATGATAATAAGAAGGATAAACTAGATGAGCCCAGGACTTTTGCAAGGTCTGAAGAGGAGATTGTGAAGCTAAAAAAAGTCGAATTTTCCTTTCCTTATGACTTACAGTCAGGAAAATATTATATCGATGTGATAATCACTGGAAAACTAGATAACGGCAAGACAAGAAAGATATTTGAGATTAAAAACTAATAGTTTGAAAGGTTAGAGATTAATGAAAAAAAATGCATCATTGTATATCCTATTATTTCTTTCAGTGTTTTCGCTTCTTTACTCCGGAGTGAAAATCAAAGAGAAAGACCTTCCCTCAAAATACAGAAACTTTCTGGATCTTACTCATTACATCATACTTCCTGAAGAAAAAGATGTTTTCATGCAACTTGCCTCGAACATAGAAAGGGACACTTTTATAAAAACATTCTGGAAACAGCGTGATCCTACTCCTGGCACTCCTCAAAACGAATTCAGAGAGGAGCATATTGAGCGGTTTAATCATGCTAACAAGATTTTCAGACGCCAAACCGTACGGCCTGGATGGAAGACGGACCAGGGTATGTTTTACATCATCCTTGGAGAACCTGTAAGCAAAGAGAGGTTTTACGGAACACTTGGACTTTATCCCTGTGAAATCTGGTATTATTACGGAGACAAGACAAAAGGGCTGCCAGCTCACTTTGGACTAGTCTTTTATCAAAGAGGTGGTATCGGAGAATTCAAGCTGTATGACCCAGTTTCCGATGGGCCTGGACGTTTAATGATCCATTCCAAGGGTTTTGCCATGGAAGATTATCAAAGTATGTATGAGAAGATCAGAGAACTTGCTCCAACTTTATCACTTGTTGCTCTATCCATTATTCCTGGCGACATCCCTTACAATTATACACCTTCCCCTCAAAACACTATCATGCTTGCTGAAATTATCGAATCGCCAAAAAAGAATGTCAATCCAACCTATGCAACTCATTTTCTTGATTATAAAGGAATGGTCAGCACAGAATACATGGAAAATTTTATCGAAAATGATACCCAACTGTCATTAATAAAAGATCCTATCATGGGGATAACTTTTTTGCACTTTTCCATTGCACCCAAAAGTATTCCCCTCGATTATTATGAGCCAAAAGATCAATATTTCTCTAACTTTAATCTTACAGTTAGTCTAAGGATTAAAGAGCAAATTATTTTTCAGTATAGAAGAAATTTTCCATTTTATTTTTCTCCTGAAGACCTTGACAAGATAAGAGGAAATGGAATTTCTATCGAGGACTGCTTCCCAGCCATAGAGGGTAAATACAAATTGGTCATTCTCCTCCAGAATTCTGTAGCCAAAGAATTCAGTATATTTGAGAAAAATATTACAATTCCCGAGGATTCAGAATCTCCCCAGATTACAAGCCCTTTAATCGGCTATAAATTCCAATCTTACAACAATAATATGCACATTCCCTTTAAGATTTTGGATAAGAAACTAGTCATTGACCCCAAAAACAATTTTGCTGCATCAGAAGATATTTCTTTCTTTTTTATTCTCTCGAATATAAATCAAAGCCTCTGGGATGATGGCAAAGTTGGAGTTGTGATAAAGGGCCTCAAGCCAGAGAATCCAATACTAAAATCTTTTAATTTAAGATTAAATAACTATCCCTTAAGGAAATCTATACCTGTTACGAATACTATTTCAGGAGGAGAATTGTCTCCAGATTATTATAAGATGACGTTGAGCTTGAAAGATAAAAACGGAGTGACAATCGATGAGAAAACTGTAAACTTCATCATTTCGACTCAGGAAGTCATTGCACATCCTATAGCACACTCAAAGGCTTTTTCTCTGCTCAACAATTATCTTTATTTCAACATGATGGCTCATCAATATGAAAACGTTGGAGAGTATGAAAAAGCCGAAGCTAGTTATGAAAAAGCTTATGAAGCCAATCCTGATTATAAAAAGGGACTGATTGAATATGCTCATTTCTTGTTCAAATTTAAGAAATATGGAAAAAGCCTGAAATTGAGTGAAAGCATAGAGAACGACAAAAAGTTCAGATTCGATTATTATCTAATAAAAGGAAAAGCTTACATGGGAATGGGAGACTACTCAAAGGCTATCGAAAACTTACAAAAAGGAAATGAGATTTATAACAGCGATATCAGTCTTCTCAACTCTCTTGGTTTTTGTTACTTCAAAACTGGAAAAAGGGAAAATGCATTGAATGCCCTCAAAGCATCTCTCAGTCTGAATTCAAAACAACCAGATGTGAAAAATTTAATCGATGAAATCGAAAAGAAATAGCAACTATCAAGACAGGACAATTGCATTAAATAGACAATAATTTATATTATAATAATTGATCACAAAAAATAGGAGGAAAAGTAATGAAAAAAATATCCTTCCTAAAAATATTCTTAATTTCACTATTAATATTAAACATTTCTTTTACAGCTACAGCTAAAAATACAGCAGTTACTAGTAAATGGACGAATGTTCCCATTAAAATCGATGGTTCTACCGATGACTGGGCAGGAAATTCTTTTACTTTTGAGAAAAAAGCACAAATTGATTATGCATTCAGGAATGATTCTGATTACGTTTATATTCTGTTCATCTTCAAGGATCCTAAGTACTTAAGCTCAATCAGAGCTAGCGGTATGACAATCTATTTCAACACCGAAGGAAAAAATAAAAAAGATCATGGCCTTACATTTTTAAGTAAGCGTATTCCTGCTGATCAGTTTATTGCTCTTATAGAACAGGACCAGGGGCCAATCTCTGAGGAAAGAAAAACTCAAATTCTAAAAACTCCTTATTACAACATACAGAACTATAAAATTATAAACAAAAAGAGCAAGTCATCTTCCCCAGACACAGAAAGCAGTGAAATTAAAAAGGCTGTATTCAGGATCTCAAGCCAAGAAAAAACGTTCGTTTATGAATTTGCCATTCCTCTGGAGAAACAGTCAGATCTTGATCCAGGGATAGGGACAGAAGCTGGTAAGAGCATCAAAATTGGTTTTGAATGGGGAGGCATGACGAAAGAGATGAGAGAGGCAAGGATGAGGCAGCTTGGTGAGCAAAGTACAAGAACCACAGCAACAAAAGCTGGCGAGTTTTCAGATGAAAGAAGCGGGGGCAGAGCCAGTTCGTCGTCTATGGCATCGATGAGGAGGAGAATCCCAAAGAAATATTCTTTCTGGGTTGATCTCCAACTAGCACAGAAATAGTTTGAATTAATCTTGTAATTTTGGGTCAGATCGACTCAATTGATTGAAAATTAAATCATCTCAAAAACCTGTCCAAAAATTCAACGCTAGCATTATAGGCGCTCATCCGGTTTTTATATAATAAAAACTCATGCGGCTCATCCGGGCATATTACCAATTCGATATGTACATCCCCTTTTAGCCTGAGCTTTTGGACTAAATCTACAGTTTGCGAAAAGGGAACATTACGGTCATCATCACCATGTACGAATAAAACCGGAGATGTCCACTTTTTGACACTGGCTACCGGAGAAGATTCAAAAGCTAGTTTCTTATCGTTTTCTTCATCAGAGCGGCTCCTAACAAACTGCGACCAGTCATGAACCCCGGCCATATCTACACCCACCTTAAATATATCGGAATTGCGTGCCAGTCCCATGGCTGTCAACAGACCACCGTAAGACAATCCCCAGAGCCCCACTCTTTCAGGATCAACCTCAGGCCTTTCTTGCAAATATCTAGCTCCGGCAACAACATCCTGGTACTCCGATGCACCTTTCCTCCCGGTGTTAGGTGCGTCCCGGAAGGAACGTCCATACCCTATCCCGCTCCTGTAATTGATCGAAATCACTACATAGCCTCGATTGGCAAAATATTGGTTTATCCCATAGGCCTCCGAATAGAATTCCATATAGTGCCAGCCCAGTAGCATCTGGCGTATAGGGCCACCATGTGTATACACAATTCCCGGTCTGCTATCCCCAGCTTTTGCATCCTTAGGGAGAAAAAGCTGGCATGGAATCTCCAGCCCATCTTCAGCCTTTACAATCACAAGCTTTGGAACAACAAGTTCATCTAGAGGAAATTTTGTAGACAGCTTCAGCGGTGCGATGATTTTTGTTTTACCCCCATCTGCAGGAACAAGCGCTATCGACATAGGATATTTTGCCGTGGAATGCAAAAAAGCGACATTCTTTCCCGATGAAAATGCAACCGGATAAGTCCCGATGGTTGGCCCTTGGGTTAGCTGTTCCGCTTTACCTCCAGATGTAGCAACTTTCCAGATATGCCGCCCGTGAATATCAGCCAGGTTACTGCTGAAAAAAAGCGTTTCTCCATCACTCGATAAACCCAGATGCTCAACAAAAGCCTCCCCAGGAGTAAGATCTACAGGCTCTCCCCCAGATAATGACATCGAAAAAACATGATTCCAATTGTCGTGCTCGGCCGTAAACAAAATCCGATTATTCGCTATCCACTGGAAGTTGTGAATGGAATAAAACTTAGGTTCTTTATCTATCGAACTCCACAGCTCTCGGCCTTTTCCTGTATCCATATCAGCGATCCAGATTACCAATCTAGAAGGCTCCCCCCGCCTCCAGTAGTTAAATACCTCATTATATTGCAACCCCGGCCTTCGCAAGAAAGCTATCTGCTTCCCATCCGGCGACCAATGCGGATCGCTGTCTCGGTCTACACTGGGAGTCAGCCAGGTGATTTTACGTGTCTTAAAATCGAAAACTCCTATAAAACTGTGGTCATCCCGACTGCTGATAAAAGCCAATCGTTTCCCATCTGGCGACCAGCAGGGATTTCCATTTCTACCAGCAGCTTTAAACAGTTGTTCCGGCAATGCCTCATTTCCGGTTTCACATGGTGGCTGCAGAGTAACTCTATAAATCTGTCCTTCTTTTTCCAAAAGAACCCATTTCCCATCCGGCGATAGTACAGGATTGTTCCCCAGAGCAACTTTCCAGGGTTCTCCTCCAATCGTCTTAACTGCCCAGATAGCCTGTTCCATTCCGTCCGGATCACTTTTCGGATTTGTGACCCATCCCTTGCTGTTCGGGTATCCCCCACGCACATACACAACAATGGAACCGTTATCGGTTATCTGAACATCAGGGATTTCAAATACCTCATCTTTTACAAAACCGGTAAGATTCACCGGCTTAAAATCCGGGGCTGCGGCTGTCCAGACATTGTGCTCACCTTCAACATAAAAGACCCACGCAATCCGGTCGGCATGTTTTGCCGCTACCAGTTGCTTAGGATAGGCACTGCTCAATATTTGTTCAAGAGAAAACGTTCTTTTTTCAGCAATTGCCTTGTTCGCAATACCTATAAATAATGCAACACAAACAATTAGCATCCATAATTTATGATTTTTCATGTTTTCACTCCTCAATAAATTCCTTATTATCTATCGTTATCCCTCTGAATATCAGAAGTATACTCAAGAGAGAGATTATCATATATTCATTTTGAATAAGCTTCCAAGTATTGAGCCCGAAAATAAGCTCCTGCCTCTCCTAAATTTTTAAAACTCAATTCTTGTCTTTTAAAGGAAAGCTCTCCTTTAAAATCCTCAATTTCCGAATACCGATGTTCATCCATCCAGGTTTCCATTCCGTTCAACAGGTTTTTTATCTCATCAAGTCCCTTTTCGTATAAAAGAGTACAAACTTGAACAGCAGAAGCGCCAGCAAGAATCTGCTTCACAATGTCTTCAGCCTCTTGAACTCCTCCAGATGAGGCAAGATCACAGTCAATCCTATGAGCCAAAAGAGCTATCCATCTTAAGGACTGATAGAAATTTCCTTTTCCAATGATAGTCCTTGTCTTAAGATTCTTGACATCAATATCTGGCTCGAGAAACCAGTTAAAGAGAACAAGGGCGTCACTACCAGCTTGAGCTAGCCTGTTTGCTAAATAAGGAACAGAAGTAATCTGTAACATGAGCTTCAAAGATACTGGAATGGAAACTTCCTTTTTTACTTCTTCAAGAATTCGAAGGTGTTGTTCTTCGTAAACTTTACAAGGTGAATCAACATCAATCGGAAGAAAATAAATATTCAGCTCCAACCCATCCGCCCCGGCCTGTTGAATCTGTCTGGCAAAACTCGGCCATAGTTTGGGTGTTTGACAGTTAATGCTGGCAATAATGGGAATGCTTACATCTTTTTTTGCCTCTTCAATCATTCGAGTAATCGAGTGAGGAGCATATTCCAACAATCCCCCTCCCCTCATATAATCAAGCGCCTCCGGATGGACATGAATATTCTCTTCTGCTAAAAACTGTTCTTCGAATATCGACTTCATTATTACTGCGCCCACTCCAGCCTCTTCACATTTTTTTATACCTGATACAGTCTTTGTTAAATCGCTGCTGCCCACGATTATCGGATTTCTGAGTTTTAATCCCATATAAGATGTAGTTAAATCTGCCATGCTTTTCTCCTTGAAAGCTTCTCTGATGCTAATAATATATAGAAAAATTATATCTCGTCAATGCAAAAGTCACAATTTTCTCCTCAGCCGCCATAGACAGTTGAGACTGAGCCTTGGTGTGAATGGAACATTTTGCAATTTACCTAATTATTAATTGTCTTAAGAAGTTGATCCAGTTTCTGGCGATTCTTTGCATCAAGTTCAAGATAATATTTTTCCCGGCATAGTTTCAGGAACTTTTTTGCCTCTGCCGGCTTTTTCATCTGGAAAAAACACTCGCCAATATATATATAAGCCCTGGCATAGGATGGATCTATTTTAATTACTTTTTTCCAATCCTCAACTGCCATCCTCAAATTTTTCATCAATCTGAATGCCACAGCTCTACCATTAAGAGCACTAATATGCTTAGGTTCTATCTCAAGTGTCTTTGAAAAATCTTCTAAAGCTTTTAGACAGGTTTCTTTTTTGTAATTTTTGATACACTCCGCTAAATAAAGTGCTCCCCTGTTGTAATAAGCAGCGGATAAATTCTCATCCAGTTTAATAGCCCTGTTATAAAACTCCAGTGCCTTATCATAATCACCCATCTTCTGATAAGCAATCCCCAGATAGTTAACAGTATCCGGGTTGTATGGATTTCTATTCTCATACTCAAGCAGTAATGGAATCCCCTGTTCTGAGTTTCCATCATCAATCAAATATATTCCTAACTTCATTTTCAGATTGAGATTGTTTTTGTTATGTTCGAGTCCTTTTTGGAGCACCTCTATTGCCTTTTTAAGATTACCACTGTCTCTGTAAAAACCAGCCAGGTAGTCAAAGGCAATAATAAAATCTGCTCTTTGTTTCACAAGCATCTCTATTTGCTCTATGGCTTCATATCGTTTTCCATTAGAAAACCACTTTACTGCTTCCACCATTTTATTCTGGAGAGGTTTTAAAACTTTCAGATCATCCTTCTCTGTAAATATTTTCTTCTCTCCTGAAAAGCTGGATGTTATATACCCAAGACTCTCGAGTTTTTTCATCTCTCTCGAATCGATTTTTCCGAAACGCTCCACCCTGTCCTTACCCTCAAGTTCTTTTTGAAGCATAGATAAACGAGCCCTGTATTTACCAATATTGTCAGGTGTTGCCATGTTATTATTTTCCCCAATGTCCTTCTTGAAATCATATAGCTCCCTGATTGGGAGATCTATAAATTTTCTGCTTCCTTCAATATAACCACGAAGCGGGGCCCACCCCCGGGTTAGGTATGGAGTCAAAGACTCAAAGTATATCGCTCTCTCTTCAAGTTTCTTTCCCCGTAGAAGCGGCACAAGGGATTTTCCCTGCAGATGGCCTGGGATTTTGTCTCCCAATAAAATGCAGAGGGTAGGAAATATATCTATATGTGCTACATTTTCTTCAATCCAGCCACCATGTGTCCCTGGAATATTTAGAATAAGTGGGATATGTATTGTATTGTTATAAGCAAAATATGAATGAGAGGTTTCTCCCTTTTCACCAAAGGCCTCACCATGGTCTGCAGTAAGAATAATAATAGTATTCTTATACAAGTTTCTTTTTTCCAAAAAGTCAAAAAGTACCTTCAGTTTTGCATCCAAGCATGCTACTTCTCCGGAATATGGATCCTTCGGGAATTGAGTATCATAGGGAGGCGGTGGCTCATACGGTTCATGGGGTTCAAAAAGATGTATCCAAGCAAACCATTTCTTTTCCCGGTTCTTTATCCATTCTATTGCTGGTTTTATAACCCTTTCCGCCGGTCGTTCAACAAAGAAGATTGAATCTACCTTCTGGGTACCATAATGATCATCATATATTTCAAATCCCTGATTCAGGCCAAAACGGGAATCCAGAGGATAAGCAGCTATAAAGGCACCGGTATTATAGCCCTTAGCTTTTAAGTAATCAGCAATAGTAAGAAATTTTTTTTCCAGAAAAAACCCAGGATTATCACTTATGCCGTGAAAAAGTGGTGTAGTACCGGTCATAATATTAACATGGGACGGAAGGGTTACGGGATTATGAGCAAAAGCCCACCGGAAAACAAATGACCTGGTGGCAAGACTGTCTATTGTTGGAGTCTTTACGTACTTATCCGAATAAATTCCTACACGGTCTAACCTCAAAGTATCTATGGTTATAATCAGTATATTGGAATTCTTCCTTGTCAAGTTCCCATGGGAATAGACTTTCCCCCAGGAAAATATGAAAAGATATAATATGAGTAATATACCGACTGTCCTTTTCATTCAGACTTACCCTGATACTAATAATATATAGAAAAATTATATATCGTCAATGCAAAATTCGTAAGAGTAAGCATCCTTTTCTGTCCATATTCTGAATCTCGTATAAGAAAATCTTTTTGCTATTTTGCGAAGCTCTTTTTCCCCTTTACCTTTATAATACCATACACAGCCTGATTGCCCATATGATACATTTTTCCATATCCTCTGCCAGTAGAGGGTATTAGCTGGATACTATCGGCGTGGCACTCGGGTCCAAAGGATTTATCCGTGCTGCCAATGAAAACAGGAAAGGATAGCTCTCTTTAAGGTGCCCTGTGTAAGCGATCCACACGCTTGTGATCTGTGAATAGGCCCGTCTCAAATCATTGACTATATGATTGTAATCCTCCTGGGGAAGTTCTTTTAATTTATCCTCTCTAAAGGCCAGTTCTTCGGTAAGATGAAAAATTGCCCACAGAAGGTCTGTGAAATGTTCATGCTCGAGTAGATTTGGATTTTCCAGCAATCGCATCATGAATGAGCGCTTATCAATAAGAAAATCACGGAGCTCGCATAATGTGTCTTTATCAATTTTTATTTCATAAGAAAACTCTTGAGCCGAGACAATAGCGTCTTTAAAATCCTTCTTTCCCCATTGGGGCAAAATTTTCAGTTTTTTCTCCAGATTTTCAGCATTATTCACAAAAGTCGAAAACTTTTTGAGTAAATCAAGTCCGACTTCACTGAAGAACGTTCCGATTACCATATTTAACTTTTTCATAATAGCCTGTTTTTCTCTGCGAGAAAGAATGCGCTCGATAAATAAAACAACAAGGAGTACATCTATGAAAAGAAAACCAAAGTCTCCGATCATGTAAATAAAAATATGATGAGCGTCACGAAAAATTAAATAATGTATTGCATATGTCAGTGCAGAGGCAGCAATAAACAGAAGACTCACATTAAGCGTCCAGTTAAAAATTTTTTTCATTGGAAAAATCTCCTTTATTTATATTTTAATTTTCTCATTTCATCTTCTACTTCTTCTGCTCCTTCGGTGTAGAATTTTTCTTCATCTGGTGCAAGGCTTTTTAAAAGCCTGAGAAACTCGCCAGCGTGAACGCGTTCTTCATCCGCTATATCTTTAAGCACTTCAATAGCTAGTTTGTTATCAGTTGATTCTGTAAGCTGCATGTAGAACTGGATTGCTTCGCTAAATAATTGCTGTAAGTGTTTCCATTTTCTCTTTTTCTCCTCCACTGCATTCTTCTGTGATAACTGAAACGGAAATTCTTACATACTTGCTTTATAATGAAGTAAAAAGGAAGTATTATTATTTTATTGAAATTTCCAAGAATCATAACTTCGGTTTCATATTTGATATAGTAAACTTGATTTGATGAAAAGACAAATCGCTTCCCTGAAAAATGATTTTGCATTTTCTAGAATCGGAATTATAGAAAACTGCACTGGTAGGATTAGAAATAAATGTAAGAGCTGTGAATTGTTTTGCTGCTGCTTTCAAAAGAGTCAATCTGACTTATAATCTGTATTTCTTAAAAAAATAAAATATGGATAAAATTTCTTTGCTTTTAGGAGATTAAAAGCCCATGATTGCACTGATAGTTTGTATTGCTAATTCTGCATGAAGCCTGCTTCTTGAAATGTCACCTTACTTCCTTCATGGTTTCTTTGTTGCAGGAATTTTGATGAGGGATTTTATGTAATCAGTTGATAAATAAAATGGTAGCGGGGGTTGGATTTGAACCAACGACCTCCGGGTTATGAGCCCGACGAGCTACCAGACTGCTCTACCCCGCAGCACTATTTTTTATTATATCACTCTTATGCTGCTTGTCAAAAGATAAAATCACATTGCCCTATATATTTCTTGACACCAAGTCAAGGCTAAAAATATAATTTTATACTCAAAAATGACATATCTGAAAGAGGTGCCTAGTATCATTTTTTTGGTTGGAGCAGGACGTAAGCCGAATTCTGTTCCTGCCGTATAATCAGCCGGTGGTGGTTATTTATCTAACCTCTTGATTACCCAAGGGGATAAGCGACCTACCCGCCCCATGAAACGGGCCGCTTCAAACAGGGCCAATTTGGTCTTGCTCCGGATGGGGTTTACCATGCATCTGATGTCACCATCAGAACGGTGAGCTCTTACCTCGCCTTTTCACCCTTACTCCGAAAGACGGTAAATTTCCAATCTCTCAGAGCGGTATGTTTTCTGTGGCACTTTCCTCCGATCGCCCGGAGTCGTCGTTAACGACCATCCTGCCCTCTGGAGTTCGGACTTTCCTCCCCTTCATCCTCATAAAGAGAAGAAGCGGCAACCACCTCGCCTGCTCCAGCCTTTATCTTTATACCATATTGCTCAATTTTTTTGTAGAGATTACTGCGTGGAGTATCAATCTCCCTCGCAGTCTGAGAAATATTCCAGTCGTTTTCTTTGAGTTTAGAAAGTATAAACTCCCTTTCTGCAACATCTTTGAATTCTTTTAAGCCTTTTATCTTTTTTACATCAGGGAGATAAATATTTACATCCTCTTTTAACTGATCAGGCAAATCCTTTCTTTTTATTACATCGGCATCTGATATAATAAGCAATCTTTCGATGATATTTTTAAGTTCCCGCACATTTCCTTTCCATGGATATTTCATCATACTTTCTAGTGCATCTTGCGAAAACTTTTTTACTTTGAAATTATTCTCGCTCACAAATAAACTGCAGAAATAATCAACAAGAATGGGGATATCCTCTTTTTTCTCACGCAGTGTAGGTGAATAAAGGGGAACAACATTCAGACGAAAAAATAAATCTTCCCGGAAATTTCCTTTCTTTATCTCCTTTTTCAAATCCTTATTTGTTGCAGCAATAACTCTGACATCAACCTTATTTATTTTACTGGAGCCTACCTTTTGAACCTCCCCTTCCTCAAGAACACGCAGAACTTTTGCCTGGGTTTTTAAACTCATGTCACCGACTTCATCCAGGAAAATCGTTCCACCGTTTGCTAACTCAAACTTTCCCAATTTCTTCTCGGTTGCCCCTGTAAATGCTCCTCTTACATGACCAAAAAGCTCACTTTCTATCAGCTCTTCAGGAATCGCCGCACAATTCACCTGAACAAATCCTTCTTGGGCACGGAGACTGTGTTCATGGATGGCACGTGCAATTAGTTCTTTTCCTGTGCCGCTCTCACCAAAGATCAAAATTGTCGCATTAGTGGGAGCAATTTTCAGGATTTCCTGCCAAAGCTTTTTCATAAACGGATGATTCCCGATGAGCGTGTACTTCTTCTCTGCCTTCTTTCGTAGATCTTGGCACTCACGGAGCAGTTTGTTCTGACTCAAAGCATTACGAATACTCAGTAAAACCCTTTCCCGGTGAAGAGGCTTCTCAATAAAATCATAAGCTCCCAATTTTGTCGCTTCCACAGCAGTCTGGACTGTACCGTGTCCGGATATCATGATGACTTCAGGTGAATACGGCCTTTTCTTCAACTCTGCAAGAACCTCTAAACCATCTATTCCAGGAAGTTTGATATCTAGAAGAACTAAATCTAACCCGATTGTATCTTCAATGATATCCAGGCCTTCTTCACCGTCTGAAGCTTCCAGGAAACTGTAACCCTCATATTCCAAGATCATCTTGAGAGATTTGCGGATATTCTCTTCGTCATCAATTACTAATATCTTTTCTTTCCGGTGTTTGCTCATTTTTCTACCTTATTTTCAACTTGATATAAATATTGTTATCTTAAGTATCGACATTTTTTATGAATAGTTCAGGTAAAAAGATAATACAATAGAAGCACAAAAAGTTCAAATCATCAGGAAAGGGAGACTGACACTCTTTCTTGTGCCAAATCAATCAATATTGTAAAATGAATTTAAGATATTTAACCATGAAACCCAAAAAGCCGTACATTTTATTTGCAACTGTCCTCCTTGGATTCATTCTCTCTTTTACTCCAATCTACTCTCAAGAAAAAGAGAATACAAAATATTTTGAACTTGAAAACGGCCTTAAAGTTTTTCTTTATAACAAAAAGACTCTACCCTTAATCAATCTTGTATTTGCTTTCAATCTGGGAACAAAAGACGAATCAGAAGAAACAAACGGCCTTGTTCATATTTTAGAACACTGCATTTTGTTCAGAGGAACTGAATTCCACAGCGGAGATGAAATTAGCGAAAACATAAGAAAGCATGGTGCATATTTCAATGCATACACAGGACATGACCTTTCAATTTTCGAACTGAATCTTCCTTCTGAATATGCAGATTTTGCCTTAAACAATCAAAAAGAGATACTGTTCAATCTCAAGCTTACACAAAAAGAGCTCGATGAAGAAAAGGAAGTAATCCTTGAAGAAATAAGCCAAATCGAAGATGACCCATTAAAATACGAAACATCATTGGTCTACCAAAATCTATTCAAAAATCATGCCTATCAAAAACCGGTTTATGGAAAGAGAGAGGTCATAAAATCCGCAACAGTTGAACAGGTGGAAAAATTTTACAAAAGTTACTTTACCACATCAAACTGTGCTCTTGCAGTTGTAGGTGATTTCCAAATGGAAAAGATGGAAGAAAACATAAAGAAAGTCTTTGGAAACCTAAAAAAAGAGGAAATTCCTCCAAGAAAATTTGAAAAGGCTTCTCCACCTAAAAAGATTATTGAAATCAAGAAAGAAATGGATGTCAGCACAGGATACCTGGCTATCGGGATGCTTGCACCAGATTTCAATCATGAGGAACAATATGCCATCGACTTATTGACAGAGATCCTTGGCCGCGGGATAAATCCAATGTTGAACCATCCTCTTATAGAAAGAAGAATCTTTGTAAATTCTATCACTATGCACTATGGAGCACATAAATACGGAGGCATTGTTCTCATAAATCTTACCTTAAACCCAAGAAGAATCAATGCGGCGAAAAGGCAAATCATTCAATTCTTGAAAAAATCAAGGAATTTGAACTATTCAAAGAAAGACTACCATGGAGAGTTTCAATTATATGCCATTGATTACCTAGAAAGCGCTAAAAATAAAATCAAATTCAATACTCATAAATCCCAAGAAATTGGTCTTGTTATCGCAGAATCCCTGGCAAAATTCATGCTTATGAACGAGAACTCAAAGCGGGGAAATTTTCTTGAAAATATTAATAAAATTACTTCCTCCGACCTGAGAAAAGCTGCAGGAAAATATCTCAGCAAAAATGCTTACATTATCGTCTCAATCGTGCCAAAAAAGAAGAGTTAATACAATGAACAGCCTGCCAAAACAAATTGTTCTGATGGCTTATATTCTGCTTTGCTCGATTCCGGTTCTCTGCTCACAGCAAGAGACACTGTGGAAAACTTTTCCGAATAAAAAACATCTGGATAATGGCCTTACAATCATATGTGAAAAAGACAGTTCATCTGCTATCACTGTGGTCCAGATCCTCATTAAAGGAGGAAAGAGGGCCGAGCCGAAAGGAAAACAGGGTTTGGCTTATCTGACAACTCGATTGGTTCTGGAAATACCGGATCAAACCAAACTTCAAGAAATAATGAACCAGGCTACACATATCAGTATGGACTGCAGAAATGACTATTCAATCATCAACCTGGAATGCTTGTCTGAAAACCTTGAAGATGCCCTAAAACTCATGACAGATATCATGCTCAAACCACTCTTTTCCGGCACAAGGATTGAAAACATAAAAAAACAGATGAATCAAAGAAGGGAAATAGAAGAAGATAATGCTGTTCAAACTGTGCATAATTACTACCTCAAGATATTTTTTGCAAACACTACATACGCAGATTCTGTTTATGGAAGTCAAGAATCTCTGAAGTCATTGAAAGGGAAAGATATCAAAAATTTCTATAAAGATCATTTTATAGCAGGAAATATCGTCGTTTCTGTTTCTTCAGATTTGGATGAAGTAATTATTAATAGGCTCTTTGAAAAATATCTCACAAAATTCCTCTCAGGCAGCCCGCCTGAAATAAAGACCTTTTCAATAACACCACCTGAAGAGAAAAATCATTCTTTCGAAAAAAATACAAAACAATCTTTAGTTGCAATCGCTTATCCTCTGCCAAAAATCTCAACCAGAAACTTCTGCCTGGCTTTTATGATGGAAAGCCTCCTCGGAAAAGGAGTGAATTCAAGACTGTGGCCACTCAGGAAAAAAGAGAAACTTGCTTACAATGTCAATTCAAAGGCAACCCAGTTAAAAGAAGCGGGAATCCTTGAGGTCTATCTGGAGACAGATAATGCAAAAAAAGATATCGCTGTTGATGCATTGAAAAAAGTACTAAGAAACCTCTGCGAAAATGGAATCTCAGAAGAGGAACTGAACTCAACAAAAAATTTCTCCCAAGCCTCCTTCCTGAGGAACAATGAGAGAAAAGAAAATCGAAGTCACAGCCTTATCTCATTTGAAGCATTAGGGCTAGGATTCAATTATCTAAACAGATTGTTCCTTGAAATAGATGAGGTTTCCCTTGAAGAAATGAATGACTATATAAAGGAGGTCATTAATCCTGAAAAGGGAGTACAAATCATAATAGGCCCCAAGAACACGATCTAACATGATATCTTAAACACCAAAGCATATGCGCAGGAAATAGTGGACGGGGTCACTATACTTTTGCTGTAACAGTTTCTACATCTTCTATACTTTTTGGAATTGATTTTCCTAAAACTCTGTATCCGTTCTCTGTAACCAGAACATCATCCTCGATTCTGATTCCGCCGAAATCTCTGTATTCATTGACTTTTTCATAATTAATAAACTCAAAAAACTTCTTCTCTTCCAGCCATTTATCAATCAGTGCAGGGATAAAATAAATTCCCGGTTCTACCGTTAAAACAAAACCTTTTTGAAGTTCTTTTGCAAGCCTCAAATAAGCCAGCCCGAATTGATCACTTCTTTTTATGCTTTTATCATAACCCACAAAATTTTCGCCTAATCCCTCCATATCATGGACATCGAGTCCAATCTCATGTCCTAATCCATGAGGAAAGAACATCGCATGGGCACCGACTTTAACAGCTTCATCAACATCTCCTTTCATCAACCCCAACTCTTTCAGTCCGGAGGCAGTAATTCTCGCTGCTATAAAGTGGATATCTTTGTATTTAACACCTGGTCTAATCGCCTTAATTGCTGATTCCTGAGCATTCAATACAATTTTGTAAATTTCTTTCTGCTTCTGTGAGAACCTGCCTCCAACAGGAAAAGTTCTTGTAATATCTGAAGCATAATGCATGGGAGACTCCACTCCCGAATCACATACAATCATACGGCCTTCTTCAAGCCTGTTCTTATGACAGTGGTTGTGAAGTATTTGCCCGTCCATAGACAGGATTGTAGGAAAAGCCATATGAGCATCGTATGAAAGAGCAATACCTTCCATCTTCCCAACAAGTTCTCTTTCATATGCTCCAGGCTTTGCCATCTTCATTGCAGCATCGTATATTTCAAAAGTAATAGCATGCGCTATTTCCATTTCTTCAATTTCTTCCTGTATCTTAACTGACCTCTGCTTAACAACAGCCTTTATAAGCTCAAGCGAGGAATAGTCTTTTGAAAGGCTTTGGTCTATTCCTAGTAATTGTTCAATCTTAAGAGTCAGTTCAGGCCTGTGCGGCGGGAGGTAATGAACTCTCCTCCCCTTCTTTATGGCACTATTTAAGATCGCTCCGAGCTTGCTTACAGGAAAAGTCTCCTCGACTCCTGCCTCCACAGCTCTATTTTTAATCAAAGGCTGAGAACCCATCCATATTATATCTTCCACATCTACATCATTCCCAAAAATAATGTCTCTATTTTCTTCAACATCTATGACTCCTGCCAAGCCTGGAGAATCAAGGCCAAAGAAATAAAGAAATGAGCTGTCCTGCCTGAAGTGATAATCATTTCCAGGATAATTCATGGGACTCTCGTCGTGTCCCAAAAAGAGAATGAGTCCTGACCCGATTTGTTTCTTGAGGCGCTCTCTTCTATCATGATAAATCTTAGAATCAAACATTTTTATTCTCCTTTATAATAAATTCAAAATCTATTATCGGCACTTTTTATTAATAATCCAGTTTTTAGGTAACTTTAATTATTTATAATCCGTGCTAGAATGCCTGTTGTTCTGTACGGGCAATTATTTCATTCTGAAGATTAACTCCTATATCCACAAAATAGTCGCTGTATCCAGCCACACGCACGATAAGATCTCTGTATTTTTCCGGATTCTTCTGGGCTCTTCTGAGAGTACTGGCATTAATAACATTGAACTGAACATGATGACCGTTCAGCCTGAAATATGCTCGTATAAGATTAGCCATTTTTCTCATTCCCTCTTCGTCGCTCAACAACTGAGGGGTAAACTTCTGGTTAAGAAGTGTCCCACCTGTGCGTACATGATCCATCTTCCCGACAGATTTAATGACAGCAGTAGGGCCGTGCCTATCCGCACCCTGGACAGGTGAAATGCCTTCAGAAAGAGGCTCCTCGGCTTTCCTCCCATCTGCTGTTGCACCGACTACTTTCCCGAAATATACATGCACGGTTGTCGGGAGTAAATTTATCCTATAATATCCGCCTTTTGTATTTGGCCTTCCGTTTACAGTATCATAATAAGCCTCAAAAATTCTTTTCATGATGCTGTCCGCATAATCATTATCATTCCCATATTTGGGAGTTTTGTTCAGAAAACGCTGGCGAAGCATCTCATTTCCCTCGAAATTGTTTTCCAGTGCCACAAGAAGTTCCTTCATGCTTATGTATTTTTTATCAAAAACATTATATTTAATAGAAGCCAGGACATCGGTCATTGTGCCTGTTCCGACTCCTTGAATATACGAAGTATTATACCTTGCACCACCGTCATGGTAATCTTTCCCTCTAGCTATACAATCACTGATGAGCAGTGAAAGATATGGAGTGGGTAAATATTCAGCATACAGACGTTCGATAACATTGCTTCCTTTAACCTTGGTATCCACAAAATATTCCATCTGTTTTTGAAAAGCATCGAATAACTCTTCAAATAATTTAAATTCACATGGATCTCCGGTGCTTAACCCGATTTTCTTTCCTGATGCCGGATCCATTCCATTGTTCAATGTTATTTCAAGAACTTTTGTCATATTAAAATAGCCGGTAAGATTATAATTTTCTTTACCAAATGCTCCAGTTTCCACACAACCGCTGGCTCCACCACTCCTGGCATCTTCGAGCGATTTCCCCTGTCTAAGCAATTCCTCTACTATAGCATCCGTGTTAAAAACGGAAGGCTGACCGAATCCTGTCTTTATTATTTTTATCGCTCTCAGCAAGAAATCTTCGGGAGTTTTCTTGCTTATCTGAACCATAGAACTCGGCTGTAAAATACGCATCTCCTCTACTACATCAAGAATGAGATAAGAAAGTTCATTTACTGCATCAGACCCATCTTGTTTTACACCACCCATATTAATCAATGCAAAATCCGTATATGTATTACTCTCTTCCGCTGTGACTCCGACTTTTGGAGGGGCCGGCTGGTTGTTAAACTTTACCCAAAATGCCTCTAAAAGCTCTTTGGCCTTCTCATGTGATAGAGTGCCATTCTCAATACTATCTTTATAAAAGGGATAAAGATGCTGGTCCACCCTTCCAGGGTTAAAAGAATCCCATGTATTGAATTCTGTAATCACTCCGACATGAACAAACCAGTAATACTGCAGAGCCTCCCAGAAATCCCTGGGCCGGTGAGCCGGAACATGCCTGCAGATTTCAGCAATCTTCTTCAGCTCTTTCTTTCTTTTTGGATCCTTCTCCTTCTTTGAGAGTTTTTCTGCTTTTTCGCCATGGCGCTTTGCATACAAGATCAAGGCATCTATACATATTGACATTGCTTTAAGTTCTTCCCTTTTTTTATAAGCCTGCGGGTCATTCAAGAAATCTAAATTGTCTAAACTCTTTTCAATATCCTTTTTGAAATCAAGAAATCCCTTCTTGTATATTTTGTCATCCAGAACAGTGTGACCTGGGGCCCTCTGCTCCTGAAATTCCGTAAAGACTCCTGCTTCATATGAATCTATCCATTCCTGTGACATTTCGCTGAAGATTCTATCTCTGATTGACCTACCTCTCCAGAAGGGAATGATTTCCTCTTTATACAGTTTTCTTGTCTTCTCATCTACAGCAAACGATACTTTTTTTCTGTCATTTAATATTTTCAGATCTTTCATACTGTGGGCACAAACTTCAGGATAAGTTGGGGTTTCTTTTGGAGCTGGGCCTCTCTCGCCCACGATAAGTTCTCCTTCATTGAAACAAATCTTTTTTTTCTCAAGTAGATACTTAAACGCCAGGGCTCTTCTTACAGGGGCAGAGACTTTATCACATATATTACTCTTGTAAAATTCTGTTATAAGTTCGGCTCTTTCTTTTGAAATACAGGGCTTTGCATGCAGGCTCTGTTCCCTCAGCTTTTTTATTCTTTTATTCACCTTCTATCCTCCGATATTTACAATATACCCTGAATCTGATAGTAATTTTCTTATTTCCTTTATTCTCTCATCAGCAGGAGGTTTGAAACTCATGAATTTCTCTGTTTTTCTCAATCTTTTAGATTTTTCATAACCTCCTTTATGATAAGGCAAAAGGTTAATCTGTTTAATATTTTTTAAAGAATAAAGATACTCAGCAATCATTTCAATATTATGACTATCACTATTGACTCCTGATACAAGAGGAATCCGTACGGCAATAGGCGTCTCTTTTTCCGTAAGCCTCCGGAGATTTTTCAGGATAACATTATTTGACACCCCTGTATACTTTTTATGCTTTTCATCATCCATGATCTTCAAATCATATAAAAATAAATCCACTTTATCTGTTATGCTGTCCAAATCATCAAAAGAAGCATATCCTGAGGTATCCAAAGCCACATTAATTTTTTTCTCTTTAATTTCCAAAAGAAGAGACTCTAAAAAATCAGGCTGGGCTAGCGGTTCTCCTCCTGACAGCGTAACCCCCCCACCCGATTCATCAAAAAAAATCCTGTCTTTTTCAATCTCAGTCATGACATCCTGAACACTGACTTCCTTTCCAACTATTTTAAGAGCGTCATAAACACAAACATCCTCGCAAATACCGCATAAATCACATTTTTCTTGATCGATTTTGATCGATGCTTCATTTTTATAAACTGCATTATTGGGACATGCAGTAACACATTCACTGCACTCTTTATCACATCTCTTTGAATAGAAAAAAAATTCCGGATTTGAGTCAATGCCCTCAGGATTATGGCACCAAGGACAGGAAAGAGGACATCCCTTAAAAAAAACCGTTGTCCGAATCCCCTGCCCGTCATGAATAGCATATCGCTTTATGTCAAAAATTATTCCTTTAATCACTCAATCTTCCTTAGGTAATAATTAAAATAATATAGCAGTGAATGAAATAGTTCAAATCACATAACCCTGAATAATCATTCGGGCTGCTCAAAAGCTATCAGTTTCCTGTTAGTATGCTCCTTGAACCTTTATCTTACTTTCCAATTTTATATCTCCTGATAAAATCTCGACAGTGTATTCACCCTGTTCAACCAGATTTCCAGCTGCAGCGAACTCCTTACCAATCTTTTTTCCGCCTTCAAATGTTAAATCCCACACTGCGCTGTTCATACCAACATCACTTGTTCCTTTCAAATTCTTTATCAGTTCTCCGGATTTATCAAATACGGAAATTTTTACTTCTCTAGATTCATTCAAATAATAATAAATAAACGTTTTCTTCTCCTTTTCTTGACTCCACTCACCCATATCTCCTCGGCTTCGAGGAAGTCTTGCCGGTTTCACATCAAACAAATGAGCTGTCTTTTTAGCGATATTCTCATTGAAATTTTGCAGACATCCTACATCCAGAATAAATGCGCTTCGTCCGTGAGTGCCAATAACCAACTCGTTTTCCCGCGGATGAACAACCAGGTCATGAACAGCACATGTCGGCAGTTCATTACAAAGAGAATACCACTTATTACCATCATCCAAAGACACATAAACACCCAGATCCGTGCCTACATAAAGAATATTTTTATTCGCAGGGTCCTCTCTTATTACATTTATTGACTCAGATGGAAGATTCGAAGATATAGACGTCCATGATTCCCCATAGTCTTTCGACATGTAAAGGTACTTTTCAAAATCATCTTCCCTATATCCGGTTAATAACACAAATACTTTTCCCTCTTCATAGCGGGATGCCAGGACCCGGCTGACCCACTTATCCGGAAGGCCTTGTGAAACATTATTCCAGTTAACTCCATCATTTTTTGTAACCTGTACATTTCCATCATCTGTTCCAGCATATATCAACCCTGGCCTAAACGACGATTCTGAGATCGTTGTGATTGTTCCGTAAGGAACGTCCCCTTGTTTTTCCGGCCCGGGATTAGTTGTTAAATCAGGGCTTATACACATCCAGTTGTCACCTCTATTTAAAGACCTGAATATATTGTTTGCCCCGCAGTAAAGAATATAAGGATTATGGTGTGAAACAAGGAAAGGAGTCATCCAGTTGAAGCGCAAAGCCGGCTCTCCTATCCTTGATTTTGGCATTATACTTTTTGATGTGTTGTCTTTTAAATTTTTCCGCACGATACTCCCGAACTGGTATTCAAAATAAACCGTGTTCAAATCTGTGGGATCAACTTCGACAAAAAAACCATCTCCTCCTCCGATATGTTTCCAGGGATCTTCGACACCATATTCAACAGTATGTGTGCTCGGCCCAAATACTGATCCATTATCCTGAAGCCCTCCATAAATTTTGTAAGGCTTGTCTCTATCTACAGAAATAGTATAAAATTCTCCAATGGGCATATTCCTGATGTCCTGCCATGTTTTTCCTCTGTCATAAGAGAAATTAAGGCCTCCGTCATTGCCAAGAATTATCCTGTCCGGATTTGCAGGGTCAATCCAGAGCTCATGATGATCCACATGTACACCCTTCCCGCCTATATGTTTAAATGTTTTCCCCCCATCATCCGAAGTCATGATTCGTATTCCAAGGATATAAATTTTGTTTTCATCATCAGGGGAAACTCTTATGTCACAGAAAGAATATCCGTATGTGCTGAAAAAACTGTCAAGGTGAGATTCATTTGTCTTTTTCCAGGTTTCTCCCTTATCGTCAGATCGGTAAACTTCGCCTCCGATAACATCTGTAACATGCAGCTTTCGGTCAGCCCAAAGGTCAAGCAAGTATTTGGCCAGAACCTCTGGGGTTAGCTCTCCTTTTGCTACCATTTCAAGTACAATTTTGCCTGTATATTCCCTGGGAACTCCATTTTCTCTTAAAAATTGATTGAGCATTTCAGCTTTAATCTTTAAAAAGACTTCCTTTGACATTTTTTGCAGCTTAAGAATTGTCAGCCCCGTAATTATCTCTTTCTTTCTTTCCTGCTTCCTTTCAGGCATTGGAGCCTGATTATCCAGAAGAGCATACACAACATCCGGGTTTAAAGCAGAGACAGCAAGGCCGATACGGCCAACATGTTTTCCCTCAGGGAATCCGTTTGTAAGTTTCTGCCACGAAAGACCTGCATCCGTAGTTTTATAGATTCCGCTTCCTTCGCCGCTTTCAACATTATTCCAGGCTTTTCGATCTCTCTCCCATGCTGCAGCATACAATATTTGGCTGTCAGAAGGATCCTTCACCACATCTGTAACTCCAACTTTATCTGAGATATACAGGGATTTTTTCCATGTCTTACCTCCGTCATCGGTCTTGAACAGTCCCCTCTCCTCATTAAATGTATACTGGTGGCCTAAAACAGCAACATAGACAATATCAGGATTTTTAGGGTCAACCACTACCCGGCCAATATGATGGCTGTCATACAACCCAACATTTTTCCAGGTCTTACCTCCATCAATTGATTTAAAAATTCCGGTGCCTGCAAATGAACTTCTTGCCATCAGGTTTTCTCCGGTTCCAACATAGATGACATCTGGATCCGATGGGGCTATTGCAATATCCCCTATTGTAAAAGTCGACTCGTTCTCAAATATTGGCTTCCATGTTGTTCCAAGATTTGTTGTCTTCCAAATATTCCCGGCACCAACGCCAACATATATAGTGAAAGTATTTCCAGGAGGCACATCAATAGTCGAGATCCTTCCTCCCTGGAATGAAGGTCCTACAGTTCTCCATTTCAGATTTTTGAAAATCGACTCGTTTTTTAATTTCTGGTGATACTCAAAGGATTTCAGTCTTGAAACAGGATTAGTTGCCTCCAGACTACAAAACAGGAAATTTATATTTATAAAAAAAGCTCCAGTTAAAAATAATAAAAATAACTTTTTTTTCATATACATATCTCCTCTAAAATTTTTGCTTCCACGATTTCTTGTAAATCCATTTTAACAGAATTCTTAATCTATCCAAAATTTATCTACTCCATAGAGTTAAACTAACTGCCGAAAAATATACAAATATAGGAGTTAGAATTGAAGATGACATCTTGGTTACAGAAAATGGATTTGTACTATTTTTCAGCCATTTTCTTGTAGTCTTCGTATCTTTGTTTTGCTTCTTCGGCTGCCTGTTTGAAGAGCACTTTTGCAATTTCAGGAAACTGCTGGGTCAGAGTTCGATAACGGATTTCATTATCAAGAAATGCCTGATATTCCAACTTGGGTTCTCTTGAATCAAGAATTAAGGGGTTTTTCCCTTCTTTAGCAAGCATCGGGTTGTATCTGTATAAAATCCAGTAGCCGGAATCAACAGCCAGTTTCTCTTCTGCCTGGGTCTTGGTCATATCAATGCCGTGGTTAATGCAGGGCGAATAAGCAATAATCATTGATGGCCCATTATAAGCTTCTGCCTCTAAAAAGGCTTTCAAACACTGATTCTGATTAGCACCCATAGCTATGGCAGCAACATAGACATAACCATAACTCATAGCCATCCTTCCAAGGTCTTTCTTCTTTGTCCGTTTGCCTGCTGCTGCAAACTTAGCAACAGAACCGGTAGGAGTTGATTTAGAAGCCTGCCCGCCTGTATTCGAATAAACCTCAGTATCCAAAACCAGAACATTCACATTTCTGTTCGAAGCAAGCACATGGTCCAATCCTCCGTATCCGATGTCATATGCCCATCCATCTCCACCTATGCTCCAGACGCTTCTATCAACAATGTAATCCTTCAATTCTATTATCTTCTCAAGGATGGGCTTTGTTACATCCGTAGCCCTGGATAATGCAGCCGGCAAAACAGCTTTCACAGCCTTTGCTGTTTCTTTTGCTTCATCATCTACCGAATTCCAGAGTTCTTTACTCCGTCCGAGAGCCTGAGCTAATTCCGTAGTCGTTCCCATTTCAAGAAGTCTATTGATATTATTAAAAAGCTGTTTTCTATTGGCATCAACAGCAAGGCGCATTCCAAAACCATATTCCGCATTGTCTTCAAATAAGGAGTTTGCCCATGTCGGACCCGTACCCTCTTTATTTTTGCAGTACGGCATAGTTGGAAATGTACCACCCCATATAGAAGAACATCCTGTCGCATTGGCAATAATCATTCTGTCGCCAAATAGCTGCGTGGCCAGTTTAACATAGGGAGTCTCTCCACAACCTTGACATGCACCGCTGAACTCAAGATACGGCAGAAGAAATTGACTTCCCTTTATTGACTCGCGTTTTACTCCCTCAAGAACATTATCAGGGAGAGATTCGAAAAATTCTACATTTTCTCTCTCTTCCGCAACATTCACATCACCCATAGGAACCATCTTGAGTGCCTTTTCTTTTGTGGGACAAACCTCCATACAATTATAGCAACCGACACAGTCATCAATATAGACCTGCAGACTGTATTCAAGACCTCTTTCATTCCTTGTTTTAGATTTCATCGTAATAAAATTTTCAGGGGCATCTTTTAAATCATTTGGATCAATCTGCTTGGGACGAATTGCTGCATGGGGACAAACTAATGAGCACTGATTACACTGGATACAGTTATCGGGTATCCATACAGGAACTTCTGGTGCAACGCCGCGTTTTTCCAACCTTGTAGTTCCAGTCGGCACATAACCATCAAATGGCATCTTGGAAACGGGAATCGAATCTCCCTTGAAATGCATCACAGGATCAATTACATCCCTGGCAAACTCACTAGCATCATCCGGAATGAGCTTTTCCTCCTGTGCTGACTTAGTAATTGTATCGGGAACAGGGACTTCCTCCAGCGCAGCTGCTGCCTGGTCCACAGCTTCCCAGTTCATCTTTACAACATTCTCACCCTTCTTCAGGAATGTCTTCTTGATCGCATCTTTTATGAGTTTTAAAGCCTCATCTTCAGGAAGCACTCCTGAGATCTTAAAGAATGCAGCCTGCATAACAGTGTTAATACGTGCACCGAGTCCAACTTTCTGAGCAATTTTCAATGCATCTATGTTATAAACTTTGATCTTCTTCTCAATGATAGTTTTCTGCATATCTTCGGTCAGGTTTTCAAAAACTTCACTGGCTTTCCATGTCGAATTTAACAGAAAGGTCCCCCCTTCTTTTATTCCTCCTAATATGTCATAACGGCCGATATAGGATGACTTATGCAGCGCCACAAAATCCACAACCGTAAGAAGATATTGAGATTGAATCTTTTCTTTTCCAAACCTGAGGTGAGAAATTGTAACTCCTCCAGATTTCTTGGAGTCATACTGGAAATACCCCTGCGCATACATATTAGTGTTATCACCAATAATCTTTATGGAATTTTTATTCGCTCCAACTGTTCCGTCAGAACCATATCCCCAGAATTTACAGCGAATGACTCCTTCAGGCTCAGCATCAATTTCCTCATTAATCTGGACAGATGTATTTGTTACATCATCTTCTATGCCGACAGTAAATCCATGAGTGCATTTCCCGTCAAGATGATCATAGACTGCCTTTACCATAGTAGCTGTAAATTCCTTTGAAGAGAGCCCATATCTGCCCCCAATAACTTTTATATCCTTTCCACTCAAGGCTACAGCAACATCCATATATAGAGGTTCACCTAATGACCCCGGCTCTTTTGTCCGGTCAAGAACTGCTATCTTTTTAACACTAGGAGGGATTGCTGAAATAAGAGCCTCAGCCGAGAATGGGCGGTAGAGTCTGACTTTTACAGCACCAACTTTCTCCCCACGTTTACAGAGATAATTAACCGTTTCTTCAATTGTTTCTGTTCCGGAACCCATGGCGATGACAATTTTTTCAGCGTCATCGGATCCGATATAATCAAACAAGTGATAATGTCGTCCAATTTTTCCAGCAAGCTTATCCATATAATCCTGTACAATTTCTGGTGTCACGATGTAGTATTTGTTTACTGTTTCCCTACCCTGGAAATATACGTCAGGATTTTGAGCCCCAACCTTCATCATAGGCTTTTCAGGATTCATAGCCCGCTCACGGAATTCTCTGACATATTTCATCTCTAGAAGTTCAGCCATCGTTTCATAAGGAATAATTTCTGTCTTTTGAATCTCGTTGGAAGTCCGGAAACCATCGAAGAAATTTATAAACGGCACCTTGGATTTCAATGAGGACAGATGCGCGACAATGGCAAGGTCCATCACTTCCTGGACTGAACCACCTGCAATAAGGGCAAATCCGGTATTTCTTGCAGACATAACATCAGAATGGTCCCCAAAAATGGATAACGCCTGGCAGGCAAGAGAACGAGCAGAAACATGAAATACCGTAGGAAGCATCTCACCTGCAATTTTATGCATGTTAGGAAGCATAAGCATTAAACCCTGTGAAGCTGTAAATGTCGTAGTTAATGCTCCTGCAGAAAGGCATCCATGGACAGCTCCGGATGCTCCTCCTTCTGACTGCATTTCAATTACTTCCAGAGTCTGGCCAAATACATTTTTTCGGCCCTGAGCTGCCCAACTATCTGCCAGCTCCCCCATTAATGATGATGGAGTAATAGGATATATTGCGGCAACTTCACTAAATGCATAAGCCACATGCGTCGCAGCAGTATTTCCATCAATAGCTTTAAATGTTTTTTTCATGATCTATCTCCTATTATTGCTAAAAAACGGCTTATTTTTGTTATAAATTCAGAATTATGATTCCTGAATTATTAATCTCTTAATTCAGTCCTTCCTTCCAAAGCCTTTTTTATTGTAACCTGGTCGGCAAAATCAATATCAGAGCCAACAGGTAATCCCATGGCTAACCTTGTCAACCTGATATTAAAACCTTTCAAGACTTTTGCAAGGTATAAGGCAGTTGCCTCTCCGTCTACAGTAGGATTTGTAGCAATTATCACTTCCTTGAAATGCCCCTCTTTAATCCTCCTGGTTAACTTCTCTATTTTTAACTCATCAGGACCAATTCCCTTCAATGGAGAAAGAGCACCTAGAAGAACATGATACCTTCCGTTATAAATTCCGCTTTTTTCAATCGAATTAATGTTAAACGGCTCTTCGACAACACACAAAAGATTATCATCCCTGTTGCTATCAGAACAGTAATAACAGGGATCTACATGAGTAAGGCTGTTACAGATGGAACAATAAAAAGTTTTTCTTTTAGCATCTTTTATGGCATCTGCCAAGCGGTCAGAATCTTCCTGGGGCAAACCTATAATATAGAATGCGATTCTCTGGGCGGTTTTAGCCCCAATACTCGGAATCTTTTTTACCTCGTCAATGAGACGGTTTAAAGGATGGTCCTGTCCTAACATTATCAAAACCCCGGTATCTTGAAACCGCTTCCCATTGCACCCAATTTCTGGGACACACTTTCATCTACTTTTTTATTCGCATCATTAAAGGCGGCAATTATTAAATCCTGAAGCATTTCAATATCATCTTTATTCACAACTTCCGGATCTATCTTGATTGAAATCAAATTCTTTGCTCCGTCAAGTGTAACATCCACCATCCCGCCTCCGCTAGAACCTTCTATTCTCATTTCTGCAGTTTCTTTCTGAAACTTTTCCTGCATTTCCCTGGCTTGTTTTAGCATTTTTTGCAAATTTGCAACACCTTTCATTTTAACTCTCCTCTGATAATCCAGTTAAAATAATCCATGCTAATTTATTTTTCATCCTTTGCTTTTTTTATTTGTTCGACTGAAAGTATCTGAGCCTTAAAGGTTTTCATGAAATTCTGGACAGCAGGATCTTTTAAAGCAATATCTATTTCCCGTTCTTTTTTCACATTTTCTTTGGGCACTTTTACTGATTCTTTTTGATAAGTCATATCGTCAGACAAACTTGCTTCAGATTCCTCTTTTATTTTTTTTTCGCTCGAGTAATTTCCTGCAAAGGATGCATTCCCTTTAATGTCATTTCTCTGTCCGAGCACCGAAGTAAGAGCATTATTCATTTTTTCAGACGGGTCATTTATTTCTTTCTTAACACCTTCCAATTTTCCGATAATCTCTCTTAGAGGCGTAATTTTTTTAAAATGACACAATTTAACCAATGACGCCTCTAGATAAATTTTAGGATGTGAAGAAAATTTTAATCCCTGCTCACCATTTTGGAGGCCTATCAGATAACGCAGGATCTCTTCAGAAGAAGCTTTTCCGGCTTCCTCTTTTAAACTTTTCATATCCTTATCATCCAGAGGAAGCAAATCTTTAGGATGTCCAACCGACTTAATTAAAAGCATATCCCTAAAATGCTGAATCAACTCTGAATAGAAAAACCTCAGGTCATAGCCTTTTTCTGTAATTTCTTCAACCAGAGGAAAAATCCTTTCCGGCTTTTCTTCCATGATCGCACTCGAGAATTGGAAAAGTATTTCCCTATCTATTGTCCCAAGAATCTCTTTTAAATCTTCATCGGTTATATTCTCTCCTGAAAAAGATACTGCCTGATCAAGCAGGCTCTGTGCATCACGTAAACTCCCATCTGCAGCTTCGGCAATAAGGTTTAATCCATAAGTAGAAATGGTGATATTTTCTTTTTTTGCTATCATAACGAGATGGTCGATAATATCTTTATGCGAAATTTTCTTGAATTCGAAATGCTGGCAGCGGGAAACAATAGTGGCAGGAACCTTATGAAATTCAGTTGTAGCAAAAATAAATACAGTGTTAGCAGGAGGCTCCTCCAGCGTCTTCAAGAGGGTATTAAAAGCTTCTTTTGTAAGCATATGAACTTCATCGATTATTATAATCTTATAACGGCTGTGTATAGGTTTATACTGTATTCTTTCAAGCAGTGTTCTTGCCTCCTCAACCCTTCTGTTTGCCGCCCCATCAATCTCGAGAACATCCAGAGAGCGGTCGTCATTGACAGCTTTGCATAATTCACATTTATTACAGGGTGTAGACGTAGGGCCGTTTAGGCAATTCAAAGCTTTAGCCAGTATGCGGGCAGCGGTCGTTTTCCCCACACCCCTCATGCCGGAGAAAATGTATGCATGAGCGATCCGATCATTCTCTATTGCATTCTTTAGAGTCTGGACAACAGGCTTCTGGCCAATCACCTGCTCAAATATCATAGGCCTGTACTTTCTGGCATAAATTAAATAACTCATCTTAGTAGGTTATTGAACTGTAGGAAATAAATAAAGTTTAAACAATATATTATCACACTCAATTAAGAATTCAATAAATATTTCAGCCTTTTTTTATATTTTACTGCAAAATAAACTGAACAAAAAGAGGAAATTATCTCATTCTTTGCAGGAAGCTATGATTGTTTGATAAACTTTAAGAGTACCATGAGGTTTTATCCGTGAATAAACATAAAAGTCTCCTTGAAATACATTCTGCTGTTCTGTTTTTTGGACTGGCTGGACTTTTCGGGAAATGGCTTTCTATTTCTCCTTTAACCATCGTTTTTTGGCGGGTTTTCTTTGCAAGTGTTGCACTTGCTCTTTTTCTCTGGTTCTCAAAACAAAATTTCAAAATCTTACCAGCCAGAAACTATATTCTGCTCGCCATGCTTGGATTTATTCTCTCTGTCCATTGGATTTGTTTTTTTAAATCAATCCAGGTATCCACGGTTGCGGTTGGCCTTCTCTCTTTCTCAACTTATCCAGTCTTCACAACCTTTTTTGAACCTCTTTTTTTCAAAGAAAAGATAATTAAAATTAATATTTTTTTCTCAGTCTTGTGTATTTCCGGTGTCTTCCTCATCATGCCAAGATTTGATCTTAACAATTCGACTTATATCGGGGTCTTATGGGGATTGCTTTCCAGTTTCACTTTTGCAGTGCTTACTATTCTAAATAGAAAACTCACAAGGAATTACTCGAGTTTAATCATCGTCTTTTACCAGGATTCTTTTGCTATGCTTTTTCTCCTCCCTTTCATTCTTATTATGCACCCTCTTGTCAACACCAATGATATGCTTCTTCTTGCAATCCTCGGGGTGCTGTGTACGGCAGGCGCTCACACCTTATTTATAGAAGGAATGAAACAAATAAAGGCACAGACAGCAAGCATTATTCATTCTCTTGAACCAGTTTATGGGATTGTTTTTGCTTTTCTCTTTCTTCAGGAAATGCCTTCCCCGAGAACAATCCTTGGGGGCATCATCATCCTTTTCGGGCAAGCTCTTATGATCTTTAAAGTTTCCAAACTGAAAGGAGAAGACTAAAAGATCTTATTTCTTTATTTTCTTCTTCTTAACACTTTCTTCTTCTTTTTTATGTCTCTTCTTGATCCTGGATATTTCTGCTTTATGGCTTTCTTTTAATTTTCCCATTTTTTGGCTGTATTCTTTCTCGACTTTTATTCTCTTAGAAGCATTTTTTACTTTCTTCTTTTCTTCATCTCTCATTTTTTTAATCTCAACTATCTCTTTTTCCTGACTTTCCTCAATCAGCTCAACCTCATGGTCTTGAATTTGCTTCAACTGGATTTTTTGCTCATCAGTATCAATATTCCTAAGTCTAGTTCCGGATATTTTCACCTTTGCCTCTTCACGATTGAAAGCTGTCTCAGGTTTTGCCAGCCTGTTTTTCTGCAGGCTTGGCTTAAAGGTTTCAATTTCACCGGCTCTGATTCTGGATTGCCCCGGACCATCCCGATCTTGAAGCTCATATTTTGTAATGCTGTGTTTGCTTATTTTTCTTACCTCATCTCTATCAATACCTCTGTTGACGACTCTGTTATTGTGTACAACGATATCCGTTTTTATAACTGTATATCTAATTATCGTCATATTCCTCTCAATTGGAAGCACATATCGATAAAGTCTTTTGTTCAAAAAATAAGGGCCATCGACAAAAACCCAATAATAATCAAGCAGGTTATGAGGAAGAGATCGAATTCCATAGCCAGCACGGAAACCCACTTCTGGAGACAGAGGGGCCCAACCTATATATGTCCTTCCTCTCCTCCAGGTCACCCATGAAGGGCCCCAGGCAGAATCTGGCTTCCAGAACCACCCAAGAAGCATGTCCCACCCCCAGCGGCCATAATGGAACGGAGCCCAACCCCATTCAAAATGTGAAACCCATGTCCATCCATAGTCAGTCCAAACCCACTGTCCATATGTATAAGGACGCCATCCATATCTGGTTTTTTGAGGAATCCATACATATCCGTATTCAGGAAGATTTACCCACAATCCATAGGGAGAAAGATAATCATAAAAATAAGAAACATCCAATCCTGAAGAATAGTCCCTATATCCAGCTTCTTCAGGAGGTAGTGCCCCTTCTTCATGATAGGGGACGTAAATCAGACAGCTTGCAGTAAAAACAAGACAGAAAAAGAGAAAAATTAAAAAAATATTCTTTCTCATCCTAACCCTCCTTCATGTTGACTGCCGATATCATGTAATACTTTTATTTTAATTCCTTAAAAACTTTTTTAATCTTCTTTAATGCCCAATCTAGTTCTTTCCTTTTAATAATTAACGGAGGAGCAAAGCGGATAACAGTTTCATGTGTCTCTTTACAAAGTAATCCTTCTTTCTCTAATACTTCACAGAAACGTCGTGCTCCACCAGACTTCTCATTAAGCTCAACGCCAATAAGTAAACCTTTCCCTCTAACTTCTTTAATGTGGCTGCTCTTGATTTTTTTCAATTTTCCCATGAAATAATTTCCCTGCTCAGCAGAATTCTCTGCCATATTCTCTTCTTTGATAACACGGAGAGACTCCCGTGCAACAGCACAGGCTAATGGATTTGCCCCAAATGTTGAGCCATGCGTTCCGGGTGTAAGTAGTCCAAGAACTTCTCTCTGAGAGAGTACTGCAGAAATAGCATAGCATCCACCGCCCAGAGACTTCCCTATTATAAGCACATCAGGTTTAACGTTTTCATAGTCGCATGCGAAAAGTTCGCCTGTACGACCCAGGCCTGTTTGAATTTCATCAGCCATGAACAATACGTTATTCTTGCTGCAGATTTCTCTGGCTTCTTTCAAATATCCTTCCGGGGGCATTATAATCCCGGCTTCTGCCTGCATAGGCTCAACAAGAAAACCCGCAGTATTCGGATTAATGACCTTTTCTAGAGCTTCAAGGTCTCCATACGGTACACTCACAAATCCAGGAGTAAAAGGACCAAAATCTTTCCTGTATAAAGGCTCAGTAGAGAATCCGACAACGGTAATCGTACGACCGTGAAAATTATTAGCACAGGTAATAATCTCGGCCTTATCCTGAGGGATGCCTTTCTTCTGGTATCCCCACATACGAACAGCTTTGATTGCACTCTCAACTGCTTCTGCTCCCGAGTTCATTGGAAGAGCCAGTTCAAATCCAGTCATATCACATAATTCCTTGGCAAGCATGGGCCACTGGTCATTACGGAATGCCCTTGACGTCAGCGTCAATTTCCTGGCTTGATTTATCAAAGCCTTCACCATCCGTGGATGGCAGTGCCCGTGATTCACTGCAGAATAGGAGCTTAAAAAATCCATATATTTATTGCCTTCTACATCCCAAAGCCAGATGCCTTTCCCTCTTTCAAGAACTACATCCAGGGGATCATAATTATGAGCTCCATATAAGTCCTCTACATCAATAAAAAACTTGCTATCCATTTTACTTACCTCCAATCATATTATTTCAGTGGCGGAGAGGGTGGGATTCGAACCCACGGTACAGCATCTAACCGCACACACGCTTTCCAAGCGTGCTCCTTAAGCCACTCGGACACCTCTCCGCTCTCATTTAAAATAGCGAAAAGAAATGGAAACTTTAAATTATCAGAAAACACCCATAAGGTCAATCAGTCAAAACAGCAACTAATCCGGAATAGAGGCTGAAAAATCAGAATCCATATGTCACAAACCTAATATTTCTTTCAATGCTGCAAGCAGCCGTTCCACATTCTCCTCTCTAGCAGTATGACCCATCAAACCAATCCTCCATATCTTTCCAGCCAGAGGTCCCAATCCAGCACCTATTTCAATCTTATATTTTGTTCTGAGTTTACTGCGCACCTCAGCATCATCGACGCCTTCAGGAATATATACTGAATTGAGCATTGGAAGACGGAATTCAGGCTCAACCAACATTTCAATTCCGATATTCTTAAGACCGCTGACTAGTTTTTTATGGTTTTCCATATGGCGGCGAAAGGCATTTTCCAATCCTTCTTCAATAATAAGATAAAGTGCCTGGTTAATAGCATATAGCATATTAATAGGGGCTGTATGATGGTAGACGCGTTTTTTTCCCTCCCAGTATTTAGTCAACAAACTCATATCCAGGTACCAATTTGGAACTTTGCTTTTCCGGTTTTGAATAACATCAACAGCTCTTTCAGAAAAAGTAGCAGGGGCCAGTCCGGGTGGGCAGGACAGGCATTTTTGGGATCCGCTGTACAAGGCATCAACTCCCCAGTCATCTGCTGCTACTTCTATGCCACCAAGGCTCGTTACTGCATCAAGAATGTAGAGAGTTTCCTTTCTTCTAAGCATCTCTCCGACTTCTGCTGCAGGGTTTCTTACTCCAGTTGAAGTTTCAGCATGCACCAAAGCCAGGATTTTATAAGAACTTGTTTTCAATTTATTTTCGATTTCACCCACGTCTATAGGTTTTCCCCACTCGAATTCGAGAGTATCGACTCTCGCTCCTAGCCGGCCAGCCAGGTCCTGCATGCGCATCCCGAATACACCGTTTATTAATATTAGGACAGGATCATCTTTCTCGATTAAATTCACAAAGCATGCTTCCATACCAGCAGAGCCTGTCCCTGATATTGGAAGAGTCAGACGGTTTTGCGTCTGCATGACTTTCTGGAGGAATTCTTTTGTTTCGTCCATGATCCGGATAAAGTAAGGGTCCATGTGCCCCAGCGTTTTACTGCTCAATGCAGCATAAACAGAATCATGAATACAAGACGGGCCGGGGCCCATCAGTAAAACATCCTCGATGTCATTTATCGTCTTGTTCATAACGTGGATCTACTCCTTTTATCTTAATTTTTATTATATCCTACAATATAAACTTTCCCAGTTTTATAACTGCAGGTTATAAAAAACACAAAAACTTATAATTTTTATAACTTTTAGTCAGATTTTTAGCATAAAATTATAGTAACGGCGGAGAGGGTGGGATTCGAACCCACGATCCTGATTGCTCAAGATAGCGATTTTCGAGACCGCCGCCTTCAACCGCTCGGCCACCTCTCCACTCTTAATCGATTAAGCAATTATATAAATAATTCAAATTATCGTTTTCCCTTGAAAAAATCTTTTAAAATATTACCGCATTCCTCAGCCAAAACTCCGCCTTTTATTTCAACCCGATGATTCATTTTATCAAAAGGAAACTTCATTATTGATTCAACTGCCCCGCTTTTCGGGTCGTAAGCACCAAATACAAGCTTCCGGATCCTGGCTTGAATAACTGTCCCCAGGCACATTGCACAGGGCTCTAACGTCACATATAAATCGCACCCAGGAATCCTGTAATTTTTCTTGGTTTCACAGGCTTTCCTTATTGCCATTATCTCGGCGTGAGCAGTAGGATCATCTCTCTGAACTGTTTCATTATGAGCCTTACTCAACACCATATTTTCAAATACAACAACTGCCCCTACTGGAACTTCCCCGTTTGCAGATGATTTTCTGGCCTCTTCCATAGCTACACGCATAAAATATTTATTTGTCTTCATTAAGTCAAGATTTTACCGATGTTTATAGAAATTTACAATTCGTCCACAACGGTATGGCGGAATTTCACCGGTTTACCCTCAACTTTCGTGTCGGTTATGTACGTCCAAACGTTTTCTTTTACAGTTCTGTAGAAGGCCAACCCGGTACCAAATTCGTCAATGGCATATTGGTAATATTTACCGAATCCTGGATCGTAGCCTAAAATGCCCAGTTCACTATAATCTCCCATTGCCCCAGACCATTTGGTGTGCAAAATCACGTGAAATCTGCCTTCAAACCATTCGGCAGTCATGGTTGCATAATATTTTCCTGCCAGCCACATTGGTGTTTCCTTTCCCTCTCCCTCGATTTTCCATGTGCCGATCCAAAAGCCGAGCTTTTTGTGCTGTGGGTTAGGTGTCGGTGCCTGGGCCTGGACATAAATTGCACAGAATACAAGTACGAATGCTAATGCAAAAATAATGCGTTCTTTCATCATTCCCTCCTAAATGCGTTAGGTAAAACAAAATTATCATCTTCCAGTAGTGCTGGATTCTTTTCCTTCCCCGCTAAGTAATTTTTGGCTTGAACAATCAATTTAAATTTCTTATTCAAACTTTTATTCTCTATATCTGTATCGGGATGGTATTCTTTCGTCTTCTGGCGAAATCGCCTTTTTATCTCTTCAATATCTATTTCTGTTTTTGACGCCAATCCTAAAATTTTTCTTGCTCTTTTCTTTAAACCCTTTTCCTTGATTTTCATTTATCCCTTTTTTCTACACCTTTATTTTTTCTTCGTATTCCGGAAAATAATTTTTAATGATCCTTAAATTAAATTCTGAAAGTATTGATTCTTTAGATTCCCTTTCAAGCAGAAATTCAAAAGACTTTCTTATCAACTCTTCTTTGGATATTTGGCCGTCAGTTAAATTCTGATAATAGTCATCCTCCAAACTAACTGTGTGCTCTGAACTGCTACCTTCCTCTTCTATCATTACCAGGAATTCCTGCTCATTTTTCTTTTTAACTTTAATAATTTAACCCTCCTTCAAAAGATACTTTTACCCTGAGTTTTTTCTTTAACACCAAATAAACAGAGGTTTATAGATATAATAAATTGGATTCCTTAAACCTATTCTGCGCTCTGTTTTCCACTTCGCATCAGTTAAGAATTTCATCTTTTACCTAAAAAAATACCATTTTAAAACCCATCAGAATCAATCCGATTCCCAATATCATTTTCAGTGCTTCCTTTGGTAATATTGCGGCAAGCTGTGATCCCATAAAACTAAAAATCAAAAAACCTATCATGATGATAACAGCAGCTTTAACATCAACAAACCCTTTCCTGTAGTAATTATAAGCAGCCAATAAACTCACTGGGGCAGCTATGATTAATAGAGTCGTGCCTTGCGCCAATTTTTGATGGAAATGCGCCACATAAAGCAATGAAACAATAATTATAGCACCGCCGCCAATACCGATCGTACCCATAACCAGGCCCGCAATAGACCCGATTAAAATGTAAATTAATAAATCAGACATATTTTATCCTCATTTTTCATAGGTTTCAAGAAATTGAGGTTTTTTTGACTTCGATCAATGCTTCTTCTATACTTCCATTTAAAAAAAAGAGTTTTATTCCTCTTTCTTGTAGCCTTGTTATACATTTTTGCCGATATTATCAGATATAATTATAACACAATCACAAAGCAATTCATTCTAAAACTGAAGGAGATGGTTTCCATATGGAGACAATAAAAAGTTTTTGCACATAATAAAATTATTCTTTATTATATTGTAGCCAACATGGAATATCTTGAATGTATCTTCTGTAAAAAAACATATCCCCTTGACCTTTTCAATACTTTGTGCCCAGATTGCAGGGAACCGCTTCTTTTCCATTTGCACGAGAAAAAAAAGAATTTATCTTTAAATAAACCTAATCCTTTAGAAAAATTTTTAGATTTTCTTCCTCTCTCAAAAGTGCAACAAAGCCTGCTCCTGGGAGAGGGAAATACTCCTCTTATGAGGCTCAACAGGCTGATTAAAAAATATGAACTGCCTTCAATTTTTGCCAAAAATGAATCTTCTAACCCTACAAGCAGTTTCAAGGACAGGGGGACTTCTGTAGCTGTACAAAAAGCTGTCTCCTCAGGCATCGATAAAATCGGGACTGTCTCAACGGGAAACATGGCCTCTTCCACTGCTGCTTATGGCGCAAAAGCAGGGCTTCGGACGTTTATTCTCGTCAAAGAAGATGTATCTTACGAAAAGCTTGTTTCCGCAGCAGTTTACAATCCTGTGCTAATCAAAGTACAGGGAGACTATGGAGATCTTTTCTATAAAAGCCTATCGTTAGGGAAAAAATACAGTATTTATTTCATGAACTCCATAGATCCTTTCCGTGTCGAAGGCTATAAAACTATAGGTTTCGAAATATTTTTCCAGCTAAAAAAACAAATCCCCCAGTATATATTTACACCAGTTAGTTCAGGCGGAAATATTATCGGTCTCATGAAAGCATTCCTGGATTTAAAACACCAGGGATTTATTCAACAACTTCCAACCTTCATAGGAGTCCAAGCCGAAGGCTGTGCACCTATCGCAAACGCATTTGCTTTGAAAAAGCGGAAAGTACAAAGAATAAAACAAAAAGAGACAGTAGCACAGGCCATAAGCAATCCTAACCCTCCCGGGGGGAACATCGCGCTCAAAATGATCTGCAACAACGGCGGCATGATAATTGATGTTTCAGACAAAGAGATTTTGTTAGCTCAAAAAATATTAGCAGAACTCGAGGGAATTTTCTGCCTCCCCGCGTCTGCCACTACATTAGCCGGCTTTTTCAAACTTTCAAAGAGAATCAAGTTCGACTCAAAAGACAGAATCATCCTCATCATTACAGGAAGCGGTTTAAAAGGAATAAAAAATTTTGACTGCTCTAAGATGAACATTCAAAACTCTACACTTTTGAAACTGGATGAAACAATTTCTTCAATTCTTACTTAAAGTATTCATCCACTGCTGTTAGGTTGCTTTATATTAATTTTTTCCTGTGTTATTATATACTAAGAATAATTAAATTTAAGTAATTCAACTTAAGCAAAGGAGGTTTCTATGGCAAATGACTTTTCAACAATAGATTTAAAATTACCTAAAATCAAGCCAGGAGTCATAAAATTAATAGCAGTTGCTGTCATCGTTCTCATTATTATTGTAGGGTCATTGTACCAAGTCAGTCAAGAAGAAATGGGAGTCATTCTTCGCTTCGGCAAATTCGTCAGGACCACTAATCCAGGACTGCACCTAAAGCTCCCTCTTGGCATAGAAAAACTGACCAAAGTTTCCGTACAGAGGCAGTTGAAAATGGAGTTTGGATTCCGGACTTCCAGGGCTGGGATCAAGTCCGAATACAGAGTCACAGGTGAATCATTGAAAGAAGCTGTAATGCTGACCGGAGATTTAAACGTTGTTGTTGCGGAATGGATTGTTCAGTACAAAATTGAAGACGCCTATAAATACCTTTTCAAAGTCAGGGATGCAGAGCTAACTTTTCGTTATATGAACGAGGCGATAATAAGAAAAGTTATCGGTGATAATTCCGTAGACGAAGTCATCACTGTCGGACGTGCCCGAATTGCCTTACAAGCAAAAGAGGAACTCCAGAAACTTTGTGATCTCTACGAAATAGGGATAGAAGTCAATCAGCTTATCTTTCAGGATGTGAATCCCCCGGACCCTGTCAAGGCTTCATTTAACGAAGTCAATGAATCACAACAGGAAAGGGAACGTAAAATTAATGAAGCATGGTCAGAATACAACAAGGAAATTCCCAAAGCCTCAGGAGTGGCAGAACAAACAATAAGGGGTGCCGAAGGTTATGCCATGGCCAGAATAAACAATGCACAGGGTGATGCAACCAGGTTCAGGGCTATCTACAGAGAATATGTCCGTGCCCCATTAGTGACACGAAAACGGTTATACCTTGAAGCAATAAATGAGATCCTTCCAAAAATAAGCAAGAAAATAATCTTCGATGAGAAGCAGAAAAACATACTTCCCCTGTTGAATCTGGGTGAGGAGGTGAAAAAATGACCAAGCAAACAAAAAGTATTTTAGTTATAGTTGTTGCGTTAGCTGTTCTAATTATTCTTACAGATGCATTATATATAGTTTCCGAGACAAACCAGGTGATCATTACTCAATTCGGTGAGCCAATAGGAAATGCTGTCACTTCACCCGGTCTCCACATAAAAGCTCCTTTCATCCAGAAAGCCAACTTTTTCGAGAAACGCTGGCTCGAATGGGATGGAGATCCCAACCAGATCCCAACAAAAGACAAAAAGTACATCTGGGTCGATACCTATGCACGCTGGAGAATCAGCGATCCTCTCGTTTTCTTTCAGAGAGTCAGAGATGAGAGAGGAGCTTACTCAAGAATGGATGACATTGTAGATGGAGAGACAAGAAATGCTATTGCCAACTTTGACCTTATCGAGATTGTACGTGTTTCAAACCGCGAATTTGAAATGACTGAAGAAACTTCTGTTCTGGAAACCCGAGAGGCCGTCCAAGAAATTGAAACAGGAAGAGAAAAAATCGCCAATATTATTTTGGAAGCATCTGCAAAAATTACCCCGGAAATAGGAGTGGAAATTACAGATGTCAAGATTAAAAGGATTAATTATGTGGATGATGTTCAGAGGAAAGTTTTTGATCGTATGATCGCCGAACGGCAGCGAATCGCTGCAAGATACCGCTCGGAAGGAGACGGAAAAAGCGCTGAGATTCGTGGACAGAAAGAGCGGGAATTGAAAAGGATCCAATCCGAAGCCTATAAGAAAGCACAGGAACTCAAGGGAAAAGCAGATGCTGAATCCACAAAAATCTATGCCAGCGCTTATAATCTGGATCCGGAATTTTACCAGTTCATGAAGACTCTGGAAATATACCGCACGATAATGGATAAAGAAACCTGGCTGCTGCTTTCGACAGACGCCGAATTCCTGAAATATCTGAAAAGCACAAGAAAATAAAATAAGCAATTCATCTCTGCCTAAAGTCTCATAAAGAAGAACAGTTTTCCCCAATTTTGAATTTCTGTTTTAAAAATGATATATAAGTCTGTTCAATACCATAATGAAAAAGACTGTTTTTTGCCTCCTGGTCCTTGTTTTTTTCCTGCCGGATTTACTTGCCCAGAACGACACGCAAAAGCACTTTGCGCGGAAGACATCCACACCAGTCATAATTGATGGAGTTCTGAATGACTCCATATGGCGGAAAAGTGAGGAGATCAACGAGCTCATCGTCTTCCAAACGGATCGCCTCGATCAGTCTCTTGTACAGACCTCTGTAAAAGCTACATTTGATAAAAAGAGTCTCTATGTCGGATTCATATGCAAGGATAAAGAAAAGGATAAGATAAGAGCTTTGGTCAAACAGAGAGATGGAAACATCAAAACAGATGATTCTGTATTTATCCTGCTTGACCTGTTCGAAAACATCGACAATTACTTCTTTTTTGGTGTAAACACCCTAGGGACACAGGCCGACGGCATCATCCGTAAGGATGGACTTATGCTGAACTCCGAGTGGAATGGCGATTGGGAGGTCGGGATACAGCAGTCATCTGATGGATGGACGGCAGAAATCGCGATCAATTTGACCACCTTGATGTTTGTCCCCGAAGATGGATCAAGTCTTGGTGTAAGTTTTTCACGTGTCGTACCACGCCTTGACAGCAGTTTCTGGACCGAGCCCCTGGATCCAGCTTTTCGTTTATCAGAAATGGAAGGGTTGGGAAAATTGACTCTCGCACTTGTAGAAAAATGGGTAGAGGCTATTCCATATGTTATGGTAATGTCTGGCAGAGAAGGAACGAATATTCGTGCCGGTATCGATGTTCCCTTGAAATTCACAAACACTATAAGCAGTCAGCTCACTATAAATCCGGATTTTTTTACCGTCGAACCAGATCAAGAAGTTTTTAATCTCACTAGGTATGAGCTTTGTCTCCCTGAAAAACGGGAGTATTTTCGCAAGGGATCGGACAAGTACCAGCTTCCTTATGAGCAGTTATTTTACAGCAAACGTATTGGAGATATCTATGGTGGGTTTGCGTTTTCTGGAGAATTCGGTGCCTTAGATGTTAGCGCCACGAGCAATCAATCTATAAAGAATGAGGAGGATACTGCCAATTTTAGTGCTGTCCGTTTGAACAGACGCGTTTTAGGAACATCAACCGTCGGTCTTTTGGCTGCCAACAAACTGATAAACGGGCAGAATTTCGGAACGGCAGGGCTTGATACCCACTTGTCAATATCCCAAAACCTGAGTTTTAAGGGCCAGCTTGCATTAAGTTATGGGGACTACGGTTCTGAGAATCTGGCCTTCTCGCTGTTCCCCAGCTACAAAACAGAGACATTCCATTTTCATATCGGCTACTCTCAGGTAGGGGCCAATTTCGGGGACAATGCCAACACTGTGGGATATATCTGGGATGACAATCGGAGAGAAGTGAATTCCAGTCTTATTAAAACTTTCGTGATGCAGAAGTGGGGAATAGAATACATCAAGTACATCTCCAACTACGACATCTTCTGGGGCACAGATAGAACACTGCGAAGCTGGCAGATCGACCAGGGGCTCTCTCTCATGAAACAAAACCGTTTTGAATTCAATCTTATGCACAGGGAAGAATATAAACTTTTTGAAGAGGAGTTCCGTAACCGGGAGACCAGGTTATTTATCGGGTTGGACACCCGCGAGTGGCAGCTTTTTAACATTTTGCTTACTTTTGGATACAACTTCGGCCGGACTTTTCGTCTTGCTGAGATCAACAAACGACTCAAGATCACCCAAAAGCTGTCTTCGGAATTTGCATTTCAGTCTCTTAATCATCCCGCTGCCGGTGGTAACCGGACCGACAAACAATGGATGATCTTCGTGATGAGATCCACGTACAATATCAACCGGAATATTTTCCTCAAGGGCTTTTTTCAGTATAACGAATTGAACAAAAAGAGAAATCTGCAGATACTTTTATTTTACCGCTTTAAACATCCCGCTGGAATGTTGCAGTTCGGCTATCAGTACGGTGACCCTCGCTATAGCGTCCTGGATGATAAGCCTCAGACACTTTTCGTGAAATGTTCCTATGCATTCTGATTTCAATGACCCAATTGAAACTCAGTAAATCATAAAATTATTGATCCTGAACTACATCTACTTACTAACACAGTGATTAAATCTCGATTCTCTTACGGTTTGCCACTCACCTGAAATCTTACGTCTTCAGTGGATGTAGTGAGTATGATCTGTTGTTTTTTTACTGTACCCGAATATGAAATAGTCGTATAATGAAAAAAAAGAGAATGGTGTAAGTCAGAAGATCGAAAAAGCTATTTTGATTATTAAATTGGCATAAAATATAATTAACCTGGGGAGAAAATAACTATGAAAAAATTAATATTTATTTCAATCCTTATAATCTTATCAGTTCATCTCTTCGCTCAAGAGAAGCATGAAGTCCTAGTTGTATACATTGAAGTTCCAGTCAGAGTTATGGATGGGAATTTGTTTGTTGACACTCTGACCCCTCAGGACTTTGAGATATATGAAGACGGACAACTCCAGGACTTGAAGTCTTTCTATCTGGTCAAAAATACTAACCTGCAAAAACAGGAAGGGGCCTCCTGGTCGACACCTAACACTGCTCGTCGGTTCTTCATGCTGTTTCAATTCCTAGACTATAATCCTCAGCTAAATGACGCTATTGATTATTTCTTCAAAAATGTCCTGCTTCCTGATGACACTCTAACGGTCATTACACCCTTGAAGCGTTATACCTTGCCCAGAGAAGCTCTCAAGACGAAAACCAAGGAGCAGATTTCCAAAGAGTTACAGAATCTTGTTCGTAAGGATACTAAGATAGGAGCCGGAGACTACAACAGTCTGTTGAACGATTTAAAGAAGATCGTCCGGAGTATCAGCAGTCAAACGTCTAGTGCACCTATGACTGGTATGGAATCCGATTCCGGAAGCGGGTTCGGCTTGGAATTTCAACTGCCACGGTACAAAGATACACTGCAGAGACTTGATGAGATCCGGATAGTGGATCAGAGGAAATTCCTCATATTTGCCAGTCAGATGAAACGCATGGTAGGGCAAAAGATCGTGTTTTTCTTTTATCAACGGGAATTCCGTCCGGAAATCGACCTACGAATACTAAACCAACTAATGTCCTTGTATCAAGACCAACCCAACATCATTGGTCAAGTCCAGGATTTGTTCACGATGTACAACCGGGCCACTAGGATGGATGTAAAGCAAATCAGCCAGGCATTTTCAGACGCCTCTGTGATGTTCAACTTCATCTTCATGAACAAGGAACCCCAAGATATACGGGGAATCAAAATGCATGAACAGTCCGAAGATGTGTTCGATACATTTGTCCAGGTGGCAGATTCTTCCGGAGGAATTATCGACAACTCGCAAAACCCGAGCGATGGATTCAAGCTGGCTACAAATTCCTGCCAGGAATACTACCTCCTGGTTTACAACCCAAAAAATTACCAGAAGGACGGAAAATTTAAAAATATAACAATCATTGTCAAAAACAAGAATTACAAAGTGTCCTACAGAAAAGGATACTATGCTAACTGACTTCTGAAAATCAGATTATGATTTTAAAAACTTGTAGAGAATTTCTTTGTTGGGAAAAAGAGCTGGTGTCCCTCCAGTATGGAAAAAAACAACCTTATCATCTTTATTAAAATAGCCTTTATCTACAAGGTCAATAAGTCCGCTCATGGCTTTACCAGTATAAATCGGGTCAAGAAAAATGCCTTCTTTAACTGCCACAAAACGGATCGCTTCTGCGACTCTTTTTGACACTATTCCATAACCTTCGTCTATGTACTCATCAAAAACAATAATATCTTCCTTCGCAACTGAAAAATCTAGACCTAATGCATTTTCTGTATCCTGTACAATAGTGAATATGTCCTCCTCTAAAATCTCTTTTTTATCAGAAACGCTTACGCCCAAAATCCTTATGTTTTCACTCAATAACTTTGCTCCTACAATCAATCCTGCCTGGGTGCTTCCCGAACCAGAAGCATGAACAACATAATCCGGTTCAAATCCTAGTACTTCAGACTGTTCTATCATTTCAATGAAAGCATCAACATAAGCAATAGCCCCATAAGGCCTCTCCATTGATCCTCCCAGCATAGACCCTCCGATAGGAGCAACGTATGGAGAATGTTTTTTCTCTTCAAGTTCTACTACAATTTCTTCGATTATCTCCTTCACATCCTCTTCTTTTACCACTCCCCCTTTTTCCGCATCTTTAATCCTAACATCCGCATCCAGGATAAGATCAAGAAGCATGTTTCCATCATATCCGCCGGGAATATCATATGATTTAAATAGAATAAGAACCGGCATCATGCCGAATTTTCTGGCGGCAGCCGCCGTCTGAAGGCACCAGTTGGACTGCAAACTTCCCCATGTGATGATTGTGTCGGCATTTTTATCCAGGGCATCGTGGATAATAAACTCCAGCTTCCTGGACTTATTCCCTCCAAAGGCCAGTCCAGTAAGGTCCCCTCGTTTGATATAAATTTCTGGCCAACCAAAAGAATTGGACAGCCTTCCCAGCTTATAAAAAGGCGTGGGTGAATTAATTAATTTTTTCTTTGGAAACTCTTGAATCTTTTTTTTCATATCGGATCTATTCATATTACCTCTCTAACTGTAAGAAATTTTATAACAAAAAACAGTCTCAAATCAAAAGGATTTTAACTGTGATTAGAACCTATTCCTTGATTCTTTCAATTCTCCTGTCTTCTTAAAAATCCAAGAACGTATACCATTTCCGTAATAATAAAAAATGGGAATAACAACAAGAATAAAAATTGTCGAACTGATTAGCCCTCCAACTGCCGAAAGAGCCAGAGAAGACCATATCTGCCTTTTCCCTTCCTCGAGATGGATTAGAATCAACGGCAGCATTCCGAGGACAGTAGTGCTTGTTGTCAGAAAAATTGGCCTGATCCTCTCCCTGGCTCCCTTACAAACAGCCTCATCGAGTGGAAGCCCCTGCTTTTTCTTTAAGTTAATGTGGTCAACAAGAAGTATAGAATTGTTGACAACAATCCCGCCAAGAAGAATGACACCGATATAAGCGGAGGAATCGAACGGAAAATCAGCCACCACAAATGCCACAAAAACGCCTATTAAAGCCAGTGGAACAGCCAGGAGAATGAAAAAAGGCTGTATAATCGATTCATACAGAGAAGCAAGAATCATGAATATAATTATGAGGGAAAAAATAATGGCAAATATTATCTGCCCCTTTTCCTCTGCCGTCATAAATCTTTCTTCCTCCAGAGTGGCAGAAAAACCTGGAGGAAGCGTCAATCTCGAATAAACAGCCTTCTTATATCTGTCGCCAGCTTTGTAAGGCCCCCTGAACTCCCACATGACTGTCTGCTGATACTGCTGGTCCTCTCTGTCTATAGAGCCTGCAATAGGCCTTTCTTCCAGAGTTGAAATTTCCTTTAATCTTAAATACTCCCCTTCCCTTGTCCGAATAAGGGAATCTTGAAGACTCTTTAAGTCCATGGCGTCGGCCTCTGGAAATTTAACTGAAATATCCATCTCCTTGCCGCCGATTTTTGCCTTAAGTGGAACAGTAACCCTTCCCTGAAGATAAGATTGAAGAGCAAAATACAGATATGAGGGATCAACATTATAATTCCTTATAGTATCCCGGTTGATTTTTAATACATACTCAAAGGAATCAAGCCTCCACCAGCCGTATCTGCTAGATACAATTTTTATATCTTTAATCCTGGGATTTCTTTTCAGCGTTCTTTCGAGACTTGAAGTTATTTCTTTTAATTTCTTCAAATTGTAGCCATAAAATTTTATCCTCGAATCATAAAATGTCCCTGTGCTAAGGCTAGAATAATATCCCTGGGGATCAAACCCATAAATGCCAACGCTTATTCCAGCAAAATTCGTAGCAAGCTGTATCAATTCTTCCTTTAAGAGAAAAGGACGGTAGGAGTTTTCTATTTGAGGAGGGAAAGTGATAACAATCGTACTGTGTTCTTCACCAATTGACGAATTCATTTCTTTCTCATAGTCCGCCTCCAGAACTTTTCCCTCAAACTTCCTAACCACCTCATCCATTCTTTCTATGGTTGACCCAGCAGGCATACCGAGTGATACGATAAGTCTTTCTTTATAACTCCACCTGAAAAACTCACCAAGGCTTACTTCTGCCCTGAACCATTTGTACGTTCCAAAAAATATTGCTGCTATTATAAGGATAACTTCTACGGGATGACGAAGAAAAAATCTAACAATTCTCTCATATATTTCTCGAAATTTTTCGACTTTCTTTTTTCCTTTCTTTATCAACATTGGACTCAAAGCCGGAATCAATGAAAAAGACACAAGGAGTGAAGAAGCAAGAGCAGAAGAAATGACTATAGCCAGAGGAAGATAATAAAGCTTCATTCTTCCCTGAAAATAAGCAAAAGAAAAGAATACACTCATTGTTGTTAAAGTGGCAGCCAAAACAGGAAGGAATACTTCTTTCGAACCCTCGATTGCTGCCTTTACAGATGGCATCCCTTTTTCTTTCAGCCTCAGTACATTCTCAAAGACCACAATAGAATTATCCACAAACAGGCCAAATCCAAGTGCCAGACCTCCAAGAGTAAACATATTTAAAGAAATCTTGAAAAAATAAATAAGGTTAAAAGTTATCAATACCGAAAAAAATATGGATGAAAGGACTAAAAGAGAAGGCTTAACGCTTTTTAAAACTATAAAAACAAGTACGAAAATAACGGAAATGATTATCCCAATGAGCAAATATAACTCTTTCAGGCTTTTCTGAATCTCTTCGCTTTCATCATCTACTGACCTGAAAATCAAATCATGGGGCAGAGCTTGCTTTACATTCTCTAATCTTGCCTTTACATTCCGTGATACTTTCAGAGTGCTTGTGCCTTTTTCTTTTTGAATAGTCAGCCTGATTGTAGGCTGCCCGTTAATGCGGTTTATGTAGTAAATTTCTCCGAAAGACGGGACTATTTTTGCTATATCTTTCAACTTGACCGGGTTTTTCCCAGAGTAAATAATGACTGTCTCGCCCAAGTCCCTAATTCTACTAATATCATTGGAAACTTTGAAGATATACTCCTGGCTGCCTTTCTTTGCTTTTCCTGCAGGAAATATTTGGGCTCTTTCCTGTATTCGCAATCTAACGAGATAAGGGTGGATATTTAAGCCTTTCAGCTTTTTTTTATCGAGAATGACTCTTACTTCAGGATCCGACCCTCCGGTAACATCCACACTTGCCACGCCTTTTACAGAACCTATTCCCACTTCGATTTTATCTTTGACAAGCTCCCTCAATTTCTGAAGCGAATAATTTCCGGAAATTGTATAGCTGAGAAAAGGGCTTACTCTAAAATCTTCCGGAATATAGGGCTGAATTTCCGGCCTTACATTATAGGGAAGTGTATCTTTTAATTCTGAAATCTTTTCCTTAAGCTCGAGGTGCGCAAATTCCATATTTATTTTCGGGTCGAATTCCAGAGTAATCTTCGAATATCCGATTCTGGATTCAGAAGTAATCTTACGCACCCCTTTTGTTGTTGAAGCAATCTCTTCAAGTGGAGATGAAATTTGAGTCTGGATAATCTCCGGAGGCACTCCCGACCATGATGTTGCTATATCCAGTTGAGGATATTCTTCCTTAGGTGCCAGTTCGATCGGAATATTCAGGAAAGAATACACACCCAACACAAGAAGAGCCATAAAAAACATAGCTGTTGCGATTGGCCGTTCAATGAAAATTTTCATGACTTAAGTCTTGATTTCCGCTTTTCAACCAATTCATATGCCAATGGGATTAAGATCAATGTTAAAAAAGTTGATAAAATAAGACCCCCTATTACAGAAATCGCTAGAGGTTGTTGAAGCTCAGAGCCTTTTCCCAATCCAAGAGACATGGGCAGAAGGCCAAAAATAGTAGTAACCGTCGTCATAAGAATAGGCCTCAGCCTTACCCTGCTTGCTTCCATAATTGCTTCTCTGAGTTTTAATCCTTCTTTTCTCATCTTGTTCGTATAGTCAATCTTTACGATAGCATCATTGACTACAATCCCGGCTAGAACAACTACCCCTATCACTGATACCACATTAATAGTCTGTCCTGTGATAAACAAAGCCCAAACAGCTCCGGTAAAACCCATGGGGAGGGTAAACAAGATTAAAAACGGATGCAGCAGCGATTCAAATTGAGCTGCCATAATCATATAAACCAGAAGCGCTGCCAGGCAAAAAGCCAATATAAGACTTCTGAAGGATTTTGTCATCTCTTCCTGTTCTCCGCTAAAGAGGATTCTGTAGCTCGGAGGCAGTGGAAGTTCACTGATTTTTTCTTTAATATCAGGCATAACCTGACTGATTTTTACCCCGCTTAGATTGCCAAAGACTAAAACCTCTCTTTGCTGGTTTTCCCTCCGGATCTCTTTTGGCCCTTTGGCAATCTTATAAGAAACTAGCTCTCTTAATGGAATAGTGACGCCACGCACAGGAATCTGCTCATCAAGGAGGGACTCGATATTATCTCTTGTTCCCTCCTTAAAACGAACCAGTATATCGTATTTTTTATCCATTTCTTTAAACTGTGTAGCTATTACTCCTCTAACAGCATCGACAAGAAACCTCCCTATTTCAGAAGGAGAAATATCATATTTTTCGAGGGCTCCTTTTTTTATTTCTATTAAAAATTCGGGCTTCCCTTCTCCAATATTAGAATTTACGTCTGTAATTCCATTGACACTTCTTAACTTTACGGTAAGTTGTTCCGCAAGCCCCTTTAATATGTTAAGGTCTTCACCTTTGATCTTAAGGCCTACTTCTGCACCTGAAAAAGTCAGGAATTCGCTGAGCGTGGACTGTTCCTTGGCAAAAGAGTAATTCATACCAGGGAGTGTTTTTAGTTTTTCCCTCAAACTTTCAATTGTATCCTCAATCTCTGACGAATGCCCGACCCTGACATACACTTTAGCCGAATTCAGAGAAATATCGGGGTTCTGGCTTTCCATCCCGCTTACAATCCCTATTTGAGAGAAACAGGCCTTGACAGACCTATCTTTTTCCAGCCATTTCTCAATCAAGCTCACCACCTCAGATGTCTGTTCTAAAGAATAGTCTATTGGTGTCTTCAGGTTTAACTCGAATGAAACAGCTTCTGGTTTTGGCATAAGCTCACGTGGAATCAAAGTAAAAAGGAGAAATGTTATTATTAAAAAACCTGCGGCTCCGGCTATGACCTTGCCTTTGTTATCCAGGCACCAAATGAGAAATTTATGATGCCAGGAAGCAAATTTTTGATAGATGATATTATATCTTTTAAAAACAAGGCGAACTACAGGCTTTATTGGAACAGAAAGATAGTGAAAAATCAGTATGAAAATCTGAGAAATAAAACTGAAAAGGAAGTTGAAAACCGAATAAATACCTTTAGGAATAAAATACAATACCCATCGAATCAATCTGTAAGGAAGGAGTAAAATCCTCCATTTTGATTTGTTATCCGGTTCCTTTCTTATTCGACTGGTTTTTTTCAGCTTTTCATTTTTCATTCCAAATTCGAATTTTCTGGATGCCAGCACAGGGAGCAGTGTCAAAGAAACAACAAGTGAAGAAAAAAGAGCAAAAGTCACAGTTAATGCCTGATCTTTAAACAACTGTCCTGCTACTCCATGAACATAAATCACAGGGAGAAAAACAGAGATTGTTGTAAGTGTTGAAGCTGTGACAGCCATCCCTACCTCTTTTGTGCCAGTATAGGCAGCCTCAGAAAGAGACCTGCCTAGGCTTTTGTGTCGAAAAATACTTTCAGAAACCACGATAGAATTATCTACCAGCATTCCGACACCCAAAGCCAGACCTCCCAGTGACATGATATTTAGAGTGATATTCCGGAAAAAAAGAAGATTAAAGGTTGCAATGATTGAAATAGGAATAACCACTGCGATAATACTCGGTGTCTTAATATCCTGAAGGAATATAAACAGAATCAGGAAAGCTAAAATTCCTCCTAAGATTATGGAAGAAACAACAGAGGAGATAGCATTTTCTATGTATTTGGCCTGTTCCGAAACAACAAGAATATCTATTTCAGGATTTTCTATTTTTATCTCTTCAAGAACCTCACGTGCTATTTGCGTGACTTTTACAGTATTTGCTCCGGATTCCTTCCTTACCAGAAGGCCTATGCTTTCTTCTCCATTCAGTCTGGTAATTCCCTGGCGCTCTTTGAGTGAATCTTTGATTTGAGCCACATCTTTTAACCTGATAACGCCCCTTTTATCTGTTGTTTTGATGCTTATCTCTCCAATCTCACTGACAAACTCAAATTCACCTACAACTCTCATAGCATATTTGAACCGGCCTTTTCTTATTCTTCCCCCCTGAAGATTGCGGTTAAAAGCATCGATCCTCTGGGATATTTGGTCTACACTAAGATCATACAGGGCTAAAAGCTTTGGATCGATTTCCACCTGAATTTCCCTCTCGACTCCTCCAGCTATCTCTGCCGATCCAATTCCTTCGATCTGTTCCAGGCGTGGTTTTATCAATTCTTCAGAAAACTCTTTAAGCTCCAGGAGAGACCTTTCTCCGGATACAGAAAGAACCATTACGGGCTTACTCTGGGGATCCAATGGGATGATCGTAGGGGCTTCTATTTCCTCCGGGAGTTGAACACTATCTAGCTTTTCCCTGGTGTGCAGCATTGCAAAATCCATATCCGTTCCCCATGCAAACTCAAGTGTCATGTACGAAACTTCTTCTTTGGATACAGATTCAACTCTGCGCAATCCAGGGATACGTGAAACAGCAGCCTCCAAAGGTTCTGTTACTATAGTTTCAATCTCTTCAGGTGCAACACCGGTATATTGAGTTACGACCGAAAGCTTTGGGTAACTGATGTCAGGTAAAAGGTCGACACTCAGTTCCTTTAAGGAAACGAAACCAAGGAGAATGATGGCAATAAAGAACATAAACGTTGTTATGGGCCTTTTGATTGAAATTTTTGCTATTTTCATTTAAATTTTATCCACAATTTAATTTTACCCTTTAAATCTTGCTGCTAATTAAATGGTTTCTCCATTTATATCTACTATCTCAATAGACTGAAAAAATCCACAAAAATTTTCATTACTCATGAAAATTTGGATTATTCATCTGGATCCGGAAAATAACCGTAAACAACACCCTAAATTATTTAAAAAGAATGAAACGTGAAGAACCTTTGGTTATCAACGGCCGCCCAAGAGGTGTTATCTTCGTAGTTACCGTAACATTCCAATTAAAATAAGTTTCTTTCAGAAATCTATTTTTCGATTTTTACTCGAGCATCATGCGAAAGAGTAAAATGTCCATCCACAAGAACGAGTTCTCCTTCTTTAACATTATCTAATACTTCTGCATAATCTTCATTTTCAAGGCCTGTTTCTATATATCTCCATTTAGCCAAGCCATCATCATAAACAAATACTAACTTTCTTGCTGACCTGACAAGTACAGCTTCCTGTGGTACAAGCAATTTATTCTCATATATCTCAGCAGCTATCTCGACCTCGGCGTGCATCCCTGGTTTTATTTCTTCCTCCGGATTTGCAACATCAATGATAACTTTACATGTCTTATCCTCGGCATTGACTATAGGGCTTATGGCTTTTACTCTTCCTTTAAAAACCTTCTCCGGATAAGCACTGAATTTTAAATCCACTTCCCTGCCAACTCTCATCTTCCCTATTTCACTCTCCAGTACTCTCGCATGAACATTAATCCTGCTAATATTTACAAGGGTAAATAGTTCCCTTCCACTTATCACATGTTCTCCAGGAGAAACCTGGATATCACAGATAATACCATGAAAAGGAGCCAGAATCTTTGTTTTTTGAAGGTTCATTTTAGCTTTTTTGACATTTACCTCTGCCTGGGTTAATCCCTTTGCAGCAGCCATGATTTCATCTTTTTTTTCGCCTGATTCAATCAGAACCATTTCATATTCTTTTTGTGCGTCCTCATATTTTTCTCTGGATATTAGTCCTTTTTGATATAGTTTCTTTGTATTTTCAAACTGCTCAATTATTTTCGAGATTTTCTTCCTGTCATAATCTGCAGATGCATTTTCAGAACCAGAAAATTTCTTCTCCAACAACAATTCCGAAAGTTTACTCAAGCGTGATGCTTCTGCGCTATCCACTTCCAGCATATATTTCTTATCATCCAGTTCAATAAGAAGATCGCCTTTTTTGACGTGCTTGCTCTCTCTCACATTGATTTTATTAACAACACCTTCTACTTCGGCTTTAATAATAATCTTCCTGTCAGTAACAGCCTCTCCCGGAGATTTCAGTTTAATGATTAGGTCTCCCAGACTGGCTTTTGCAACTTTTACAGAAAGAGGCGTCTCCTCTGGTTTCGGATTCTTCTGAGAAGAATCCTGTGAAGAGTCAATATCAGAAGAATCTCCACCCCTTCTATTAAACAAGAAAATAGCCAGCACAACAATAACAATGACAATCAGCGAAATTGTTAATACTTTTTTTGAAAAAATCATCTTAAGCCTCTATTTAGTCTTTATCATTATTATTTTACTGCTGTTTATACTTATTATATTACAAATGACGAATAAAAAATCAAAATTTTTCAATGTCGCTTCTTCCATCCCCCCAAATTCATCTGCTTTTTGATATTATATTAATTCTATCAGCAATATTTATGAATAATTAAGGAAGTCATGGATTATTCACGAGTCCAAGCTTGCTGCAGATGCAAGGCACAGCACATGAAGTTGTGGTCCTTCACCACGAATGCGCTGTAACGAAGCAGATGCAGTAAG
>CAZYMU010000016.1:0-63948 GCA_964648465.1 uncultured Eubacteriales bacterium | reverse complement strand
GCCTTTTGGCTTCCCTCGGATTGAAAATATCGTTAACTAATATCCAGAATTGTGTAACAAGGACTACGATAAAAATGTTCGCCCATATCCAAAAAACTAGAGGCATCCAATGTAACCCCTTTCTGAAAAACAATCCTGAGAGGAAACAAGTAGAAATGAAAAAAATGAGGCTGGAAATTATTAAAACGTGTGTTTGAACCTTGATTTGAAGCTTGGAATAAAAAGCAACAAAAAATACCATTATTAACGCTGTTAACAGGTAGGCAGTTGGAAGTTCCTTTGATCCCTTCACAATTAAATATTGTGCATCTCTAACAGGCTTAATAATGTAGTACGGGGCCATGATTAGAAAAAAATAAAAAAAGAGGAGGAGGGAGATATTTTTTTCCCCTGGTTTGATCTCTATAATACGCGATAGAATCTTATATGGGCGATTTTTAGCCATAGAATGACTCTGGTGTAAAATGATTGCAACGAGTACTAACCTTTAAAATAGCTATCCAATGCCACATCTTCATCATCGAAGATTTCAAGGACTTTTGTAAGCATTGTGACCTGAAAGATGATAAAGAGTTTTTTCGATATTTTTGCTATCTTCAGTTTCCCCCCTATATTATGGGTAGAAATATAGCTTGCTAAAATCTCTCCCACTCCAAAGCTGTCGATGAATTCAACTTTCCTAAAATTGAGGAGGATGTTTCTTTTTCCATCATCCAATTGATCTTTGACAAGTTGATGTAGAGTCACATCATTTAAATCTGATCTTCTGATTTCACCCTCTATATCAAAAATAATGACATTGCTTTTTTCTCTTGCATTTATTTCCATCTTTTTTACCATGTTTTCGCTTGTTTTAGATATCTTCCCTTCTTCATTAGCTTTTATCAAAAGAAAAATTGAAAGTCAATCAAAATTACGTCTATTCGGTCTATTCCGTTTTTTAATTTACTTAGCTTATTTGCTTTGTCTAGTTTAATCAGTTGTTTCTCTTCCATTTTGTGGGGCAATGATCAGAAAATATTCGAGAATGGCTTTGCTCTCATTCAGATTTTTAACGCCATTTTCCATTCGCTCGCAGGAACTAAACCTGCCACTGGAGATTTGCTGGCTTTTTGTGGCAGTTGGGCATATAATTTGTTGTAAATCATAATGAGCAGCACTAAAAATGGGACAAATAAGAAATATTAAGAAAACATTTATTTTTTCTTTATTTATTTTTAGCTTTCTATTCAATCTCTATGCAGACAGCATACAGTACATATGGACAGGGGTTGAAAAAATTGTAGCTGTAGGAGATGTTCATGGTGACTATGAGGATTTTGTAAAAATACTGAAAGGAACAGAATTGATTAATAAAGAACTTCACTGGACAGGCGAAAAAACTCATCTTGTCCAAACCGGAGATGTCATGGACAGAGGTCCTGATGCAAAGAAGGTCTTAGACCTGTTGATGAGATTGGAGAAAGAGGCTGAAGAGGCAGGGGGTAAGGTCCATGCATTGATTGGCAACCATGAAGAAATGAATATTATGGGAATATCCTTCCGCTATGCAGGTTATATTGGGGTAAACCAATTTATTTCTTTCCTTCCTGATAAATACAGGGAGAAGAAAGAAAAAGAATTCAGAAAAAAGATAAAGAAAAATGCCCTCAAAGAAACGGAGCTAGATTCTGCCTCAAATAACAATTTAGAGGCGTATTGGGAAAAATTCTTAAGAGAAGTCATAAGAAACAACAACCACTCTGCTCGAAGAGAGTATACAGACTCCTTTAATGAAAAATATGGAAGATGGATCCTTCAACACAATGCAGTCATTAAAATCAATGACACTATATTCGTTCATGGGGGAATCAGCGAAAATTTCTCCACCTGGAAACTGGAGAAAATAAATAATCTCCTGCGTAGAGAACTGAATATGCTGCGAATTGCAGCTAAATGCCCTTATCAAACTCAAATTACAAAACCTGAAATTGTTTATGTCTCTGACGGACCACTCTGGTATCGGGGTTTAGCCCAAAGGGACGAGAATGACTTTAAAGAAGATGTCGATAGAATCTTGCACAATCTCAACGCTAAATATATGGTAATAGCACACACGCCCCAAACTGGCAGCATTGCTGTCTCAAGAGAAGATATGAGCCGGTTTCAAGAAAGGATCTGGATCATTGATACTGGCATGTCAGATTATTATGGCGGCATTCCTGCTGCCTTGATCATCGAGAATGGAAATTTCTCAATTTGGACGGAGAGATATGATGAAAAACAAGGAGACTCTTTCCTTTTTGTTTATTACATGCTTCGTTTTTAGTAATTGGTGGTGTCAATCGCAAACAACCAACAAAGAAAATTTGAAGCAAATAGACATAGAAAATTACTTAAGAACTGCAAAGATTGTTTCCGTCGAAAAAGACCAGGAAGCAGGAAGAACAGCGCCTTGGAGAATTACTCTGGATAATGGAGAAATTGTACGGCAAGGATTCTTTAAGCATGTAAACGCTTCAAGACCTACAATTCTCCCAGACAGCTATAAATACGAATTAGCTGCATATGAGTTAAATAAACTACTCGATCTAAACATTGTTCCTCCTGTTGTGGAAAGAGAAATAGAGGGCATAAAAGGATCCATCCAGCAATACATTAAAAACTTCATAAGAGAAAGTGACCGAAAAAGAAGAAATATTGAACCTCCAGATCCTAAGAATTTTGAAAACATACTGGAGGAGATAAAAATTTTCGAGAATTTAGTTTATGATGAGTGTCTAGATACGGATGATATTTTTATCCAAACAGAGGATTGGAAAGTCTGGAGAGTTGACTTCTCTGAGGCTTTCGCCCCTTCTTTGGAGTTACTCCCTGGCTGTAAAATCAGACGATGCTCGAAGAAGCTTTATCAAAACCTTCAAAAATTGGATAATGATTCCATCAAAGCCAAACTCAAGCTCTATCTCAATGACGAGGGAATCAAAACTCTGCTGATACGAAAAAAAATCATCTCAGATAAAATAAAACAATTGATAGAAGAAAAAGGGGAAGAATCCGTCCTTTTCTAATTATATTGACTTCATAATGCTTTTTATGAAAAACTCATTTAGAAAAATATGATGGAGGGGATGTCATAAATAATCGGGGAAATGAAAAAATAAAGATGAGTACAGAAAAATCGCCTGGAATTCTCTATAAAATTCTCAGACTGTTCACAGTCATTCATCCAGATGAAATTCCTACAGTTTTGCTGTTATCTCTTAATGTCTTTTTACTTCTTGCAAGTTATTACATTTTAAAGCCAATAAGGGAAGCTTTGATTTTAGCAGGAAAGGGCGCTGAAATTAAAACCTATCTTAGTGGAGCTATAGCCATTTTGTTTATTTTTGTGGTTAAAATATTCAGTAGTATTGCTTCTAGGGTGCCGCGTCAGAAATTAATAGTCTGGGTAACACTCTTCTTCATTTCCAATTTAGTTATCTTTTATATGCTTTCTTTATCTGAAATTTCATTAGGGACAATAGGTATCATTTTTTACGTCTGGATTGGGATCTTTAACCTGATGATTGTTGCCCAGTTTTGGGGATTTGCCAATGACCTATACACCGAAGAAGCAGGGAAAAGGTTGTTTCCTATAATTATGTTCGGAGCAAACTTCGGAGCCCTTTGCGGTCCTAAGATTAATCTCTGGCTTATGAGGTCCTTGGGTCTCTATCGATTGATGCTGCTGGCAGGTGGCATTCTGGGGATTTGCATTTTATTGACCTTGATCATTCATAAAAGAGACATTAAAAAACCTGAGAATACCGGAACTAAAAAAAGTGTCCGGAATGAATCGGAGAAAAAAGAGCAGGAGAAGCCCCTTAAAAAGGGAGGAAGTTTTCGCTTGGTTTTTAAGAGTAAATACCTTCTTTATATAGCGTTCCTTGTTCTGTTGCTTAATTTCGTCAACACAAATGGCGAATATGTATTAGGAAAAGTCATAATCCACGATGCCACAAGAGCTTTGGAGATGGGTACTGCCGGAGGTTTAGATAAGCCAGAACTTATCAGCAAACTGTATGCAAATTTCTTTTTTATTGTTAATCTAATTGCAGTAATCTTTCAGCTATTCTTGATGTCTCGAATTTTCAAGTGGTTTGGAGTCAGAGGAGCCCTCTTCATCCTGCCTTTCATTGCCCTGGGAGGGTATTTCTTTGTAGCTTTTGGAGCAACCCTGATAATAGTCAGATGGGCCAAAACAATGGAAAACAGCACGGATTACTCTGTTATGAATGCAACCCGCCATGCTCTTTTTCTCATAACTTCAAGAGAGGCCAAATACAAAGCAAAGGCAGCTATTCACACTTTCTTTTCCCGTGCAGGCGATGTATCATCAGCCTTGTTTGTTTTCGTAGTAACAACATTTTTTGCTGTTAACATAAAAAACATAGAAAACGTTGCTATATTCAATATAGCTTTAATATTGATTTGGATAATCCTTTGTATCTTAATTGCCCGGCAGCATAAAAAACTATCAGCCCAACAGGCTCAACAATAAAAGTGAGTAGTAAAGAGTGAGGAGTAAACAACTCAAAACAAATCGGTCTGAATAAAGCTTTATAACTGGTTAGCGCAAATCTTTAACCTTAATGATTCCGCCTGAATCCTGGGCAATGTATAGATAGCCTTCATCGTCCAATGTAATCCCTTCTTGTTCGTCCCCGAGAAAAGCATATTCATTAACTAATTTCCCCTCCAGGGTTATCTCCACAAGGATGTTATCTGCATCACTCACGACATTTAGGAGTCCTGTCTTGGAATCATAATACATGGCTGCAGGGTCATCCATCTTAAAAGGCAAAACCCGGATAATACGAGCTTCGGCTGTCTCGGTTTGGCTCGATTTCAAAGGAACCAGAACTTCCATTATACAGGAAGGATCCCATTGGTTGCCGATGTAAAAAGTTCCTCCCTCAGTATGATTTTCATCTGAGACAAAAGCAATAGATTCAATGCCGTTATCGTAGCATTCTTCCTGCTTTTGGAGAAAGTTGGGGTCACCCTCGAATTCTCTATTTATGGGAAATTTTCGGATGACTTCCTTTTTGTCCGGATCAAACTCAAGAATGACATCCCTGCCTTCATAGATTATGTATAAAAGCCCTGATTGAGGATTTGCTGTTACTCCCTCCAAATCTCCTGGAATCTTTTGATTAAAGACAGGGGTTCCATCAGTCTCGATTTCAGCAATCTCTCCCTCATCACTTACTACAAAAAGAGTTTTTCTTTGAGGATGAAAGCATATGCCAGAAGGCTCGGTAAAATTTTGCTGGTCAATATCTCCGCCAGATCCCTGCACATCCAACCATTTATAAGGGAAGCGAATACTTGGAGAGTATTTTGCAGATGAACAAGATGCTAATAACATTATACCGATTATTAAAAAAAACTTTATTCTCATTTTCTAATCCTCCCCAAAAAAAGCCAATTTTCAAATCTCAACAATTGCATTTCTTTATGAAATGAAAACCTATACTATCAAAGAAATTCATGTCAATTCAAATTATTAATAGATATTTATGGAAAATCATTAATTTGATTTTTAAAAAAAATAGATTTATATTATTAGCAAAATCGTAGGAGCAATAACCGAATTAGGAAAAAAGAAAATGAAACAAAAAAGTTTTCTTAGTATGCTTTTGTTTCTTTTTATAGCTCAAAGCTATGTAGCTATCGGCCAATTCACTCCTGCTGAAATTGCTCAAAGGGAAGAGCTAGAAAAATTCCTCAAAACTGCGGAAATCATAAAATCTGAAGATATAGGAGAAGGAGTTACAAAACCACTAAAGCTCACATTAAAGAAGGGAGATGTGGAAAGATATGGGGTATGGAAAAATCCCAGCGGCATTCAGAAAGACCAACTTGAGGGCTGGCAGTATGAAATAGTTGCTTATGAGATGGATAAACTTCTTGGATTAAAAATGGTCCCACCCACAGTCGAGAGAAAGCTCCACGGATTGAGAGGGTCTCTTCAGCTCTGGATAGAATCTCAATTCAGCGATCTAGAAATGAGGGAAAAAGGAATTGATATTCCTGATTCTGAGCTCATGCAGTGGTCAAAAATGAAGTATTTAGCAAGAGCATTTGACTGCTTGATTGCCAACGACGACCGAACCCAGCAGAATTTACGCTACACTAAGGATTGGCGAACAATTCTCATCGATCATTCCCGCTCTTTCCGCTCCAGCAAAAAATACACGAAGAGACTCGTTTATGGGAAAAAAGGTATAAAGGGTACATTTCTTATCAGATACCTCCCCAGGGCCTTTGTAGAAAAGGTTAAAGCCTTAAATATTGATGATATAAAGAATGCTGTAGGGCCTTATTTAAAGGACAGAGAGATCGAAGCTGTACTCAAACGTAAAGATCTTCTCCTCAATGAAATGCAAGAAATGATAAAAGAAAACGGCGAAAATAAGGTTTTGTATTAATATTTCTTTTTATGCCATATTTTAGATAAATTAACGAAAAAAATCTCAAATATGGAGGAGGGAAGAAGATGAAAAAAATCCTTATTACTTTTTTTTCTTTGGTGATTATCATAGCTTTTAATCTTCAATGTTTTGCTCAGTTCACTCCAGAAGAAGTGGCAGAAAGAGCCAAATGGGAAGAATTTCTCAAGACAGCAGAAATTACTGACAAAGTACAGATGGGCGGTCGAGAAGCAGTCACAAATCCCTGGGAACTCACATTAGAAAAAGATGGCATCATAAGAAATGCCCTATGGAAAAATCCAGAAGGCCGGCAAAAAGGATTTCTAGAAGGCTGGAAATGGGAAATCGCTGCCTACCGTTTGGATAAGCTTCTAGGACTGAACATGGTTCCGCCCACCGTTGAAAAAAGATTTCGAGGGAATCGTGGTTCATGCCAATTATGGATTGAATCTAAGATGAATCTTAAGGAAAAAGTAGAGAATAAAGTCAAATGCCCTCCTCGCAGAGTCTTCTACTGGAATCACGCGATTTACTTGCAGCGAGCTTTTGACAACCTGATTGCCAATGAAGACCGACATCAGAAGCAAATTCTCATAACCGAGGATTGGCGAATGATCTTAATCGATCACTCCCGCAGTTTCCGGACTTCTAAAAAATTCACAAACAAACTCATTTACTCAGAAAAACATAAAGAAGGGCCAAAGATCATGAAAGAGCTCCCCAGGGCTTTTGTCGAGAAACTAAAGACTTTGACTTTCGAATCAATAAAAGATGTTGTTGGAGAATATCTAACAGATAAAGAAATAAACGCTGTCCTTGTTCGTAGGGACTTAATTCTCAAAGAAATCGACAAGAAAATCAAGGAATTCGGTGAGGATAAAGTTTTATACTGATTCTTAGGTTTCAGCTCCATCAATTTTAATTCTTTTATACATAGTCAGTACATTTTGCTTATTTTTGCGCTTATAATCAAATCCATCCATAAGTTTGCGCGAAATGAAGATTCCTAATCCACCCTTTTTGCCTTTCATGATAATTTCCTCAATATCAGGTTTTTTTGATTTTTTGGGATTAAAAGGAATCCCCCAATCCCTTATTTCAAAAAATAGCCTTCCTTGCTGCTGCCAAATCGTAAGAGAAATCTCACCCATATCCTCAGGATAAGCATATCTGACGATATTTATGCATATCTCCAGAAGAGATAATTCGATCAGATAATACGCGTTATTCGAAAGATCCAATGCCTGGAGATTTTCTCTTAAAAAAGTTCTTATTTTCTCTACTTCTGCAAGGTCGCCTGTAACTTTTAATGTGTTCATCTTGATTTTGGTCTCTTTTTTTAACACCTATGCTACCTTCATCTAAACTCTTAGATAATTTATATCAAAAGGAAAAATGATGTCAAATGGGAATTACTTATCTGTTTTGTTTAAGTTTGTCTAAATTTATCGGTTGACTTCAAATTTATCCTTTGCTATAAGTTGTGTGGGTACAGGGGAAGAAGCTAAGTTTAAAATAACAGATACTCTATACCAAAAAAAGAAAAAGCTTTATTCGCACACATTTTATCAGCATTCGCATAGTACAGAGTTTCATTGCTGTTATGAAGAAAATGTGTTTTGAAAAATGATAGGCAGAATAATCTCTCATTACAAAATCCTTGATAGACTTGGTGAAGGCGGCATGGGAGTAGTATACAGAGCGGAAGATACCAAACTGAAACGCACTGTGGCTTTGAAATTTATCATAACCCAGGTGCTTAGGAAGGAGGAAGAAAAAACCCGTTTTGTGCGTGAGGCACAGGCTGCTGCTTCACTTAATCACCCGAACATTAACACAATCTATGAGATCGATGAAGTGGAGGACAGGACTTTTATTGCGATGGAATATGTCGATGGGCAAACTCTGAAGGAAAAGATTAAATCGGGCCCTTTGAAATTGGAGGAAGTTCTTGAGATTGGCATGCAGGCAGCCGATGGTCTGCGAGAGGCACACGAGAAAGGGATTGTTCATAGAGACATTAAGAGCTCAAACATCATGGTAACGGAGAAGGGGCAAGCAAAAATAATGGATTTTGGTTTGGCCAAACTGGTTGGGGGAACTAAGATTACCGAAACAGCCACGGTCATGGGCACTGTGGCGTATATGTCGCCCGAACAGGCATACGGGAAATCCATGGATTTTCGCACAGACATCTGGTCTTTTGGTGTAGTGCTCTACGAAATGCTTACAGGACAGTTACCCTTTGCTAGAGAGCACGCTCAATTGGTTTTGTATTCGATCCTTAATGAAAATCCCCAGCCAATTACAAGCTTACGCAGCGGAGTGCCATTGGAGCTTGAAAGAATCATAAACAAGTGTATGGAGAAGGATTCGACCGAACGCTACCAGAGTGCTGCAGACCTTAAAGCCGACCTGAGACGTTTGAAACGGGAAGTGAGTACAGGACAAACTGTTCTTCCCTCTACGGCTACCACGATACCGCGTCCTACCTCAAGGCTCTTGCGTAAGATTGCTGTTCCATTTGCCGTAGTAGGTATAGTACTAATCTTGTTATTACTGTTTCCCAATATCCGTCATAGTCTAGAGAAGTATTTAGGTTTTGAAACGAAGAAGCATATTGCGATACTTCCATTTACTGTTATCGGAGGCGATTCTGAGGATAAAGCTTTTTGTGACGGCCTTGTGGAATCCCTAACCAGGAAACTTGCCCGGATGGAAGAATTTGAGAAATCATTATGGGTCATCCCTGCAGATGAATTATCTGGGCGTAGAGTCAACACTGCAGGTTACGCATGGCGGGTATTTAAAGTATCAATTGTTTTAACCGGAACTCTACAGCGCATGGGGGATGTGGTTCGCTTAACCCTGAACCTGGTTGATACAAGGACTCTGAACACACTGGATTCCAAGACTATCAATGAACACATTGCTAATGTTTCAGTTTTTCAGGAGGATATCGTCAAGGAACTGGCAATGATGTTGGATATAAATATTAAGCCGCAAATTCTTAATATATTGAATGATGGACTAACATCAGTACCAGGGGCCTATGAATCCTATATGAAAGGCTGTGGCTATCTACAAAATTACAAGATAGAAGGTAATCTTGAGACTGCAATGAGCATGTTTAACAAGGCGATTGAGCAAGATTCCCTTTATGCCCTGGCTTATGCAGGATTAGGTGAATCGTGCTGGCGAAAATACAAGATAACAGAAGATCCAAAATGGATTAAAAGAGCTCAATCATATTGTGAAAAAGGAATTCAATTGAATAATCATCTTGCTCCAATTCATGTCGCTCTTGGGATCATTCTCAAAGATACGGATCAATATGAGGATGCTGTTAAAGAGTTTTTGCAGGCATTAAAATTTGACCCTGTAAATCCTGATGTTTACCTCAATCTAGCAAGAGTCTATGAGGATGATGGCAAGTTTGTGGAAGCAGAAGAAACCTACAAAAAGGCCATTGAATGCAACCGAGATTACTGGGGGGGATATGATAGCCTTGGTTACTTTTATTATTATAATGGACGGTATAGCGAGGCGGAGATAATGTTTCGGAAGGTTACGGAATTGATGCCAGTAGATTCCAGTGCTTTTAGCAACTTAGGAGCTATTTATGCTTATCTGGAGCAAAAAGAATTGGCTGCAGAAATGTTCGAAAAATCGATCGCCATAGAACCAAATGCTAATGCCTATTCAAATTTGGGAACGATTTATTTTTACCTCCGCCGTTATGCTGATGCAATGGCTCAATACGAACAGGCTATTAAATTAGGTAAAAACAACCCTACGATTTATGGAAATTTAGGGGATACTTACCGTTTCACACCAGGATATGAAGAAAAGGCACCAGAAGCCTATCAGCGGGCCATTAAATTAGCTAAGCAGGAATTGATAATTTATCCAAAAGATGGGGAGCTTCATGGAAGGCTGGCACGATATTACGCTCTCACAGGAGACTATAAAAATGCAGTGGCTGAAGCTTATAAGGCTCGAGAACTGGGAAAGAACAATTCAAGGGTGCTTTTTGCTTGTATTATGGCTTTTGAGATAGCCAATCAGCGTGAACATGCAATAAAAATGCTCCAGGAGTATTTAGAATGTGGCGGTTCTATAGAAAAGGTCCTTAAGGAAGTTGATCTTGACAGGCTCCGTGTGGATCCTCGTTATAAACAACTGATTGCAAGATGAAAAAAATCTTTGTGTTAATAAAGCTTTGTCGATGCAATGATTTTAGTACAAATATTTTTGAAACAAACAACAGATAGTTTCTGTTGAAATAAAATTAAAAATAAATGGAGGTGTTTCAAAATGAACCATGAGAGGAATTTTTCAAAAATACGCGGTTCAAATGAAAAAGCTGTCAAAGAAGGGAATATCTACACAGTAGGAATTACTGTGACAGATGCGGGCGAGTTTGAATATGAACCTTCCATCGTTAAAATGGATCGGGGAGATACAATTGAATGGAAATTTGACAATGAAAAGTATTATTTTGCAGTTCACCTCGGGTGGAATACGCCTTTAGACATGATGCAAAACCAAGGAACTTATAAGGAACCAATTAGAGGGCAAGTCAGGGAAGATGCTCCAAATGGTTGGTATAAATATTTTGTTGCTGCTTTTGATCGGAGAAAAGAGATGTTGTTGACTGATGACCCTGAGTTTATCGTTAAGCCACCGAAAAATCGGGGGGATAGGTAGAAAATATTTTAAGAGTCATTTTTAGGTAAAGATAACATGATAATATGATGCATCTCCTGTGGGAGTCGAAAGTGTGATAGACTGCCGCAAGGTCAAATCTAAAAAATGAAGGTGCATAAGTGAGAGGAAGAAGAAAAAGAAGTATTCCTCCAATACTACTCTGTCTGCAATGATCTCTGAGTCCATCACATAATCATGTTACATATCTTACTTGATTTTGTCGGAGCATTATCAGCTTGACTTGTCGCAACCCATTACATTTTTAGCCCCGGCTTTTATAATCTTAGCTCCTAAGATATGGAATAGGAGAGCCTCATCAAGAGCTCGGGATTGAGTCGCTTTGAGCCTACATCTTGACAACCTCCTCGTTGCTTGGTAAGCTTTGAATAAGAAGAAAAGTACCTCGTCTAAAGGGTGAAGTACTCAATTGTTGTCTTCCAAAACAAGGGAGGCTAAGTTAATATAGGAGGCGTAAATTTGAGTAGTACAGATATCCTGATTGTTGGTGGAAGTGCAGCCGGACTTACTGCTGCTATCTCCGCAAGACGATTTAACCCGGAGGCGAAGATCACGCTTGTCAGGAAGGAAAAGAGGGTCCTCATTCCATGTGGGATCCCTTATATCTTCGGAACTCTGGACTCCCCAGAAGATGACTTGATCCCCGATGAGGTGCTGACCGAACATAATATCGACTTGATCGTGGATGAAGCCACCTTCATAAACAAGGGGGCAAAGACACTCACTACAGCAGGTGGGGATATGATAAACTATGAGCGGATGATCCTGGCTACAGGTTCTTACCCGTTGGTCCCGCCCTTGCCAGGGGTAGAGCTTAGAAACGTCTTTAGCGCGAAGAAGGACATTGACTATCTGACTAAGCTCAAGCAAGTTCTACATCAGGCAAACGATCTGGTGATTGTTGGTGGGGGATTTATCGGGCTGGAATTTGCTGATGAGTGTAGAAAGATCGATAACTTAAATAGCGTAAGCATCGTCGAGATTCTCCCCCATTGTCTTCTCCTAGCGTGTGATAGTGAGGTGTGCATGCAAGTTGAGGAAGAGTTGAAAAAGGCCAAGGTGAGCTTGTTCAATGATAGGCGGGCAAAGGCTATTCTGGGTAATGAGAAAGTCGAGCACGTCGAGCTGGAAAATGGGCAAAAGCTCAAAGCGGATGTTGTCATTCTGGGGATTGGGGTCAGGCCGAACATCGACTTAGCAAAGAACGCCGGGTTAAAAGTAGACGATCGAACTGGTATATGGGTGGATTCCTGGATGAGAACTAGTGACCACAATATATTTGCTGCGGGTGACTGCACACAGAAAACCTGCTTTTTAACCAAGGGGGAATGTGTGCTTCGGCTCGCTTCAATAGCAACCATGGAGGCCAGGGTAGCGGGAGCGAACCTGTCTTCTCTACGGCAACGCGCTGCTTCTCCAATCGGTGTGTTTGGAACCGTGATTGGCGATTTATCCGTTGGATCAGCTGGGTTCACAGAACGGCAAGCCGACAAGGAAGGTATCGAAGTCATTGTAGGAAAGGCAACAGCAGCGGATAAACACCCGGGGACTCTGCCCGGTGCTCAGCAATTGACAGTAAAACTGGTGTTCATGAAGGACTCCAGAAAGCTAATCGGGGGACAGATCTATGGAAGCGATAAGGCAGGGTATGTGGCTAACTGCATCGGTTCCCTCATTCAGCAAGGATTGCGTGCGGATGAGCTGGTCACCTTTCAGGTAGGCACTCACCCCAAGTTAACCCCATCGCCGATTGCTCATCAGATTGAGAATGCTGCCGAAATCGCTCTAGCTAAGTTAATCTAGATTTTCAAGGCGAAAGAGCGGTAAGCGGAAGACCCTGGTTTCAGCTGCTTACCGTTCCTGCTTTTTATTCAGATAAAGGTCAATTCCTCGTGCAGCCTCCTGGCTGTTGGCGATTGCTGTGATCACATTCGATTCCTGGATCATGTCCCTTCGGGCTGCTTTTTAAGCCATCTATCAAACCATGCCATAGAGGAAATGAGGTACTTCTCAGTATTGTATCGATCAGATGAAATAGAGGGGAATCTGATCGGGCTACTCATATCTTAAGGAATCCACCGGATTTGCCAGTGCGGACTTGATCGATTGATAGCTCACCGTGAGATATGCGATCAATAATCTTCGCATCCAGCCAGAAGATATCCTGATTTTTACATTTCGTGTAAGTCCGGACTATTTGTTTGGGTAAAGGTCATCCCACCATTCGGGCTGCTTTTTAAGCCATCTATCAAACCATGCCATAATGGTCTTTGTCCAGAGGATTCTCTTGTTGTAAGTCATAATATGGTGATTTTGATCAGAAATCTGGATATATTCCACTTCTCTTCCAAGGATTTTGAGGGCGGTGAACAATTGAGTGCTTTCGCCGGGTGGGACGTTAGTATCTACCGAGCCGTGCAGGAGAAGCAGAGGGGTTGCGATCTTGTCAGCATTGAACAAAGGGCTCTGTCGCACGTAGATATCCTTGCGGTTCCATGGGAAACTGTTGGCAGAGGCTATGGCACTGTAGGAATATCCCCAGTATCCTTCACCCCAGTAGCTGGATATAGAACTGATACCGGCATGGGCAACGGCAGCGGAAAAGATATTGGTCCGGGTCAGCAGGTACATTGTCATGAATCCTCCATAAGAAGCTCCGATGCACCCTAATCTTGTTGTGTCTACAAAAGGATGAGCTGCCAGAAATTTATTTACACCGTATATGATTTCATCTGCTACAATGATTCCCCAGTCATTCACATGGAAAGCAGAGAATTCCTGTCCGAATCCTGTTGCTCCGCTTGGCTGGAGTACATAGACGATACAGCCTTGTGCAGTATATAAATTGAGGGGATACCGCCCGCCAAAATTGCGTGTTATTGGACTTGTTCCTCCATAATAATTTACGATGCAGGAATATTTTTTATTTTTATCAAATCCAGGCGGATAGTACACTCGACCTTCTATTACAATCCCTTTTTTATTTTTAAATGTCCAGCGTTCAACTTTCCCGAACTTAACATCTGAAAAATCATCCTTTCCCGGATCTTGAAAGAGGCGATATTTGTTATTTTGCAGATCTATAACATATGTTTTTTGAGGAATTGAGGCACTTGAGCCTAGATAGACAGCTTCTGGCTTTTTCTCTGCTAGATCAAATTGCTCGATGGCTTCGACTCCGCAATCAATAAATTCAAATGTTTTTTTCTTGAGTTTATATTTGTAAAGATGGACGAAAGAACGGTCAGTAGTGATAAAATAAATGCAATTTTCTGTTTTACTCCAGATTCCCCGGTTTATAGCTGGATTGAAATTTTTGGTGATAGATTCTGCTTTTTTTGTTTCCAGATCAAACAAATAAGCCTGTGTATCGTATTCATTCGGAATCAAGTTGTTAGAAACATTTGTTCCTGTCTTTCCAAATAGAGACGGGCCTCCTAGAATAAGTAGTTTTTTCCCGTCAGGAGACCATTGGGCATTTCCAAACCATTTTCCTTTCAATAGAAGTTTGGCTTCCATTGTTTCAAAGTCCATAGAGTAGAGCTCGGTTTTCTCATAGGGACGCTCAGAATAATCTATCACAGAGCGTGTGAATATGAGTTTTTTCCCGTCTGGGCTTATGCTGTTGAAAGATGTTGTGAGTTTTCCTGCTGTTAGTCTCTGACGGATTCCGTCCAGAGTGCTGACTCTGAAAAGAAAGCTTCGGTTTCTCCATTGCGGCTGCCTGTCGGACATATTTTTGAATCTTTTGACACCTGCTATGTCTGATTCTCCGATTTCTTTTACCGAATATATAATACAGCCTGAGTCAGGGGACCACACATGGAATCCTAGATTTTTTATGTTATTGAGAAGGGATGTGGTTGAACCTGTTTCCAGGTCAACGACCCATATTGTTCCATGCTTTTTGTCATAGGTTGTATAGGAGAATTTATTTCCGCAAGGAGCCCAGTTGATCCTTGATATTTTTGTGCCTCCGCGGTATGTCTGCAGAAGGCATCTGTCGCTCACACGGTACATCTCGATCCAGGTTTCAGCGTTATTACTTGGAGGAAGAGTCTGTTTTATTGAAAGGGCGGCTGTTGTGCCGTCAGGAGATATGGAGATTCCGACGGCTTTAGGACCATCCAGGAGATGTGTAATTGTCATTGTCTCATCCGGAGACAAGGTTATAGTTGGAGGAAGAGAAGTAAATTTTTCATCGAATGAGAGGGATGCCTGGATAGCCCAGTCTGAATTCGATTCCGGATCGTATAGGGTTTTCACAATTACAAGATGTTTTCCGGTTTCGATTTTTAAGTAATCTGTGACTTTTTCTCCTTCAAAGGAGGCATTTTTCTTTATGCTCTTGTTGACTTTGGCTTTAGTTGTGATGAGTTTCCCGTCAAGATAGATACGGAATACCTGTGGGCTTCTTAAGGACAATTTTGCTCTTGTCCATCTTTTAACATCAAGATAAAATCCTAGGTAAGCAGAGGAAGGTTCGTTAGGAAGTCCGGCAAGAAGGATACCTTTTTCTCCTGCCTTAATATTTTTCCACTGCACAGGATTGCCGTCATGCCAGTGCAGTTCACTTTCGGCTTTGGGCTTGAGTAAAGATATATCGACTTCGTCAAATTTAAGAAGGTCGGAAACTGAATATTTTCTTTTTATGTCGTTGTTAAATGCTGGAAGAGGGGCAGGAAATGGGCCGAGTACAAGCCATGAATCTATAGATATATTTACTGTTTTATTGGGGGCGTTCTTCTCTGTGGCGGCCAGCGGAATAGCTAGCATGAGAATTAATATGCAGGTGGTTATGTTTGATTGTATTATTTTATTACACATTTTCGCTCCTTTGTTTGGATGCAGCCATGAGTTGTGCTTTTTAGTTAGCATGGATGATTCACGGGTTTAATGAATAATCCAGGTTAATAAAATTTGAGAAAATTCGCTGCGTGTCTCCCTTTTTATATTAGTTTTACTTTAGTCCTTCGAAAGGACTTTTGGACCGAATCTAATAAAATATTCTAAAGCTGATAGGATTGCTATAACAATCACCAGCCAGAGGCCTATTTGTGAAAGGAAATAAAGATTTCCGAGATATCTTTTCCCAAGAATCAGCAGTGCAACTGTGATGGTTTCTGTATTCATTTTGATTTTGCCCAGGATGGAAGCAGGGATATTGATTTTCTTAGAAGATGCGATAGCCCTGAATCCTGTAACTGAAATTTCCCTTCCTATGATTATGACAGCCATCCAGGCCGGTACAGTCCCTAATCCTACAAGACAGATTAAGGCTGAAGTGATAAGCAGCTTATCTGCTATCGGGTCTAAGAGCTGACCTAAAATTGTTATCTGTTTTTTTTGTCTTGCCCAGAATCCATCAAGCATATCGGTCAGGGCTGCAAGGACAAAAACTATTAAAGCTACAAGCTCTCTTCCTTCAAATTGAATAAGGAGAATTACAACAAGGACAGGAACCGTAATTATCCTAAGTAAGGTGAGAGCATTTGGAATATTCATCGTTATATGAAATATAGTAAAGTAGCTCTGACGCATTGTCAAACTGGAGTTTGTGGCCTGTTGAGGGGAAAAGGGCAGGAATCTTAGGCTTTACAATTCTCACAGAAATTGATACGTTTCTGCAGAAGGCGCTGTGGTTTTCCATTGAAGATTTTATTGAAGTAAAAAAAGTTATAACTAGTGTGGAGATTTTGGAATGGTAAAAGATAGGATTTTAATGAGCTCATTTTTTTTGGTATTTTTCGTGCTGGCCTTAATGGTAGGTTGCGGTCAAAAAACAGGTAGAAATAAGAAGTCAAAATCAGAAGGTTTTCATATTGTCGAAGCCACAATCACAGATATCCGTGAGGCTTATCAGAAGGGGGAACTCACATCCCGTGAACTAATGGAGACTTATTTAAAGCGCATTAAAAAGTATGACCAGCCAAAAAAACTGAATTCCATCATTGTCATTAATCCCAATGCCTTAAAGAGAGCTGATGAACTTGATGAGGAATTCAAGCAAACGGGCAGGCTGCGGCCGTTGCACGGTATTCCTGTTATAGTCAAGGATAATTACGAAACACATGACCTGCAGACAACAGCAGGGTCTGAGGTGCTTAAAGGATTTTTGCCGCCGGATGATGCCTTCCAGGTGAGAAAACTTCGCGAGGCCGGCGCTATAGTTCTGGCAAAGTCGAACATGGCAGAATGGGCTTTCAGCCCTTATGAAACAGTCAGTTCCATCGGAGGAGTAACACGAAATCCATATGATCTGAGCCGTGTGCCGGCTGGCTCCAGCGGGGGCACAGCGGCATCAGTTGCTGCTAACCTTGGAGTTGTAGGCCTGGGTACAGATACGGGAAATTCAATCCGAGGGCCTGCTTCGCACTGCTGCCTTGTTGGAATTCGATCTACAATGGGCCTGACAAGCCGGGACGGCATTATTCCTCTCTATTTACGCAATGATATTGGTGGACCTCTAACACGTACGGTCGAGGATGCTGTGAGAATATTGGAAGTGATAGCAGGCTATGACTCTGCAGACTCGATAACAGAAATGTGTAGAGGGAAATTGCCAGATAATTACTTACAATTTCTCGACAAAACAGGTCTTCAGGGAGTCAAAATAGGCGTTTTCCGTTTCTATACAGACAGGCCAAAAGCAGACCCTGAAGTCATTGCTATTTTTGAAAAAGCTCTTGATGATATGCAGTTACAGGGAGCCGAAATCATTGACCCCTTTGTCATTGAGGATTTTGGCAGGCTTTCTAGAAGCTTATGGTGTGATATGTTTCGTCATGACATAAATCTGTATTTTGCATCCCTTGGCGAAAATGCCCCTGTTAAAAGTCTGCTTGATGTGTACAATTCTGGGCTTTTTTCTATAAAGATAAAAAAAAGGCTGTATAAGGCATTGGAGGTTCCCCTTCAGGAGGAGCCGGCGTGCAAGGACATCTATCATGAACCCCGCAATATAGCTTTTCGTGAGGCAGTATTAAAAGCAATGGAAGAACAGAAAGTCGATGTCATAGTATATCCGACATGGAATAATCCTCCAACAAGACTAGGTGACTATAAGAGCACTGCTGGAGATAACAGCCAGCTAATTCCTCCGCACACAGGGCTACCGGCATTTAATGTGCCGATGGGATTTACTTATAAAAATCTACCTGCTGGACTGCAGATCGTGGGGAAGCTGTTCGGGGAGCCGGATCTTATAAGGATTGCATACGCATATGAACAGGCAACAATGCACCGCCAGCCTCCAAGAAAGTTTAAATAGTATGATTCTAATTAATGAAAAAAGGATTGGAAATCGTTTGCCCTGCAGGCAAGTTCCCTTCTCCGCAGCAGGATTTCTTCGAAGCTTGCCCCGCCTTTTGGCAGTGAAAGCTGATCGTGAATCTTTGAAGCGCTGCCGAAGACCATGGCGGAACTTGTTGTTTTCTGCCCGTACAGGAAACTGTCTGCGCTGAGACTGAAAACCCAGAAATGCCATTTGTCTTCTAGGTCGGTTGGTTTTACTTTCTCTTTGAATGAAACAGAAATTTGATCTGCAAGCGGTGTCCTTGCTGCATAAGGAACAATGCTCATTTTCAAGACATGAACAAGTCCGTGCCTGATTTCATCTTCTGTATCTGTCGGGTTTGAGATATATTTTAGAGTATTCTGCATATCTGAATAATTCTTCTGGCCGATCAATGCAATTGTGTCTTCAATGCCGCCGCTGCCGGTCCTTTGGGTAGTGATAAGAACATGGACATCAGCTTCTTTCCTGTCCCAGACATAATTCACAAATGTAATTTCTGTTTTAATATAATCAATGTCGCATCTTGGGCAGTCAATAAACACTTTCGTTGCATTCTTTTTAAGTTCCTTAATATTAACCTGCTCTTCCTGGGCGTATAAATATACTGTAAAAAAGGTACAGAGAAACATGGATAAAAACACAGTCAGCATATAACGTTTTAACATTTAGATTCTTATTTCAGTAAAAATATTTCTGGATATCTGTGTGAATTGAACAAAACCAAAACAGAAACAAGTCATCCATTCCATTTTATACAATACGCTGATATAAGTAAATTTGTTATGAAATTCATTTGCTTTACGCTGTTAGGTTGTGATCTAGCATAGGGTTAATTTTACACTCTTGAAAAATCATGGCTTAAAAAGTATAGTTGATTTGAGAAAATGGGAAAGAATAATTCTACTACTCCGATGATGGAGCAGTATTTTCGCATCAAGAAAGACTATAAGGATGCACTGTTGTTTTTTCGGCTGGGAGATTTCTATGAAATGTTCTATGTGGATGCAAAAATTGCATCTCCAATATTAGAAATTGCATTGACTTCCCGCCAGAAAGTGCCTATGTGTGGTGTCCCTTACCATGCAGTTGATTCATATTTGGCCAAACTTCTCAGGCATGGATTTAAGGTTGCAATATGTGAACAGGTTGAAGATCCGAAAAAAGCAAAGGGTGTGGTTAAGAGGGATGTGGTTAAGGTTTTAACTCCAGGGACAGCTATAGAATTAGAGCCGGAAACAGCAAAGGAGAATACTTATATTGTGAGTCTCTGCCTCCAGGATGAAGGCTGGGGATTGGCTCTTATTGATCTGGCCTCAGGCCAGTTAAAAGCGGCCCAGAGTGATCCGAAGGGAAAAAGGAACATTGTGGATGAGCTTTTTAAAGTTTGTCCAAGGGAGGTCATTTTTCCAGAGAGTCAGGAAGCACGTGTCAATAACATTCTTTCAAAGAATGGCATGGCATCTATTCTGAAGAGTCCTCAGGAGGATTGGGTTTTTGATCTTAACCATGCAAAAAATTGTTTACAGGATCATTTCCGGGTCAAGTCTTTAGGCGGTTTCGGCCTTGCTGATAAGCATTTTGCTGTAGAATCAGCAGGAGCCCTCTTGTTTTATCTTAAGAAGTTAAGAAAAGATTCACTTTCATTGATTAATAATCTTTCCTATATCCAGTCGGATGAAAATATGATCCTTGACACTTCGACGATAAAAAACCTGGAACTGTTGAAAAATTTAAGGGATGGACGTCTGAAGGATTCTTTTTTGGATATTATCGATTTCACGGTTACTTCTATGGGGGGAAGATTTATAAGGTCCTGTCTACTTCAGCCTTTACTGGATTGTTCTGAAATTAAGGGGAGGCAGGATTCTGTAGCAGAATTTCTCAACAATACAATTGCACGCAAGGAATTGAGGGAGAGCCTGAAAGTAATATTAGATCTCGAGCGTCTCACAGGAAAAATTTCCCTTGCGGTTGCTAATGCAAGAGACCTTGTGTGTTTAAAGAATTCGCTCCTGTATCTCCCGGAAATTCAATCCTTGATAGAGTCTTTTCTGTCAAAAAAAGTAAAAAAAATTCATGAAAAGTGGGATAACGCCCGGGATATTGTGGAATTGATTGACCGTGCTATCCTTGATGAACCTGCTTTCCTGCTCACTGAAGGGAGGATCATTAAAGAGGAATATAATTCCGAACTGGATGAGCTAAGAAAGATAAGCCGTTCAGGCAAATCATTTATTACTCTTCTTGAAAAAAAAGAGAGGGAAAGAACAGGCATTTCTTCTCTAAAAGTTCGATATAACAAAGTGTTTGGATATTTTATTGATGTGACAAAGCCGAATTTATCATCAGTTCCTCCTGATTATATCCGGAAGCAGACCTTGGTTAACTCTGAACGTTTCATCACACCGGAACTAAAAGAATATGAAGAGAAAGTACTCAATGCGGAGCAGCGTATTTGTAAATTAGAATACAATCTTTTTCTTGAGGTCAGAGAAGAAATATCAAGAGAAGTCTCAAGACTCCAGAAAGTTTCCTCTGATATAGCCTCTTTGGATTTGTTTTCTTCCCTGGCTGAGCTTGCTTCACAGCGAGACTATTGCTGCCCGCATGTAGATGATGAAGACAGGATTAAAATTGTAAGAGGGCGCCATCCTGTTATTGAAATGACCAATGAAGAGCCTTTTATCCCCAATGATACATATTTGGATAGAGAAGGTAAACAGATCCTGATCGTAACTGGACCCAACATGGGTGGGAAATCTACCTATTTAAGGCAGGTGGCTCTCATCTGCATCCTTGCTCAGATGGGTTCTTTTGTTCCGGCAAAAGAGGCTGAGATAGGTGTCGTGGACCGCATTTTTACTCGAATTGGAGCAATGGATCTTTTAAGTGTCGGCCAGTCAACTTTCATGGTGGAAATGCTGGAGACGGCAAACATATTAAACAATTCCACTTCAAAAAGCCTGATTCTGCTTGATGAAGTGGGAAGAGGGACAAGCACTTTTGATGGCATCAGCATAGCCTGGGCGATTACTGAATATCTTCATGAAAAGGAAGGAATACGGGCAAAAACTCTTTTTGCGACTCATTACCATGAGTTAACAGAGCTTGCTCTGACACTGAATCGCGTGAAAAATTATCATGTCTCTGTAAAAGAGCATAAGGATGATATTATTTTCCTGAGAAAGATCGTTCCTGGAGCATCCGATCAAAGCTATGGTATTCATGTTGCCAAACTTGCAGGCATTCCCAGGAATGTTATAGACAGGGCAAAGGAAATTCTTTTTAACTTGGAAAAACAGGAACTTGATGATACAGGCCATCCAAGGATTGCGTATTGTTCTTCTAAAAGAAGGGATAAATCCCAATTTTTATTATTCCAAGAAGACAAAGAGCAAGTTATTCTGGAGAATATAAAAGAAGAAATTGAGAACCGCAGCATAGATTCTCTTACACCTTTAGATGCTCTAAATTTGTTTAATGAGTTGAAAGCAAAACTGGATAAAGCCAAAGAATGAGGAGTATGCCGGAATTGAATTAGGATTGGTTGAGGGGAATGAAAGAACTGGCGGTATAGGACATCTTGAAAAGAGGAAGTATGTTAACCTGGATTATTCAGGTTAAAAGTCTTCACTATCTTGCTTAGAGTTAGAACCCTCTCCATCTATATCGTCTTCGAAGTCATTGTTAAAACTTTGGTCTTCATCGTAGGAGATTTCTCCCATTTCTTCTTTTCGTTCTGTCAAGGCAGATTTAAATTCTTCTTCATCTTCATAACGTCTTAAAAAGTTGGAAGCAGTGTCAAGGTAGCCTAATTCAAGATAGTCATCCTCTATCGTGCAGAATATATATTTTCCGTGCCCTAGTTGGAGGTCTCCAACAGTTTCAACAATTTCTGCTGAGTCTTGTATGGCATCCAGTGTTAACCAGCTTGAAATTTCTATTTCTTCCATTTTGTGTCCTCAAGGAAAAAATAGCATTTTTATTTAAATTGTCAAGAGGAAAAATGAAATCATTTTAAAGTTGTTGAAGTGATATAATGCTGAATTTCATGAAAATTTTAAATTGTGAAAATTCTCTTAGTGCTGATTTGAATTTTTCCTTTTGTTTTATATATATTATCACTACTGTCCTATTAAAAAATGCAAAAGTTTTGTAAATCATTGAATTTAATAATGAAAGCCGTGAAAAAGGATTTTTCGATTTGAATTCATCTTTAAATCTCGTGTATTACTTCTCTAACCATAGAGAGGTGACACATGTATACCGGCAAAACAATTTTCTCCAAAATTATGTCATTCATACCGAAATATGGGTTTGATAAACGAGTCATCAAATATAAGGGTAATTATAGAATACGACAATTCAGTTGTTGGGATCAATTTTTATGTATGAGTTTTGCACAATTGACCTATAGGGAAAGTTTGCGTGATATAGAAGCCTGTGCTTGAATGCACAACCGAATAAACTGTATCACATGGGAATCAAAGGGAATGTTACCCGTACGAATCTCGCTCATGCCAAATGGAAAAGAGATTGGCGCATTTATGCTGAGTTTGCCCAGGTGCTCATTTTTCATGCCCGTAAACTCTACCAAGATGATCCTGATTTTATTAGTGATCTTGATAATACCATTTATGCTCTGGATTCAACGGCAATCGATTTGTGTTTATCTCTTTTTCCTTGGGCAAAATTTCGGAAAAACAAAGGGGCGGTCAAACTTCATACTTTATTTAATATTCAGGGGTCAATACCGGTATTTATTGAGATTACAAGCGGTCTGGTACACGATGTCAATATCCTTGATGTGCTTATTCCCGAGCCGGGATCTTTTTATATCATGGATAGGGGGTATCTTGACTTTGAAAGGCTTTATCGAATTAAAGAGAACTTTGGGTATTTCATAATCCGCGCAAAAAAGAATATGAAATTTTACCGGACGCAATCCAAAAAAGTCGACAAGTCAACTAGTCTCCACTGCGACCAGGTCATTCGCCTCAGCGGTTTTAACACACGAAAGAGCTACCCCGACAAACTGCGGAGAGTCAAATATCACGATAGCCAAATAGATAAGATCTTAGTGTTTCTAACAAACAATTTTGACATTCCAGCGCTGACTGTAGCAGAATTATATCGTAACCGCTGGAAAGTGGAATTATTTTTCAAGTGGATGAAACAGCATTTGAAAATAAAAGCATTCTTTGGGACTTCTCCAAATGCAGTGAAAACCCAGATATGGATTGCAATAAGCATCTATGTAATGGTGGCGATGATTAGAAAAATACAGAAAATAGAGCTAAATCTCTACACAATTTTGTAAATTTTCAGTGTGTCCCTTTTTGAGCAAGGCCATTAAGCCGCCCCCTCCTCAGCTAGGACTCATTTTCCACTCTGATAGTGGAAGTCAGTATGCTAGTGACAAAGTGAAAAAGATATTAAAAACGTGGCATATCCGTCAGAGCATGTCTAATAAAGGGAATTGTTTTGATAATGCCATGATGGAGTCGGTCTTCAGCTCGTTGAAAAAAGAACTTGTTTACTTAATGACTTTTCATAGTAAAGATCAAGCCCGTCGAGCCATATTTGAATACATCGAAATCTTTTATAATCGGCAGAGAAGACATTCTGCCTTGAATTATAAAAGCCCTTTGGAGTATTATAAGGATGCAATCAAACTTTTTAGGATGTCCGTTTTTTCGGGGGAACTCCAGCTGAAGTGCATAAGAAATCTGAATACAGGATAAGACGCATAATGAAGTCATCACTCATGGTTATAGACGAGATAGGCTATACCTCCATTGAAAAACGCGAGGCTAATCTCTTTTTCGGCATGATAAGTGATATGTATGAAAAATTATCAATAATAGTCACTTCCAATAAAAGCTTTGACGCCTGGGCAGAAATGATGGGTAACAGTATTATGACCACAGCTCTTTTGGACAGGTTATTACATTACGCCAGAGTCTTTACCCTGGATGGTGAATCTTATAGAATTAAAAATATAAATAAGGAGGTTTAAATCATTTCCGGCACACTGGAAAATGGTATTTCTGTTTTCCGAAGCTATAGGAAAACTACCTTCCAAGACCATGGGAAAAGTCCTGTCCACAACTATAGGAAAAGTCCTTGCCATTTACACAAACTTTCGATTATGATGCTCGGAAACAATTGAATTTATTCGATTTATAATCGGACACTAGTGATTATATATAATTAGTTGTGCTGATTATGATTTTCACAAAACATAAATTCGAAAAAATGAGGATACATAAAAAAATGATAAATAAAAAACAGCCCAATTTCCCTATGTCATCTCCTCGAACTATGAGTGATTTTATTTATAACAGCCTTAAAGAATCGATTATTAATAGTGAGCTAAAGACCAATCAGAGGATAAACGAGAAAGAACTTGCCGAGTATTTCCGAGTGAGTCGAACGCCTGTGAGAGAAGCCGTATTACGATTAGCCCAGGAAGGATTTGTTCAAATAGATTCGTACCGAAGAGCTGTGGTTAAAGAGATATCCTATGATGAATTACGCGAAATTTTCCAAGTCCTGGGCGCCCTTGATAGATTAGCCATTAGCTTGGCAGTCGATAGAATCACATCAAAAGATTTTCAAAAGCTTGAAAGAATTCACAAAAGAATGGAAAAATATTGCACACTCGATACCATTGAAAAATATTTGGAACTTAACGTAAATTTTCATAACGAGGTTTGGAAGGCGGTCCCGAACGAGCTGCTGAGAGAACTGCTTCATTATATAAGGGATAAGATGCAAAGATATACGTTTGCTCGAATTCATGCATTTAAAACACCCGGTGCGCTTCAGAGATCTTTAAAACTGCACAAGGATTTGATGACTGCTATCAAAAAGAAAGATAAAGAGAAATTGGCGGACATGATGCTCATCCACAGAGGTTCACTATTAAAATCACAAGCATACCAGGAAGGAATCAAGAAATATTTAGCAAATGAAGAACAAATAAAATAGCTACTTGTTTTAGTTGTTTTGCAATAACATATACAACAATTTTTTAATTATACCCTCTTAAGGCCCAAGATTTTTTCACTTCCCACGAGAATTATTATTTTTGTTGAAATATCTGTTAAAAAAGTGATCGAAGACGATGGCTGTAAATCCGTCGCCTGTAGAGTTGATAACAGTTCGAAACATATCTGGAAGACCTCCAGATAGAGCGATCCATGTGGCGATAAATGTTGCTTTTGTGGGATCTTCAAGGCCCATCATTGATGCAAACAATGTCGCTGCCCATAAAGATGTTCCCATTCCTGCTGGAAGTCCTGGAGCAGCGATAGTGAAAAGCACCAAAGCGGGCCAGGCCATAAATAGCATTGTCCAGCTTATTTCGAAGTGATATATGTAAGACATAACAAAGGGAGCATAGGCAAGATAGGCAAGCGCACTTGCATTGAGATTAAAAACTGCTCCAAACGGGATTACAAAATCTGCAACTTCATCGCGGACCCCATATTTTTTAGCAAAAGCCAAATTCACGGGGAGTGTAGCCATAGAAGAACATGTACCAGCCGCAATTAAAGCAGTTGGCGTGAAATATTCATTGATAACTTTTTTAACTGGCTGTTTGGCAAGAGTTTTAATGACAACGTAGACATAAAATAACCACCAAACCAGGCAGAGAACAAAAGTGTACATGACCATTGTGAGATAGTGTCCCATCCCTATTCGTGCACCGAATCGGACGCCAATGGTGATCCCGAAACAGAGAATGAGCGGAACCATGATGTATCCAATCGAACGGCCTATGGTTGTTACGCTTTTTTGGACCTTGTTTAACAATTTATAGAGAGGTGTAATCCAAACCGCTATGGCCCCAATAACAATAGCTACAATTATGGATAATAAAGGAATGGAAGCACCGTGTTTACCAAGAATTTGAAACATATCGAAAACACCAGATGTAGAGCCTGTTGTCTTTGCAGAAAAAGGGATATGAAAAATAAGAGATGAGCTGACAACTCCAAGTAGACCAGCAATCGTGGAACTCAACACATACCATAAAACAACTGAGCTAGCAAATTTCCCAGCTAATCCTCGCTTGACAAGTGATGCTATGGCAGGGCTCAAAGCAAAGAATATCAAAACAGGAACAATTTTGATTATAAAATTTATGAAGTGTCGTGTTGCCACGGCAACAGGATTTAATGATTCAGGGAAGAGCCCACCGAGTAGGATCCCGAATAAAAGTGCGGCAAATGTCCAAACGTAGCTAGGAATTTTCTTCAACATGAGAGGGATTATCTTTATTTAAGCTGCTGTTATGTCTCCGTCTTGGATGACAATCTCGCCATCAATATTCACTGTGGGATTCCAAAGGAGTAAATCATAATGGCACGAAGCTTTGATGTTTCCTCCTAGTGTAATATTTGTACCAATACCGATGTGTGCTGTTTTGAGAACTCCCTCATCATCGAGCATGCAGCCAGTCAACCGGGAATGAGGATTTAGCCCGATCCCTAGCTCTGCGATATTAAAAACCATAGGATCTTTTAATGCTTCAAGATTATCAGAAAGTTCTTTCGCTTGTTTTCCTCCATTTATGGATTGGATCAATCCTTCTTTGACTTCAACTGCTATTGGACTTTCGATTGTTCCTATTCCAATGTAAGGAATACTGGCGTCTATAATAAGCTTTCCGTTAGCCGATCCTTCAACCGGCGAAACATTTGCTTCTATATTAGGCACAGGAGAGAACTGGCCAGGTTTGACAATACATGTCAAAGAATTACCACGTCTGCCAGTGATATCCATTTTTATGTCGGTTCCTTTTTGAGTTGTAAGATGAACAGTTTTTCCTTTTTCAAACTTTTTCGCTAAAGCTTTACATGTAGGCGCTATGCTATGAAAATCAGCTTCGATACCTCCATATACAAGCATATCATCACGAAATTGCGTGAGCATCAGACCTCTCGATCCATTTTGCACTGCTTCCTTGACAGCTTTTGTATGAGTGATTGATTTGCTAACAGGGGCCAAAAATACGCTACTTTGTTTCAATGCGGTTGCCACTGACTTTGGCGGTTCCTGGCCGTCCGTTCTTCTTGGAACCAAATAGACGAGCACCGGCTCAGCTCCTATTTGGTACGTAGCGGAAGCAATTGTTTTTCCGATCTTTTCCATGTTGTAATCAGCAATGATAAGCACTTCTTCTTCAGGTTTTACTGCAGCACAAACATTTAACAATTTTAACGCGCCTTTTATCATTTGAATTTCATGCATATATAACTCCCTCTGTCCTTATATTTATGAAAGAAATTATTTTTAATGGCTGTATTAAAAATAATGCTAATCCATAATCTCAATATTATAGCAAAAAACATAAAAATATAAAAGCAAATAATTGGCAAAACTCTATTATTAATTTTGAACAATAAAAGTGAAGAGTGTAACATATTGATATTAAATAGTTTAATGGAATTAAAAATATCTTGCAATTTATATTATTCTATATTATATTAGATAATATGATATATTATATATTATCCTTAATGACTGGAGCGGTGACTGGAAGGGTGGATTGAATCGGATAAATATTTTCTATCATTTTCTTAGGAGGTGTTAAAATGGTTAAAAAAATCAATATTATTGTGTTTGGAATTATGTTGATTTGTGCATTCGGTTTTTCTCAAGTCGAAGAGACCGGAAGCATGAGCGGGAGAGTCAAGGATACAGAAGATTTACCTTTGCCTGGAGTAACCGTAACTATCAGTTCACCTGCTCTAATCCTGCCTCAGATGACAACGATTACGAACAGAAGGGGATTTTTCCGGTTTCCTGCTCTTTCTCCTGGAGTCTATACGATAAGGTTCGAGATGGATGTTTTTAACGAGCTCACATATGAAAATATCAGAGTTAACGTGGGACTTGTAACAAATCTTAATGTGACGCTCACGCAAAAAACACTTGAAGAAGAGGTTGTTGTTAGAGGAGAAACACCAACGCTGGATGTCCAGACAACCTCACTTACGACAGTTTTTACGACTGAATTTCTTACAACGGTTCCTACTCCTCGAGAAATTGTGGATGTTGTCAAGCATGCACCGGGCATGGTCGGTGAAACAGCCCATGGTAGCTCTGAGAGGGAAAATGTGATGAATCTTGACGGAGTTAATGTATCAGATCCTTTCCATGGAACGATGGATAACATTATAAGTTTAGGAATGGTGGATGAAATTTCTATACAAACAGGAGGATTGACTGCAGAATACGGAGCATCAAGAGGCGCTGTCGTCAATGTTGTATCGAAATCAGGAGGAAATGAATTCAGCGGCTCCGGAGAATTTTATTTTATCAACAACTCGCTTCAATCCGACAATACGCAAGGAACACCATTCGAAGGGACAGAAACTGGCTTCAATCATGATTCTACAGGAGTGTTCAATATAGGGGGACCGATAATCAAAGACAAATTGTGGTTTTTTGGAAATGCTGAATATACAAATAGGGAAGAATACATTTCCGGATATCCCTGGGATCAGGAGGATAATCTGCCTGTCGGAAATGACAAGATCTACGGCTTTATAAAGTTGACATTTCAACTTAATCCTAAGGATAAGTTCACATTGAATTTTAATGCACGGAACAATAAATATGATCATCAGGGATCAAGCTATAACCGGACTGTTGAGGCAACAAGAGATCGCTCGGTTCCCGTTTATGTCCTCAACATGAATTATATGCGTGTTTTTACAAACAATTTGATGATGAATTTAAAATTCGGCTACTACAACAACCACCTGAAGAGCTGGTCTAAAAGTGGCTTGCCCCGCTATTATGACCGCGATCTCCGTTATTACTACATTGGATATGGCTATGACAGCGATTATGCCAAAGAAAGATGGGGCGTTTTTGCAAACACGACTTATTTTGTTGACGACATGGCAGGGAGCCATGAGTTCAAAGCGGGCGGAATGTTCGAATATATCTATACGGATAGAGATATGCAATTTTCAAGAGATGATAGAGGCTATGGCCCCTATATCTATACAAGAAAAGGCGCTCCCTATGAGGTAAGGTTTCGAGATGATTATCACAGGAAAGAACGCCAAAACAGTTTTGGGCTTTACATTCAGGATGCATGGCAACCGTTATCAAAACTGGCTGTAAATTTGGGATTAAGATTCGACCATCAGGAAGGATTCATACCGCCACAAGGACAAGACAGAGAACCGTTGACATTTGGTGATATAACGATCGATCCCAGGGTTCCAGCGCGAATAGATGTTATTAGCTGGAATACTCTGTCGCCCAGGGTTGGCGCGGTTTATGACATTACAGGTGACGGGAAGACCGTCATTAAGGCATCATTCGCAAGATACTTTGTCCGTGGGATCACAACGTGGATTGACGAAATGAATCCGAACGATCAAATGGAATGGAGATACCGTCTAAATCCAGATTGGTCTTTAAACCTCGACCGGGGAGTTTATAGCATTAGCGGTGGCGCGGATAAATCAATAAACCCTAACATCAAGGTTCCTTATCTTGATGAGCTGACGATAGGTATTGAGAGGGAAATCGTAAAACACCTTAGTATTTCTTTAAGATATATCAGAAAATGGGATAGAAACATCATGGATGATGTGGATTTGAGCAAAGTTGATGAGGACGCAATAAATAGAGGTGAGCTTGTCTGGAATAACTATCAGCCGGTCACAACAGTGGACCCCTATTCAGGCGAAACCATCACATTTTATGAAGTCATTGATGATTCGATTCCTGAATCCTTATACATCACGAATCCTCCCAGCCTAAATCGAGATTATGACGGTGTTGAAATTTCGCTCAATAAAAGATTTTCGAACAATTGGATGTTTGTGGCAACTTATGTTTATGCAAATTCGAGAGGATTGATTGGTTTGACAATGGGTGAGAATGAACTTGCAAATGACTTGTTCAACAATCAGAACGCGCACATCAATGCCTTGGGTCGGTTGGAAACAGAAAGGCGCCACCAGTTTAAACTGACTGGATCTTGGATAGGACCATGGGATATCAATATCAGCAGTTATTTCAGATATTGGTCAGGGCAGAGGTTCACGAGAACCATCGACAGTGGCGATTTAGGATTGGATCTGGAGCAGGGAGATGAAGAGATGTTTGCGGAGATAAAGGGCTCTCAGGGCCTGCCTAGCCAATTTCTTCTTGATTTTCGACTGGAGAAATCATTCCATCTGCCAAACAACATAGCTCGATTAGGAATTCTGATCGATCTTTTTAATGTATTCAACAATAATGATGCCACTGCAGTACAATCTATATCCAGTAATGACAACTATATTTTTGGGGACCCAACAGCTATTCTTTCTCCGCGATTGATAAGATTGGGCATCAAATTTACGTTTTAGTTGCTGTAGCGTCGATGTTAGAATGGAGGGAGGCTATACGCCTCCCTTTTTTTTGTTCAATAGAATTTTCGTTACAATAGAGCTTATTAATATTGAAGGAGATCTATAATGCGATGGCAAAGGATTGCTCTTTTATTTGTTCTTTTTTATTTTCTCGTTGGTTATAACTATTCCACAATCGAAAACATTCCTCCTCCGGACGAGGTGCTGGGTTTTAAGGTAGGAGAGGATTATAAACTAGCAAATTGGACACAGATTCTAGAATATTTTGATAAACTTTCTTCTGCTTCTCCCCGGGTCAAAGTCATCGATCTTGAAAGAACCACACTTGACCGTAAATTCATTATGGCAGTGATAAGCTCACCCGAAAACTTAAATAATCTAGATGAATTAAAACATATTCAGAAAAGACTTCATGATCCGCGAAACCTTAGTCCTACGGAACAAGAAGAGTTGGTGAAAAAGGGCAGAGCGGTTGTATTTATCTCCTGTTCACTCCATTCCTCCGAAATCGCTGCGTCTCAGATGTCAATGGAGCTGGCATATAAATTGGCTACAGATGAAACCAGTATGACCCAACAGATTCTAGATAATATTGTTCTTTTGCTCGTTCCTTCGCTGAATCCTGATGGCATCGACATCGTCAGTAATTGGTACTTTCAGAATTTGGGAACACCTTTCGAGAAAAGCCCTCTTCCCAGGTTGTACCACCACTATGTCGGTCATGATAACAATCGAGACTGGTTCATGCTTTCACAAAAAGAGACACAGATTGTGACTAAAGTTCTCTATAAAGACTGGTTTCCTTTGCTTGTTTACGATGTCCATCAGATGCGGACTCATGGGCCTCGACTTTTCATCCCTCCTTTCTATGATCCTGTTAATCCTAATATTGATCCGCTGCTTTTAAGAGAACTCAACCTTCTGGCAAACCATGCGGCTGCCGGTTTAACAAAAGCTGGAAAAACCGGTGTCGCAACAAATTGGAATTTTGAGCTTTGGAGAGGAATGGGTTGCCGTTCTGTACCTGTGCGACATAACGCGATGGGGATTCTCTCTGAAGCAGCGAGTGTAAATATTGCTTCGCCACTTTTTATAGAAATAGAAAAGATCAAAATCGAGGGAAAAGGCATTCGCGGTACTGGCATTCAAACAAATTATCTAGAGCCCTGGCAGGGAGGCTGGTGGAGAATACGGGACATTATTGACTATGAAGAGATCGTTGCCTTTTCATTTCTTCAAACAATAACAAAAGATAAAAGTAGATATTTATCGAATTACGCTTTATTCGCCCGAAGGCAGATAGAGAAAGGAAAAAATGAATCTCCCTATGCCTATGTCGTGCCCTCCGAACAGAATGACCTTCCGACAACCTATAAAATGCTTGAAATCCTGCAAAAGGGAGGAGCTGAGATATGTCAAGCTCAAAAACCGTTCATAGCAGATAAAACCGAATATCCCGCTAACACATTCATCATTCCCTTAGCACAACCCTACAGAGCACATATTAAAGATTTAATGGAGGTTAAACCTTATCCTTTGATCTTGAATGATGGGATTCCAGAGCTTCCGAGAGACGAGATTGCATGGACATTACCGCTTCAAATGGGAGTAGAGGCAGTGGAAATCGAGAAGCCTTTTGAGGCAGAAACTAAGCTGTTGAAGGAAATGAAAACACCTTCCGGCAGATTACAGGGCGACGGATCTAAATATTTTCTATTTTCTAACAGAACGAATAATGAATCTATGCTTATCAATCGTCTGCTGAATAAAGGCATAAAATGCAGCTACACAAAAGAGGCATTTGATCTGGAGGGCAGGAGCTTTACTCCAGGGGCAGTTGTTGTCGCAGCAAACGACTTAGACCGTACAGGTTTATCAACACTTATCAAAGATTTGGGAATCCGCGTTTATGCCCATGACAAAGAACCGAGCGTTGAACGATATTCTCTTGTAAAATCTCAAGTCGGTATTTACCAATCATGGATTCCGAATAAGGATGAAGGATGGTTAAGATGGACACTGGATCAGTTTGAATTCCAGTATACGCTTCTTCATAATGCCGACATAAAATCCGGGAATTTGTACGAAAATTACAGCCATATCATCTTGCCCAGTATGTCAGAAAAAGCATTACTTGAAGGGAGAAAGGAAGGAGAAATCCCTGATCCTTATGTGGGGGGCATAGGAGAAAAAGGACTTTTGTCTTTGAAAGAGTTTGTGGAGAAAGGTGGAAGACTAATCTCTATCTTCGAATCTGTCGATAGTATTATCAAATTCTTCGATCTTCCTGTGAAGAATATTATCGACTATCAATACTTGAGAGAAGGATTCGAAGATCCCAGTCCGCCGGAGAATTTTAAGGATGAATTTTTTTGTCCCGGAGCATTAATGAATGCCCAAGTCAATAATACCCATCCGGTGGGTTTCGGAATGGATGCACAAAGAGTTATTTTTAACTATTTCAATCCTGCTTTTATCGTAGAAAAAGGAGAAAGAATTGTGTCCTATCCACATAATATTGAATCTCTCTCCGGCATAGCCTTAAACAAAGAACGAATCCTTGGCAAAGACGCATTGGTTGAATGTCCTCTGGGACAAGGGAGTGTTTTGCTCTTCGGGTTTAAGCCTATCCATAGAGCCCAGGCTCACGGCACTTTTAAGTTTGTTTTCAATTCTCTGTTTTATTGAGCACTTGAGATCAGTTTTTATCGTTGGATTCGATCCGGATATGGATTTCTCCCCGTGTGCAACTGGTGTGACAGAAAATGTTGAAAATTGTTGAAAAGATGGTATGATTCTGTTCGATTTGAACCTAAAGAATGTACCACTTTTAGGAGATTTTTTCTAGCTCTGTACGAGTTGCAAATCTTATTTAATGAGATAAAACTCCTTTTGGGGTGGAGATAAATACTTGACTCCACTTTCGGTGGCAATCGCCTGCTCATGATCCCACCAGAATAAATACTGGTCCTTGCCTTCGGGGCCTGGCGATGGTATATAGAAAAAGTATTCCAAAACAAAGAGATGGTTGGGTGGGAGCGGTATATCCCATGTCCATGTCGGACCATAAGAACTAATCCTGGGGTCAAAATAATTCTCTTCCGGCCTCTCACGCGCTCCTTTCATCATGCCATGGCAGTCGATACTAAGGTGCGTTTTTTCAGGATCAAAACCTGCAGAATAAACCGGAAAATTGTTCTTTGGGATAACCATATGCAATTGATCATCCCTAACAATAATCCCTTCCTCTTCGAATCTTCGCCTGTAGTTTTTTTTGTATTTCACGAGGAGTAAGTCCTGCCTTGATGGTCTCTGCCAAAATCTTATCGATCTTCAGATATTCTGCCCAGAGCTTTTTGATTTCCGGAGGCGGCTCAGCCTCGCCTTCGCGGAGCACATAGCCGTAGAATCCCTGGCTTGGTGCTCCAACGATGTCGCCTCGCTCGATCCTATCGCTGCCAAAGCCGCTAGCCCTTCCCCTTTGTGATTCTCCTGTCTTTGTCCGGCGAAAGACAGTTACTCTCGCATCGCGCCTTTTGGTTTCGCCCGGCACGATCTCAGAAAAAGCTTTTTTTGCACGTTCAACTCTGTCCATGCTAATTTTCTTAAGTAGTTTAATTTCGCTCGGCACCTTATTAATAATGTAATCCATTATCACATATTCAGACGAGACCAGCCTGCTGGCATATTTATTACCGAGCTCTTTAGCCAACAGGAAGTAATCTGTATGCGATAGGCCATCTCGTGCACCTCCAAAGTCTATGTAGTTCTCCCACTTTCCCAGAGTAAGCTTGAAATTTACACCAATGCGCTTGGGGTCACGTGCTTCAACAAATTCTCTAAGGCCCTTAAACCGGAAATCATATTCTATCATCGGGCTTGCCAACGGTTCCTTCACAAAAACTGGCTTACCGATTATGTCGTAGGCTCCACATTCTTCAGCCAAGTTATAGTCCTTCTCTCCCCATGAAGTGGTCTAATTGTCAAGACCAAAATTGGATCTTTTTTTAGGTGTATTTCCTTGATCATGCCACAGCCATTTGCATCTGAAGATAAGCCTCGAAAGGTGTATCGTATTTCCCTAAGGATTGATGCAACCTCTCTTGATTATATTTTCCAATAAATTCCCCGATGTTTACTATACATTCTGCTACCGTCTCATAGGATTTAGTATAAACCTCCTCATACTTTAGAGTTCTCCAGAACTGTTCTATGAAGATAATGTCGATCACACGCCCTTTGCCGTCCATACTGATTTTTATCTTTTTTCAATGGATAATCGAGGTGAAATCCCGGTTTGTAAACTGTGAACCCTGGTCCATGTTGAAATACTCCGGGTTTCCTCTTTCCAGAGCCTCCCGCAGAGCCTCACAGCAGAAATCCGTCTCCAGAGTGTTGGAAATTTGCCAGGAGATGATATAACGGCTGTAGATATCCATTACCGCCACCAGGTATGCGAATCCATGCTTCAACCGGATGTAAGTGATGTCAGCCGCCCACGCCATATCAGGCCTGTCTATTTCAATATCCCGGAGAAGATAAGGATAGATCGCCTCTACCCCAAGAATCCGCATCAGACTTCTGGCTTTGTGTTTGCCAACTTTATATCCTCGGCGCTTCAACTCCTGGCTCATCCTCCTGCTCCCATAAACGGGGAAATCCAGGTAAACCTTATCCATTTCATCAAGAATCCTCTGATCCTCCTCACTCAACCCGATCCGTTCATAATACAGAGAAGACCGGTTGAAAGAGAGAATCTCGCACTGCCTCCGGATACTCAATTCCTGGTTGTCCTTTTCCACAAACTCCCTCTTTACAGGCTATGGATTTGCTTGTACTTTTTTTTTAGAAACTCAAGCTCGATGTTCTGCTTTCCGATCTTCTTGTACAGCTCTTCGTTCAAACTTTTCAGCTCTTCAATCTTAGGATCTTTCTTCTTAGAAAAAAGACTGGAGACATTCTCTAAAAGTTATTTCTTCCATTTCGTTATCTGATTGGGATGAACCTCAAACTGACTGGCAATCTCCGAGAGTGTCCTTTCTCCTTTGATTGCTTCCAATGCTACTCTCGCTTTAAAATTGTCATCGTAAGTCTTTCTTTTTCTCAATGGTATCCTCCTTATTATATTGTAAGAAGATACACCTTAAATTGCGACCCATTTTGGTCTGAATTGACAAGACCATTATAGTTCACATGGTCGGTACCGAAGAACCAACCCCGCCAGAACCAATCCAGATCCATTCCCGAGGCATCCTCCATGGTGCGGAAAAAATCAGCCGGCATAGGATGCTTGAACATCCAGCGCTGAGCGGTAATTTGCCACTCTTCCGGATTTGAGCTTTTTTCCCTTCTCATTAAGCATTGTGATGTGTGAGTATTGCTTGTGATGGTCAATTCCCATATAATTCATTTGTGCACCTCCAAAATTTAGTTTTTGACCTTGCGGGTAGTCTATCATACTATCGACTCCCGCAGGAGGTGCATCACATCATCATGTTACCTATCCCTATTCTAGTTTAAGGAATTAATGGTGATAATCTAAGGTTTTTACTTGGAAGCTTTATGCTTTTTTAGAATTTCTAGAGCCTCTTCCAATATGTTATCCCGTCCATTGTGGATGAAATATGATGGCTCAGGCTCGACAACAATGTCAGGTTGAGTCCCGTTTCCATCATGAAGATCACCATCGATTTGGAAACTGGCCATTGAAGCCAAACGAACTTCTAGCTTGGAACCGGGCAACTCCGTCCAGACAGACCGTGCGCTTCCTCCAGCACTAGCTATCCCGAGTAAAGTTATATTACGCCAACCTTTGAACGAAGACAGGAAAATATCAGTGGCACTGAAACATTTCTGATTCATTAAGATGATAACCGGTTTTTCAAAGAAATGAGCATCAGGATTAGATCGCTTTGTCATGACAAGATAGTGCCACTCGCTGAAATCTTTTTTTGGAGGTTGCCATTTGGGCTCAAAATTTTCTTTGAAAAACTTAATTGCTTCTAATTCATTACTATACCAGCCACCCCAATTCTCCCGGTACATGAATCGGTTCTCTAAATGATCCTTTTTGAAATCCCTAAATAGACGATAGACAGCGGCGTTAGTCACTTTTGGCTTATCGGAATCATTCATGAAGTGGGGGAATAAGGCCCGTAATGCCTTTCGTGAGCCACCTCCGTTATCTCGCACGTCTACAATGAGTCCTCTTGTATTGCGGAATTTTGGCATCCATTCTTCGATCAATTCAACGGCTTCATCATTCATAGCCGTTATCCGTAAATATCCATAGTTTCCATCAAGGACACAGGATTCTTTTAGAGGCCACTTGTCATACTCCGGTAAATTTTCTGTGACCTGCAGCTCCATTGTTTTAGTTTGCGAAGCATTTTTTGACGAGAGCTCCACAGTAACTGTGCGCCTTCGTTTTATTCCCAATTCATCACGTAAAAATTGGATATTGCGTAATAATCTCAGAGCCTGGCGTTTAATATATTGTGGCGATCCTTTCGCAATAAAAGCATTTGCAGCTTTACACCATTCATCGATATTTTTTCCATCGATTTTGGTGATGTAAGGATGATTTCGATCGAGAAAACTAGACCGATCTGGAAAGAATGACACATATTTATTTCCTGATGATTCTATAAGAAAAGGAAGATATCCCGTTGGATAATTAAAGTCCCTCACACGAGCATGCCCATCTATAAAAAGAGCGATAATCTTGGTGAGCTCGATCGCCAATTCATCCTTTGTCATCCCTTTTTGAGCTTGTTCATAGACAATCTTTAATGCATGAGTAAAGTCAATATCCCCGGTCTTAAAGTATGAAAATCTGCGTTTTAGCTGTTGCTCAAAAACTCTAATATTCTGCATTATAACTTTTGGGGAAAGATTGCCGGAGACAGGATTTTTTATCTGGCAAAGTATTGGCAGTGAGAGAACAGCCAAAGTTATTATGATATTTTTGATCTTCATAATTCCTCCTGAACGATGAAATTTGTAATATATTTAAATTTATCATCGAATAAAAAATGTGTCAATTATATTATATATTATCACTACTGTCCTATTAAAAAATGCAAAAGTTTTGTAGCTCATTGAATTTAATAATGAAAGCCGTGAAAAAGGATTTTTCGATTTGAATTCATCTTTAAATCTCGTGTATTACTTCTCTAACTATAGAGAGGTGACACATGTATACCGGCAAAACAATTTTCTCCCAAATTATGTCATTCATAATCCGCGCAAAAAAGAATATGAAATTTTACCGGACGCAATCCAAAAAAGTCGACAAGTCAACTAGTCTCCACTGCGACCAGGTCATTCGCCTCAGCGGTTTTAACACACGAAAGAGCTACCCCGACAAACTGCGGAGAGTCAAATATCACGATAGCCAAATAGATAAGATCTTAGTGTTTCTAACAAACAATTTTGACATTCCAGCGCTGACTGTAGCAGAATTATATCGTAACCGCTGGAAAGTGGAATTATTTTTCAAGTGGATGAAACAGCATTTGAAAATAAAAGCATTCTTTGGGACTTCTCCAAATGCAGTGAAAACCCAGATATGGATTGCAATAAGCATCTATGTAATGGTGGCGATGATTAGAAAAATACAGAAAATAGAGCTAAATCTCTACACAATTTTGTAAATTTTCAGTGTGTCCCTTTTTGAGCAAGTCCCTATTTTACAATTACTTACGGATACTTCATTACAAACTTTCGATTATGATTCTCGTAAACAATTGAATTTATTCGATTTATAATCGGACACTAGTGATATATTATAGTATGGTTAGCGGTCATTATTTTGAAGAATAATAGAGAATGATGTATATGCAGAAAAATGGAAGTTTATCAATATAGATAGGAGAATGATTAAAATGAGATGGGATAAATTTACTATTATGTCTCAAGAAGCTTTACAGCTAGCCCAATCCAGGGCAGAAGAGCTTGGACATCAGGAGGTCAAGCCGGAACACCTTCTCTGGGCGTTTTTAAACCAGGAAGAGAATATTGTTAACTCGGTTCTAGTTAAAGTTGGGATTAGCCCTTCTAGTGTTCTCCTGGATCTTGAAAAAATACTGGAAAAATATCCAAAGGTTGAAGAGCCGGGAGAAGTTTATCTATCTTCTAGGCTGCGGCATATAATAAATAGTGCTAAGAAAGAAGCGTCTAAACTCAAAGATGAATATGTCTCGACCGAGCATATACTTCTTGCTCTTATCAAAGAAGGGACCAGTGAAGCCAGCCAGATATTGAAGAAAAATGGAGTTAGCGAAGATGTTATCCTCAAGGCCCTAATGGCTATAAGAGGAACACAGCGAATTACTGACCCTCAACCCGAGGGGAAATATCAGGTGCTGGACCGGTATGCTCGGGATATCACGGCAATGGCCAAGCAGGGGAAATTAGATCCGGTAATTGGGCGTGAAGATGAGATAAGAAGAGTCATTCAAGTCCTTTCACGAAGAACAAAAAATAATCCTGTCTTAATTGGGGAAGCAGGAGTCGGCAAAACTGCTGTTGTCGAGGGATTAGCGCAGAGAATTGCTAATGGAGATGTTCCACAGTCTTTAAAAAACAAGAAAATTATAGCCCTGGATATTGGGGCATTAATCGCTGGAACGAAATATCGAGGAGAATTTGAAGACAGGTTAAAGGCTTTTTTGAAAGAGATAAAAGAGGCAGAGGGGAAAATTATCCTTTTCATTGACGAGCTCCATACAATCATTGGTGCAGGGGCCGCAGAGGGAGCTGCTGATGCATCAAACATGCTCAAGCCTTCTCTGGCCAGAGGGGAGTTGAGGTGTGTTGGTGCGACTACACTCAATGAATATAAAAAGCATATTGAGCGGGATGCCGCCCTGGAAAGAAGATTTCAGCAGGTTTATGTGAGAGAGCCTTCTGTTGAAGATACAATATCTATTTTGAGAGGGGTAAAGGAAAAGTATGCCGTTTACCACGGTGTTGAAATCAAAGATTCTGCTTTGATTGCAGCGGCTACTCTTTCAAACAGATACATTACCGGTCGGTATTTGCCTGACAAGGCGATAGATTTAATTGATGAAGCAGCTTCACGTATCAGGATAGAAATCGACAGCATGCCTGAAGAGATAGATGAACTGGAGAGACGGGTTATCCAGTTAGAGATTGAAAAGCAGGCTTTAAAGAAAGAAAAAGACAGGAGTGTGAAAAGAAAATTAGAAAAATTGAATAGAGAACTTGCTGATTTGAAAGAAAAAGGCAGTATTATGAAAGCTCAATGGAAGCATGAAAAAGAGTTGATTGATAAAATAAAGCGGTTAAAACAAGAGACTGATGCCTTAAAGGTTGAAGAGCAAAATCTAGAGAGAAGGGGTGATTTGGAGAAGGTCGCAGAGATCAGATACGGCAAATTGATCGAATTACAAAAAGAAAGGGAGAAAACAGCAGGTGATCTGGCAAAGATTCAGAAAAAGGGGAAAATGCTCAAGGAAGAAGTGGATGAAGAGGATATTGCATTTATTGTGTCAAAATGGACAGGAGTTCCGGTTTCAAAAATGCTTGAAGGAGAAGTGGAGAAACTTATTAAAATGGAAGAGAACCTGGCAAGGAGAGTTGTTGGCCAGGATCATGCTTTGAGGGCTGTTTCTGATACAGTGAGGAGAGCGAGGGCCGGAATCCAGGATGCTTCACGCCCATTGGGATCGTTTATATTTTTAGGGCCGACAGGAGTGGGAAAGACGGAATTGTCCAGGGCACTGGCTGAATTTCTTTTTGATGATGAAAGGGCAGTGGTAAGGCTTGATATGTCTGAATATATGGAAAAACATACAGTATCCCGCCTTATAGGAGCTCCTCCTGGGTATGTTGGATATGAAGAGGGAGGCCAGCTTACAGAGGCTGTAAAGCGCAGGCCGTTCTCGATTATTTTACTGGACGAAATAGAAAAAGCCCACTCTGACGTACTTAACATTCTCCTTCAGATCCTGGATGATGGCAGGCTGACAGACGGAAAAGGAAGAACAATCGATTTTAAAAACACAATCATTATCATGACTTCAAATCTGGGTAGCCAGGTCATTAAAGAACTCAACCAGGATTTTAAGATGATGGAAAAAAGAGTGAAGGAAATAATGGAAAACCACTTCAAGCCGGAGTTTCTCAACCGCGTTGATGAAATCATAATATTTAAACCCTTATCCAGGGAGGTTATCTTTAAAATATTAGACTTACAGCTTGACGAACTGAGAAAAAGACTGAAAGACAAGAAGATCGATATAAAAGTGACTGCTAAAGCAAAGAAATTATTGGTAGAGAGAGGGTATGATCCTGTCTACGGAGCCCGCCCATTGAAAAGGACAATCCAGCAGGATATCCAGAATGCCCTGGCACTCAAAATACTGGGGGGAGATTATAAAGAAGGAGATACTGTAAGTATAGATGTAAATGAAAAAGGGGAGTATGATTTTATAAAAGGACCGCTGCTGTAAATTGCATTTACGCTCGACCTGTAAGATTGAAATGAATATAATATAATAATGTATGGGTATGTAAATTCTATTAGGAGGCCAACATGATTCCGTTTGAGAAAAAAGAAGATGTATTACCGATATGTCCCAGTTGCAAGAAAGAACTCAGAACGGTCTGGTATCGAGAAGTAAAAGGCGATTTAGGGAAACGTTGTATTTACTTTTGCCCGGAGTGTAGGTCCAGCCTTGGCGTTTCCCATCGGAAAGGGCTGACTATGGGGTTGTAGCTCCGATTATTTTGGAATTATTCAGGCTTCAGGCTTTGAGAGGGAGGTAATCATGCACAAAAAGTTCTCAGTTTTATTTCTTTTCTTTCTTGTTGTTTTTTTTCTCTGTGGAGAGGTAGCGGCGAAGAAGACTGATCTTCCTGAACGTTACAAAATATGGCTCGAAGAGGAAGTTGTTTATATCATGACTCCTGTCGAGAAAGAAGTTTTTTTAAAACTCAAGACAGATAGAGAAAGGGATCTTTTCATAGAGGCTTTTTGGAAGCATCGTGACCCTACGCCGGAAACTCCTGAAAACGAGTTCAAAAAAGAGCACTATAGCCGCATAAGATATGTCAATCACTTTTTCGGCCGTCAAGCACCGGGGCCAGGCTGGAGAACGGACCGGGGGCGTATGTATATTATCCTGGGAGAGCCCAACGACATCCAGAGATTTGAAGGGAAGACTCAGGTTTATCCCACAGAAATCTGGTTCTATCAGGGGAAGACGAATTTAGGTCTTCCTCCGGGATTTAACATCGTCTTTTTTAAGGAGAGAGGCATAGGAGAATATAAGCTTTACAGTCCTCTTCAAGACGGTCCACAGGCATTAATGACATCTCGTTTCGGCGATCCACTGGATTACCTTGGTGCTTTCGAGCAGCTCAGGGAATTAGAGCCAGATCTGGCTGAAGTTTCACTAAATCTAATTCCTGGAGAGCGGACTCTTGCTGGAGGCCGACCAACCATGTCTTCAGATATATTACTTCAGAGGGTTGAGACAACTCCTGTAAGGCAGATAAAAGAGAAATATGCCAAGAAATTCCTTGAATACAAGGACAGCGTAGGAATAGAATACTCAACAAATTACATAGATAGCGATTTTTTAATTAAAATCGTAAAAGACCCTTCAGGTATATATTTCGTTAACTATGATGTAGAGCCAGAAAGACTTTCAGTTAACTTGTACGAGAATAAATATTACACTACTTTGAAGTTAAATGGAAAGGTCTCAGATATGCAGGGAAAAACCATCTATCAGTTTGAAAAGAAAATTTCTCTTGAGTTCAATGAGGAACAGATGAAGCAAATAAGCCACAAACCCTTCAGCATCCTTGATATGTTTCCTCTTATTCCTGGAAATTTTAGAATGTCTATTCTCCTTAAGAATGAAATTTCCAAGGAGTTTACCTCCGTGGAGCGAGATATTTTTATTCCGAGTGAGGGAGATGCCCTACAGATGACGTCCCTCTTTCTTGGCTATAAGATGAAGGAGGATAAGCCTTCTCAAAGCAGACTCCGGCCTTTCCAGATAGGAAGACAGCAGATATATTTTCAGGCGAATAGGGTCTTTCTCATAGAAGATGACTTGATTGTAGCTTTCCAGATTCATGGTTTGGATCAGGCATTGAGAGGCAGAGGTGAACTCAGATATGTTATTTTTAAAGACGGAAAAGATTTTTATACTACAGTAAAGAAAATCAATGAATACTCTAGCATGCCGAATTTTGTGGAAAACTACTCGCTTAAAGAATTCCTTCCTGCTCATTATCAAATTCGGGTTTCTCTTTTTATCGATGGCCAAGAAGTTCTTTCTGATACCGAGGAATTCGATGTAACTCATGTTGCATTCATTGCTCGTCCCTGGATTTATACCAAATTTTTACATGGAACCGATGATCCAGTATATGACTATTTAATCGGAACTCAGCTTTTCAACATTGGAAAGACAACAGAAGCTCGTGTCAGGCTGGAGAAAGCTTATCGAAGAAAGCCGGAATCAATCGATTTTGCATTGGGTTTGGCTCGTGCTCACATGGCTTTATCTGAATTCAGAGAGATTGAGGCTGTTTTGCTTCCTTTTTTGAATGAGACCCAACCTCTGAAATACGAAGCTTTTTTCATTCTGGGTAGAACCTACCAGAATCTTGGGAGATTAAGCGAAGCCATCCAGGTATTTGATAAAACAATTTCTCATTATGGGATAAACACAAACATTTTAAATGCTGTGGGCGAATGTTATTTTCAACTAAAAAGGTTTGAGGAAGCTTTAGCCGTGTGGGAGAAATCCCTAGAAATAAATCCAGATCAGCCTCAAGTGAAAAAGAATGTTGAGGCTTTAAAGGAAAAGAAATGATTAACTCCTTTTTCTAAAGGGATCTTTATCATTTCTCTAAAAGAAAGTTACACTTTTGTCTATAGGTTAGGATCTATTCTCTTCCAGAAATCTGTAATGAATTTGCCCCTGTCTTCGGGCGGCATTTACCGAAATATTTTCTCTTCTTGCAGAGTAATAATATAACGAGTTATGTCAAGAAATTTTGATTTATTCAAGCTACAATCTTACTCGGATCATTTCTGGCACTGTTCAATGAGGGCGTTTAATCTTTCTCTTTCAGAAGGAGGCATGAGATGGTAGTATCGCTTTTTATACTCGCTGAGTATGTCAAATGCTTTGGCTTTATTTCCAGTGTTTAGGTAAGCCGTGGCTAGATCAAAATGAGCCTGGCTGAAATTAGGGTCTGCTTCAAGAGCTTTTTTCCAGCAATAGATTGCTCCTTCCAGGTTTCCTTGTTGCCTGTATGCGTGACCTAACCCATAGTAAGGAGCTGCATATCCGGGATCGAGTTCTATAGCTTTTTTGTAGTATTCAAAGCTTCTAGAAAAGATGAAAGAATCTCTTGATTTGATGCTGTAGGAATAGTAGGCATTAGCAAGGTTGTTGCAAAGTTCAGGATACTTATCATCCAGGGAAAGACCCCTCTCAAAAGCTTTGATCGCATCGTCAAAATTTCCTTTTTTTGTATAGGCAATCCCGAGGTTATTCCATATTACAGGATCATACTCTGCTTCTCTAATGCTCGTTTTTTCGAAAGTGCTGATGACTTTGTCATACTGCTGGGCAGAAATGAGCCCTTTCATGTATTCTATATATATCTCGTAACTTGAGGGGAGAGCGTTAAGTCCCTGCTCCAGGATTGCAAGAGCTTCCTCTGTATTTCCTGTCTCTTGATAGATAAAAGCAAGGTTCTTATACGCCAAATCCACATCTTTCCTCTCTTCTATGATTTCCTTTAAGAGTTTGATTCCTGCATCTTTTTTTCCATCTTTATAGAGTTCCCAAGCTTCATCGGTCCTATTTATATAAGAAAGGAGGATCTTTATGTCATCTTGAATGCCAAAATTCTTTTTTGGCGAAACTTGAACGCTCGATATATAGCCCAAGCTGGCTAGCTTTTCGCGAGTTTCTCGGTCGACTGGATGAGCAGCATCGACTTTTTCAGACGGGGTCAAGTCAACGATGGTCTTCTTTAGTTGCAATGTAAGTTTGTCTATTTTATCTCGTTCGGCCAGGTTGTTGAATTCATCAAAATCATGGTCCAGGTCATAGAGCTCAGGAATAGGAGAGTCGATAAATTTTTTCTTTTTGAGGATAAATCCCTTCAGGGGAGCCCATCCTCGGCTGTAGTAGGGATACAAAGATTCGAAGTAGATTGGTCTTTCTGGCAGTTTTTCCCCCCTTAAAGCTGGGAGAAGAGAGGTTCCTTGGAGAAAAGATGGCATCTTGATTCCCAGTACATCACAGACTGTCGGGAATATGTCGATATGACTGACATAGTAATCGACACGATTCGAGGCTGTTTCAGGAAGTTGGATGATGAGAGGGATCCAGATGGATGAATTGTAGGCGAAAAAACCGTGAGTTTCCTCACCATGCTGGCCTAATGACTCGCCGTGGTCCCCGGTGAAAATAATGAGAGTCGAATCAAACAGGTTGTTCTCTTTCATATAATCGAAGAGCTTTCCCAGGATCAGATCGACGTAGGCAACCTCCCCCTCGTACAGATGATCTCTGTATTGAGTTTTAAAAGGCTCCGGCGGATCGTACGGGGTGTGCGGATCCCAACAATGGACCCAGAGAAACCAGGGTGATCTTCGGCCTTTCAGCCACTCAAGGGCAGCGTCGATCACAGATTCAGCTTTTCTCTCTAAGGAGGGGAGATTTACAGAGTGGATGCGGCTGTATTTATCATCGTAGATGTCGAAACCTTGGGATAGTCCAAACCTTGAGTCGAGAGGGTAGGCTCCCACGAACGCCCCGGTTGAATAGTCATTATCCTTGAGATGCTCGGCTAGGGTTAACAATTCTTCGCTTACGATGAAATTTAAATTTTCATGAACTCCATGATGGTTTGGAGTTGTCCCTAAGAGTATATTCGTATGAGATGGCAGTGTGGTAGATGTGTTGGCAAAGGCTCTGGAAAAGAGCACGCCTCTCTCTGCAAGTTTATCAATATTCGGAGTTTTAGGGTATTGGCCGCCATAACAGCTCAACCTGTCAGCTCTGAGTGTGTCTATGGTGATAAGAAGAAAATTTTGTTTTGCCTCTTCTTTCCTTAGAGAATACATGAAGGGTGGGACAAACACAATCCCGAGAAGAAAAAGCATCAGTAAAGACCAGGTATGAATACGAATTTTTTTCATATCTCTTTTTTGTTTAGCAGCCCTATTCAAGAAAAAAACCATATCTTGAAATTTCACATTTCTGTATATTATTCTAAATGAAAAAGATATTTTTTTCTTCATATAAAGTAGCTAAAGAAATTCCCTTAAATTTTAGAGGGAAAAAAGGGAGAGAATCAGCTCTCCCTCTTATCTTATCGAACTAAGCAGTTAGCTCTTTTTGTACTAAAACGAGAACTTCAGTCCAAAACGGAAGGAACGAACACCATAGATGCTAGTTATAAGTGCATAGTCTGTATCTAATTCGATTTCCGGCGGATCTTCGGAGGGGTAGATATAGGGATTGGGATTTTGGCTGATATTATAGCCGCTTCTTCCCGCGATGTTAAAGGCATCGATATAGAAGCTCAGCTTGCCGAATTCACCAAAAGTGAAGGATTTCTCCAGCCTCATATCCAACATGGTGTAGGGAGGGTTTCTTCGAGTTCCGCTAGTTTCAGCAGCGACCCCAACATAAGTGTCGTGACTGATATCTGCAATGCTGTCGGGGAAGTAGACACGCGAAATCGTTCTTCCCCAGGCTGATCCTGAGCGGTGCTGTAAATAACCGGTGAGGATGATGTCGAAGGGGAGCATGACAGTTCCCATGAGTTTGATCTGGAGCGGGCGATCATAAGTCATCCGGCCCCAGGAATTGATCATCACGTTGGGGTTGTCGAACATTCCTGACTCACCTTCTGTCGCTGAGTATGTGGGGAGGGCATTGCCTTTGAAGGCAGAATACAGGATTGAGCCCTGCAGCTGCCACCGGTTTGACATCCTCTTGTCGAAAGTCAGCACAAGAGCCGTGTATTCCCTCTTTGCTTCTGGTGGATTCATACCATGGTAAGTCCGTGTTGGAGCGTAATCAGCCAGGGCATAGACGGTCATGTTCTGGTCATCATCTGTTCCCCATTCTCCATCCCAGCCGGGATCAACAAAATCATACGGGAGCCAGATGGGCCGTCCTTGATCATCGGTGGCATCGGGGTCATAGCCGTTGAACTTATCCACGTCCTCGACGATGTTTTTGTTCAACTTGTAGATGAATTGGAGACCCAGTTTGAAATCCTTGAACAGCTCGTGCTCGATGCCTCCCGTGAATTCGTGCATATAAGGAGCCTTCAAGTCGTCGATATAGTACTTGAAATTAGGATCTTGAACATCGTAACTGGTTAACCTGTACTGATCGCCTCCTGAGTCTAAGTACTGTGAATCAGAAGGTGAACCATATTTGCCACCGGGTTTAGGGAGATCCATGTATCCGTTTTTGTTCAGGTCGTACCAGTACCAGTTCATAGCTCCTCCACTCATTATGTTGGCGGCGTTGTACTTGGCGGACCAGATGGGCTCATAGTAGCGGCTGAAAGAGACCTTTAGAGCTGTCTTTCCGTCACCGAAGAGATCGTAAACCAACCCAATTCTTGGTGAAAGCGTTGTGAACTCAACTATTTTTTTGTAAGGGGTAGTGATGGGATCAAGAGCAGAGACTTGATTGAACTCTATGGAGTCATCATTGTGATACTGGTCGTTCAGCGCTTCAAGCAGGATGTTGGGATCCGTCGCGGCCAGAGCGGGATTGAGGAATTCTGGCCCGTAGTTATATCTGTCGTACATAGCGGGCCGTGTTTGCTCGGGTTCGTACTGGTAGCCATAATCGAAACGGAGACCAACGTTGATCGCCAGCTTCCCAGAGACTATGCTGTCCTGGGCAAAGGCAGACAAACGGCGGGTGTTGTCATATTTCCACACGACGCCTCGCTCAGCAAAAGGACGCATTCTGAGCCGGCCTCGCCTGCCTGAGGTTGAGTAGTAATACTTATTGCCAGCGTTGTAATCTCTCCAATAGGTGTAGTAGGGATTGTCTCCATATTCTATACCCTTGTATCTGTCGAGGCCGTAAATAGTCTGTTCGAATTCACCGCCAAACTTTAATTCGTGGCTTGCTCCCAAAAGGTTATCTGCGAAGTGGGTCACCGAAAACGAAGCGAGGGCTTTTTTACGGAGATAATCGTCGCCGTAATAGGAGTTCCCCCATCTAACCTGATACTTCCGGTCGTAGACAAAATAGTTGTTAATGTATTCTGGTCGCAGAAGGATGGGAAAATGGCGGTAGACATACGTCCCGCGAACATCGACGAATGTATTCTGGTTCAGGACCCAGTTAATCTGGTGAGTTGTGGTGTGGGAGTTCTCGTGGTCCCAGACGATCGTGCAGGCAAAAGTGTAAGAATTACTAGTTCTGTTCGAGTAAACAGGTTCATAGATATTGTTCCAATGGTACATGCCCATATACCGGATGTTTTTAGTGAGCTGGAAGGTTAGTTTGCCAAAGCCCAACCACTCCTCATGTCCGATATCATAATGCTGCAGCTCTTCTGGAGTGAACGTCCATTCCCTCAAGTTGATATTTTGTAACCGAATATCATGCGTCTCTGGATTGGCTTTGTCCCAGAGAAGGCGACGGCCGCTGAGGAAAAACCAGGCTTTGTCTTGGATGATGGGACCGCCAAAGCTCAAAGAGCCGTCTTTGTAATTCATGAATGATTCGGGAGGACTGACACCAATCGCTTCAAGATCTTCTGTAGATATCAGATTGTTGACTAAAGAGTCGCTGGTATAATAAGCGGAAGCACTTCCTGTAAACTTGTTTCCACCGCTCTTGGTTACGATGTTGACAACCACCGAATCCGCCTGCCCCACTTCGGCTGGAAGAGATCCAACCCCGAATTCGATTTCTTCATAGACATCGACGTTGATGTTAGCCATGGGATAGAAGGTGGCGGGATCATTCATCGGAACACCGTCCAGCTGGTAGAGCTGACTTCGGACCGTTCCTCCTAAAATGGAAGAGGTCCGTCGGTATGAATTATCAGTCGATATTGCACCCGGGATAGAATTCTGGATGCCGTAGAGGTCTCGGCTCATAGGGATGCTCGCTAGGAAATCAGAGGTGTAGCTCACGCTCACCTTGGATGTCTGAACATCGACAACAGGAGAGACAGCCACAACTGTTACTTCTTCTTCGATGGTCGTGATCTCGAGTACGATGGTGACAATCGTAGCTCTTGCCACACTGACGATGAGGTTACCTCTGATGGTTGTCTTGAATCCGGGCAGCTCCACTCTCAGTTGATAACCACTACCCGGGGGAAGGGCGGGAAAGCGAAACTTGCCCACATCTGATGTCACATAATTTTTCGTACCGAGAAGCTTGAGTCCGGAAAGATTAACGGTACATCCAGGAAGAAGATTCCCTTCTGTGTCAACGACCGTGCCGCTGATGGATCCTGTCTGTCTTCCCTGAGCAAAGACTGCGGATGTTAGGCCGAAAGCTAAAAGCAAAGTCAAAGAGATTTTAAAAATCTTTTTGTTCATTTCTCTTCTCCTTTTTTAATACCAAGTCCCAGGAGTATTTTTTAGATTATACTCCTCCTTTTTCCTTTTTTTTAATTCTCCCTTTTTCACCTCCTTCCGTTATTTTTTTAGCCTGTCAGAAAATTCATAACCTCTTCATTAATAAATATTTTCTTATTAAAGAAGTTCTCGCCGATGCTATGTGCGATGTCGAATATATTCTCAAGTTTGTAATCCGTGATTTAAAAGTCCTCCCCAGAATGGCCCGTAACCCTCGCTGGCAGATACACTCCGATATCAAATCTTCTCTCACTGGCAGCCTCATATGTATTGCCGAGTTCAACATGATTTACTTGGGCAAGTTAAAAGACCGGGGAAAAATCAGATTGAAATTCGTCTGTCCTATTACCCATTCTAAAAAATTTGCCAAAAATCGTCCTGTCTGCCCCTGGTATCACCGAAAATTTCTTAAAGTCAAAGGCTGCATCGTATATCTTCGAGGCAATTCCCCTATTAGAGCATCTGTCGATTATGACTCTGAATTTTTTAACGGATCAACAATCGCAGCACAAGCGCTAAGTGTGCTTTTTCTCGACTGTTGACGCTTTTGCTGAAGCATTTGTCTCACTAAATATATTAAGAAAAAATTTGGATGTCAAGTAAATTTAGGAAATTAATGTAAAAAGAAGAAAAGAAAGGACAATATATGAAAGGTCCATATGCAGCCCTCTTGATTTTATTTTTCATTCGATTTAACTTATAGATAGGTGAATATAAGATTTCAGAAGATAAAAAATTATTTTCTCTGACGCTTTTTTCTTTTTTCCTTCTTTATTTTTTGCTCTTTTTCTTTTCCTCTTCTTGTCACTTCTATGGATTGGAGAAGAAGCTGGAACCTGAAAATGCTGAGTTTCTGGATAAGGTGAGGTATATCCTTACGAGCGAGGAAAGGAAGATTTTTCTTGAACTTCCTGATTCAGAAAAGGAAAACTTCAAGGAAGAATTCTGGAAGCGTCGTGATCCTACCCCTGCTACTGAAGAGAATGAGTTCAGGATGGAGTATTTTGACCGGATTGAAAGGTCGAATGAACTTTTTGTAAGCGAAGCTATACCAGGATGGTTGAGTGACAGAGGAAGGATTTATATCCTTTTTGGCCCTCCCTCATTTAGAGAGACACATCCTATGGGAAGTGCGGATTATTCTATCCTTTATGGTCGATGCGGGGAAGTTTGGTATTATGGCATTTTCCCTATGGTTTTTATTGATCAAACATGCACGGGAATTTATCGATTGGTCACTTATGACCTGTCGTCTATTAGATATTTAAACCTTATGTATATGCATGAAATCAACTTGGCACAGGCACAGGCACAACAGACTATTTTGGGAGAGAGAAGATTCTTTGATTTCGATTGGAATGTGAAAAAGACCCTAGTCGAAGAGGATAAGGTTGAAGGAATGATACATATCGATGTTCCTTACGCTAACCTTTGGTTCAAGGAGGAAGAGAATAAGCTGAAAACGACACTGGACATTCACCTGGAGTTAAAAAACGAAAAGGGAATCATTGTCTGGAAAAAAAATGAATCCTTTAAAGTCGAGACGGATGAAGAAAAACTCAAGGTGAACAAAAGGAAAAGATTCAAAATAGAAATTCCTTTTGTCCTGGAAAAGAATGTAAATAAACTTCGTAAGGGGAAAAACAGAATTTTTGTCACTCTTAGAAACAGGACAGGCGGAGATGAGATGAAAAAAGTAATGGATTTTAACATATAAATGCCGTATTGGTATAAAATTAAAGTCCGAAGAAGGGAGGGAATACATGAAAAGAATTTTTGTCTCGGTTTTTGTGATTGGGTTATCGATATTTTTTATGACTGTTCCTTTTAGCCTAGGCCAAGCATACTTAGAGGAGATTCGAGCTTGTCATTTTCTGGAGCAGGGAAAAATAGAAGACGCCATGACTCTATTAAACAGGAAACTCAAGAGATACCCTCAAAACTATGACTGCCACCTCTATCTAGGTTTAGCCTATTATCTTAAGGGAGATTTCGAAAAAGCGATGGATACGCTGAACAAAGTCGAATTTGAAATAGAAAAATTGGAAAAAGCAAAGACGACCATGGAAGCAGGGAAAAAATTGGAGAGCTTTGGTCAGGAAGATGCCTACATTGCCCAGAGGGGAGGTGTTGTTTTTACAAAAGGAAGAAAGGGAATCCTGAAATTTGCCTTGGGTATGCTCTATAAGAGAAACAAAGATTTCAAGAACGTAAGAAAGAAGTTTAGTGATGCATTGAAGTACAGATATCCTGAATTTGAAGCGAGAAAGCAGCTTTTAGCTTCCTTGAGCTTCATCAAGAACTATAATAAGGCGCAAGAGCAGCTCAAAAGTCTTATTGAAGCCGGTCAAAAGAGTGATGCCTTGATATTCATGGAAGGTTATCTTGCCTATTACTTAAAGGATGAAAGTCGTGCTGTAGAATGCTTTTCTAAACTTTCAGATAATCTTCCTGTAGCCCAGAGAAACTTAGCTGTGGTATATTATAACAAAGGAAATTATCAGAAGGCGCTTGAAATCTGGCAGGATATATTAGCAGATTCTCCCAAAGATGTTGATTCCCTTAAGAATTCTGGAAGAGCATATTTTCATCTCGGAGAGAAAGAAAAAGGTCAAGAGCAGTTTGATAAGATTGGGTTGAAGATGAAAGTTGAAAAGTATTCGCCAAAACGAATTCCGCTTTTTCTTGTTGACCTTTTCCCGGATGTAAAATTTGACTTCCAATGCAAGGCGAAAAACTGACAAATAATCCAAACCAGGAGAAACAAGCCAGATATACCGAATAGGGTTGAATTTTGATGAGGTATCAACTAGAATAAATTTTTGAATTCGTCCGAGGAGGATATAATGAAAAGCAAAAATATCTCAATTATATTTTTTGTTTTTACTTTAATCATAAGTATGACTCCGAGTCTTTCAGCCCAACAGGGAAGGGGAAAAGGTCGGCTCCGAGGAACGGTTCAAGACGAAGCAGAAAACCCTATAGAGGGGGCTAAAATTGTTGCCCAGCATCTTAAGTATAATACAACTTTTGAGTCAAAATCTGACAAAAAGGGGAACTGGGCTGTAGCCGGTCTTGGAACTGGTTATTTTCGCGTTACAGTAAACAAGGAAGGATATGAGACAATCTATCATGAAATGAGGGTTAGTCAATTTTCAAAAAAAAATCCTCCAATCGCATTCACCCTGAAAAAGATTAAAACGTCATCCACAAATATGCCAGCCATACAGGATGAAGCGACTATGGTTCTTTTCGAGGAAGGAAATCAGCTTTATGAACAGAAAAATTATGCAGAATCAGTTGTGAAATTTGAGCAATTTTTAGAGAAGAATCCTACGATTTATCAGGTAAATATCAACATAGGCAACTGTTACAGGGAAATGGGGAAGTATGATAAAGCCATTGCGGCTTACACTATAATTTTAGAGAAAGTGAAGACTGAAGAAGGCTCTTTTGAAGGGGATGAAAGTGCCGCCCGGGTTCTGGCAAGCATCGGTGAAACCTATATTAAGCAGGGCGATTTGGAAAAAGCCAGCGAATATCTCAGGCAGGCTATTGATATCTTTCCAGAGGATGAAACCCTGGCTTTCAATGTAGGAGAAATATTTTTCAAACAAGGAGAGACAGATAAAGCGATTGAATATTTCAAGCAGGCAATTCTAATCAACGGGACATGGGCCCCTTCTTACAGGCAATTGGGATATGCCTATCTGAATAAAGCTGAGTACAAGCTGGCTGTGGATAGCCTAAAGAAATTTTTAGAATTGGTTCCAGAGGATGATCCTCAAGTTACAACCATCAAGAATCTGATTCCCAAACTGGAAGAATTAATCAAAAATTGATTTGGAGCAGTTTACGCAGCTTTTTACCGCTTACATTATCAATAACACTGACATAGATAAATTTGCTCTCTGGAGCTAGATCGAGCTCCAATTTTTTATGAATTTGCATTTTGTCTGCGATCGTCCTTTTTAGCTTTTCCTTAGTAAGGACTTGAGAAAAAGGTTCTTCTTTCCCTACAAGTGTTCTTTTCTGACTGTCTTTTATTTCTACAGAAAGCAGCAGGTCACAAGAATATTTTCCTTCTTTCTTTTCATAATCCATCCTTGTACACGGAATATCGATTAAAACAGAAGCAGAAGGCCTTAGTCCTGGAATGACTTTAATATAGACATCATAATCGAATATGCCAACCTCTGAAAAGCTCTTCTTACCCATCTCGATTTCACCAAGCCAATGATACTTTGCCAGATTTGGCTCATCCCATGTAGGAGAGACTAAGGAAAAAGGTGTGATTTTCATTTTTGTTGTAAGCTTGTAGTCGCCGGTGCTGTTATAGTCTACGAAAACAAGGCGCCCCGGGCCATCAAAATATTCAGGATAATTATCATACACCCAGATTTCAGTGGGTCGTTCTGTTAGGGTCCCCGTCTCGATCGGGTTGGCCTTGAAGAATTTTCCCTGTTCATAAGGAACATCCCCCATGGATTTGGTAATGATGTTTGTCGGTTGCCCGAGAAGGATATAAATCCTTCCCCTGTCAGTTTTCCAGCCTGGCTTTCCCACGCGAAAAGCCTTATCTGCTGTAGCCAGACGGGTGTAATAGGCATTGCGGAATTCGTTTGCAGGAGTAGAGAGGTCAGGATCACGCCTTGCCCAGAAGTCTTTAATAAAGTCTCCTCTGTCTTCGGAAGGCATTTCGCGGAATATTTTCTCCTCAACAGGGAGAATTATGTAGCTTACGTAATCGAGAAATTTTTTACTTTCCGGGTTAAGGGATACTCTTCCAGGGCCTTTAGTCGCACAGGAAAGGAGAAGAAGGCAAATGCTCCAGCCAAAAATTACTTTTATTGTCCATACTTGTTTTTTCATTTTTATTCCCCTCATTCAAATATTCTTTATTATACTTCAGCTTTCTTGAATTAACAAATCTGGCTTGATCTTGCTCTCTCCCATCTGCTTTGAGTTTCTTTTATGAGTTATGTAGTCACAGAGCTGCTGAGTTGCTGGAGAAAAAAATAGGGAAGGTTTCCCTCCCCTATTTTCCGCCTTTAATTCTGTAATTAGAAAGTTAAGCGCAAACTTGCTTTGACGACTCTATTTCCGTAGGCACCGGAGATATCACCATAATTTCCGTATCTTTCAAAAGTCGGGTTGGAAGGATTTGAGTAGTCGATATAACCTCCAGGATTGGAAGTAACAGAATAACCGCTTCTGCCCAGGGCGTTCATCACATCGAGATATCCGCCTACTGTAACGGTTTCTGTCAGGTGGAATCTCTTTTCTAACCTCAAATCGAGTGTTGTCACAGGTGCGTTTCGTCTTTCTCCGATTTCTTCAGTGGGGACACCGTAACTATCACCAGGATATTTGTACTTGGGGTCATCGGGAATGTAAATTGTAACTGACTTTCTCCATGGAGAGCCGGAACGGTGGTTAAAGTAAGCACTGAGAACAATGTCATAAGGCAGGATGACCGTGCTCTGAATCTTGATATTTATCGGACGGTCAAAATCCAGTCTTCCACCAGAATAAATCCAGGAATTGGGGGTATCGAAGTTTCCTGAGGCACCGTAGGATGAGTTGTAGTCTCCGCCGATATTACCCCAGACCTTGCTCCAGACAAGAGATGCAAGCATTTGCCAGCGGTTGGACATTCTCTTATTTGCAATGAACTGAAGGGCATAGTATTTTCGATAGGAACCCTCAGCGTTTGTCAGATAATAGTGGATAGGAGGTGCATCAGCTTTTTCGGCATAGCAGTATGACGTTATATCATCATCTGTTCCGAAGAAGCCGTCATCACCTGGATCCGAAAACTCGAATTTTTCCCAGTAGGGGCTGTCAGTTGTATATCCTTTCCACGCTTCATCTTTACCAAGACTGTAATCATTGACATCTTTAAAGACATTCTGTTTGTGCTTATAGATGAGAGTTAAGCCAAGACTGAAGTCTCTGAGGAGCTCTCTTTCGATGCCAAGAGTGAACTCATTCGTATAAGGAGCGGTGGCATCTCTGTTCATTTCTGCGTCCAGATCGTAAGTAAACGGGTTTGGAGGCATGTAGCGCAGTGTGTAACTGTCCGAAACATCTGGAATCTGATTATAGTTGTCGTCATACCAGTACCAGCTTCCTGTATTGGGATAATTGGGGTTTGCAAGCGAATAGTACTGGATCATCAGGTACTCGTTATATCTTGAATAAGATCCTCTGACCGAAGTCTTGCCGTCTCCGAAAAGGTCGTAAGAGAATCCGAGACGAGGTGAGAGGTGAGCCCCACAGCGATCAAAGCAACCAACAGGATCTTCATTGATTTTTTCAACCAATAACCCGGGGACCTATGATCCTAAAAACCTCTTCCATCATGCCACCTTATAAGCTGAATCCCTATTTGACCGTGAATTCAGATTGACATAAGAGCTTGATGTTCTTTATTATATTCATATTCCGGGCGGAATTCCATATGAAATAGGAGGTATAGATGAGTTCTGTTTTAAGAAATAAATTTTTGAATTTGAGGATTTTCGTTTTATTCGCTGTTATCTTATCAGTTTTTGCCTGTAGCGGGGCGAATTATGAGGTCAAGAAGCATTATACCAAGAGCGAACAAATGGTTTTGATGCGGGATGGAGTCAAACTCTATACCCAAGTTTACATCCCCAAGGACAGAAGCCAAAAATATCCTGTAATGCTTTTCCGTACGCCTTATTCTGTCGGGGATTACGGTCCGGAAACAGGTCGGCACAGTCTGGGTCCGAACAAAATGTATGCTCCGGAAGGGTTTATATTTGTCTATCAGGATGTGAGAGGAAAATTCAAATCCGAAGGTGAATTCGTAGTGATGCGGCCCCACAGAGCAGTAAAACAGGAGCCTGAGGATACTGACGAAAGCAGCGACACATATGATACTATCGAATGGATCTTAAATAATGTCCCTGATAACAACGGTCGTGTCGGGCAGTGGGGAATTTCCTATCCTGGCTTTCAAACGGTCATGGGAATGATCGAAGCTCATCCTGCTCTGAAAGCCTCTTCTCCTCAAGCATCGCCATCGGACATGTGGATTGGGGATGATTTTCATCATAACGGTGCTTTTCGGCTGATGTATACGTTTGGCTGGCTTTCTGGAAATGCCGTTGTGAGGTCAAGTCCCTCTGAGAAACGTGGTGCCAGATTCGATTACGGAACCACCAACGGATATAAATTCTTCCTGGAACTGGGACCTGTATCAAATGTGGATAAAAAGTATTTCCATGAGAGTGTTCCTACCTGGAATGAATACATGGAGCATGGTGATTATGATGATTACTGGAAGCAGCAAAATGTCCTGCAGCATCTGAACAATATCAAACACGCTGTTCTCAATGTTGCTGGATGGTTTGATGCAGAGGATTTTTACGGCCCTATGAGTATTTATTATACAGTCGAGAAAAACAATCCCGAAAATAAAAGCATCCTGGTAGTCGGCCCCTGGCGGCATGGAGGATGGGCAAGAGAAAAGGGAGATTTCCTGGGAAATATCCGCTTCGGCTCGGACACTGCTGTGTATTTCCAGAAGAAAATTGAGTTCCCCTTCTTTCTTTACAATTTAAAGGACAAGAGTAAACTTGAGCTCCCGGAAGCCCTGGTTTTTGAAACCGGCACCAACCAGTGGAAATCCTATGACAGGTGGCCTCCGCCGCAAGCAGTTGAAAAAAATCTCTATCTGCAGGCTGAAGGGAAGCTTTCATTTACAGCTCCTCAAGAAAAGTCGGATAAGGTTTATGATGATTTTGTAAGCGATCCTGACAACCCTGTTCCATACTCGGCAGAGGTTCGCACTTATCAGGGGCATACTTGGATGATCGAGGACCAGCGCTTTGCAGCTAATCGTCCTGATGTGCTGGCCTACCAGAGCGATATCCTCTCCGAAGATGTGACGATTGCCGGACCTATTATTGCAAATCTTTTTGTCTCAACAACAGGGACGGATGCGGACTGGATTGTCAAGTTGATCGATGTTTTCCCAGAGGGTTCTCCCGAGATTATTCCCGACACGAATAATGAGACAAAAGGGAATTTCCAGATGCTGGTTGGTGCTGATGTATTTCGTGGGAAGTACCGCACAAGTTTTGAAGATCCGGAGCCCTTTGTACCTGGAGAGATCACACACATAACTTATGACCTGCGGGATAAATACCACTGTTTCCGCAAAGGGCACCGGATAATGGTGCAGGTTCAAAGTACATGGTTTCCGGTTATCGACCGAAACCCCCAGAAATTCATGGATATCTACCATGCGGAAGAATCCGATTTCAAGAAAGCTATGCATAAGGTCTACCGTTCGGCTGCATACGGTTCGCATCTAAAACTAAGGGTCCTTGAATAGTCTAACCGGTACATGAATTCTGCACCTGGCATCAGGACATTTTCACATTGCTAAGAACCGGACACTTTTGCGTGGCAGAGAATAGGACATTATTGCATGGCATTGGCAAGAAGGATGTTTAATTTGACAAATAGTTAAAAATATCGTAAACAGAGGGAATACTCGAAGGAGGTTAACATGAAAAAAGGAAAATTCTTACTCTCTTTTGTTACGGTTCTTGTGTTTATGAGTTCAATGGTCTTTGCGAATGGTTTGAATTTGAACGGTCTTGGAGCAAGAGCTGTGGCTATGGGTGGTGCCTTTGTGGGTTTGGCTGATGACTACAGTGCTATCTTCTGGAATCCAGCCGGGATCGCACAGTTCAAGCAGAAGACTTTTGGATTTGGTGGTGATGATATTTTGCCAACTAGTACTTTCAAATTTGGTTATAATCATCCTTTTCTGGGATCGATCAATGTGGATGCAACATCACCAACCAAGCATTATCTTGTTGGAATAGCTGCATATTACCACCCCATAAACGAGAATTTAGTGGCTGGAATCGGAGTTTACACTCCATCCGGTCTAGGTGCTGATTGGACGGGCAGCGATTTTGCCGCTCTTTCTTATGGTAATAGTTATGATTGGAAAAGCAAGATTGGAGTGGTCACTATTGCACCAGCCTTGGCATATAAGGTAAGCGACAAGCTATTTGTCGGTGCTGCACTGAACATTAACTACGGCATGTTTGATATCTCAACGCATGCAGGTGCAACAGAAGCGTTCATTCCTCCAGCTACTTTTTTATACTGGGATTATGGCCAGCAGGATGTGAGCTTGACAGGCTGGGGATATGGAGCGACATTCGGATTGTTGGCTAAGCCGAGTGAAATGTTTAGCATTGGGGTTACATTCCGGACTCCCACTAAGATATCCTTCAGTGGAAATGCCGAAATATCCAAATTTAATGTTTTGGGTACAATCCCTGGCTCTCCTCTTTTTGGAGCAACGATTCCCACGACTTCCGATATGACAGCGGAAGTGACATGGCCCATGTGGCTGGCTGGAGGCGTAGCTTTTAAGCCGATTGAAAATTTAACTTTTACTGCTGATGTTCAATACACCAACTGGAAAAAGATTGACGTTCTTGAATTTGAATTTACGGATGTCATGTGGCAGGGAATAATGGCAGGAAGCGAAGGGAACAAAATGAAAATGCATTGGAAAGACGCCACTCAAATAAGGTTTGGAGCCGAATATAAGATAAAAACCTTTGCCTTTAGAGGAGGTTATTACTTTGATCCTGCTCCTTCGCCTGATGAGACAATGAATGTTCTTGTCCCCAATTATGACTTCAACGGAGTTACTTTTGGCTTTGGATACGCTCTTGAGAATGGTCTTCATGTCGATTTTTCAGGCGAATATCTTAAAGGGAAAGACAGAGATATTCCTTTAACCTTAACCGATGTTGAAATGCCGGGTTATTATACTTTGAAAATCTGGTCTTTCGGTGCTTCTTTAGGTTATAACTGGTAAGAAAACAGGATTTCTTTTTTTATTAAGAAATCTGCATATCGAGAAGATTCATGCCGGGGGAAAGATAGATCTTTCCCCCGGATATTTTTATGTGGGGAAAAACATCTTAATTTGAAGGATAAAATGATGATTCGAAAAGCAGTTATTCCTGCAGGAGGCTTTGGTACACGTTTTCTTCCCGCCACAAAATCGCAGCCAAAAGAAATGCTGAATGTTGTTGACAAACCTTTAATCCAGTATAGTGTTGAAGAAGCTGTTCAGTCCGGAATCAAAAACATTGCTGTCATAACAACCAGAGGAAAGACGACTCTGGAAAATCATTTTGACAGAACTCCCGAACTGGAGCAGTTTTTAATAAATAAAGGAAAGCTTGAACTTCTGGAAGAAGTGAAGAGGATCTCGGATCTTGCAGAATTCTGTTTTATCCGCCAAAAAGAGGCTCTGGGGCTGGGTCATGCCATTCTAATGGCTGAAAACCATATTTGTCATGAGCCGTTTGCTGTTCTTCTTCCTGATGATATTTTTGATTGCAGTGTACCCTGTATAAAGCAGCTTATGAATGCATATTCCGAATTAAAAGCCTCTGTAATTGTCCTGGGCCGTGTGGATGAAGAGGGCACAAAAAAATATGGGATTATCAAGCCCAGGCAAATTTCTGAAAGAATCTTTCAGATAGAAGATATGGTCGAAAAGCCGGGCCCTGAAAAAGCTTTCTCTGACCTTGGAATTCTAGGGCGTTATGTTTTCGTTCCTGAAATATTTGACGCCATCAAAAGGACTCCACCGGATCATGGGGGGGAAATTCAAATCACAGATGCAATAAAAAGACTTCTGGATACTCAGCCTGTTTACGGATATCTTTTTGAGGGGATACGTTATGATGCAGGTGATAAATTGGGGTTCATAGAGGCATCTGTTGACCTTGCTTTAAAAAGGCGGGAGTTGGGTTCTGAATTGAGAGAATTTCTGAAGTCGCGAAGCTCATAGCACAAGAAAACATCTGCAATAATATCCACAGTCTAACATTCCGATATAAAATATTCGTGATAATTCGGGTCTGCACTAAATCCAGATATATAAAAAAATATTAAGAGTGTTATATGCCTGGGAAATGAAACTTGAAAAAAAATGGCGAGGGACGGAATCGAACCGCCGACGCAGAGATTTTCAGTCTCTCGCTCTACCGACTGAGCTACCTCGCCATATTTATTTGAGCTGTTTTTTAGTATAATTTTCCTCTCCTATTAAGTCAATTAAAATTTATAGTTTTGGCATCTTGTCAAATTGAAATAGCCTATTTATTGTGATATTCTTTTGAAGTAAGGAGTAGCTTAATGGAAGAAAAAGAGCTGAAAATGCTTTTATTAAGAGAAGACAAGAATTTCAGAAATATTTTTGAATCCCACAAAAAGTGTGAAGAAAAACTCGAAGAGTTTAAAAAAAAAGGATTCCTGACAGAAAAAGAGAGACTTGAGGAAAAAGAGTTAAAGAAAAAAAAGCTTGTTCTTAAAGACAAGATGTATTACTTGATGGGTGAATATAAAAAATCATTTCAATAATTGGGTGTCCCAAAAAATGAAAAAGAAAAACCCCCAAGGATTGCCTTAACCGGTATTAATTCACTCAGCGGAAGAGAAATAAAAAATGTCCTGAGCAAGAATAAATATTATACAATGTAGATTTAAGATATGAAAGAAATATTAAAACTTCTAAAGCTGACATTAAAGGAGAAAAACAGGCTTATTGTCTCTTTTGTTTGCAGTGTTTTTGTTGCATTTTTTACATATGTTTTTGTCAATTTGATTCAACCTATCATGGATAAAATGTTCCATCTTGCTCCTAAAGTTGGATCTGTTGAAAAAGTGCGTTTTATGGATTTTATTATCAATAAGCTTCATATTACCGAAGAACAACTCCTGGTATTTTTACCACTGCTTCTGGTCATTGTTATTTTCGGCAAGGGATTGTTTACTTTTCTTTCTTCCTTTTTTATGAAATCAGTAGGCCTGAAAGTCGTAAACAAGATGAGAAATGATCTTTTTAGTCACCTAATATACCAATCCTCTGATTATTTTGACCACAAGGCAACTGGCAAACTCATGTCCAGACTAACCAGCGATGTAGATAAGATTCAAGAGGCAGTTTCAGGCAGTCTTGGAGATCTTGTGCAGGAAATTTTCGTCCTTTTTGCTCTTCTTATTGGCATCTTTTTTATTGACTGGCATTTGGCAATAGCATCTTTTGTTATAGCTCCGCTGGCTGTTATTCCCTTGGCTGTTTTTAGCACTAAGCTTAAAAAGAAGGGGAAATTAAATCAGGAAAAAATGGCTAATATATTCAGCCTACTTTACGAAACAATTACCGGCAATAAAATAGTCAAATCATTTACTATGGAAAAGTTTGAATTGAAGAAGTTTTTTGAGGCAACTAAAAGCTATTTTAAAACGAGTATGAAGCTGGCATGGATTGGAAGCCTGTCCTCTCCTTTCATGGAATTTTTGGGTGGTTTGCTGGGTGCTTTTGTGCTTATTGTTGGAACCAGCAGAATAACCCAGGGCCACATCAGCCCGGGAGATTTTGGCGCATTTATCATGGCAATTTTCATGATGTATACCCCTATAAAAAGACTAAGCCGGGCCAATATTGTTATCCAGCAAGGAGTGGCCTGTCATGAAAGAGTCCAGGAGATACTTCAGAGTACTCCCAAAATTGTTGATCATTCAAATGCTTATTCCCTTCCACATATAAAGGGAAGTGTAAAATTTGAAAATGTTTCATTCAGTTACAACGAAACAAGACCAGTACTTTTTAATGTGGATTTTGAAGTTTTGCCTACAGAGACGGTAGCTCTTGTCGGATTGAGTGGTTCTGGAAAGACCACAATTATCAATCTGCTTTCTCGCTTTTATAATCCGACTTCGGGGAAAATTTTGATTGATGACAATGATATCAGTAAAATAACAATTGATTCCCTCCGTTCCCAGATCGGACTTGTTACACAAGAGCTTATTCTCTTCAACGATAATGTATGCAATAATATTGCTTATGGCCGGGTAAAAACATGTTTGGATGATGTCAAAAAAGCAGCTAAAGCCGCAATGGCGCATGATTTCATAATGGAACTTCCTGAAGCCTATGATACTCAAATAGGAGAGGGAGGAGCATTGTTATCGAGTGGGCAGAGACAGAGATTGGCTATTGCCAGAGCGCTGCTGAAAAACCCACCCATTCTTATTCTTGATGAAGCTACTTCAGCTCTTGATTCGGAATCAGAGAGATTAATCCAGATTGCACTGTCCAATGTTATGAAAGACCGGACAACTTTTGTTATTGCCCATCGGTTATCTACGATTAGGAATGCTAATAAAATATTTGTTGTGGACAAGGGAAAAATCACTGAAATTGGCACACATGCTGAGCTTTGCAGGAAAAATGGGATATACAAAAAACTATACGACTTACAGTTTCCGGAAGAGAAGGAAATTATTCTATGATCCGAAGCATGACAGGTTTTGCGGAGAAGGAATTCACTTTTAAAACCCTATCCGCAAGAATAAGCATAAAGACGTTAAACCATCGTTTCTTGGATTGGAGTTTCCGTGGGACCTATGTTAGAGACATTGAAAACACAATAAGAGCTCTCTGCGATAAAAAACTATATAGAGGCAGGGTAGAAATTTTTATTGATTTGACTTTTTCGGATTCAAAAGGATGGGACATTACTATTAATGATAATCTGCTTCTGAAAATTCTTTCTTCTTTTAAGAAAATATCTTCTGATATGGCCAATAAAATTTCATTCCCAATAGAGAATTTGTTTGCCATCCCTCATGTTATGGAACTCAAAAGGAAAAGCTTTTCTGGGGAAGAGTCTGCTTTTTTAGAGAGGGCTTTTAAAAAGACGCTGCATGAGCTTATTAAAGAGAGAATGAGAGAAGGAAGAAAACTGGCAGGGGAACTCCGAAGCCATGTTCAGAACTTGAGACGAATTATGACCCGGTTAGAAAAGCTGGCTAGGAAACAGCCTGTTGTTATTCAGGAAAAAATGAGAGAAAGGCTGAAGGAATTAAGCTGTGAAACATCGCTTTCGGATGATAAACTACTGCAAGAAGCAGCTTATATGGCGCAAAAGTATGATTTGACAGAAGAAATTGCAAGATTGAAATTCCATTTATCATCTGTACGGGATCTCATATCTTCAAAGACAGAGGGGCCGGTAGGGAAAAAACTCGATTTTACTGTTCAGGAGCTTATGAGAGAAACGAACACCATAGGATCCAAGTCCCAGCATATTGAAATAACAAGGGAAATTTTAGCTGTAAAGGGAGAGCTTGAAAGTATCCGGCAGCAGGTTCAGAATATTGAATAGCAAGCTCATTTTACATGCCTGCATTATTCAAACTGGATTAGGAGGACGTGGATTATTCACGAGTCAAGCTTGCTGCAGATGCAAGGCACAGTACATGAAGTTGTGGTCCTTCACCACGAATGGGCTGTAACGAAGCAGATCAGGCTGTGTCATAACTGGCATTAAAATAAGCATTTTA